>NZ_FCON02000018.1 GCF_001544535.1 Caballeronia choica | reverse complement strand
CCCCTGTCCGGGGCGGGACTCACTTTCTTTGCTGCTGCAAAGAAAGTAAGCAAAGAAAGCAGCTTCCCACCGCCAATCCTTGCCATGCGCCTCCAGACCGCGCCCTCGGAGTGGTCCAACCGGGGGAGTGTCCTTAGCGGGGTTTCATCGTTGTTGGCATGTAGAAAAGGCGCGCACATCGCACCGCTACAGGGAGGGGAACAGCAGTCATTCATCCGTCATGGCACTTCGTGCCCGACGACAGGTTCGCTAAGCGGTGAATTGAAGCATGTGGCAAGCACGAACGCGGGATGTAGATGTGGCGACGGTTTCGGGTTTCAATTTTGCCTGACGGGTGAGTGCGTAGCGCGAAGCCGGATGTATGACTGCTGGTCCACTCCGTATTGCGGTGCGATGCCCGTGCCTGTTCTACATGCCAACAACGGGGAAACCCCGCTAACGACACTCCCCCGGTTGGACCACTCCGAGAGAACGGGCTAGCGGGGCATGGCAAGGATTGGCGGTGGAAAGCTGCTTTCTTTGCTTACTTTCTTTGCAGCAGCAAAGAAAGTGAGTCCCGCCCCGGACAGGGGCAGAGCTAATAAACCAAAAACAAAACAAGTTCCATAGAAGCACAAGCGCATCAAACGGCGTAAACACCCCAACCGCAATCCCAAGCGCCAGCGACTTATTTAACCCAGCTATCCACCCGATCCGTATGCGCGCCAATCCACGCATCGGCCGCGGCGGTCGGCTTCTCTCCATTCTGCGTTGCAAGCATCACACTATCGATCTCGCCCGGCTTCCACTGGAACTTCTTCAGGAACGCCACCACCGGCGGTGCCTTCTTTTCCAGTTCTGGATTCACCACGCTGTCCACATGCTCCGCTTCACCGAACACCTTCTTCGGATCTTCGAGGAACTTGAGCTTGTACTTCGCGAACATCCAGTGCGGCTTCCAGCCCGTCACGATGATCGGCTTGCTCGCCGCTTCCGAGCGCGCCAGTTCCGCCGTCATCGCGCTGCCCGAACTCGGCATCAACTGATAGTCGAGCTTGTAGGCCTTGATCGCCTCGCTCGCCTTCTGCATGACGCCCGCGCCCGCATCGATGCCGACGATGCGCGAGCCGAACTCCTCCTTCTTGGCCTGCAGATCGTCGAGGCTCTTCACGTCGACGTTGTCAGGCACGATCAGCCCAATCTTCGCATCGTTGAAATTCGGCCCGAGGTCCACGACCTTGCCCTTGAAGTTGTTCCAATACGCGCCGTGCGTCACCGGCAACCACGCGGACAGCGTGGCGTCGAGGTCGCCGCGCGCCACGCCCTGCCACATCACGCCGGCCGCGACCGGCACGAGTTGCACCTGATAGCCGAGGCGCTTCTCGATGATGCGCGCCGCCACGTTCGACGTCGCGACGCTGTCGTCCCATCCTTCCACATAGCCGATCTTGATGGTCGGTTTGGCATCAGCCGACACACCCACGCTCGTTGCAGCCAGTGCCGCGCTCAATGTGCTCAACACCAGTAATTTTTTGATCAGTCTCATCGTCGATCTCCCTTTCGCGGTCCAAGCCGTTGAGCACTCAGAATCGCCAGCCACAATTGGCGTGTAGCGTTGAATTACGACATCGAGTTGTCAGGATGCGACCTCCGACCCCGACCACTCGTCTTACTTATCGACGACGAGATCGCTCAACGGCTTGCTGCAGCACAGCAGCACCATGCCCTGATCGATTTCGCGCTGACGAATTCCGCCCGCATGCTTCATGTCCACTTCGCCCGACACCAGCTTGACCTTGCAGGTGCCGCACATGCCCTGCGTGCACGATGCGGCAAGCCGCACGCCGGCTTTCTTCGCGGCGTCGAGCACATGCTGGCCGCCGCCGCATTCGATCTCGCGATTGCTCTTGGCGAAGCTCACCTTGAACTTCGTCTCGACCGGCGCGGGCGCGAAACCGACCGTGGCTTCCTCGATGTGACCGTTGCCCTGCAACGCGTCCGCGACATGAGCGGTCGTCAGTTGCGCGGCGACTTCGGCAATCGTCTCGAACGAAAAGCTCTCTTCGTGATAGTGCTTGCGATCGAACCCGCCTTCGTCGAGCAGGTCGCGCACCGCCTTCATGTACGGCGCCGGACCACAGGTGAAAATCTCGCGTTCGAGGAAATCCGGCGCGATCAGCTTGAGCAGCGGCAGGGTCAGAAAGCCGGTGATGCCCGGCCAGTTCGTGCGCGCGCCCACCCGTTCGCACACGAATGCCGTGCGGAAATTCGCCTGGTTCGACGCGATCAGATCGAGTTCGCGGGCAAAGATGATGTCGTCGGGCGTGCGGGCGCTGTGCACGAACATGATGTCGCTGTCTTCGCCGAGTTCGTGATGCGCGCGGCTCATCGACATCAGCGGCGTCACGCCCGACCCCGCCGACAGGAACAGGAACTTGCGCGCCGGATGGCGCGCGCAGGTGAATTCGCCGGACGGCCCAAGCACGCGAACCTTCGAGCCCGGCCGCAGGTTGTCATGCAGCCAGTTCGACACCTTGCCGCCCGGCACGCGCTTGACGGTGATCGAAATGGTATGAGGACGCGTCGGCGGCGAGGAGATCGTGTAGCAGCGGTTGATCGTCTCGCCGTCGATCTCGAGTTCCAGCGTGATGAACTGGCCCGGCTCGAAGACGAACGCGCGTTCGCCCGGCGCGCGAAAGAAAAAGCTCTTCACGTCGTGCGTTTCCTGCCGCACCTGACAGCAGACGAGCGTGTCGTCGGTATCGCTGTCCCAGCGCGCGGGCAGCGTCCCCCAGAATTGCGGCTGGGTGACACGGCTCGTGCTCTCGAAGACCGCCTGATCGCGCATCATTTCTCTCTCCCGCTCATGGTTCAGGCGGCGCGTCAGCGCATGAAGGACACGACTTTCTCGCCGTGCGATGCCGGCGCTGCGTCGTTCGTCGCTTGGGTGTCGGGCGTATCGGCGTAGTCGGCGAGACGTGCGATGTACCACTCGCAGAATTTTTCGACGAGACCTTCGGTGAACGGCGAATACGGACCCGGCTGATATGCGCTGCTCGTGGCGCCGCGCTGCGAGTACTCGACGAGCGTGCGGTCCTGGTCGTTCGTCGCGCGCCATACGGCGGTGAGGTTGTTCACGTCGTAGTCGATGCCTTCGCGCGCGTCCTTGTGCACGAGCCACTTCGTGCGCACGAGCGTCCTGCCGGCCGCGAGCGGGATCACGCAGAACGTGACGATGTGATCGCTCATGAAGTGATGCCACGAATTGGGCTGCGTCCAGAACGACAGCCCGCCGAGATCGGCTTGCTCGAAACCGCCGAGCAGTTTCTTCGACGCGACTTTCGCGTCGAGCGTCTGCGATTCTCCGTCGCGGTCGAGCGGCAGGCGTTGCGTGCGAAAGCCGGTGACGAGATCGGCGAGCCGCTCGATTTCCGCCGACGGCAGGTTCATCGCTTCCCACTGCGCCGTGCGGCGCGCGACCGTCTCTTCGAACGCGGCCATGCCTTCTTCATTGGCGGGCGTGCGTTGATAGCCGAAGCCGTATTCGTAGAGGGAAATCGTGAGTTCGGGATGGTTCGCGACGCAGTGATAGCACTCGCGATTGTTCTCCATCGTGAGCTTCCAGTTGCCTTCCTCCACGATGTCGATCGATGCCGCAATCTTGCAGTCGGTGAGGCCGTGCGGCAGCATGTACGGCTCCATCGCGGCGCGCATCACGCCGAAATCGGCGGGCGGATTTTCCGCGAGGCAGATGAAGATCAGGCCCGCCAGATTCTCTACGTGAACGCGCTTGAGGCTGTGCTTGCAGCGGTCGAACTGGTCGCCCATGTGCTCGGCGAACATCAGGTCGCCGTTCAGGTTGTAGGTCCAGCTGTGATACGGACACACGATGTTGCCAAGCGACCCTTTTTCGGCGTTGCACAGGCGCGCACCGCGATGGCGGCAGACGTTGTGAAACGCGCGGATCTGCATGTCGTCGTCGCGCACGATGAGAATCGAGTCGTTGCCGATCTCGACGGTCACGTAGTCGCCCGGTTCGGGCACGTCGGGTGCCACCGCGACCTGAATCCAGTGCTGCCGGAAAATCGCGTCGAGATCGAGCGCGTGGATTGCCTCGCTCGTATAGAACGGCGCTTCGAGCGTGTAGCCCTTTTTGCGGCGTTCGACCATCGCGCGAACGTCTGCCGAAACTTTCATCGTGTGCTCCGTTGTGCCTGGGTGACCCGCGCGCGCACTTTTGCCGGCAGGTTTTTCGATCGGAAAAATCAGTAGTCGATGAGTTGATGCTCGCGCAAATAGGCGAGAATCACTTGTGCTTTTTCGACGGAACTCCCTTCAATTACGACGCTGCCGCCGCGGCTCTCGGTCGTCGTCGCGGAAAGCATGCGCGCGTGGCCCGAGCGCTTTTCGGCGGCAGCGAGGCGCACGGGTTTGGCGGTCGCGGGCTTCACGGTCCATTGGAGGTTTTCCGCATCGGCCGGGGCGCGCGTGACGACCGGGGCGATCGTGCCTTCGCGCAGGCGTGCGTAGGCGTAGCGCGGCGCGGCATTCGCCATCGGATGCACGGCGACGAGCGCGGGCAGCGACGCCTGCACGCGGCGGCGCAGTCCCTTTGGCATGAACTGCCGGACTTCGACATCGCCGTCCTTTACCGCGACGTCGACGGCCGAGCCCACGAGCGCGATGCCGAGCGCATCGGCGAGACGATACGGCAGCATGCCGCTGTCGAATGCGCCTTCGGCACGCGTGCCGGACAGCACGAGGTCGTAGCCTTTCAGGCGCGCGGCCAGTGCCGCGATCGCGTCGCCACCGCCGTTGCCGCCCATGTCGAGCACTTCCACCCGCGCGGCACCGAGCGCGAGATATTCCTGCAGCGCCGGATTCGACGGGTCGCCCGCATGCAGCACGTCGAGCGTGGCGCGGTGTTCCTTCGCGATCGCGAGCGCCATCGTCAAAGCGGCGGCGTCGTTGCGGCTGTAGCGCGCGGTGCCGCTCACCGGATGTCGTCCGATGGAAACGAGTACGGCAATCTTCATGCGAGTGCTCCTTCTGCAACGGGCGCTGAATTCAGCAGCGCAGCGCCTCTGCCGCGCGAACCGCGCGCGGCGGCCGCCGCGTCGGTCAATGCCGCGATCGTCTCCGCTGTGTCCGCGACGATCGTCAGGTTCGCGCGCTTGGCGATAGGCGCGCTGGCGTCGAGGTTCACGGCGATCACATGCCGGCAATCCTTGATGCCCTGCAAGTGCTGCACCGCGCCCGAGATACCGAACGCAATGTAGACGCTCGCATCCACGGTCTTGCCGGTTGCGCCGATCTGCTTGTCGCGCGCGAACTTGCCGTCGTCCACGGCAACGCGGCTTGCGCCTATCGCGGCGCCGAGTGTTTGAGCGAGGCGTTCGAACGAAGCCACATCGGCGACACCATTTCCCGCCGATACGATGAAATCCGCTTCTTCGAGTGCGACTTGGGCAGCGTCGATCTCCTCGATGCCGAGATCGCGGTAAGCCCCTTTCGACGCCGCGAGTCCGATGCCCTCGACACGCTCGCCCGCGCCCACGAACGGCAGCTTCGGATCGACCGCGTTCGGCGCGAGAAGAATCACTTCGGGCAGGGCGCGCACTGCGTACGCCTTGCCGCCTTGAACATGAACCGAGACGTGCTTCGCATCGATCTCGACAACATGGGTGGCGACGCTCGCATTCGCTCGCGCTGCGTATCGGCGGCCGAGGTCGCCGTCGCCAGTTGCGTTGTCGGGCAGGAAGAGGTGCGCCGGCGCATACGCGGCGACGTAGGCCGCGAGCGCGTTCAATTCGTCTTCCGGCGCGAAGCTGCGCCGGTCGAATGCGGGCAGTGCGACCAGCCTGTCGGCGCCGAGTGCCGCCGCGTCGTCGTTGAATTCGCCGAAGACGAGCAGCACGACTTCGGTCTGCGCATCCGCGATCAGCGCGGCGGCGGCGAGCGTCTGGCGCGCGTGGTCATCGAGCGCGCCTCGATCCGTGTGCGCCGCGACCAGCAGCGTGCGTTGTGGCGCGGCCGTCGTGCGGCGCGGCAACGCGTGCTCGCGATGGCCTCCAGCCACCACGAACGCCATCGTCCCGCCCCCGCCCGTTACGCCGAGCGTGATGCGCCTGAGTCCTTCGGACGTGATCGTGAATGGCCGGCGCGGATCGATTCGTTTGATGTTGTCGTTCATCGCGTCACTCCAGCGCCGCAGCAACGAGTTCGGCCACGTCGAGCACTTCCGGACGCGGACCCACGACGCCTTCCAGCATCGCCGTGCAATTCGGGCAACCGACCGCGACGATCTCCGCGTTCACCGCACGCGCATCGGCGATGCGGATATCGGGAATGCGCTGTTTGCCGGGGATATCGGTAAGCGGCGCGCCGCCGCCACCGCCGCAGCAGCGTCCGCGCATGCCGCTGCGTTCCATCTCGATCACCTTGATGCCGATGGTCTTCAGCAACTGGCGCGGTGCTTCGGTCTCGCCGTTATAGCGGCCCAGATAGCATGGATCGTGATACGTGATCTTCTTCTCGGCGAGCGCGGCGGCGGCACGCGGAGAGAGTTTGCCGCTCGCGACGATCTCGGCGATCAGCGACGTGTGATGCTGCACTTCGTAGAACCCGCCGAGCGCGCGATACTCGTTGCGCAGGCTGTGCATTACGTGCGGATCGGCGGTGACGATCTTCCCGAACGAATACTGCGAAAGCGTGCCGATCAGTTGCTTCGCGAGTTGCTGGAACGTGGCTTCGTCGCCGAGACGCCGCGCCGTGTCGCCGGTATCCGTCTCCACGCCGCCGAGCACGGCGTAGTCGATGCCCGCCTTGTTCAGCACTTTCACCAATGCGCGGAGCGTGCGCTGATAACGCATGTCGAACGCGCCTTCGCCCGCGATCAACAGCACGTCGACCGGCCTTCCCGGCTGCGCCACCTGCACTTGCAAATCGACCGCCCAGTCATAGCGCGCGCCGATGTCATAGCCATTCGAACTGCCCGTTTCGCGCAGGTTCGCCAGCGTGATCGGCCCCTTGCCCGGCACGATGCCTTCGACGAGCGTCTGGTTGCGCCGCATGTCGACGATCGCATCGACGTGCTCGATCAGCATCGGGCACTCCTGCACGCAGGCGCGGCAAGTCGTGCAGGACCACAGCGTATCGGCTTCGATCAGGCTGGAGATCAGCGGCTTGCCCGGTGCGCCGCCGTGCTTGCCCAGCGGAATTCCAGGCGTCGGGCTGCCGGCATACGCGGCATCCGTTCCGCCGACCATGCCCGTCACGAGATCCTGGATCAGCTTCTTCGGATTGAGCGGCTGGCCCGCCGCGAACGCCGGACAGGCCGCTTCGCACTTGCCGCACTGGACGCAGGCATCGAAGCTCAGCAACTGGTTCCAGCGAAACTCCACCGGCTTGCCGACGCCGTATTCCTTGGCATCGAGCGCGGGCATCTTGAGCGCCGTCGGGGGCACGACGTCATGTTCGTGGCTCTTGCCCGTGAAGCGCTCCTGACGCGGATGGAACGCGAGATGCAGCAGACCTGCCATCGCGTGCTTCATCGGACCGCCGCGCGCCGCGCCAAAGGTCATCGTGAACGCGCCCGCCGCGATCAGCAACGCGATGATGATGGCGAACGCACCCGACATCGCGCCGGCCGGCAGCGCGACGAACAGCGCGAGACCGAGCGCGAACGATCCGAGCAACAGCGGCAGGCTGTCCCACGGGCCGCGCGAGAGCCGCGCGGGCACGGCCTTCGCACCATGCCGGCGGCGCCAGACGAACACCGCGCCGACGAGCATGATCAAGGCAGCGAGAAAGATCAGCTTGTCGAGCCACGGCGAGTAGATCGCGAGGCCGTAGTTGACGAACACGAGCGCCATCGCGAGGATCGCGCCGCCCGCCGTGGCGACGTGCGTCTTCGCGATATACGGATCGCGCGCAACCACATGATGCAGGTCGACAAAATAGCGCTTCGGGATCGACAGCAGGTTGGCCCAGCCGTAGGCGCCCGCGGCGGTGGCCCGTCCTTCGCGCCAATACGCCGCCCGCTTCGCGACCGCAAAGGCGAGTCCGGCCACCGATACCCACAGCAAGACGGTGATGACAAACACGGGGCTCATCGTCAAAAGTCCTTGCAAAGACGCAGCGCGTCGTAGATCGCGCCGTGGATGTTGTGCATCGAGATGCAATCGCCCACGCGGAAAAGGAGGAAGCGGCCATTGCCGAGCGTTTCACTCAGCGACGGCTGCGGCTCGGAAGCAAACAGCTTGTGCACGTCGACTTGTCCGCGATTGACCGACTCGCCCTTCAGCTTCCAGTACAGCTCGTCATTCGGCGTGCTGCCGTTCTCGATCACCACCTGGTCGACCGCGCGCTCTTCCTGCTCCTCCGTGTACTCGTTGCGGATCACGGCGATCTTCTTGCCGTCTTCCTCGTACACCTTGTCGAGCCAGTAATTCGGCGTATGAATCACGCCCTGCGCATAGAGGCGCCGATAGAAGATCGGGAAAGTCGTGCCGCCGACATCGTCCGCGACCTTCACGTCCGGCGTCACGATCTCGACATTCGAACCACGGCTCGCCATGAAATCCGCGACGCCCGCGCCAGCGTGCGTGCTGACGCCGTCGTAGACCAGCACGTTCTTGCCCGGTTCGACCTTGCCCGACAGGACATCCCACGCACTCACGGCGAGCCCCTGATCGACGCCCCACGCCGGCACTTGCGACGTGAACGCCGAACCACCGGTCGCGAGCACGATGATGTCGGGCTTCTCGGCCATGATGGTCTTGTCGTCGGCGGCGACACCGAGGCGCCGGTCCACGCCGAGGCGCTTCGTCTCCATGTCGAACCAGCGCACGATACCGGCCATCTGCTCGCGCTGCGGCGCCTTGGCGGCCAGCATGATCTGCCCGCCGACGTAATCGTTCTTCTCGAACAGCACGACATCGTGACCGCGCGACTTCGCCACGCGCGCCGCTTCGAGACCTGCCGGGCCCGCGCCGACCACGACCACCTTGCGCTTCGGCCCGCGCGTCTTTTCGATCACATGCGGCATCGTCTCTTCACGCGAGGTCGCGGCGTTCTGCACGCACAGCACGTCGAGCCCGTTGTACTGCCGGTCGATGCAATAGTTCGCGCCGACACACTGCTTGATCTCGTCCTCGCGTCCGTCGCGAATCTTGATGACCATGTGCGGATCGGCGATCTGCGCGCGCGTCATGCCGACCAGATCGATCATGCCGCTCGCGAGCAAACGCTCAGCCTGCCCCGCGTCGCGAATGCTTTGCGCGTGCATCACCGGCAGCTTCACCACTGACTTGATGCCGGCTGCAAGATGCACGAACGGCTCGGGCGGCAGCGCCATCGGCGGCATGCAGTTGGCGAGCGTGTTGTGCGTGTCCGCGCCCGAACCGATCACGCCGACGTAATCGATCAGCCCCGACTCCGACATCGCCTGCGCAATCTCCTTCAGTTGCTCGTGATCGAGGCCGTCTTCATGGAATTCGTCGCCGCACATGCGCAGGCCGACGCAGAAGTCCGCGCCCACCGCTTCACGCACGGCGTTCAGCACTTCAGTGCCGAAGCGAAGCCGGTTTTCGAGCGAGCCACCCCATTCGTCGGTGCGGAAGTTCGTGCGCGGGCTCCAGAACTGGTCGATCAGATGCTGGTGCGCCGCTGAAATCTCGACGCCGTCCATGCCTGCATCTTTCACGCGTTTCGCGGCAGCCGCGAAGTCGGCGATGATGCGGCGGATCTCTTCCACTTCGATGATCTTCGCATTGCCGCGATGCACCGGCTCGCGCACACCCGACGGCGACATCAGGTGCGGCCAGCTCTCGCCGTGCCACGCGGAACGGCGGCCCATATGCGTCGCCTGGATCATGATCTTCGCGCCGTGGCGATGCATCGCTTCGGCAAGACGCGACAGCGGATCGATGATCTTGTCGGTCGAGAGATTCACCGACTTCCACCAGCCTTGCGGACTGTCGATCGACACCGGGCTCGACCCGCCGCACACGGCGAGGCCGACGCCGCCCTTCGCCTTCTCTTCGTAGTAACGGATATAGCGGTCGCCCGGCAGGCCGCCCGGCTCCGCATACACCTCCGCGTGCGCGGTGCTGACGATGCGGTTGCGCAAGGTCAGCTTGTTCAGCGTGAGAGGTTTGAAAAGGTTGGGGTAACGCATCGCGATCGACCTCGGATTGAATGGCTTGACGTGCTGTTAAGACGCGAGCGGCGACACTTCGAACACGCAGTGGTCATGGCCTTCAGCGGCGCACTGCGTTTCGATGGAATGCGAGCGCGGGCCTTGCTTCGCTTCGGGCGGCGCCGTGTCGTTGACCCAGTCCATCGCGCCCGCGAACCAGCCGGCGAACATGTAGCAGAGTTTGCCCTCTTTGCCCGGCTGCGCGAGCACGAACGACGAATGGTGCAGTTCGATGCGCGCGTGCGACGTCGAAGGATCGGATTCGGTGATCGTGAAGATGCCCCAGCCGCGTTGCGAAAGGCGCTTCAGGTAGTGCTCGAAAACGGCCATGCCGGCGAGGCCATGCTGCTTCGCTTCCTTGTCGCACCAGTGGTACGCCGACTTGTAGCCGGCCTTGTAGAGAATCTCGGCGTAGACATCGCGGCCGAGCGCTTCCTCGACCGCCGTGTGGTTGTTCGTGAAGAAATGACGCGGGACGTAGAGCATCGGCAGCGCGTCGGTGGTCCATACGCCGGTGCTGGGATCGACGTCGATAGGCAGTTGGGGTTGCATCGTGGAGGCTCCGTATTTTTATGGAAGAGTTCAGACGTTCCAGACTTCGCCGAATACGCGCACCCAGTTCTCGCCCATGATCTTCTTGATGCGCGTCTCGCTCCAGCCGGCGCGCTCCATCGCAGCAGTCAGATTCGGGAACTCGCCGATCGTGCGGATACCTTCCGGATTCACGACCTTGCCGAAGTTCGTCAACTGGCGATAACGGCCCTTGTCGTGGGTGATCCAGTCGAAGAATTCGGTGCTGTAGCCTTGCGTGAAATCGGTGCCGATGCCGACCTGGTCTTCACCGATCAGGTCCACCACATACTCGATCGCTTCGAGGTAGTCCTCGACCGTGGCGTCCGCACCGCGCTTCAAGAACGGCGCAAACATCGTCACGCCGACGAACCCGCCCGCATCGGCGATCTCTTTCAATTGCTCGTCGGTCTTGTTGCGCGGATGTTCCTTCAGGCCCGAAGGACAGCAGTGGGAATAGCAAACCGGCTTCTTCGATGCAGCGATCGCTTCCGACGACGTGTTGCCGCCCACATGCGAGAGATCGACCATGATGCCGACGCGGTTCATCTCCTGGATGACTTCGCGTCCATAGCCCGACAGTCCGCCGTCGCGTTCATAGCAGCCGGTGCCGACCAGGTTCTGCGTGTTGTAGCAAAGCTGGACCACGTTCACGCCCAGGTCCTTGAACGCCTCGATATAGCCGAGGTTGTCCTCGAACGCATGGGCGTTCTGGAAGCCGAAGATGATGCCGGTCTTGTTCTCTTTCTTTGCGCGCAGGATGTCGTCGGTCGTGCGCACGAGCGTCAGGATCTCGCTGTATTCGCGGATCTGCTGCTTCATTTCCGCGATGTTGTGGACAGTCTTCTGGAAGCTCTCCCAGACCGATACCGTGCAGTTCACCGCCGTCACGCCGCCCTTGCGCATGTCCTCGAATACGGAGCGCTCGAACTTCGAAATGTTCAGGCCGTCGATGATGATGCTGTTTTCGTGCAGGTTGCTCATCTCTTGCTCCAGGACTCTCAGTAGATGGGGAAGCGTTCGCAAAGCGCGAAGATCTCGCGGCGCACGCGTTGTTCGGTGGCGGCATGGCCTTCCGGGTGGTCGCGCAATGCGTCGAACACTTCGACGATCAGGCGCCCGATGTCGCGGAACTCGTTCACGCCGAAGCCGCGCGTCGTGCCGGCCGGAGTTCCCAAGCGAATGCCGGAGGTGACCGTCGGCTTCTCGGTATCGAACGGGATGCCATTCTTGTTGCACGTGATGCCCGCGCGTTCCAGCGCCTGCTCGACCTGGTTTCCCTTGAGACCCTTCGGACGAAGATCGACGAGCAGCAGATGGTTGTCGGTGCCGCCCGTCACGAGATCGACGCCGCCTTGCTTCAGCACTTCGCCGAGCGCCTGCGCGTTGGCGAGCACGTTGTCGATATAGGTCTTGAAGCCCGGTCGCAGCGCTTCGCCAAATGCAACGGCCTTGCCGGCGATCACATGCATCAGCGGGCCGCCCTGAAGACCGGGGAACACGGCCGAGTTGATCTTCTTCGCGATGTCTTCGTCGTTGGTCAGCACGAAACCGCCGCGCGGGCCGCGCAGCGTCTTGTGCGTCGTCGAGGTCACGACGTGCGCATGATCGACCGGATTCTGATGACGGCCCGCGGCGATGATGCCGGCGATGTGCGCCATATCGACCATCAGTTTCGCGCCGGCGTTATCGGCGATGGCACGCAGGCGCGCAAAGTCGAGCTTGCGCGGATAAGCGGAGAAACCCGCGATCAGCAGAGTCGGCTTGTGCTGTTGCGCCAGTTCCTCGATCTGGTCGTAGTCGATCAGCAGCGTGTCCCGGTTCACGCCATACTGCACCGCGTTGAACCACTTTCCCGAGAGCGCGGGCTTGGCGCCGTGCGTGAGATGACCGCCGGCATCGAGCGACATGCCGAGCACCGTATCGCCCGGCTTCGCCAGCGCGAGCATCACCGCGCCGTTCGCTTGCGCGCCGGAATGCGGCTGCACGTTCGCGAAACCGGCGTTGAAGAGCTGCTTGATGCGATCGATGGCGAGCGTTTCGATTTCGTCGGCGAATTCGCAGCCGCCGTAATAGCGCTTGCCCGGATAGCCTTCCGCATACTTGTTGGTCAGCACCGAACCCTGCGCCTCGAGCACCGCGCGCGACACGATGTTTTCCGACGCGATCAATTCGACTTGCGACTGCTGGCGCTCGAGTTCCTTCAGCACGGCGCCGCGCACGGCGGCGTCGCGCGTCGCGAGCGACTCTTCAAAGAAAGGATTCGGATTCGACATGGGGGAGGTCCGTGGGTCAGGGAAATGGATCGTTTCCGAGGCGCCGGGCGTGGCTTTGAAGGCCGTTCGATACCGCGCTTCGATGGGTCTATTCTTGACTTGTGTCCCTCGTGTCAATTTATGAATTCAGACGCGTTCTTGGTCTTTTCCGACATGCGCGTCCTTTTTCGACAAGTGGCCCGGTGCGATTTGAGGTATTGGACGCGCGTGCTGCACTGCAGCGGAGCGCCGATGCCCGTGGAGCGTGCGTTTGATGCCCGGATGCCGTGCGAAGTGGCTCGAAAGCCAAGCGCAGGCTGAGTGAGCGTCAGGGTTTAGCCTTATGGCATGGTAGTTGCACAAGTAATCAAAATGGATAAGCCGCACTCCCCACGACGGCGTCAAACCAAAGATATAGATTCGAAGGAATCACGGCTCTCATGTCCCCCGATCGCACGGCGTCGCTGTCGCATTTCGCATTCATGCCGCTTCCCAACTTCACGATGATCGCGTTCTCCAACGCAATCGAAGTGCTGCGCATGGCGAACTATCTGACGGGGCAGCCGCTGTATCGCTGGTCGATCGTCAGCCCCGATGGCGGGCCCGTCACGGCGAGCAATGGTTTATCCGTCGATACGGGGCCGGTCGAATGTGTCGGGCAGCCGGATATCGTGTTCGTGGTGGGCGGCATCGACGTGCAGCGCGAGACCAAGCCTGAGCATCTGGTAGCGCTGCGCCGCTTCGCGCGACTCGGCAGTGTGCTTGGCAGCCTGTGCACCGGAACCTATGCGCTCGCGCGCGCCGGTTTGCTCGCGGGCTACGCTTGCGCGATCCATTGGGAGAACATGTCGGCGCTCAAGGAGGAGTTTCCTGACACGCGCTTTCTGAAGGAGCTGTTTGTCGTCGATCGTGATCGTGTGACGTGCACGGGGGGCGTCGCGCCGCTCGACATGATGTTGAATCTCATTGCCGCGCGCGTGGGAACGGCACGCGTCACGCAGATTGCGGAGCAGTTCATCGTCGAGCATGTTCGCGATACGAATGCGCAGCAGCGGATGCCGCTCGTCGCGCGTTTGGGGTCGGCGAACAAGTCGCTCTTCGAGGTGATCTCGCTGATGGAAAACAATATCGAGGAGCCTTTGTCGCGGGAAGAACTTGCGCGGCTCGCCGGGATGTCACAGCGACAATTGCAGCGGCTCTTTCGCGAGCATCTTGGCATGACGCCGACGCATTACTATCTGACCTTGCGGTTGCGGCGCGCGCGGGAATTGCTGCTGCAAACCGATATGTCGATCATGCATATCACAATGGCTTGCGGGTTTCAGTCGGCTTGCCATTTTTCCAAGAGCTATCGCGATGCGTTCGGGACCGCGCCGACGCGCGAGCGCAGGAAGCAAGCGCCTTCGTTGGTTTCGTTGCCGGTTATGGTGGCTTGAGGTTTTCGCTGGCGCTTGGGTGGGGTGGGGTGTTGTGTACACCGTTTGATGTTTTTGCGCTTCTATGGAACTTGCTTTGTTTTTGGTTTATTTGCTCTGCCCCTGTCCGGGGCGGGACTCACTTTCTTTGCTGCTGCAAAGAAAGTAAGCAAAGAAAGCAGCTTCCCACCGCCAATGCTTGCCATGCCCCGCTAGCCCGTTCTCTCGGAGTGGTCCAACCGGGGGAGTGTCGTCAGCGGGGTTTCATCGTTGTTGGCATGTAGAAGAGGTACGGGCATCGCACCGCTATACAAAGTGGACCAGCAGTCATTCATCCAGCCTCGCGCTACGCGCTCACCCGTCAGGCAAAACTGAAACCCATCGCCACATCGCTCGTTCGTGCTTGCTGCAAGCTTCAATTCACCGCTTAGCGAACCTGGCGTCGGGCACGAAGTGCCAGGACGGATGAATGACTGCTGGTCCACTCCCGAAAGCGGTGCGACGTGCGCGCCGTCTCTACATGCCAACAACGCAAAAACCCCGCTAACGACACTCCCCCGGTTGGACCACTCCGACATAACGGTCTGGAGGCAACTGGCAAGCATTGGCGGTGGGAAGCTGCTTTCTTTGCTTACTTTCTTTGCAGCAGCAAAGAAAGTGAGTCCCGCCCCGGACAGGGGCAGAGCAAATAAACCAAAATCAAAACAAGTTCCCTAGAAGCCCAAGCACATCAAACGGTTGAAGCCCGACCCGAACCTCGACCCCAAGCGCTAGCGATCACCCGGGGCAGCGCGAATAAACCACTAAGAAAACAAGTTCCATGGAAGCGCATAAACATCAAGCGGTGTAAACAACAACCCCACCCCCGCGCCGAGTCCGCGCGGCCTCCGCCACTCTCGCCAGCGCCTCCCCACTCAACCGCGCCGCGATCCTCTCGACATACTCATGATGCCGCGCCTGAAGCGGCGCCTCGAGATATTGCGCATGCAGATAACGAATCAACGCAATACGCCGATGCCGCAGCGCAATGCTTTGATCGAGCAACGCAACGGCCGCATGCGCAGCGCGTTCCTTGCACGCGAGTTCGGAAAGCCGCAACGTCTCAACACGCGCCGACGGCATGATGTGTATCAGCACGCATGCGCCATGCATCATAATCGGCCCGGCGCCAGTCCAGTTCAATCCCGACCCGCCGCGTGCCCTCGCGAATCTTCGGCTTGTAAAGCAGCAGCGTAACGGCATCGAGCGCCGGCCATTCATCGAACGAGAGCGCCGCGATTTCAACCGCAAGCACTTCAAGCAAACGCGTATGCGGCTTCGCCTCAAGAAACGAAGTCACGCGCTCGCACCAGGCTTCATAGTCGACCAGCTCATGCGCGCTCGCCTCGCCCGGCACGCCGCGATACATCAGGCTCGCATCGATCGCGACCGGCTGCGGCGCACGATATTCATGCGCATGCAGGCCAATGCGCGTCGCCACGACCAGCTCATCGACCACGATGCGCCAGCCGCGTCCTCCGGGAGACAACGGTTCGAACGGCTTCACGACATCAGCGGCTCGGCCGCATCGAGCATCATCTTCACGAAGTAGTCGGCGAAGCTGCGGCGCACGACGAGTTCGAAGCTGTCGTCGCCAATGGGCAAGAGCGTCAGCGACGACTTGAAGTAATGGCTCTGCGCGCATTGACCCTTGCCGAACAGCTTCGGATGCAGGTCGAGCGGGCAGCCGCGCGACAGCACTTCGCGCGTGCGCGTGCCGCTGATCTCGAGCACCGTATAGCCGCTGCCGATATCCACCGCCGACGCGAACACACCCTTGAACGCGGCGATCAGCTTCGCCTGCAGCGGCGCCGTTTGCGCGGCGTCGTGCGCGGTGGCCGAACGCACGAGCCATTCGTCAGGGCCGAGCCACAACATGTCGTAGCCGTTGCCCTGCGCCGTCGTGTTCGGCTTCTCGGGCGGCCGGCAGCCGATCACGGCCTCAACCGCACGCACGAACGCGGCGTCGCGCGTATCGCCGCGCACGTTCACGAGTTCGAGGAACGGCCGCTCCGTCATTCGAAACGCTTTCGACGACGTTGCCTGATGCTTCTTCAGCAGCCCGTCCACGCCCACCAGCGGCGACTCCTGCCACACACCCGCCTGCCCGACGATGGCGCGATCCACGATCGACGACGTACCTCTAGTTTCATTCCACATGTTGACGTGCTCCTTCGCTGTCGTAGAACACCGAGCTGGTGATTTTTGCCGCGACCTGCTTGCCGCCCGCGAGCGGGATCGTGACCGATTCGCCGATCTTGTCGAGGCCGCCCTTCACCACGGCCATCGCAATCGAACGCTTCAAAATGGGACTGTAGTAACTCGACGTGACGTGACCGAGCATCGGCGCGGTGTCGCCCTGCACGGGTCCCGCGCAGATCTGCGCGCCCTCGGGAAGGATGATCGACGGATCGTCGGAAAGCAGGCCGACGAGCTGCTTGCGTCCCGCCTTCGCCGTGTCCGAGCGCGTGAGCGAGCGCTTGCCGAGAAAGTCCTTCGACTTCGCGACGAGTCCGCCCATGCCGAGGTCGTAGGGCGTCATCGAGCCGTCCGTGTCCTGGCCCACGATGATGTAGCCCTTCTCCGCGCGCAGCACGTGCATCGTTTCCGTGCCGTACGGCGTGATGTCGAACTCGGCGCCGGCCACCATCAGCGCTTCCCACACCGCGCGTCCGACATTCGCCGGCACGTTCACTTCGTAGGCGAGTTCGCCCGAGAAGCTGATGCGCATCACGCGCGATGCGGCGCCCGCCACCGTGCCTTCGCGATAACTCATGAACGGGAATGCGGCGTTCGCGAAGTCGATGTCCTGACAAACCTTCTGCAATACCTTGCGGCTGTTTGGGCCGACCACAGCGAACGTCGCCCAGTGATCCGTCACCGAAGCAAGCCGCACGCGCATGTCGGGCCACTCCGTCTGCAGCCAGCGTTCGAGCCACGTCAGCACGCGCGCCGCGCCGCCGGTGGTCGTCGTCATCATGTAATGCTGGTCGGCGAGGCGGACGGTCACGCCGTCGTCGAAGATCATGCCGTTCTCATCGAGCATCAGGCCATAGCGGCACTTGCCGACTTCCAGCTTGCTCCACGGGTTCGTGTAGACCCAGTTCAGCAGCTTCGCCGAGTCGGGGCCCTGGATGTCGATCTTGCCGAGCGTCGAGGCATCGAGAATGCCGACGCTCTGGCGCACCGCGAGCGATTCGCGCGCGACTGCCGCGTGCAGGTCCTCGCCTCCCTTCGGGTAGTACCACGGACGTTTCCAGTTGCCGACATCCTCGAATGCCGCGCCGTTCTCGACGTGCCATTCGTGCACCGCCGTCTTGCGCACCGGGTCGAGGAACTCGCCGAGTTCGCGGCCCGCGAACGTGCCGAACGTGACCGGCGTGTAGTTCGGGCGGAACGTGGTCGTGCCGGTCTCGGGAATCGTCTTGCCGAGCGCCTGCGCGAGAATCGCCATGCCGTTGATGTTGCCGAGCTTTCCTTGGTCGGTGCCAAAGCCCATCGCGGTGTAGCGCTTCACGTGCTCGACGGATTCGAAGCCCTCACGCGCCGCGAGGAAGATATCCGCCGCCGAGACGTCGTTCTGGAAGTCGATGAACTGCTTCGGACCGCGCGTCGCCAGTTCGCGTCCGCCGACGAGCCACAGGGGTTGCATCGGTGCTTCGGTGATCTCGGCCACCTGCACCGGATTCGGACGCGCGACGATGAAGCCCGCCGCGCGCGCCGCGTCGACACCCGCGTCGACCGCGAAGCGAATGCCGCGCGCCAGCGTGAATTCACCGGCGCACGCGCCGACGCTGCTTTCCGCCTGCATCGCCTTGCCGGGTACGAAGCACGCTTTCTCGTCGTGCCAGTGCGCCTTGCCGCCCGACTGCGCGAACAGATGCAACACCGGGCTCCAGCCGCCCGACATCGCGACGAGATCGCACGCCACGTCCGCTTGCTTCGCGCCGACCTGCCCGTCCGCATACGCGGCCACTTCAACCGACGCCACGCGCGTCTTGCCGTGCGCTGCCGTCACGACCGCGCCGTTCATCACCTTCACGCCGTGACGCCGTGCAAGCGCGGGCAACGTGCCCTTCGATTGGCCCGCGCGCGGATCGATGACGGTCACTTGGGCGCCCGAGGCCTTGAGGTCAAGCGCGCACTGATAGCCATCGTCGTTGTTCGTGAACACGACGGCATTGCGCCCCGGCAGCACCGCATAGCGATGCAGATAAGTCGACACCGCCGACGCCAGCATCACGCCCGGCAGATCGTTGTTGCCGAACACGATGGGGCGCTCGTGCGCGCCGGTCGCGAGAATCACGCGTTTCGCGCGCACCTTCCACAGCAGTTCGCGCGTCCCCTTGCGCATCGACACAGGCAGATGCTCGGTCAGCTTCTGCGTGATCGTGACGAGGTTGTGGTCCTGATAACCGAACGCGTTGCTGCGCGAAAGGATCTTCACTTCCGGCATCTTGCGCAGTTCGGCTTCGATCTTCTGCACCCATTGCAACGCCGGCTTGCCGTCGATTTCCGCGCGGCACGACAGGAGCGAGCCACCGAGTTCCGGCTGATCGTCGACGAGGATCACGCGCGCGCCCGACAGGCCCGCCGCATGCGCCGCCGCCAGACCCGAAGGCCCGCCGCCGACCACCAGCACGTCGCAATGCGCGAAGCACTTGTCGTAGCGATCGGCGTCGAGATGCTCGGGCGCCTTGCCGAGACCCGCTGCATCGCGGATCACTTCCTCGTACTTCGGCCAGAACTTGCGCGGCCACATGAACGTCTTGTAGTAGAAGCCCGCAGGAATGAAGCGCGCGAACTTCTGGTTGATCGCCATGCGATCGTTCTCGATGTTCGGCTTCGCGTTCACGCTCGTGGCGACGAGTCCCTGATACAGCTCGACTTCCGTCGCGCGCGCATTCGGCACCGTGTACGCGCCGGTTTCGAGCTGCACGACTGCATTCGGCTCTTCGACACCCGCCGTCACGATGCCGCGCGGCCGGTGATACTTCCAGCTGCGCGCGACGAAGTGCTGGCCGTTCGCGAGCAGCGCGGAGGCGAGCGTGTCGCCCTGATGGCCCTGATACGTGCGGCCGTTGAACGTGAAGGTCAGGGCAATCGCGCGGTTGATGCGCCCGCCCGTGGCGAGTCGGTCTTTCTGGCTCATTTCGTCGTGCCCTCGTTGCTATCCGTGACGGCCAGCGGACGGTCGAACGTCTCGTAGCCCTGAATCTCGTAGCTCACCGTGTCGCGTTGCGCCTTGAACCAGCGGCGGCAACCTTGCGTGTGCATCCATTGCTCGCGATGCACGCCGCGCGGATTCTTGCGCATGAAGAGGTAGTCGCCCCATTCCTTGTCGGTGAGCTTCTCGGTGTCGAGGGGACGAGCGATGTCCGCTTCGCCACCGCATGAAAATTCGCTTTCGGCGCGCGGTCCGCACCAGGGGCATTCGATCAGTAACATTTGTTTTCTCCTGTCGACCAGAGATGGCGCTGTCGACCAGAGTTAGCGCTTAAGCGCTTACTCTGGTCCCATGCGCCTTACTCTGGTCCCATGCGTGGCGTTAGTGCGCGACGGCGGCGGCGCCGTGCTCGTCGATCAGATGACCGGTATAAAAGCGATCCAGCGAGAACGGCGCGTTGAGCGCATGCGGCTCGTCGTGCGCGATGGTGTGCGCATAAGCCCAGCCCGATCCCGGCGTCGCCTTGAAGCCGCCCGTGCCCCAGCCGCAATTGAAGTAAAGGCCCTTCACGTCGGTCTTGCTGATGATCGGGCACGCATCCGGCGACACGTCCACGATGCCGCCCCACTGCCGGTTCATCCGCACCCGCGAGAACACCGGGAACATTTCGACGATGGCTTCGAGCGTGCCTTCGATGATGTGAAAACTGCCACGCTGGCCGAACCCCGTGTACTGATCGACGCCCGCGCCGATCACGAGATCGCCCTTGTCGGACTGGCTGATGTACGCGTGCACCGCGTTCGACATCACCACCGTGTTGACGACCGGCTTGATCGGTTCGGACACCAGCGCCTGCAACGGATGGCTTTCGAGCGGCAGGCGGATGCCCGCCATGTCGGCGAGCGTCGATGTATTGCCCGCCGCCACGATCGCGACCTTCTTTGCCTTGATGAAACCCTTCGTCGTATCGACGCCGGTCACCTGGCTGCCGTCGCGGCGAATGCCGGTGACCTGGCAGTTCTGCACGATATCGACGCCCGCCTGGTCCGCGCCGCGCGCAAATCCCCAGGCCACCGCATCGTGACGCGCAACGCCGCCGCGACGCTGGATCGAGGCCCCCAGCACCGGATAGCGGCTGTTGAGGTTGATGGTCGGCTCGAGTTCCTTGATCTGCGCGGGCGTGAGGAATTCCGCATCGACGCCGTTGAGCCGGTTCGCATTCACGCGACGCTCGGTATCACGCACGTCCTGCAGCGTATGCGCGAGGTTCATCACGCCGCGCTGGCTGAACATCACGTTGTAGTTGAGATCCTGCGAAAGCCCTTCCCACAGCTTCATCGCCTTCTCGTACAACGCGGCCGACTCGTCCCACAGATAGTTCGAACGCACGATGGTCGTATTGCGCGCCGTATTGCCGCCGCCGATCCAGCCCTTCTCCAGCACCGCGATGTTGCGCACGCCGTGCTCCTTCGCGAGGTAGTACGCGGTCGCGAGACCGTGCCCGCCCCCGCCGACGATCACGACGTCGTATTCACGCTTGGGCTCCGGGCTCTTCCACTGGCGCTCCCAGTTCTCGTGATACGACATCCCGTTGCGCAACAGGCTGAATATCGAATAGCGGCTCATGGTGTTTCCTTTTCCTTCGTGGCGTTCGTGGCTTTCGTGGCTTTCGTGAAATTCGTGGCGTGGTTCAGCACTCGATGACGTTCACGGCGAGACCACCGCGCGACGTCTCCTTGTATTTCGTCTTCATGTCCGCGCCGGTTTCGCGCATCGTCTTGATTACGTTGTCGAGCGAGACGTAGTGCTGGCCGTCGCCCTTCATCGCCATGCGCGCGGCGTTCAGCGCCTTGATCGCGCCCATCGCGTTGCGTTCGATGCAGGGAATCTGCACGAGGCCGCCCACCGGATCGCAGGTCATGCCGAGGTTGTGCTCCATGCCGATCTCGGCGGCGTTCTCGACTTGCGTCGGCGTGCCGCCCATCACGGCGGCGAGCGCGGCGGCCGCCATCGAGCACGCGACACCGACCTCGCCCTGGCAGCCGACTTCGGCGCCCGAGATCGATGCCGTCTCCTTGTAGATGATGCCGATCGCCGCCGCCGTCAGCAGGAACGTGACGATGCCGTCGTCGTTCGCGTTGTGCATGAACTTCACGTAGTAGTGAAGCACCGCCGGGATCACGCCGGCAGCTCCATTGGTCGGCGCCGTGACGACACGCCCGCCCGCCGCGTTTTCCTCGTTGACGGCCATCGCGTAGAGATTGACCCAGTCGAGCATCGAAAGCGGATCGCGCAGCGACTCTGCCGAATGCAAACGCAGTTGCGCGCACAGATCGGCCGCGCGGCGCTTCACGTGCATCGGGCCGGGCAACTCGCCGTGCGTCTTGCATCCGCGCTCGACGCACGCGGACATCGTCCGCCAGATCGCTAGCATGCCGTCGCGCACTTCCTGTTCCGTGCGCGACGCGCATTCGTTCTTCATCGTGACCTGCGCAATCGAAAGGCCCGTTTCGCGGCAGACGCGCATCAGGTCGTCGCCGGTGCGAAACGGATGCGGCGCTTCAGCGGCCGCGCGCAATCCGTTCACGCGATCGCCTTCGCGATTGATCACGAAGCCGCCGCCGACCGAGTAATACTCCTTCTCGACAAGCAACTGGCCGTTTTCATCGAAGGCCTGAAAGCGCATTCCGTTCGGATGCACGATGCTCGACCCCGGCGCGCCCGGCATCAGCTTGCGAAAGAAGCCGAGATGCTCGCGCTCGTCGAATCGCACGACGTGCTTGCCGAGCAACTCGAGCTGCTTTGTTGCGCGGATCGCTTTCAGGCGCGGTTCGATCTGGTCGGGATCGATGAGGTCCGGCAGGTTGCCTTCGAGGCCGAGCAGCACGGCCTTGTCGGTGCCGTGGCCCTTGCCGGTGGCGCCGAGCGAGCCGAACAGGTCGACCCGGACGCCGCGCACGAACGCGAGCAGGTTGGCGTCCTCGATGTGCGATGCGAAGCGGCACGCCGCGATCATCGGACCGACGGTGTGCGAACTCGACGGACCGATGCCGACCTTGAACAGATCGAAGACGCTTACGTTCATGGCTTGCCTTGTCGGTTGCGATGCGTTGTGGTTTTGGTACGGACTCATTGGACCAAACCCATAATCTGGCCGATAGAACAAAAACGGCATGCGAATGGGATAGCGGCGTCAGGCGGCGGTCGGTGACGAATTTACGGTGGCTTTTGACGTTTTCGCGAAAGTAAGCAAGCGCCGGGGAGTCCGGCGGCATGCGGTTCCACGACCGGGAAAGGCGAAGGCGCTTCAGGCGCGCCCGACGATCATCGCCAGCCGGGCTGCCGTGGCGGCTTGAGCATGAACGGAGCGAGAAGTCCGCGCGCGGGAATCGACAGCGCCTCCGGATAGGTCGCGAAGATTCCCTCCAGTCCGCCGATCAACGCGCGCATCGGATCGTGCTCGTAAGCGGGTGATGCGTGCAGCACCAGTGTTTCGGCTGCCGCAACCGGGCCGGTGGCGGCCAGTGCAAGCAGCAGGAAGCTGTACGGCCGGGCGAACAGCCCGCGCCCAAAACTGCGCACGAATAATTCGACGATGTGTGCTGACACCGGCACGAACGCCGGCGCTGCGCACAGCAATTCGAATTGAGCGGTAGTCGGCCCGGACTGGACGTCGAATTGACGCGCATTCTCGATATCGCGGGACAAACGGTTAATCGGTGCCGAGTGGGCCATGATAATCGCCTTCACGCGCTCACAAAGCATCTGGATTTCATTTTCTTCAAGTTCTATTTGATCTCTCAAAACCGGCCTCTCTTCGGTTGATTATCCCGTTGTTCAGGATTTTTATTAAAGCGCCGGAATGATAATGAAGATTGCCGTCGTTGTGCGATCCGTCCGGCGTTATCCGAATAGTGGTTCCAGGCTGTGGGTCGATATGAAATTTATTCCAGCCATTAAAACGGCTCAGCCGGAAAAACCCGGCGCGCCGATTTAATTCCCGTGAAAAAGATAAAGCCAAATCGATTTGAGCGACAACACCTTACTTTTAGCCGTTTCCGCAAATCGCGCGCGCCGTCCGGGATTATTCAGGCGACGCGCAATCCCGCCGCGAACGCGAGTGATATGCTTGTCGCGACCCTTCTCACTGGCTGCGTGCATGAATCCCGCTGAACCGCTTCCTCCCCAATCCATCGACGGCAAATCGAAAGAACGCATTCGCTTCGGCATCATCCTGTTGCCGAACTTCACACTGACGGCGTTCGCGGGCTTCGTCGACCTGTTGCGACTCTCGGCCGACGAAGGCGACTTCAGCAAGCCCGTGCGCTGCTCGTGGAGCGTGATTGGCGAAACGCTGGCGCCGGTGCGCGCGAGTTGCGGCATCCAGATCACGCCGTGGGAAACCTTCGAGAACGCCGAATCCTTCGACTACGTGGTCGTCGTCGGCGGCTTGCTGCATTCGGGACCGGCCGCGAGCGACGCCACGCTGCAATTCATCCGCCGCGCCGCCGCGACCGACGCGACGCTCGTCGGCATGTGCACCGGCGTGTTCTCGCTGATGCGCGCGGGCGTGCTCGACGGCCATCGCATCTGCGTGAGCTGGTTTCACTACTGGGATTTCGTCGAGCGATTTCCGGGCGTCGATGAACAGGCGCTGATCGCCGACCGGCTCTTCGTGATCGACCGGCGGCGCATCACGTGCTCGGGCGGCCGCGCGTCGATCGACGTGGCTGCTGCGATCCTCCTGCGCCACTTCGAAACGGCAACGGTGCAAAAGGCGCTGCGCATCCTGCTCGTCGACGATATGCAGAAGGGCAACGCGCCACAGCCGCATCCGCCGGGCCTGGCTCCGGCCACACACCCGAAGGTGAAGCGCGCGATCCTGCTGATGGAGCAGCACGTCGGCCGCTCGCTCTCGCTCGACAAACTCGCGCACAAGCTCGATCTCTCGACGCGCCAGCTCGAGCGGCTCTTCAAGGCGGAAACCGGCAAGGCGCCGCAGGCCTACGCGAAGCAGGTGCGCCTGCGCACGGCCGCGTGGCTGCTGACGAGTTCGGACAAGACGGTCGCGGACATCGCGTCGAGCTGCGGTTTCTCCGATGCGTCGCACCTCGGCCGCGAATTCCGCAAGCAGTTCGGCCTGCCGCCGATGATGTATCGCGAGCAGCGCGGCACGGCGGAAGCGGAAGAGGCCGCCGAGTACGACGAGACGTTTCCGGGCCGCGCCCAGGCCATCTGAGCGTCATCCCCGCTCGTTCACAAACGCCAATGCCGGATAAACGGGGTGCCTCCAGATGAACCCCGCCGTGCGCCACATTTGAACTCGAAGGAACCCTCGACATGACACACGACACCCACCGTTACTCGACCGAAGAATGGGCCGTGCGCTGCGAACTTGCCGCGCTGTACCGGCTCGTCGCGCACTTTCGCATGACCGACATGATCGACACGCACATCACGGCGCGCGTGCCCGGTCCCGAGCATCACTTCCTCATCAACCGCTATGGCGTGCTGTTCCATGAGATGCGCGCGTCGGATCTCGTGAAGATCGATAGCGCGGGGCGCGTCGTCGACCCTGACGCGGCCGATCATCCCGAGCGCTATCGCGTGAACGCGGCCGGCTTCACGATTCATTCGGCGGTTCACATGGCGCGACCCGATCTGGTCTGCGTGATTCACACGCATACGTCGGCGGGCTCGGCGGTATCGGCGCAGCGGCACGGCCTACTGCCGATCAGCCAGCACGCGCTGAAGTTCTACGAGCACCTCGCGTATCACGATTACGAAGGCATCGCGCTCGATCTCGGCGAACGCGAACGGCTCATCGCCGATCTCGGCCCGCACAACGCGATGATCCTGCGCAACCACGGCTTGCTCGTCGGCGGTTCGTCGATTCCGGCGGCGTTCCAGGACATTTATTTTCTCGAACGCGCATGCGAGATACAGGTGCGCGCGCTCGCGGGCAACGCGGAGCTGTCGATGCCGCCGGAAGCCGTGCGGCGTCTCACCGCGGAACAGTTCCAGCGCGACGAGTCGGACAACATCGTCAGCCTGCAATGGCAAGCGGCGCTGAGGCTGATCGAAAACACCGGATCGGATTACCGAAGCTGAATCACGAATGACGGCAATCGTTTTGCTGAGCGACGGCCACGACATGACGCCCGTCGCCGGGCCTTCGCTCAGTGAGCTGCTATTTCCCCGCCACGTAGGCCTTCACCGCAGGCAACCCATCCTTGCCATCGAACGTCTTCACGCCCGCGAGCCACTTGTCGAGCACCGCCGGGTTCGCCTTCAGCCATTCGCGCGCGGCCTTGTTCGCGTCGGTCTTGTTCATGATCGGCACCATCACGTGGTTCTCGATGTCGGTCGTGAACTGCAGGTTCGACACGAGTTTCGCGACGTTCGGGCAACGCGCCGCGTAGTCGGTCGGCGTGACGGTCAGCACTTTGGCCTCGCCGTAATTCGGGCCGAACACGTCGTCGCCGCCGGACAGGTAATCGATCTTCATCTGCACGTTCATCGGATGCGGCTCCCAGCCCAGAAACACGATGGGCTTCTTGTCGCGGATCGCGCGGCCCACTTCGACCAGCATGCCCGCCTCGCTCGATTCCACCAGCTTGAACTTGCCGAGCCCGTACTGGTTGGTGTCGATCATCTTCTTGATGAGCGCGTTGCCGTCGTTGCCTGGTTCGATGCCGTAGATCTTGCCGTCGAGCTTGTCGAAGTTCTTGGCGATGTCGGTGAAGGATTTCAGGCCCGCGTTATAGACATAGTCGGGCACGGCGAGCGTGTATTTCGCGCCGGTGAGATTCGGCGTTGCGAGCACCTTGACCTGGCCGGCCTTCTTGAACGAATCGATCATCGGGTCCATGGTCGGCGACCAGTAGCCGAGGAACACGTCGATCTGCTTGCTCTTCACACCCGCGAACGTGATCGGCACGGAGGCGATCGTTTTCGTCGGCTTGTAGCCGAGGCCTTCCAGCACGGTCGAGGCGAGGCCGGTGGTGGCGGCAATGTCGGTCCAGCCGACGTCGGCGAAGTGGACGGTCTGGCACGTGGCCGGGTCGGCGGCGTACGCCGTGGATACTGCGAGCGCGCACAGGGACGCGGACCACATGTGTTTCATGGAGTTCATTTTCGCGGACGCTTTGGAGTTGAAGAGGGTTTGAGGATGAGGCTTTGACCGTTTGATGCGCTCAGGCTTCCATGGAACTTGTGTTGGTGTTGGCTTATTGGCTCTGCCCGTGTCGGGGCGGTGCAGGATGTCCCGTCAACCCAAAACCCTTCGCTCAACGCTAGGCGCATGTCCAAACTGCGCGCGGTACGCTTTACTAAAATGGCATGGCGAATGAAACCCGCACACAGCGGTAACCCGAGCGATCGACGCATCCGTATTGCGCAGCAATTCACGCGCGCGCCGCAACCGCAGGGTCAGGTAATAATGCGTCGGCGAAACGCTCAGGAACATCTTGAACATGCGCTGCAAATGACGTTGCGACAAACGCACGAGCCGCGCGAGTTCATCCAGTGACAAAGGCTCCTCGATATTCGCCTCCATCAGCCGCACGACTTCGATCAGTTCCGCACGCGAGAAGCCCACCCGTGCATCGACCGGAATATGCTGATGATCGGTCGACCCGCGAATCCGCTCGACGATGAACTGCTCAGACACCTGCGCCGCATGCGACTGCCCAAGCCGCATGCCGACGAGATTGAGCATCAGGTCAAGCGGCGCAGTACCACCAGTACACGTCACACGATCACGATCGATCACGAACAACTCATCGGCGAATCGCACGTGCGGATAGCTCTTGTGCAGCGGCGACATATCCTCCCAATGCACCGTGCACCGATAACCATCGAGCAGGTTCGCCGCGAGCAACGCGTAAGGCCCCGTGCAGATGCCCCCGAGCGGCACGCCTTGCGCCGCAACCTCCTGCAGCAGCGTAATTACTTTTTCATCGACGTAATCGCGCACATGCCACCCCGCGCAGACGATCAGCACATCGGGGATGCCGGCTTCAGCAAGCGTCGTCGTCGGCTTGACGGTGATGCCGTTGCTCGCGCGCGCCGGTTCGCCATCGGGCGTGATCACCGACCACGTGTAGTGCTGCGCGCGGCCGACATAGTTCGCCATGCGCAGCACCTCGACCGCGCTCGTGAACGCGATCATCGAGAAGTTCGGCAGCGTGAGGAAGCCGAAGTGAGCCAACTTCGATAACGGCGAATCGCTCGTGACAGGCGTGATCGCGTCGCGTTTCATGGGTGCAGGTCAGCCTTGCTGTGCCGCCGGCGCGCGACGCACCCGCATCACGCTGCGAATACCCGAGAGCAATGGTGCGCGCGCCATGCCAGGCGAACGGCCAAAGCTTTCCGTGATGCGGTCGAGAATGATCGCGAGCAACACCACCGACAAGCCGCTTTCAAAGCCAAGCCCGATATCGAGCCGCTGGATACTCGCCAGCACGTCGTTGCCAAGCCCGCCCGCGCCGACCATCGACGCGATGATCACCATCGACAGCGCCATCATGATCGTCTGGTTCACGCCGGTCATGATCGACGGCAGCGCGTTCGGGAACTGCACCTTGTAGAGCAGTTGCCACGGCGTGCAGCCGAACGCCTGCCCCGCTTCCACGATCTCGCGGTTCACATGCTTGATGCCGAGCGACGTGAGGCGCACAGCAGGCGGCATCGCGAAGATGACGGTCGACAGAATCCCCGGCACGCGGCCCAGGCCGAACAGCATCGCCGCCGGAATCAGGTAGACGAAGGCCGGCATCGTCTGCATCAGGTCGAGCACGGGGCGCACCGCCATCTCGACGTACTTGCTCTTCGCGGTCCAGATGCCGAGCGGCACGCCGAGCAACAGGCTGATCAGCGTCGACGAAAGCGTGAGGCCGAGCGTGATCACCATCTGGTCCCAGAACCCGGTGCCGTAGATGAGCAGCATCGAGAGCAGCGTGAAGAACGCGAAGCGCCAGCCGACGCGCCACAAGCCGATGCCGACGAAGAACGCCATCAGCGCCCACATCGGGATGGATTGCAGGCCGTGTTCGATCAAGGCGGCGAAGCTCTCGATGACCTTGCCGATGGAGTCGAAGGTCTTGGCGTCGTGGTCGAGCAGATAGTGGACGCCGTGATCGACCCAGCTACCGAGCGGAATCATTTCAGACATGGGAACCTCGATGGCGCGTAAGGACTTGCAGCACGTTCGTCTTGTTGACCGAACCACAATAGGAACCGTCCGCCTCGACGACCGGCAGCGGGGCGCGGCTTGCAACCACGCGCGAGACGACATCGTCGAGCGGCGTCGTGCGATGAATGCATTCGATCTGATTCACTTGCGGCGACGCGCTGCCCATCGCGTCGCGGCAGACGAAGCCACGAATCCTGCGCTCGCTGTCGAGCACGAACGCGTAGTCGGCGCTGCCGTTGAGCGTCGCGGCCACCGACGATGCGTCGATCGGCGGCGAGTGCTTCATCAGCGGCACGGCGTCGGTCTGCATCAGGTCGCCAGCGGTGAGATAGCGGCTCGTGTCGATGCCTTCGAAGAACGCCCGCACGTAGTCGTCGGCGGGGTTCGTGATGATTTGCTGCGGCGTGCCGATCTGCACCACGCGGCCGCCTTCCATGATCGCGATGCGCGTGCCGATGCGCATCGCCTCTTCCAGATCGTGCGACACGAAAAGGATCGTGCGCTGCTGCTCGCGCTGCAACTCCAGCAGCACGTTCTGCATTTCCTTGCGCTTCAACGGATCGAGTGCGGAGAACGCTTCGTCCATGATCATCAGCGACGGGTTGACCGCCAGCGCCCGCGCCAGCCCCACGCGCTGCTGCATGCCGCCCGACAGCTGCGCCGGCAGTTTCTGCGCGAACGGCGCGAGGCCGACTTGTTCGAGCACCGTCATCGCGCGCTTCTCGCGCTCCTTGCGCCCGACGCCCGCCACCTCCAGCCCGAACGCGGCGTTCGACAGCACCGTGCGTTGCGGCATCAGCGCGAACGACTGGAACACCATGCTCATGTCCTTGCGGCGCAGCGCGGTGAGTTCCGAGCGCGGCACCGAGGCGACGTCGCGCCCGTCGATCAGCACCTTGCCGGCTGTCGGCTCGACGAGGCGGTTGATCAGGCGGATCAGCGTCGACTTGCCGGAGCCGGAGAGGCCCATCAGCACGAAGATCTCGCCTTCCTTCACTTCGAACGACACGTTATGGACGCCGACTATCTGGCCTGTGCGCGCGAAGACTTCTTCTTTCGTCGCGCCGCCTGCCAGCATGTCGATCGCTTGTTTCGGGCTGGTGCCGAACACCTTGCATAGCCCTTCGACCACGACCTTGGGGGAATTCATTGAATGCTCTCCTAGCGTGGCGGACGTGCGTCCGCGCTGTGCATACATAGTTGCTAGAAAAAAGTGCGCCTAGCCGACTATTTGCGACAACCACATGAGGAAATACGACACTGGAATTTGGAGCGCAATTGGCTTCGGCGCGGCGAGCGTTCTGCGACAAGGGTTTGCGCCCATGTTTGGGCGAAAGTGCGGGTTTTTTGGCGTGTCGCGTTAGTGCAAGTCGAGGCGTTTTTTTCGGCAATAAGCGAACGCCCGGACGTAATCAGTTGAAAGCTCCTGGTTTTAAACAATGCCGGGCTACGACGTCGGACGAATCATCTCGAACATCTCGCCGATCTCCGCGTAATCCCCGCGATAACCCGCACGCATGATCGGTCTGGCGGCCGCGGTATCGAAGAGGCCGTCCTTCAGAAACGTCTTGCGGATATGCACGCCGACCACCTGTCCGAGCGTCAGCCAGTTGTCCATCGGCTCGCCGTCGAGATTCTTCAGGCGCACGATCTGCAGCAGCCTGCATTCGAGCGCCGCCGGCGATTCCGCCACGTGCGGCACGCTCACGTTGCGTCCCGGCGCCTTGGTGAGCCCGGCAAGCTCGAATTCGTCGACTTCATGTGCGACCGGCGCCGACGTCCGGTTCATCCGCTCGGCAAGGTCGCGGCTCGACATGTTCCACACGAATTCGCCGGTCGCCTCGATGTTCCGGATGCTGTCCTTAAAGCCTTCGCTGGAAAAGCCGATGATGGACGGGAAGGTGGCGAACGCGCCGAAAAAGCTGTACGGCGCGAGGTTCACGCGGCCGTCGGCGTCGCGGCTCGAAATCCAGCCGATCACGCGGGGCGCGACAATCGCCTTGAACGGATCATGGCGCAGGCCGTGGCCTTCTTCGGGGCTGTAGAAATGGACGTCGTCGGTCATGGTGGTCGTTCGGCTCTCGCGCTGCCTGGTTGGAGTCCAAGGATAGCGCAGGGCGCGGCAAGACGCGTCGGCGGGGGCAGGAAGCGAGCAGGCAAAAAAATAGCGCCGAAGGGCGCTCACAACGGACGTCGACGGATTGCCGTCGAGTAATGGAAGTCGCGTCGATGCGGAAAACGCGATGTTGAAGCTAGAAAAACTACATTTCAAACAACGAGAAAGCGGGCGGAAAGCAATACGAAACGGCTTTGTTCAATGCTGATGTTTCTGTTCCGCGCCGCTTTCATTCAAGCTCACAGACGAATTCCGAATGCGGTGCCACGTGACTTGCGGACGCGCTCGGCTTCGCGGTGACGGGCTTGGTAGGAGTAGTCCGAGTCCATCGGAAGGTGTGGCGACTCGAACAGCGAGGCAAATTTTTGCAGCAGGGCGAAGAGGTAGCTCATGTCAGACTCCGGTTGGTTGTGCAGGGTTTTCCCTTAAGACGAATTATAGGGTTTCCCCTTAGAAATTTCTAGTGCAATGCAGCATTTCACTATAAAAATTTGGTAGTTTTTCTACATAAGAACGTTTCGGAATGCCGTCGCAGATTTGGGGGCGGGTCGGAAATGACCGTCTGACGGGCAAAGTGGCCGAAAACTCGCCGTGGCGCGACGCGCGTTCGGGATGTCGCGCGGCCGTCAAATACGAAACCGCGATGACCACGCAGTGCAAATGGAGATTTGCGGCCCGGACCGGCCCGCGTCCCACTCAAAGGGCCATTGCGCCGTTTTTGCGACGCGCGGCCTTCGAACGGCATCGGTGCGCGCGTCGCAGCCAGCACTCAAGTCACGTCGTCTTCCCTGAATTCGCGCACGCTTTCCAGCAACCGCAGCCGATCGCAGATCGACTTGTATTCAGGCGCCGACACACGCGACAACACGATCTGCACCTCATCGAGCTCCGACGAATCCTCGCTTTGCTGCACGACGAACTGCTTCACGCGCACGCTGCCCGGCCCCAGTATCTCGTGCAGCGCGTGAAAGCTGAGTGCGCCACGCTCGACGAGCAGCGTCAACTGCCGGCGCTGCTTCACCGAAATGAAGCGCCGCTCGAGCGGCTTGATGCCCGCGAGGATGATCAGGATGATGGCGGTCGCCGCGATCGATGCCGTGTACAGCCCGCCGCCGACCGCGAGCCCGATTGCCGCGACGGACCAAAGGCTCGCCGCCGTCGTGAGGCCGCGCACGATCTCGTTGCGCAGCAGGATCGAGCCGGCGCCGAGAAAACCGATGCCGGACACGACCTGTGCAGCCATCCGCGACGGATCGAGTACGGTGTGATCGCCGTGGAGCGCATCGGCGAATCCGAATGCCGACACGATCATGATCAGCGTCGAGCCGACGCACACCAGCATGTGCGTGCGCAATCCGGCCGCCCACGAGAGCCGCTCGCGCTCGAAGCCGATCACACTGCCGAGCGCTGCGGCCATCACGAGCCGCGCAACGAGTTCGAGATTGCCTAACATGGTTGTCTGTTCTCCTTTTTGCTGTTGATCGACGGATGGCGGCTTCGGCCCAGGCGCCGAAGCGGGTTTGCTATGCTTGGGCCCGCGCAGTCCGGGTTGCGCGGAGCACGCAGATTCGATGCCGGACGGCGCCAACCCGAACGTTTACACCACCAAAGAACCGCGTATGCACGACCACCACCCGGATGCCTTGTCGATCACCCCCAGCGCCGCGCTGCGCGATCACTACGCACGCGTCGTGCTGCCGGTCTGGCGCGGCCCCGGATTCAACGCGGCGCTCGGGCTCGCCTACGAAGCGGTGTCGCCGGACCGTCACGCGCCGTTGCCGGTGTCGCGTTACCGGGCGATGGCCTGCGCGCGCCAGTTGTTCGTGTTCGCCAACTCGGGCGAACTCGCGCATGCGGAGACGCTCTTCGCGTCGTTGCGACACTATTTTCAGGACAAGGAAAATGGCGGTTGGTTCTACAGCGTCGACGCGAACGGCGGGCCATTCGAGCGACAGAAGGACCTGTACACGCACGCGTTCGTGATCTTCGCGTGCGCGGAATACGCACAGCGCAGCGGTTCCGCCGACGCCATCACGATCGTGAACGAGACCTCCGCGCTCGTCGAGCAACGCTTCGCGGCGGGGCACGGCGGATTGAACGCGGTGTTGTCGGAAGACTTTGGCGGCGTGCTGGAGACGCCCTTGCAGAACCCGCTGATGCATCTGACCGAAGCGTGGCTCGCCGCGCGCGATGCCACGGGCGACAGTGCGTTCGACGTCCGTCTCGAAGCACTCGCACGCGATATCGCGCGAAATTTCGTGCATCAGGAAAGCGGCTGCATCGCCGAATTGCCGCTGGGCTCGGCGGGCAATCGGCTGGAGCCGGGCCATCAGTTCGAATGGTTCTTTCTCGTGGAAGGCAGCCGTCACCCGGCGTTCGACGCAGCCGGCCTGCGCGAACCGCTCGCGCGCGCATTCGATTTCGCTCGGACGTACGGCGTGGATGCGACGACGGGCGGCGTCGCGGCCGCGCTCGACGAAAGCGGCCGCGTGCTGGACGCGACACAGCGCATCTGGGCGCAGACCGAATACCTGCGCGCGCTCGCGACACACGACAGCGACACCGTGCGCGCCGAATTGCCGTTGCAGATCGAGCGCTTTCGCCAGCGCTTCCTGCATGCGCGCGGCTGGATCGAGTGCCAGTCGGCGGAGGGCGTGGTGACGCGCGCCGACATGCCTTCGACCACGCCCTATCATCTCGCGACCGCCTACGCTTCACTGCCGGGTTGAGCTTGGCGCAATCTGAAATCACGATGAAATAATTTCAGCGGGTTTTGGCGAACTTCCTTGCAGAGTGGGCGAACGCTACCTACAGTCTTTGCAGGACGGCACCGAACCCACCCAAGGAGTGTCCGAATGGCCGAAATCGTCGATATCGCACGCGGGGCGCTGAACGCGCAACCGTTCAGCGCTTTGCTGGGCACAAAACTGATGCAGGTCGATTCAGCGAGTCTCACGCTGTGTCTGACCATTCGCGACGATCTGAGGCAACAACACGGTTTCGTGCACGGCGGCGTAGTGAGTTATCTCGTCGACAACGCGCTGACCTTCGCAGGCGCGCTGCGGCTCGGTCCGAAGGTGGTGACGGGGGAATACAAGATCAACTATCTGCGGCCGGCGGTGTCCGGCACGTTGATGGCGCGGGCGCGCGTGATTCACGCCGGCATGACGCAGGCGACCTGCCAGTGCGATGTCTACGTGACCGACGGCAACGCCGAGCGGCTGGTCGCGGTGGCGCAAGGCACGATCAACCGCATCGGCGAAGGCGCCTCGGAGCCGATGTTCAACGCCTGAGATCGCCCGTTCGTCCGCCGGGCGGGGCTCGGTTGATCGTCGGAAAAACCTCGCTGCGGCGAGGTTTTTCATTCCGGCACGGACATCGCCGTCAGTTGGACGTGCGCACGTCGCCCAGATGCTTGTGCATGAGCCTGTCTATCGTGCCGTCGTCGCGAAGCTGCTTTAGCGCGGCGTCGAGCATGTCACGCGTTTTCGCATCGTTCTTCCTTACGCCGATCACCGCGCCGGCCGCCCGGATCGCCGGATCGTCGACGCGCGGCCCCGTCAGTTCGAAATTCGCGCCCTGCGGCTTGTCGAGAAAGCCGCTCCGCGCCGCGGCGCCGAGCACGAGCGTCGCGTCCAGCCGGCCGTTCGCGAGATCGGCGTACACGGCGTTCTGATCCGCGTATTCATCGACGGCGACGCCGTTCTTCGCCCAGTTGGCCTTCGCGAAGGCCGCCTGCACCGAGCCCTGCAACACGCCCACATGCCTGCCCGCGAGCGACTTCGCATCCGGCCGCAAGCCGCTGCCTTTCTTCGCGACGAGGCGGATGTCGGCGGGATAGAGTGGCGCGGTGAAGTCCATCACGGCGCGGCGCGCGTCGGTGGCCGCGAGCGCGGAGTTGATCGCATCGAACTTGCGCGACTGGAGGCCCGCGATCATGCCGTCGAAGCTGTTCTCGACCCACACGCATTTCACCCTCGCGGCGGCGCAGAGCGCGTTGCCGATGTCGATGTCGAGGCCCGCGAGGCGGCCGTCGGGCAGCTTGTATTCGTAGGGCGGGTAGGCGGCGTCGGTGCCGAAGCGCAGGTCGGTGGCGTGGGCCGTCGTGGCGATGGCAAGTGCTGCGAGTGCGCCGGTCAATTTCAGCGTCATTGTGTGTCTCCCTGGTGAGCGAGCCGCGCAAGCGCCAGCCCGACGAAAAAGCGCACGCCGAGCGGCAATACGTCGTCGTTGAAATCGAATTCGGGATGGTGGCAATACACCCCGCCCTGTCCGAGCAGCACGTATGCGCCGGGCTTGTGCAGCAGGAATTCGGAGAAGTCCTCCGAGCCGTTGAGCGGCGCGAAATCGCGCAGCACGTTTTCAGCGCCGAACACATCGACGGCAGCCAGCGCCGCCGCCTGCGCCTGTTCACGATGATTGACCGTCGCCGGCGAGCTCCCGTAAAAGCTCACGTCAATGGCGCATTCGGTCGTCATCGCCATCCCCGCGCAGATCGTTTCGATGCGCGCTTTCGCCCGCGCGCGGATGGCTTCGTCGAAGGTGCGCAACGTGCCGAGCAGTTCCGCATGCGACGGAATCACGTTCGACGTCGTGCCCGCGTGAATGCTGCCGATGCTCAGCACGGCCATCGCACTCGGATCGGTCGAGCGGCTGACCACGGTCTGCAATGCGCAGATGAGTTGCGCGGCGGCGCTGATCGGGTCCTTCGTCTTGTCCGGCGACGAGCCGTGTCCGCCGACGCCGCCGATCCTGATCTTCAGTTCGTCGCAGGAGGCGAGCATCGCGCCGTCGCGCACGCCGAACGTGCCCGGCGCGAAGTGCGGCGCGTTGTGGAGCGCGTAGATTTCGTCGAAGGGAAAGCGGGCGAGCAGACCGTCAGCGAGCATCGCGAGGGCGCCGCCGCCGGTTTCCTCGGCGGGCTGGAAGATCAGCAGGATCGTGCCGGCGAAATCGCGCCGCTGGCTGAAATGCCGCGCGACGCCGAGCAGCACCGCCGTGTGCCCGTCGTGACCGCAGCCGTGAAACGCGCCTTGTTTGAGCGACCGATGGAGCGGACGGCCCTCTTCTTCCATCGGCAAGGCGTCCATGTCGGCACGCAGCGCGATCGTCCGCCCGGGTCCGCGCGCGCCGCGCACCACGCCGACGACGCCGGTCCTGCCGACGCCCGTATGCGTTTCGATATGCCACGCGCGCAATTTGGCGGCGACGAGTTCGCTCGTGCGCGCTTCCTCGAACGCGATCTCCGGATGCGCGTGGATGTCGCGCCGCAAGGCGACGAGCTCGTCGAGGTCGAGGTCGAGGTCGAGGTCGATTGTTTCGGTGTGCATGGGTCTCCCTGTATGCTTTACGCCGCCCACATGCTAGCGGCGCGGCCGGCGCGTCAATTTCCAATTTCTCATGGCCATAGCGAATGCTTATGAACGCGCGATGAAGACCCGACAATTGCAGACGCTCGTTGCGATCGCCGAGCGCGGCACGCTCATGGCAGCCGCCGAGGCGTTGTGCATCTCGCAGCCCGCCGTCACGAAAAGCATCAAGGAACTCGAGACGCAGCTTGGCCTGCAACTGCTCGTGCGAAGCGGCGCGGGCGTGCGGCTGACGCCATACGGCGAAGTGCTGGTGCGGCGGGCACGCACCGTGATCGCGGAGATCGCGCGCGCCGGGCAGGAACTGGAGGAGATGAGGACGTCGGCCGATCCGGCACTTTCGATTGGCGTGTCCTTGCTGGCTGCATCGGCGGGCATGCCGGATGCGCTCCGCGCATTCCGGCAGCGCTTCCCCGCTGCGCAACTAAACGTGTACGAATGCCAGCCGGCGCAGATCGTCGATGGCCTGCGCGATGGTTCGTTCGACCTGTGCGTGGCCTTCGTCGCCGATACGGATGTGACCGCCGAATTTCGCGTGACGCCGCTTGGGAGCGTGACGCAATCGCTCGCGGTTTCAAGCGGCGACGCGCTGGCGAAGGAGCCGCTGCTGTCGACATTGCGCGACGCGCATTGGCTCTACAACTTCGCGCGGGAAAGCGTGCCGGCGTTCTGGTCTGCGTTCTGCGGGGCGCGCGAACTGGCGCGTCCGCGACGCATCAGCGTGTGCACGTCGCAGCGGCTCTATGCGGACCTGGCGAGCGAGCCGGGCGTGGTGAGCGTGTGGACGGATTTCCTGCTGGATGAGTACGTTGCGCGCGGCGTTCTCGCGCGACTCGACGTCGATGCTTCGTTGCCCCGGCTCACGCTCGGCCTGATGCATCGGAAGGATCTGGTGTTCAGCGCAGCGGCGCAGTATTTCGTCGAGTGTGTCGAGCGCGCCGGGTTGCACGACTGAGAAGGCCGTTGCCATGAGCAACGGCCCATGCACGGCTTATTTCGCGGCAACCGTCTTCTGCTGCTGCTCGCCCAGGCCCTGAATGCCGAGGCGTATCGTCTGGCCTGCCTTCAGGTACACCGGATTCGGCTTCACGCCCATGCCGACGCCCGGCGGCGTGCCGGTCGAAATGACGTCGCCGGGTTGCAGGCTCATCGTCTTCGACAGGTACGACACCAGTTGCGCGACGTTGAACACCATCGTGCGCGTGTTGCCGTTCTGATAGCGATGACCGTCGATTTCGAGCCACAGGTCGAGCTTCTGCGCATCGGCGATTTCGTCTTTCGTGACGAGCCACGGACCCAGCGGGCCGAACGTGTCGAATCCCTTGCCCTTGTCCCATTGCGTGCCGTGTTCGAGCTGCCACTCGCGCTCGGAGACGTCGTTGATCACGCAGTAGCCCGCGACGTAGTCGAGCGCGCTCGCTTCATCGACGTACTTGGCGTGCCGGCCGATCACCACGCCCAGTTCGACTTCCCAGTCGGTCTTTCTGGAATCGCGCGGAATCTCGACGTCGTCGTTCGGGCCGCAGATCGCGCTCGTCCACTTGCCGAAGATCACCGGCTCGGTCGGCACCGGCAGGTTCGATTCGGCGGCGTGATCGGCGTAGTTCAGGCCGATGCACACGAACTTGCCCACGTGCCCGACGCACGGGCCGATGCGCGGCTCGCCCGCGACCGCCGGCAGCGACGCCGGATCGATGGCGCGCAGTTTCGCCAGACCGGCGTCGGTGAGCGTGTCGCCGGCGATGTCGTCGACGACGCCCGACAGATCGCGAATCTTGCCGTCCGCGTCCAGCAGACCCGGTTTTTCCTGACCCTTCGGCCCAAAACGAAGCAGTTTCATCTGGTTTGATCCTCGTATTTCAAAAGGTACTCGGTGGGTACCTGGTTGCTTTAATTCGACCAGCCGCCATCGATGAGATGAATCTGGCCGGTCGTAAACGACGACTCATCCGACGCGAGATACAGCGCCAGCGCCGCGATTTCCTCCGGCTTGCCGACCCGCCCCATCGGCTGGCGCGCGACGAACGCCGCGTGCACCTGCTCGACGCTCGCGCCCTGCGCCGCCGCCTGCTCCGCGATGCGCTGCTGCAGCGACGGCGAATCGACCGTGCCCGGACAGATCGCGTTGCAGCGAATGCCGCGCGTGACGAAATCGGCGGCGATCGCCTTGGTCAGCCCGATCACGGCCGCCTTCGACGCACCATACGCGAAGCGGTTCGGCACGCCCTTCACGCTCGACGCCGCCGACGACATGTTGATGATCGAGCCGCCACCGTTATCGAGCATCGCCGGCAAGAAGGCGCGAATCGTACGGAACATCGCCTTCGCATTGAGGTTGAAGGCGAAGTCCCAGTCTTCCTCGCTCGTCTCCAGGATCGAGCCGGCATGCACGAAGCCGGCGCAATTAAAGAGCGCATCGACTGCGCCGAGTTCCTTCGCCAGTTCGTTGACCGCCGCAGTGTCGAGCACGTCGAGCGTGCGCACTTCGAACGGCTTGCCTTCCAGCGAGTCCGTGCGGATGTCGGTCGCGATCACGCGCGCGCCCTCGGCCGCGAAACGCTCGGCCGTCGCGAGTCCGATTCCCTGCCCCGCCGCGGTGATCAGCACCGTCTTGCCTGCCAGTCTTTGTATCATCTACAGCTCCCGTCGAAAGTATTTTTGAGACATGTCGGGTATTTCGCGCCTTCAGAGGCGATAGAACGTGCGGGCATTTGCGCCGAAGATTGCGTCTTCATCCGTCTTTTTGAGATCTGGATGGTGGGCGCAGAGGGTGCGGGCCGCGTCATGCCAGCCGGCGTAGTCGCCGTTCAGGTTCAGCACCGGCCAGTCGCTGCCCCACATCAGACGTTGTGCGCCGAAATGTTTTAAAAGATGTTCGACGTAGGGTTTCAATATCTTTTCGTCGCATTGCGGCGCGGCTTCGGTCACGAGGCCCGAAAGCTTGCAGGACAGCTTCTGCGGCAGCGCGGCAAGTTGCTCGATGCCGTCGGCCCATGGTTGCCGGCCCGCGTCGCCATCGCGGATCGGCGGCTTCGCGCCATGATCGATCACGATCCGCAATTCAGGATAACGCGTCGCGAACGTCACGAGCGAAGGAATGTGGCGCGCGAAGATCAACGCATCGAATGCGAGATCGCGTTCGATCAGCTTGCGGATCGCCGGTTCGATCGATGCGGTTTCGATCCAGCGGTCATCGGCGAGGTCTTGCAGCATCGGACGCACGCCTTTGAACTTCGGCTCGCGCGCGAGTTCGTCGATCAGATCGGGCGCGCCCGGCGCATCGAGCGGCACCCAGCCGACCACACCCGCAATCGATTCCTCCGCCCGCGCAAGGTCGAGCAGATAGCGGGTTTCATCGACGGTCGGCGCCGCCTGAACCACTACCGTGCGTTCCACATTGACTGCCTCGCGCAACGGCTTCAAGTCGCCCGGCCCGAACACGCGATACAGCGCCTGCATCTCCGGCTTCAGCCAGCCGTAGTCGCCGCGCGCGGGGTCCCAGTAATGCTGATGCGCGTCGATTTTCATGCTGGCACCGGCGCCGCTTGATGCAGCAAGCCGTTGGCACGCAACGCATCCCACAGCGCGGCGGGCAGCGGTTGCGCGAACGAAGCCGCGTTCTCGTGCACTTCGTGAGCGCTGCGCGCGCCCATCAGCACCGTGGCAATTACTTTATGCGCATAAGGAAATTGCAGGGCGGCGCTCGACAGCGCGACGCCATGTTCGCGGCATACGCGCTCGAGCCGCGCGACCTGCTCCACGATCGGCTGCGGCGCATCGCCGTAATTGAATTTGAGGTCGCCTTCGGCCTTTGAAGCGAGGCCCCGCGCGAGAATGCCCGAATTGAACGCGCCGCCGAGCAGGATGCTGACTTCGCGTTTTTCGCAGGCGGGCAGCAAATCATCGAGCACCGCTTGTTCGAGCAGCGTGTAGCGGCCCGCGAGCAATGCGCAGTCGATGTCGAATTCGGCCATCGCTTCGAGAATCGCCGCGCCTTCGTTCACGCCGAGACCGACCGCCTTTACGCCGCGCGTCTTGCGCAGTTCGTCGAGGGCGCGAAAGCCGCCTTCGTTCGTGAGTTGCCGCCAGTAATGCGCGTTCTTTTCGCCGTGCGTGTAACGGCCGATGTCGTGGACCAGCACGATGTCGATGTCGACGATGCCGAACCGTTGCTGGCTGTCTTCGAACGATCGCAGGATGCCGTCGTAGGTGTAGTCGTAGATGGCTTCGAACGGCAGCGGATTCGCCCAGCCTTCGCTGCCGTCGTACGGTGTCGTGCGCGGCACGAAACGGCGGCCGACTTTCGTCGACAGCACATAATCCGCGCGCGGATAGCGGCGCAGCGCGTCGCCGAGCCGGTGTTCCGCCTTCGTGTGGCCGTAGTGCGGCGCGGTATCGAAGAAGCGGATGCCGCTGTCCCACGCGGCGGCCACGGTCGCGAGCGCCGCTTCCTCCGACAACTCGTGATACAGCCCGCCAAGCGGCGCGCTGCCGAGCGACAGCGCCGTGACTTCCAGCGCCGTGCGGCCGATCTTGCGGCGACGCGCCACGGCGTCGTATGTTCCAGGGTTCATCTGCGTGACCTCATTGCAAGGCAATTTCCACGACATTACGCGCCGACGCAGTCCGCGGCAAACACGCCGGCCCGACCGGCTCGAAAGTCTTGTAAGTCAGGATGAATTCCTGATGCCCGAGCGACTCCGACTTCGACGCCGCGCCGGCCGCGACCGCCACCGTCACGTCGAACACCTCGCGGCCGACTTCGTCGAGTGTCGCGCGGCCTTCGAGGATGCGGCCGGCGTCGACGTCCATGTCGCCCGAGAGGTTGCGGTACGTCGCCGGATTCGCGCAGACCTTGATGACGGGCGAGATCGCCGAGCCGACCACCGAGCCGCGTCCGGTCGTGAACAGGACCACGTGCGCACCGCACGCAATCAGTTCGACGATTTCGGCGTTGTCGCTGATGTTGGGGAAGCCGAAGCGCGGTTCGCCGTCGGGGACGACGTCGAGCAGGTACAGGCCGCCGGTGGGGGGAATATCGCCCGGCTTGACGATGCCCACGATCGGCGACGCGCCGCTCTTCGCATATGCGCCGAGCGACTTTTCTTCCTGCGTCGTGAGGCCGCCGTCCGCGTTGCCGACGGCGAACGAGCCGTGTCCGAGAATCGAGTAGTAGCGCGCCGCCTTCGCCACGCACGCGACGATTTCGGCGCCGAGTTCCGGCCGCGCCGCGCGTTTTTCCATGTGATATTCGCAGCCGACGAGTTCGCCGGTTTCCTCGAAAATGCAGGTGGCGCCGGCGTCGATCAATGCGTCGAACGCGCGGCCGACGGCGGGGTTCGCCGTGATGCCGCTCGTGCCGTCCGAGCCGCCGCAGATCGTGCCGACGATGAGTTCATCGAGCGCCATCGGCACTTTTTGTTGACGGGCGAGTTTTGCGCGGGTTTCGCGGACCCAGTCGAGGCCGTTCTGGATCGTGCTGCGCGTGCCGCCATTTTCCTGGATCGTCAGCACATGCGCCGGGCGGCCGCTCGCGCGCACCGCATCGACGAGATGGTGCTTGTTCATGCTCTCGCATCCCAGCGAGATGAAAAGCACCGCGCCGACGTTTGGATGCGTCGTGAGGCGCTCCATCATCGTTTCGGCGTAGGTGTTCGGGTAGCAACCCGGGAAGCCGATCAGGTGGACGGGGGGTTCTTGCTCTTGTTCGTCGGGTTGCGTCTGGTCGAAAGCGTCGAACGCCGGGCGGAACTGCGCGACGATCTCACGCGCGACGTGATGCGCGCACTCGACCAGATACGCCACCGCGATGACGTTACGGATGCCTTTGCGGCCATCGGCGCGGAGGTAGCCTTGCAGGCTGGGCTTTTTCATCGGGGTTCTCGGTGGGTTGGGGAGAGGTCGGGGTCGGGTTGGCTGCGCCTCACCGATGCACGAACTCCTGCCCCGCCTCGTGCGTATACGTCGGCAGATAATCGCTCGCGAGATTGTGCGTATGAAGGTGCTCGCCCTTGCCGACGTCACTGGTCGCGTGCCCGATGATCGCGCCGTAGCGCAGCACTTTGTCACCCGCCTTCAACGCGCGCCGCGCAACCTTGTGTCCCAGCTCGATGGCCTTGTCGAGCGTTACACCCTCGCCGCCGATCATCAGCGTCTCGACCGCTTCAAGCCGCGCCCCCGCGACCAGACAATTGTCGTCAGGGCTCAATAAAATCAGGCGCCGATCGGTGTCGTTCATGTCACTCATCTCAATCCTGCCCCTCGCCGCCCGCGAGCCGCGCCACCATCAGCGAACCAAGGATGATCGCGCCATAGATCGCCTGAATCCAGAACGACGGCACCTGTGCAAGCGTCAACAGGTTCTGTACGACCCCAAGCAGCAACACGCCCGACAGCGCGCCAAGCATCGTGCCCTTGCCGCCGTCGAGTGAAATGCCGCCGATCACCGCCGCCGCGAACACCGTGAAAATCATGCCGTTGCCCTGGTTCGCGTTGATCGCGCCGACATAGCCGGTCACGACCAGTCCGCCAATCGACGCGAGCACGCTGCCGAGCACGAATACGCCCCACGTGATGCGCTCGACGCGAATCCCCGCCGCGCGCGCCGCCTCCGGGTTGCCGCCGATCGCATACAGCGCGCGGCCGAGCCGGTGATAACGCAGCATGAACGCGGCAATGCCGAACGCCACAGCCGCAAGCCACACCGAAACCGGCAGGCCGAGCACCAGCGCGGTCGCGAGCGTGAAGAACGACGGCGGCATGTCGAAGAGCGTGCCGCCCTTGGTCGCGCCGACGAGCATCCCGCGCAGCACGATCAGCATCGCGAGCGTCACGATGAACGCGTTGAGCCGCAACCGGACGACAAGAAAGCCGTTGACAAACCCGACCGCCGCGCCGACCACGACGATCGCGAGCAAGCCCGCCGCCGCAGGCCATTCGAAGCCGAATCCGGCCGACGCGGCCGGCATCACGAGCATCGCACCGACTGCGGGCGCGATGCCGACGGTCGATTCCAGCGACAAGTCGAACTTGCCCGTCAGCACGATCAGCGATTCGGCGAGCACGACGAGCGCGAGCGCCGCCGATGCGCCGAGAATGCTGATCAGGTTCGCCTTCGTGAGAAAGCTCGGGCTGACGAACGCGCCGATTGCGAGCAGCAACGCGAGCGCGGGCAACAGCGCGAGATCGCGAAACCGCGCGAGTTCGATGCGCGGACGTCTCCCGCGCACGCCGATGCTCGCGCCCGGCGCAGCGCCGGCCAGCGCCGGACTCGAAACGTTATTCTTCATGGAGACTCACTCCTTCGACCGATGCAATCAGTTCATGGTCCTGCCAGCCGGCAGGAAATTCGGCGACGATCGCGCCGCGAAACATCACGAGGACGCGGTCGCAAGTGCGCAGGTCGTCGAGTTCGCCCGATACCACCAGCACCGCCTTGCCCTCGTCGCGCACGCGGTCCACGACTGCCAGCAGCGCTTCCTTCGATTTCACGTCGACGCCGGCGGTCGGATCGATCAGCACCAGTACGTCGGGATCGGTTGCGAGTGCGCGCGCCATCACGACTTTCTGCTGGTTGCCGCCCGACAAGCCGGACACTGCGTGTTCCGGCCCCTGCGTCTTGATGCCGAGCGCGTCGATCATGCGGCGCCCGAAAGCGTTCTTCTTCGCCGGCGACGCGATGCCGAAGCGCCCGAGCGTGCGCGCGATCGTCATCGATGCGTTCTCGGCCACCGATTGCGACAGCACCAGCCCCTCGCGATGCCGGTCCTTCGGCACGCAGCCGACGCCATGCGCCAAGGCGGCGGGCACGTCGCCGGGCGGGAGCGCGCGGCCATCGACGCGGATCGCGCCCGCGCGCTGCGCCTTCAATCCGGCGATTGCCTCCGCGACGCTCGTGCGCCCGCTCGACGTCGCGCCGGTCAAACCGACGACTTCACCCCGGCGCACGCTGAGCGACACGCCTTCGTAGTCGTCGCCCGCCAGCGCTTCGACTTGCAAGGCGACCGGCGTATCGGCGGGCAACGCGGGCCGCGCGCTTGCATCGGCGACGGCGAGGCCGCCCTGCTCGCCCGTCATCGCCTCGATCAGCTTCTCGCGCGGCAACGCCGACACCGGCGCGCTGACGATATGCCGCGCGTCGCGCAGCACCGTCACCGCCTGGCAGATTTCGTACACCTCCTGCAAATGGTGCGAGATGAACAGAAACGTCACGCCTTCGCGCTGCAACTCCTCGATGCGCCGGAAAAGCCGCTTGATTTCGTCTCCGTCGAGTTGCGCGGTCGGCTCGTCGAGGATGATGAAGCGCGCGCCGTACGACAACGCCCGCGCGATTTCCACGAGTTGCCGCGCTTCCACTGTGAGATCGCCGGCGCGGGCGTCCTCGCGCACGTCGATCTTCCAGTGATCGAGAAGCGCGCGGGCGTCACGCCGCATCGTGCGCCAGTCGATCACGCCGCCCTTCTGCTGCTGGCGATTGATGAACAAGTTTTCGGCAACCGACAACTCGCGGATGATCGTCGAGTGCTGATAGACGCACGCGACGCGTTCGCGCCACGCGTCGCGATCGGCGATCGGCGGCGCGGGTTCGTCGTTGAAGCGCACGTCGCCGGTGTCGGGCTTGCGCAAGCCGGTCAGCATCGACACCAGCGTCGATTTCCCCGCGCCGTTGCGCCCGACGAGCGCATGCGACTCGCCGGGCATCACGCGGATGCTCACGTCGTTCAACGCAGCCGTCGAGCCGAAGCGCTTGGTCACGCCGCGCGCCTCTACCACTGGAACGTTCGACATGGCGTTCACTTGATCGTGTTGCCCCAGAGCGACTTGTCGTCGACGTTCGCTTTCGTCACGAGCGGCGCGGGAAGCTGGTCTTCGAGGATGCCGGGCGCGCGCTGGACGATCGTGCTGCCGTGATCGGTCGGGCCGGGCTTGAAGGTCTGTCCGGCGAGCGCGGCCTTGATGTAGAAGAGGCCGTATTTCGCGTACAGGTCGGCAGGCTGGGAAATCGTAGCGTCGATTTCACCGCGGCGGATCGCGTCGTATTCCTGCGAGATGCCGTCGTTGCTCACGATGACGACGTGCTTCGGATCGCCCGCCTTGAAGAGCAGTTGCTTGCGGCGCAGCGTCTGCAGCGTCGGCGAGAGATAGACGCCGCCCGCCTGCATGTAGATCGCCTTCACGTCAGGATTCGCGGTCAGCAGGCTGTCGAGCGCGGTCGCCGCGACGTCGCCTTTCCACGCCGCCGGGATTTCGAGCAGGGAGAGGCCCGGATATTTCTTCAGGCACGCGCGGAAAGCTTCCGAGCGGTCGCGCCCGTTCACCGACGCCAAGTCGCCCATGATCTGCACGACCTTGCCCGACTTCACGTGCTCGCCGATGTAGTCGCACGCCTTCGAGCCGTATGCGCGGTTGTCGGCGCGCACGACCATCGCGACCTTGCCCTGCGTCGGCGCGACGTCGACGGCGACGACCGGCACGCTCTTCGCCGACGACGCATCCAGCGCACGGCTGATCGCGGCCGAATCCAGCGGCCCGACGACGATCCCCTTCGCGCCGAGATTCAGCAGGTTGTTCATGTCGGTGATCTGCTGCGCGGGGTCGCCGTTCGAGTTGACGGGCGCGAGGATGTCGAGGCCCATCTGCTTCGCGTAGACCGGCAGGTAGTTGTTGTACGACTGCCAGAACGGCGAAGTGAGCAGCGGCAAGCCGAGGCCGACCTTGCCGGCATCGGCGGCCTGCGCCACGCCTGCGAGGCCGGCCCCCGCGATGCTTGCCGTCACGACGGCGGCGATGATGCGGCGGGCCGTGGGCAGCCCCTTGATGAACGTCATGTGCGTGTCTCCTGATGTGCTCGTTTGACTGCGTGGGTGTGTCGGCTCTTCGAGTTCGGCCTTCGCGCTTCGGGTTTGCCTTGATGCGTTAATTCATCTATGAACGTATTATTCATATACGAACAACGCTAAGTCAAGGAAAGTGCGCTGCAGCATCGGTCGGTAGTTTCCCTAGCGTGCGGCGCGTGCCGTCGGCGCGACGGACGGCTTACACTCGGCGCGGCCCAACATGAATCGACCGGGAATGGACGTGGAAGACAACAACGATGCCGACCGATACCGCGCGCCCGCGCTGGACAAGGGGCTCGACATCCTCGAATTGCTGGCGGAACAAAAGGACGGCCTGACCCGCGCGGAAATCACGAAGCTGCTCGGGCGCAACGCGAGCGAGATGTACCGGATGCTGGAGCGATTGGTCGCGCGGCAGTACGTCGTGCGCTCGCCCGGCGGCGACCGCTATTCGCTGAGCCTCAAGCTCTATGCGCTCGCGCATCGCCATCCGCCGATGAACCGGCTGATCGCGGAGGCACTTCCGGCGATGCAGCGGTTCGCCGATGCCGCCGAGCAATCCGTGCATCTCGCCGTGTACGACCGCGGCAACCTGCTTGTGATCGCGCAGGTCGACGGACCGGGGACGTGGGGGATTTCGGTGCGGCTCGGGTCCCGCGTGGGGCTGATCGACACGGGCTCCGGGCGCGTTCTGCTCGCGTTCCAGAGCGCCGAGCAGCGCGAGCACATGCTCGCCGAGCACACCAAGGTGAAGGGGGAGATCGCGCTCGATCGGGACGTGCTGGAGGCGGCTTACCAGGAGATCCGGCAGGACGGTTTTTCGCGCAAGGACAGTCAACAGACGGTCGGCGTGACCGACGTCACGTTCCCGTTGCTCGGCCCGTCGGGCGAGGCAATCGCCGCGCTGACGTGTCCCTACATGCGGCGCATCGACGAATACGTCGCGCCGTCGATCGACACCGTGACCGAGCTATTGAAGGAGTCGGCGGCAGGGTTGTCGATGTTTCGCGATGCGCCGGGACCGGATTCGGACTGACGGCGCGGCGACGCGTTAGAATGGCGGCCCTCTTAAAAAAGCGGGCGGCTGTTTCGGCTGCCGGCCGCGCTCTGCGACCTCTCTGCGACAAAAGCAATCTCCATGGCGAAACTCCTTTCCGATCCCGAATTCCAGCGTTTTTCCGAACTTCAGCAAAAGCAGTCGAGCTTCACGATCACGGCCGAGGAAGCGGACGAACTGCGCGACATCGTCGCCCGCGCGCAGAAAAAGCGCGATGATCGCGCCGCCGCGATGCAGTCGATCGAAACCTTCATCCAGCAATTCGACATCGGCCCGGACGAACTTTTCTCGCCCGAGCAGATCGGCGATGCGGCGCGCACCTATGGCCTGATTCCGGCCGCGAAGAAGGAACGCGCGCTGCCGCCGCAATTGACGCACAACGGCAAGCCGTATCAATGGACGACGCGCGCCCTGCCCGACGACATCCGCGTGCCGCTGTTCGAGGCGTTCACGTCGGGGGCGTCGGTGAAGGGCTTCATCGCGACGCCGAAGGATTCGACGCGCTGCGCCGCGACGATCGCGCGGCTGGAACGCGAGACGGGCAGCGCGTATGCGCAGGCGTGGCTCGATGAGTTGGCGGTGTCGCGTGCGCAGGTGGACGAGGCGCTGACGAAGCTGGCGGCTTGAGGCGCGCAGCGAATCTCTACGGCGCCGTGTCGCGGACCACGTCCGGCTTCGCGTCGCAAAGCCGCATGCGGAATCCGACGACACCCGGATCTTCCGTCGTCGCTACTTGAAATCCGGCGCGGCGCGCCAGTTCGATCATCGGCGTGTTTTCCCGCAGCGCCTCGCCGATCATCCAGCGCGTGCCGCGATTGCGCGAGTAGTCGATGATCCGCGACAGCAACAGCGACCCGAGCCCTTGGCCCTTCATGTCCGAGCGCGCCGCGACCGCGAATTCAGCCGTCTCGTTATCCGGATCGGCGATCGCGCGGACCACGCCAAGCGTCTCCGTCGCGCCGCTCGGGTCCGCCCTGCACACGATCAGCGCCATCTCGCGGTCGTAGTCGATCTGCGTCATGCGCGCGAGCTGCGAGTGGTCGAAGCTGCGCACGGCACCGAAAAACCGCAATCGCAAATCCTCAGCGGTGTTCGCCGCGACGAACGCCTTGTGCGCGGCCTCGTCCTCCGGGCGGATCGGCCGCACCGTCAGGCGCATGCCGCGCCAGTCGAACGTCTCTTCGAGGTAGCGCGGATACGGCACGATCGCGAGCGGCTTGCGATGCGCGCCGAGCGTCAGGTGCGGCTCGTGCACGGCCACCGAGTCGCGCGTCACGCGCATCGTGAGCCGCAGCGCGACGATCTGCTCGACGTCGCAGACCAGTTGTGAAAGCGCGGTGAGTGCGGCCAGCAACGTCTCGGTGGGCAATTCCCGCGCGCGCGGCGAGCGCATCACGAGGTCGCGCGAGAGCACCGGATTGAGCGGCGGCAGCGCAAATTCATGCAGCGCGTCGGGCAATCCGAGCGCACCTTCCGCGCGAAATTCGAACGCGGGTCCGAACACGCGATGGTTCAGCATCCGCACTTCGACCTCGACTGCCTCATGGCTTCGCGCGCCCGCCGGCCCCGGCTTCACGACGATGCTGTAGCGCGCAAGCAAGCGCGCCGCGCGCTCGCCTTCCAGTTCCGCGATCCCGCTCTTGAGCGCTTCGCGCGCTTCGCTTTGGGCGGCTTCGATTTCGTCGGGGATGATGGCGGGAAGCCCTTCCGGCGTCTGCATCAGCAGTTCGCGGCCGAGGCGATAGTCGACGAGACGCGCGAAGCCGCGTGCGAGCCGGTGCGGGGTGGTGTGGACCGGGATGCCGTTCGCATGGAGTTCGTCGCGCGTCGCTGCATCGACGCAGCCGAAGAAGCACGCGAGCAGCCCCCGGTACGCGTGCCGCCGCGCCGCGATCAGCGTGCGGGCCACCTCGGCGACGGGCGCGCTGTGGGTCGGCGCGTGGACGACAAACGCGGTGCCGGTTTCACGATGCGCGGCGAGCGCTTCGAGCGCGACGCCGAATTCGGCAGGCACTGCGTCGTTGCCGAGCAGCAGCGGATTGCCCGCCTGCGCGCGTGGCAAGGCTGCGCTGACCGCGTCACGCGCGGGGACCGGCCACTGCGCGAGACTCGCGCCGGCTGCGGTGAACGCGTCGACGGCGAGCGCCGCCACGCCGGGATCGCTCGTGATGACAGTCGCGTGATCGCCCGCGGCGACCCGGCCGACGCCGAGCGTCTCGATTTCGTCGAGAAGGTCGTCGAGCGAATCTACCCGCACGAGGCCCGCGCGCCGGAAGGCGGCGCCGTAGAGCGCATCGAACGGGTCGTCCTGGCCGGTGCGCAGGACGAGGACCGGCTTGTTGCGCGCCGCCGCCCGCGCCGCCGACATGAACTTGCGCGCCGCCCGGACCGATTCGATCGCGAGCAGGATAGCGCGCGTGGTGGGATCGCTCGCGAGGAAATCGAGGATGTCGCCGGCGTCGACGTCGGCTTCGTCGCCGAGCGCGACCACCCGCGAGAAACCCAGGCCGCGTGCGCCCGCCCAGCCGAGCACGCCATTCGTCAGCGCGTTCGAGGCCGACACCCAAGCGACGCCGCCCGCCTTGACGCTGCACGCGGGCGCGCCGAGACACGCGCCGATGGACGGCGTCAGCACACCGACGCTCCCTGGACCGACCACGCGCAACAGGAACGGACGCGCGGCGGCAAGCGTGCGGGCGACCCAGTCGTCGCGATCGTGGCGACTCCGGCTCGCTGGCGCCTCGGCCTGCCGCGCGCCAGCCGCGCCGACGATCACCACCGCCTTCGTACCGCCTTCGCCCAGCCGCTCGACGATTTTCGGCCACGTCGGCGGCGGGGTGCATAGCACCGCGACGCTCGGCGCCTCGGGCAGGTCGCGCACATCGTAGAAGGCGGGGTGCTCGCCCAGCCGCTCGTGCTTCGGATTCACCGGCCAGAGCGGCCCGGCGAAACCGCTTTGCGACAATTGCGACCACACCATCGCGCCGATGCTGCGAGGACGCAGCGACGCGCCGACCACGGCGATCGACTGCGGGCGAAACAGAACATCGAGATTGCGAACGGTCATGGTCGCTCCGGGCGTCGGATCAGACGCGGACTGGGTGACAGGTTCGCTTAGGATAGGCGATTACGCGCGGAGGCTCCATCGGCTGGATGGGATAGGCGAAACGCACGATGCGGCGTGCCGGGATCTTTCGATGAGGCGGCGAGTGCTGCGCCTCGAGAATCGACGGGATCGATCGAAGCCGCGTGGCCTGGATCGATCGGCATCGTATGGGACGGGTGTTTCGAGCGTGAGCGCCGTTGCGGCGCTGGAAGTGCTGGTTTCGCGGAGACTTGGCGCTGGCTCCTCTACGAAAAGGAGCGCGGAGATCGTTACTGGTAGCTCATCGTGTAGACGGCTGCGGCGCGCACCGTACCGGTCACGGCGCCGGTAGCAAGCCGATAGTACTGCGCGAAAAACGGAACAGTCGTCAATTAACTTCGGCGGTTGCCTGGCCTTCAACACGCGCCTTGAGCCCCGTTGCGGCCTCAAGCTGCGCCCCGATCACACACTGCGACTCCACCGACAAATAGCCCGTCGTCTTGTCAGTCGGCTGCGGCAGCGTGTAGCTGATCCGGCACATTTCGAGCGGGCCGTCGCCCCACTTCACGCTCAACGCACCGCGGTCTTCAAGCCCGCGCGCAAAGATCCGGCTGTCCTGCCCGACCACGCCGACCGATTTGCCCGCTGCATCTTCCACGCTCGCGCCGAACGGCAACGCACCGCCGCCCAGCTTCGGCGCGCGGATCAGCGCAGCGCGTCCGGTCACCGTCTCGTACTTCAGCAACACGACCGACCCCGCACGCGGCGCGACCTGCGCGGACGTCGACTTGAATTCGACATCCGTCGACGTGCCCTTCGGGTCGATGTCCACCACATTCATGCTGTACGGCGACAGATACGGAATCACCGCATAGCCATGCGAGTCGACCTTCGTGCCCGGCGAACTCGATACGTTCGCACCTTTCGCCGCCGGCGCCTGCACGATGCCAAAGGTGTCGCCGACGGTCTGCGAGAATGTCACGCCTCCCGGATGCGCGACGATCGAGCCTTGCACGCCTGCCGAGGCTTGATACATGCCGCTTCCGCCGCTCGCCGACGCATTGACCGTTGCATACGGCGCACGGTATGTGCCGCTCACACCGGTGGTGCCCGAGTTGTGCGAGCCGCCCGTGTTGTAGTTGCCGTAACCGTTATAGGAAAACTGATTGAATTCGCCGAGCGAGCCGCTGACGTTCGCCTGCGTATTCGTACCGCTGCCGGAGTTGTGCGTGACGTTGGTCGTCAGCGTCGGCGCGTGCGCGGCGCGGCCAAGCGGCAACGTCGTGCTAAGCATGAATTCGTTCGACAAACGTCCATCCATCGTGCGCGAGCGGCCGGCCGTCACGCTGTACGTGCCGTACTTGAAGCCGTTCGTGTAGCCCGCCTGATACAGCGTGTCGGTGCCATTGCGATTCCAGTAGTTCTGCGACGAACCGTTCAGGAACACCGAGCCGCTTTCGCCGAGACGCTGGTTGACTGTCACCTGCACACGGTTGCGCTGGCGATAGATCGCATTGATGTCGCCGCCGCGGCTCGCGATGTCGCGCACCGATGCCGCGTCGTTCAGGTTCAGGAAGCCCGAAGTCGAAAAGCGATACGCGGCCACTGCGACGTTCGTGTCGGTCGGCGTAAAGAACTTGCTGTAGCCGAGCCGGAGGCTCGCGCCGTGCATCGAATCCTGATCCGGCACGTTAGTCTGCGACCCGGTCACGTCGAAGGAGAACGCGCCGACCTTCGTGTTCAGCGCCGCGCCGAGATTCACCGCGCCGTAGCCGGTCGCCGCGATCGCGCCGCCGTATGCGGTGATCGCGTTGGTCAGGCCGCGCTGCATGGTGAACTGGCCGAAAACCGGTTTGTCGTTGAGCGAATCGTTGCGAAGCTGGCCCGCGGTCGCGCTGAATCGCGTGACGCCGGGGCGCAGCAATTGCGCAACCGATGCAAACGGCACCGTGAAGGTCTTCGTCCGGCCGTCGGCTTCCGTCACGGTGACGACCAGATCGCCGCCGTAACCGGTCGAATAGAGGTCGTTGATTTCGAACGGACCGGGCGATACGTTGGTTTCGAGCAGAACCTGCCCGTTCTGGCGCACCGTCACGCGGGCGTTCGACTCGGCGGTGCCGCGCACGACCGGCGCGTAGCCGCGCAGCGATTCGGGCAGCATGCGGTCGTCGGTTGCGATCTGGGCACCACGGAAGGAGACGCTGTCGAAGACTTCGCCCGTCGTGTAGGAATCGCCGAGCGTCACCTGCGCGCGCAGCTTTTCGACATCGCGCTGCACGTAGGTGGCGATGTTGTCGAATTGCGTCGACTGTCCGGTCGCGGCCGTGACCGACGACTGATGCCGCAAATGCCACGCGCCGATATTCACGCCCGCGTTCAGGCCAAGATAGCTTTGCGTCGAGTCGAGTCCCGAACCGCCGGTGCGAAACGTGTTCGCGTTGTAGCTGAGAAAGCCGGCGTTGACGCCCTGGTCCCACTGATCCGGCGACACGTAGCCGCGCGCCGAGTTACGCATGTACGCTTGCGGCACGCTCACTTCGAGACGTTGTTCCTCGAAGTCGAAATCGACAGTCGCGCCTGGAACAATGCTGCCGATGTCGCCGCACAGTTCGGCATCAGCCGCCGGCACTGCGTTTCCCCGTCCGGCCGCCGCATCGGCCTTTCCGAAATCGACTCCCGCGCGCTGCAGCAACGCGCGACTCAGGCACGGACGCGCGGCAATCTCGCCCTTGTTCGCCACGAAGCGAACGTCCTCACGCGCGATGCGCGAGCCGTTGACGACGATCTCGACGACATACTTACCCGGCGACACCGCATTCCCGCGCGTGAAACGGTTCACGTCGATCGCTTCGCCGTTTTGCGCGCGCAGGAAGGTATCGTCGAACTGAACCTGATCCAGCGTGCCCGACTTCGTCGTATCCTTCGCGGATCCTTCGGCCATGGCTTGCGGAACGGCGGCGCATGCCATCATCGCCAACGCAATCGCAGCGATGGGCTTCAGGCGCAGCGCGAACTCGTTTTGACTCGGAACACGGGGTGCGGGGATCTTCATGATTCAAACCTGGGTAATTCGATCGTGATTCAGGCGCGAGTTTTCCCGGCGGGCTGCCTGGGAGGCAGTCCGAGACTGGAGCGCGCAAGGGAAAATCGATGTGCGCCGCGACGCGGGTCGGGCGCGTACTGCGTCGCCGCCAGCGAGGCGACGACGGTGTCGGGCTATTCGCCGAGCGGTGCTTCGTTCGGCATGGCGCCGCCGAAATCGCTGATGGCGATGTATTTCACGCGAGCGCCCGAGGGAATCGCATTGAGGTTCTTGATCGGGAACACCGTCGTGCCTTTCGGCTCGACCATGCCGCCAATCTCGTTCTTATAGGTCTGATTGCCGCTCACTACGTCGATCTCACTGAACGAGACGTGGTAGGCCGAAGGGTTCGTCGCGCTTACGGCATACCCATTCTTGTCAGCGGACGGAACGATCTTCCATGTCAACTCTTCAGCCGCTTTCTCAGGCGTTCCCGGCAGACCCTTCGGACGCGCGAATACCTTGATGCGCGTGCGAAATGCGAATTGCAGCGTGTTGACGTCCTGAGCCGCCTTCGCTTTGGGCGGCACGTCGAGCACGTTGAGCCAGAAAACAGACTCGCGATCCTGAGGCAGCGCGTCGCCCGTGTACATCATGCGCAGCGTCTGCGACTTGTGGCCGTCCATGCGAAAGATCGGCGGCGTCAACACGAAAGGCGCGCTCGATTCGTCGGGCTTAGCGTCGGCATTGCCTTTGTCGATCCACACCTGAACGAGCGATGGATCGGGCCGGTCGTTATCAAGCTTGACCGTCACTTCACGATTCTCAAGGGGATACACCACGCGCGTTCCGCCCACAGTGACGCTCGCGGCTGCGCTGCCTGCGGCCAGCAGAGCGGCAAGGCCCAAAGCGCATGCAATTCGGGTAAGCGACTTCATCATGTATCTCCGTGAAAAGCTGTCTCTAAATTTGGTCGAAGAAACAGGCGTCTGCACACGCGGACGCCTGTTGGTACTGCTTACTGGTACTGCATCGTGTATTGAACCGACGTGCTGACCGGACCAGCCGTTGCTGCGCCCGTCGCGAAGTACTGGGCGAAATACTTCAGGTTTGCTGCGTTGGTGACGATTGCCGCGCCGTTGCCGGCCAAATCGTTGTTCGCGTTGGTCACGACGTTGATTGGCTGAAGCGACGCGTTCAACAGACGAACCTGGACATTGGTGGCCGCACCCGCATCCACCGACTGGTTCTTGAGGTTACCGGTGGTTTGGTCAATGGTCGGGCCATTCTCGAAATGCGCGACGGCCTTCGTTGCACCGGCGCTGCAACCCGTCAGGGCGAACGTCAGATCGGTTGCCGCCGAGGTACCGGCGGTGGCGCCATTCGCGCCGAGCGTGCGGGTCGAAACCGTCGGCAGGGTCACAGCCTTGTCGGCAGCGCCGGAGGCGACCGTGTTGATCGAGCACGTCGTGTCCGACACTGCACCCGTGAAAGTGATCGTGCCGTCGGCAGCTTGTGCGCCCGTCGAAGCAACTGCGATTGCGCCGAGTGCGGCGATGCTGGACAGGGTCGAAATGAAGGATTTCATGGTAATTCCAAAAAAATGAACAGCGAAGTGATAAGCACTGGGGTGCGGCGTCCTGCAACATCCTTCGGAGAAGCCGCGGCGCAGTCGTGTACTTTTTCCATCGTCTGAATCACCGAAAGAGCAAGCGGGTACTCGTCTGCGTTGATCTGAATATTACGTCTCAAAATACGGGAATACCCTAGGACGAGTCCGAATGTAAGCAAATGAAACAGGTGGCGGCGGATCGTTCGATGGTGGCTTGGCAAATCGCAAGCTCGGAATCAAGGTGAGCCTTTTCGGGATTGACCAGCGAAGCGGACTTTTCAGACGCGCTAGTCGTGCGATTCCCAGGCCCAAGGGTTGGTCGACGACGGTGAAACGGCAAAGACCGTGGGCGGGGTCGCAACACGAATGGTTTTCGGCAATTCGATGATCGATGGTGAACTGGCCGTGACAGTCGAAGACCTTTGCTGTTGCAGGCGCGATCTCAATGGCTTTGGTCTCGCGCAGTGAAATCGTTGACGTGAAATCGGCTTTACCGCCGTTGATGTCGCCATTCCGCGAGCGAGCCGATTAGGCCAAGTTTCATTTGACTGGCGTACGCGCGCGCCTCGAAAGATCAAACTTTATGCGCATAAAGCGCGTCGATTGAGATCGTCGCAAACATGCGCTCTGGACGCTTATCGCATTCCAAACGAGTTCGGACCGAATGTGCTCGGCCCGGACGATCACAGCAAAGTGACAAATCGACCGTCTGCTTCCTGCTGACTGCTTGGTTGTTGCCGGCGCACAACTACTTTATGCGCATAAACCTAGCCCAAATGGCCTAAGTCAATCGTATTTTTTATCTCACGACTAAAATTTGCTAATCGTCGATGTAAAATTCCGCAGCCTTAAAAATTAGGGAGTCGATCACGTGGCAGCAGAAATCATAGCGATCACGCAGCAGAAGGGCGGGGTCGGAAAAAGCACGATAGCGATGCACCTTGGCGCAGCCTTTCACGAGAAGAAGAAGCGAGTGCTCGTAGTGGATGCAGACGGTCAGAACACGCTGATTCATTGGACGAGTGCGAGTTCGGAAAGCACAGGAGGCATTCCGTTTCCTGTCGTCAATCTCTCCGAGGCAGGTGGGCAGATTCATCGGGAAATCAAGAAGTTTGTGGCCGACTACGACATCATCGTCGTGGACTGCCCGCCGTCGATCACCGAGAAGGTCTCGGGTGTCGTCCTCCTCGCTGCAACGATCGCCGTCATTCCGACTTCGTCGTCTCCGGCTGATTACTGGTCGAGTGTCGGTCTGGTCAAGCTGATCCAACAAGCGCAAACGATGAATGAGGATCTGCGCGCGGTTTTCCTGCTGAACAAGACCGAGGAAAAGCGCATGCTGACTCGAGAGTTGAAGGTTGCTCTCGAAGAGTTGGGATTTCCGCTTCTGAAAACACAGATTCCTACTCGAGAGTGCTACAAGCAAGCAATGGCGCTCGGACAGACTGTCCTGCAGATGAGCGACCGCGGCGCCCGGCTCGCGGCAATCGAGATTCGCGCGTGTGCAGACGAAATTCTGGCCATGCTCCCCTGACTTTATGCGCATAAAGGACCTTGAATGAAACCGTCTCAGTTCGCCAAAGGCTTTAAGGCCCGCCCCGATACCACGAGCAGCGAGAAAAGAACGGCGCTTGATCGGCTAAATGCAATCGACGGAATCGTCAGCAACGACCACGCCAAGCAGCCCGCTGCGAACGGCCGCTCAAGCGCATTCACTTCTGACGACCCGCAGGAGTCGCAATCCAGCACGGAATCCGACCTCTACAAAGCGTGGCGCCGGGCAAACCGTTATGTGGCAGGGCAAATCATCGAACTGCCGTTGAAGGCCATCAAGCCAAGCCCGTTCAACCCGCGCCATTTCTACCTGAAGGCATCAATTGCCGAGTTGGCCGTGAACCTGGCGAAGCAGGGCCAGCAGCAAGCAATCCACGTCATCCCCGACTACGAAAACGACGGGACGTTCTATGTGAGCGACGGTGGGCGGCGCGTGCGGGCGTTGAAGGAGGCGAACAAGGAGACGGTGAAGGCCGTGGTCGTCGACCTTCCGATTGGAATTCAAAGCTACAAGCTCGGCTACGACCTGAATGTGCAGCGTGACTCGCAGACTGTGTTCGACAATGCTGTCGTGTGGAAGCGCTTTCTCGACGAGAAACATTTCCAGAGCCAGCGCGAACTCGCCGATCATCTCGGCCTCGACGAATCGACCATCGCAGTGGCAATGTCGATCGCGAAGCTGCCCGAGAACGTCATGCATGAAATGGTCGCGCGGTCCGATCGCTTCGGCTCGAACATGGCTTACCAAGTGACGCGCTACCAAACCGCCCGCGGCACCGATGCCACGCTGCGACTCATCAACAAAATCGTATCGGACGATCTGAGCACGCGGCAGGTCGCGGACATCGTCAAGGGACGCGCCAATACGCAGGAATCGTCGAAGGTGGCCGGACGCCAACGATACGCGCAGCGACTCGAAATCAAACTCGAGGGCGTGGCCGTCGGCGATTTGAAAACCTATGGCGACGACCGACTCGAATTGCGTCTGCGTGGTCTGTCGAAGGAAAAGCGGGACGAATTACTTCGTCAGATCGAGGAAATGCTGGGACCCGGTGCAGCAAAAGGATGAACCGTTCCGAATCAGCGCGCCCGCCAATCAGGCGGCGCGTGTTTGATTCAGCGTGAAGGCGAGCAGATCGCCATCGGTAGGTTCACCCCACGTCTTGCGCGCTAACCAGTCGAAGAACGAAGTTTCGACCAGCTTGGACTCCAGCCCGCGCTTGCGCCAGTCGTCGCGCATATGTGTCCCGAGTTCCGGTAGCACGTCCTCTTCGAAAGTCTGACGCGCGAGCTCCCGTTCCTGCTCACCTTGCTCGTCATAGAGCGCGCGGGCTTCCTTTCGGCGGTGAGCCGAAAACTCACCGAGGAGCCGGGTTTTCGGGTCGTCAGCTGGCGCGCCATTGTTGCGCGAAGCGACTGGCGCCGCCGGCGGCAGCACTTCGACGGGCGGGGCGTAACCCTTTTTCAGGGCGTCCTTGAACAAAGCGGCCGCGCTGCGCACGGGCGGCAGCGATGTGCTTCGCATGCGCTGCTCGGTCATCTGGAGCGCAGCGCGGATTCGATTTTCCTCGCTGTCCGCATAAAGCGTTTGCGCATCTTTCAACGCGATGCCGATCTTCACCATGCGATCGACGAGCGTACTATCGAACACGTTCGGGTGTTCGTCGAGCGCGAGCATCGGTTGTTTTCGCTCCGTGACCCGGAACTGGATCTCCGCGACACGCCGCCCTTCACGATGCTCGATCAATTCGACAAAAATATTCGTTACCGCATTCACCTCGGCGATCGCCGGACGCAAATAATCGCGCTTGAAGTATTTGTATTCGCGCTTTGCCTCGTCGCCGGCCTCTGTATCAGGCGTACCCGAGAGGATCGGACGCCACCACTCCCAGGTTTCGCGCATCGTCAGGTGACTTGGATTCGTCAGATATCGAACACAGATCTCGTAGAGCGCAAGTCCAGCGCTGCTGCGCAATTGGCTCTGGAATTGCAGACTCAGACGCGCATATTGCACCGGGTCGAGGAGCTTTTTCTTGATCTTCGGCGCAAACGAAAACTCGACCCAGACGCGTCGCGTCGCGGGGTCTTCCAGAATTTCCGCATCGGCGATCAGCGTTGAAATGCCCCACTTGCGGCCCGGCTTCTGACTTGAAGTGCCCGTGCTCCATTCGACCTGCACCGACACCATGCGCCGCAGATGCTCCTTGACGAGCGCGGTGTCGTTCGAATCGAAGGCCGAGTTCGCGACGATGTCCGACAATAGCGCACGATACGTGTCTCCCGACTCATCGGCCTGTTGGGCAACCGCCAGCAACACGTTGAACAACTTGCGTGTCAGCAACGTGATCTTGCCGCTTTTCGGCTGAATCGCGATGGCCTCCACGGCCTTGCGCAACTCCGCCGAACTTGGGCTCACTACATCGGTTTTCTTAGCGCGCTTGGTTGCCATGCGTCCGGCCGGAAGGATTTTGCAAAGAGGATACTGACTGCGGTGAAGCCCGTCTAGAGGGTCGACCTCACCATGCTGCGGTGAAGCTCAGCTTAGGCGTCTGACTCACTGTGGTGCGCTCCCGAAAAGACTCACCACTCACCTTTGCGGTGTTTGTCATATGCTCAAGCGCCACGCGGGTAAACGGACTGCGACCGATTGAGGGATTCCCCGCTGGGTCTCGCAGGTATCCCGAAAATGCTCACCTGAAAATTTTTTTGGTGTTTTTGCGCGGTCGTGGCGAATCGTTCGCATAGCGCGTCGAGGCCGGAACCGTCATTTCGTACGGTCCGTTACCGCCTAAATGCACCTTAGATCGGCGTCTTCCTCGCCTCAGCCGATTTCCGGTCCCGAAAAACCTCACCTTTACGCGCGCAGCCTTCCGGGGGACCCCACAGAGATGATCGCGTTGAGCGGGACGACATTCCCGAAAAAGCTCACCTAATGGCAGCGCCGACATCGGACGCGGCTCCGGGGGCGGTCTATCAGGGCTCCCGAAAAGACTCACCGTTTCAAACGGCTATTCAAAATATCTCTATGTTTCCGATGGTTAGGTCCTGATCTTCTTGCGAAATCTCCCGATGCTGCCTCCCGAATATTCTCACTTAAAGGATTGAATTGGTGATCGCGGGAGGCAACTGTTCGATGCGGCGGCTCCCGAATGTTCTCACCGTTCGATCAGCGACCGATCTTGTTCTCGTCCTAGATGCTTGATTAATATACATTAATTGATTAAGCGACCACTCTGCTCACTCTATGCCATGCAGACCCTAGAGAATCGGCGTCTGGGATATCCCGAAAACGCTCACCTTTGAAGATCGAGCGAAATGCTGTGTCGGGCTCCCGAATTGACTCACCTTAGGGAGGAAAATGATGTTCACCGATACATTTTGCGGCCACCTGTACAAGAAACGGCGGCGCCATCGGCTTCCAGAACCCGGGGAGCTCCCGAATCTCCTCACCTTTACCAACCGCAGCCTCGATAAATCGCGGCAAACTGCGGTCGACTCCCCGAATATCCTCACCTTGATAGGTGCTGGACACCCGTAAAGCCTCACCAATCGGTAATAAATACCTATCAAACTCTTATTCTAGGACCATTTTTGTCTTCCCGAGGATCCTCACCGGTCCTGTACAGCGGTTTTCTTCCAACCGCTGTACACGCACCGCGCACGCGCCGACGGCGTCCCGTGAAACCTCACCTATTTAATTGGCGCGTCTCCCGAACCCGCTCACGATGTGTCCCGCATATCCTCACATGTATCCCTGAACACCGTCACCGGATCATCCCGCATGGTCTCACCATGCCTCCCGAAAAGATTCACCTTGCTGGCCGCAAAGGCCCAGCCAGTAAGCCTTTGCGTTGGCGTTAACGTTTTTAACTAGGTTCAAGGGTGTTTACTTCTAATACTCTCAACCTGCTGTATAGAGTCGCCGAAAAAGAGTTCACTAAGCCAACGCGTGAAACATCGGTCAGTTTCTGCCGGTCAGTCGAAAGTTAAATATAATCATCGGGTTAGGAGTTAAACTTGATTGTGTTTCACGAAACGTCCGCGTAGACTGCGCTGCACGAGCCCCGAGCATCGACAAACAACGATTAGCAATCCCTTGCACAAGCGCGAAGTCGAAATCGTCGTGTTCACTACGTAAATCGTCATGATCGCTCCATTTAACGCCCCGACAGCATCCCAAATGAACGACAACGCCCGCGAAGAACTGCGCCGCGAAATCGAAAACATGCGTGCAAACGGCGCACGGCGCCAGGAACTCTCGCAGCACGCGTGCAAGCGACTGTTTTTTGATTTCGGCATCAGACCGTCGATCGCCGCCGTCCGTGAATTCACCCAGACCGGAAGCGCGAGCGACATCCCGAAGGATATCGAAGCGTTCTGGACACGCATTCGAGCGACATCACGAGTTCGAATCGCCGAAGGCGCCATCCCGGACGCGCTGCAGGAACGCGCGGGCGAGTTACTCGGACAGCTCTTTGCCGAGGCGCAGCTTGGCGCCCGCGTTTCGCTCGACGCCGAGAGAGCGGAGATGCAGGCCGCGATCGACGCATCCGAGAGCCGGTTGCGTGACGCGGCTGTGCGGCACACCGCGATCGAAGAGGCTTTTCAGCGCAGCGAGGCGCGCGCCGACGCCGCGTCGGCCCGTGCGGCGGCGCTCGAGGCTGAATTGTCGGCGCTGCGTGGACGGGAATCGGACGCGCATGGCGGGTTGCAGGCCTTGATCAACCGTCTCGAGCGTGAAAACGACGCATTGTCGAAGCGTCTCGAACACGAGCAGACGACGAACGCCGATCTGCGGGACCGGCTCGACGAGTTGCAAGGTGAATTGCGCCAGAACACCGAGCACTATGCTGGTCAGATCAAGGATGCGGTCCGCGAGGCCGAGCGTCGCGTCAAGCCGATGCTGGTCGAACTCGATTCCCTGCGCACGATGTCGGCGACATATCAGGCGAGTGTGCGCGATGCCGGGCAGAAGGAATTCGAGTTCATTCAGCAACTTAGCGCGTCGAAAACGCGCGCCGATCGGCTGGAAGTGCAAGTGCGCAGGCAATCCGACGAAATCGATGCGCTGGCGCGAGAGCGCGATTCGCTGCAATCGCGGGGCGCCATGAGCGACGAGGTCGGCCGCGTGTTTTGTGCGCTTGCCACGCAAGGCCGCCTGTCAGCCGACGAACTCGCTGCGCTCGCAACACAGGTCGACGCGCACGTCCACGTTCCGATGCGTTGCCCCGTTTGCGAATCGGGCGAGCCCGAACTGTCGCAACGCGAGGATGAGTATGACCTGTCGTGCCCTGAGTGCGCGCACACGTCCGGCACGGCGTCGTCGAAGCTTGCCGCACTTGCCGGCTTCAGCGTGAAGGAACGCGCCGAGGCGACCTGAACTCCCGAAAAACGCCAAAGGTGAGGTTTTTCGGGAGGCGGTTAAACGCCAGCGTCGTCACCTCGTTCGCGCGCCCGCGCGATATCGCGCTCCTGTATTTCCTCACCCATCCAGTGCTGCCAGGCCCGGTGCAGCCTATGCGACGAGATCGCTTGCTGGAAACCAAGCCATTGGCCGACTCTTTCGGGCTCGGTCCCGCTTTCGAACAAGTCGGCCGCGAAGGTGTTGCGCAGCGTCTGCGGGCTCGCTCGCGCAGCCCGCGACGCCGCGATGCCCGAGGCCTCGATGACCGCATCGATCGCGCGCAGCATGGTGGCCTTGTGCATCGGGCGGCCCGAAGGCGCGGCGGGAAAGAGCAAGTCGCCGGCGAGCCCGAGCGTCTTTCGCTCACTGATCCAGTTGTCGAAGAGCGCGATGGCGAACGGCGCTAGCCGCGTCTGCCGGACAAGCGAGGGATTGGCCGCGTCGACGGTAAGCCACGGCTGCCCCCAAACGTAGCAACTAACGGTCAATGCAGCCGCTTCGCCCGTTTTCACACCACCACCCAGAAACGCACCGACGAGCGCCCGGTCACGACGTTCGCGCCAACGCTGCCCGGTCGACAAGTCCCCGATCGGCGCAAACAGATGCGCGACCAGCAAAGCGCGTTCGCCGTGCGCGAGGAAGCCGGTCGGCTCGTTTTCGCGCGCGTCGCGCCAGGCCGCTTCGCCATCTTGCGCGATGAAGCGAGCCGGGTTCGTCGACGCCATTTCGATCTCGCGAACATGATCGAGAACCCGCTCGATCAGGCGCAGATAGCGCACCCGCTGCGGACGCCGAATCTCAAGTTGCGCGACGAACTGTTCGATAGCTGGCCGCTCGACTGTCCGCAGATTCGTGCGCTTCGCTTTAAGCCATTCGAGAAAGAGCCCCCATTGCGCGCGGTAGACCCCCGCCGACGACGCGCGGAATTCCTGCTTCGCGAGCCACGCATCGATGGCGACCTGCGGGTCCGTGTGCCAGTCATCGCGTTGCTGATCGAAGATATCGGAGTGGGTCGGCATGGTTTCAATACTCGCTTTGGTTACCGTTAGTTGCTTGACGAAGGTTCGGGCCTCGGCCGCTTCGCGTCAAGCGCCGGTGACGAACGGATGACACTTTTTTCTTGTGCGTGGCGCCGCTCATCGCATACTGTCCCTGGAACGGTTGCCTTCCGATACATAAAAAACAAAGGAGCGAGCCATGACCGACATGCCCATCGGCGAGGAACGCAGAGCGCGCGGACGGGCCGCCCGCCAGCGAGCGCCCCGCGGTTCGCACGACAGGATCGGCGACGTCGATCGCGATCCGGTGGAACTGTTGAAAAAAAGCAGCGCGGGACGGGTCGAGGCGCTCGTGCCGCTGCGTTATGGCCGCATGCTGGCGTCGCCGTTCACGTTCTATCGCGGCAGCGCGATCATTCAGGCGCACGACCTCGCCGCCACGCCGGATAGCGGCATTCACCTGCAAATCTGCGGCGACTGCCATCTGTCGAATTTCGGCGGTTTCGCGACACCCGAGCGCGCGCTGATCTTCGATCTCAACGACTTCGACGAAACCGCCCCCGGGCCCTGGGAATGGGACCTGAAGCGGCTCATCGCGAGCTTTACGGTCGGCGGACGCCATCTCGGCCACGGCGACGCCGCTGCCGACGAGTTCGCGTTCTGCGCCGCCGAGAGCTATCGGTTGCGGATGCGCGAATACGCGGAGATGGGCGTGCTCGATCTCTGGTACGAGCGCATCACGTTCGAGCGCATGTACGACTCGGTCCAGACCGACGACGCGCGGCGGCGCATCAAGCGCGGGATCGAGCGGGCGTCGCGCCGCACGCACGAAACCGTGCTGCCGAAGCTCGCCGAACAGACGGCGAACGTATGGCGCATTCGCGATGCGCCGCCCGCGATCTTTCACATTCACGGCGAGAACACGTTATTCCAGCCGACCGACGACGTCATGACGCTCACCGAGCATCGCGATGAGATCCTCACGCCGGTGCTGAAGGAATATTTCGCCTCGATGACCTCGGAGCGCGCGGCGTTGCTCAAGCAATTTTCGATACAGGATCTGGTTTTCAAGGTCGTTGGCGTCGGCAGCGTGGGCACGCGCTGCACGGTGCTGCTGCTCATCGATCCACATGGCAAGCCGCTCTTCCTGCAACTGAAGGAAGCGTCGAAATCGGTCGTCTCCATGTTCTTCAAGGGCGCAAAGCACGAAGCCAGGGCGCCCTCGCACGAGGGACAACGCGTCGTCCACGGCCAGCGGCTGATGCAGGCCGCGACCGACCCCTTTCTCGGCTGGTCGACGGGCCCGTTCGGCCGCGCGCTTTACGTGCGCCAGTTGCGCGACATGAAGATATCGGCGGAACCCGAAACCTTCGGCGCGGACACGTTTCGCGAATATGCCGGGCTTTGCGGCTGGGTGCTCGCACGCGCGCACGCGAAGGCTGGCGGCTGCGCGCTGGAAATCGCCGGGTACATGGGTACCGGCCAGCGGCTGGCGGAAGCGCTCGTGCGCTATGGCCGCGCCTATGCGGACCAGGTCGAAAAAGACTACGACGCTTTCCGCGCGGCGTGTCGCGACGGGCGGCTGGAAGCCCGCTCGGATGAAGACATGGCCGCGGACTTCGCGCCCTAGAGCGCCCCGCGCGGCTTGATGCGCGCGGGGTCGATTGGTGCGCGGGCCCGAAGAATCAATGCCCGACCGCCAGTGCCAGCTGCGGCTTTCCGTGTTGCGCGGCGCGCTCGTAAGCATCGACGGCGAAAGCGAACACCGCCGGCAGCGCATCGGATGAGCTGAAATCGACGACGTCGTCGGTCTCCGGATATCTGAAATCGTCCGGGCGCGCGAACAGCTCGCGCAATGCGGCTTCATGCCGTCCGGCAAAGCCGAGGTCGGCCACCGCCTCCCCTTCGATCGCGTGCAGCAAACGCCACGTGAGCGGCACGCCCTGTTCGATATAACGCGCTGCGATCTGGCGCGTGATGCGTTCGAGATCGCGTACCGCGCGGGCAAACTGCTTTTTGTTCAGGTTTTCGCCATTCGAGTCCATCTTCTTCCCCTTACACCGGTCTTTATATACTGTATAAACATACAGTATTTGTACCAATGAGAATAGCGTCGCGCTACTCGCCCGGCGTGTATGTGCGATTCCGCCTACGCACTTATCAGACATGCGCGGCTATGCGTGGCAGGCAACGAAGCGCATCGTGGAGGCATGCTTAGGGACGTCCCTGGCGAGGCGCGAGAGTCTTCAGGCGCACGGCGCTGCGCGCCGAAACCCGATGCACTTCAAGGAGATCGACGATGAACAAGGATCAAACGGATGGTGTGATGAAGCAGGTCAAGGGCAAGGTCAACGAAGTCGTCGGCAAGGCGACCGATGATCCGGTGCAGGAAGCCAAGGGCGACATGCAACAGGCGGCCGGGAAGGTGCAGAAAGGCGTCGGCGATGCGCGCGAAGAGCTGAAGGACAGCGTGAAGAAGAACCCATGAGGATCTGAAGATCCAGACGACGCTGTGGCATGAAATCGCGGGACACGTTTAACTCACGTGTCCCGTTTTTTTACGCACGTCATCCAGCGACACCGGGCGGCCAAAACTTTATGCGCATCAAGTTTTCCGCGCCTCGACGGTTCGGCACTCAAACGTGGATCACGACCAAAAGCGCTTTCGCGTCCGCTCTTCCCACGTTCCTGATCGCGTGGGGCTCGTCGGCGGCGTAGCGCGCGGTTTCGGCGGCCTTCACCCGCTTCGTCGATCCGGAAGCCTCAACTTCGATCGTCCCGCTGAGCACCGTCAAATGTTCGTGCGTTCCCGGTTCGTGCGCATTCGACACGAGCGCCCCGCCCGCCTGAAGCGTCAGTTCGTACCATTCGAACTTGCCGGCCAGCTCGATTGGCCCCCACACGCGCAACTGATATCCGCCGTCGTCGCCGCTGAGCGTTGGAATTTCGTGCGGCCCGGCGACCCGAATCGCTTCCGCCTGCTTTTGCGGCGCGAACAACTGATCCAGGCTGATACCGAGCGCATTCGTCAGGCGCCATGCAACAGCGATCGTCGGATTGGCTTTGTCGCGCTCGATTTCTGACAACATCGATTTCGATACACCCGCCGCACGCGACAAATCGTCGAGCGTCAACTTGCGCTCGTTGCGCAATCGCTGAATCTGTTCACCGACACGCGGCGGCGCCACCGCCGGCGCCGGTGCCAGCGCGCCCGCCTTCTCCCTCATGCCCGAACTTGCCATCGAGGCTTCCATCCTTTACAGTGTTTCGGTATATTGGAAAACAGTTCGATTTATCGAATTTGTCCATTCGAACGGATCGACTATAACAGGGCTTGCAGGCGCGCGTAATCGCACGCACCGCGAACAACCGCGAACCCCTGCAAACAACCGCAACGAACAGAAGAAGAGTCCACGATGAAAGAGCGCTACCTGTCCCACGTGCGGGCGACGATCGACGAGATCCGCGCCGCTGGCTTCTACAAGTCCGAGCGGGTGATCGCGAGTCCGCAATCGTCGGACATTCGGCTCGCTGACGGCAACGAAGTCCTGAACTTCTGCGCAAACAACTATCTCGGACTCGCCGACGACCGGCGTCTGATCGACGCGGCGAAGGCCGGACTCGACGAGGACGGTTTCGGCATGGCGTCGGTGCGCTTCATCTGCGGCACGCAGAGCGTGCACAAGACGCTCGAAAAGTCACTCGCGGACTTCCTGCAAACCGACGACGCCACCCTCTATTCGAGCTGTTTCGATGCGAATGGCGGACTTTTCGAAACGCTGTTGGGCGAGGAAGACGCGATCATCAGCGACGAACTGAACCACGCGAGCATCATCGACGGCGTGCGGCTCTCCAAGGCCAAGCGCTTGCGCTACCGGAACAACGATCTCGCCGATCTGGAAACGAAACTGCAGGAGGCCGACGCGGCCGGCGCGCGCTTCAAGCTGATCGCCACCGACGGCGTCTTTTCGATGGACGGGATCATCGCCGACCTCGCTGGCATCTGCGATCTCGCCGACCGCTACGGCGCGCTCGTCATGGTCGACGACTCGCACGCGGTCGGGTTTATCGGCCCGAACGGGCGCGGCACGCCGGAACATTGCGGCGTGCTCGATCGCGTGGACATCATCACCGGCACGCTCGGCAAGGCGCTCGGCGGCGCATCGGGCGGCTATGTCGCCGCGCACAAGGAGATCATCGAGTTGCTGCGGCAACGCAGCCGGCCGTATCTCTTTTCGAACTCGCTGGCGCCGAGCATCGCGACGGCTTCGCTGAAAGTGCTCGAATTGCTCGCAAGCGAAGAGGGCGCGGCGCTCAGGACGCGCGTCCGTGAGAACGGCGCCCATTTTCGCTCCGCGATGAGCGCGCTCGGCTTCTCGCTCGTGCCGGGCGATCATCCGATCATCCCTGTCATGCTCGGCGACGCGCAACTCGCATCGAAGATGGCGGACGCATTGCTCGACGAAGGCGTCTACGTGATCGGCTTTTCCTACCCGGTCGTGCCGAAAGGACGCGCGCGCATTCGCACGCAGATGAGTGCCGCGCACACGCCTGAGCAGATCGATCGCGCAGTCGATGCGTTTGCGCGCGTCGGCCGCTCGCTCGGTGTGATCTGACGCATCGACCCGACGCATCGACCCAACGCATCGATCCAACGCATCGATCCAACGCATCGATCCAACGCATCGATCCGGCCACGCGAAAACTTGATGCGCATAAAGTTCCGCCGGGCGGCTCGCCCAGCCGCTCGCCAATTACACGCAAACGCCCACATAGCGCGCCCGCTGCGCTCCGAGGATGATTAGAAATGAAAGCACTGGCAAAACTCGAACGCGCACCCGGCCTCACGATGACGCGCGTCAAGCGGCCGGAAGTCGGCCATAACGACGTCCTCATCCGCATCAGGAAGACGGCGATTTGCGGCACGGACATCCACATCTGGAAATGGGACGAGTGGGCGCAGAAGACGATTCCCGTGCCGATGCACGTCGGCCATGAATACGTCGGGGAAATCGTGGAGATGGGGCAGGAAGTGCGCGGCTTTGCGATCGGCGACCGCGTCTCGGGCGAAGGACACATCACGTGCGGCTTCTGCCGCAACTGTCGCGCCGGACGCCGCCATCTGTGCCGCAATACGGTCGGCGTCGGCGTGAATCGCGAGGGTGCGTTCGCCGAATATCTCGTGATTCCCGCGTTCAACGCGTTCAAGATTCCGTCCGACATCTCCGACGATCTCGCCGCCATCTTCGATCCTTTCGGCAACGCGACGCATACGGCGCTGTCGTTCAATCTCGTCGGCGAGGACGTGCTGATCACCGGCGCTGGGCCGATCGGCGTGATGGCCGTGGCGATCGCCAAACATGTCGGGGCGCGCAATGTCGTCGTCACCGATGTCAACGATTACCGGCTCGACCTCGCGCGCAAGATGGGCGCGACGCGCGCCGTGAACGTCGCGAACGAGAACCTGCGCGACGTGATGAGCGAGCTCGGCATGACCGAGGGTTTCGATGTCGGCATGGAGATGTCGGGTGTGCCAAGCGCGTTCACCGCGCTGCTCGAATCGATGAATCACGGCGGCAAGGTCGCGCTGCTCGGCATTCCGCCGGCGCAGACCGCGATCGACTGGAACCAGGTGATTTTCAAGGGACTGGAGATCAAGGGCATCTATGGCCGCGAGATGTTCGAGACCTGGTACAAGATGGTCGCGATGCTGCAGAGCGGCCTCGACCTGTCGCCGATCCTCACGCACACGTTTCCCGTCGACGACTACGAGCGCGCGTTCGCCACGATGCTATCGGGCAATAGTGGCAAGGTCGTGCTCGACTGGACCGCGGCCTGATCGGGTCCTCTGTGCGTTAGCGCGTCAAGGCGAACCATCCGCCGTCGGTGTCGCGAATTCCGCCTGGATGGCGACGTGAACATCGTCGCCGACGGCCGGATACCACGTCGATAGCCCGAACTGCGCGCGGCTGAAGTGACCGTCGCCGGAAAAGCCGAGCGTTTCCTGCTTGGTCAGCGGGTTGCGCGCGTGGCCGTTGAACGTCACGTTCAATGTAACCGGCCGCGTCGTGCCGTGAATCGTGAGGTCGCCGGTGAGCGTGCCGCGGTCGTCGCCGGTGCGAACGAAGCGCGTACTCACGAAGCGAATCGTGGGATAGTGCTCGACGTCGAACATGTCCGGGCCTTTCACCATGCGGTCAAGCAACGGCACGTTCGTGTTGACGCTGGCAGCATCGATGGTCACGGAGGCCGTGCTTTGCTCGAGACCGCCGCTGTTCCAGTCGAGTTCGCCCGTGACCTTGTCGAAGCGAATGACAAAGCGCGAATAGTGAAAGTGATCGACGTCGAAGCTCACGTTCCAATGATGCGGGTCCAGCACATAGTGCCCGGCCGGCACGCTCGCCTCGCTCGTCGAGACGTGGTGCGTCACGACCTGCAAGGGCGTGCATGCCATCAGGGCAAGAAGCGCGGCGCTTGCCATCCAGGCGCGCACGCGATACAACGCGTTTTTACCAATCATGGTTTTTTCCTCGATTAAATTTTGCAGGAACGCGACGTCGCGTTACGTCCAACTCACGTCTTGCACGATACACGCGTGCCCCGGTCGAAAACCTGTCTTGAAAATGGCGTCGTTGTCAGTGTGCGGCGGCGGAAAAATACATGCGTTCACGGTTGGCCCGATTTTGCGCGCTGCGCGCGAGGTGGATCTTGCTGGCGGCTTTTGCCACGACGACGGTTCCGTCGACCGCCCGCGCCGGCGACTGGTGCGGCAACGGCCTATGGGTCGATGCGATGATCGGCTCGCATCACATTCACCCGGACAAGGATTTCGAGGAGTTCAATCCGGGCATCGGCGTGGAGTGCTGGATCGCGCCGCAATGGGCGCTGACGGCGGGCTACTTTCGCAATTCGCTATCGAAGCCGTCGCTGTACGGCGGCGGAGTGTGGGCGCCGGAATTCGCGCATTGGGGCATCGTGCGGCTCGCGGCGATGGGCGGGCTCATCTCCGGCTATAACTATGGCGGCTGGGGCTTCGGGCACGATCACACGATCGGTCCCGTCATTGCGCCGCTGATCATGTTCGACTATCGACGGGTCGGCGCCAACATCATTTTGATTCCGCCCATTCCTTCGAGTGACCTGCCATTTACGATCGCGCTTCAGGTCAAGGTGAAATTTTGAGATAGCCTCTGGGTTGCCGTCGTCGGAAGGGAAATCGAAGATATCGCTGTTCCGCGCGTCCTTCGGTCAGGCGCTACACTCGGAAAGCAAGCTGGCAAGCGCATTGCCTTCGTATGGCCTTCGTCGTCGCGATCTTCGGAGAAATCCATGTCCCCTCATTCCGCTGAAAACGGCATTGTCACCGTTCCCACGCATCACACGGTCGAGCGAGCCACCGACAAGCTCGCAAAGCTGATCGAAGCAAAGCAAATCGTCCTGTTCGCACGCATCGATTTTGCGGCGGATGCAGAGCGCGCGGGGCTTGCGATGCAACCGGCGCAATTGCTCGTGTTCGGGAATCCCCGAGCCGGGACGCCGCTGATGCAAGCCGCGCCGACGGTGGCATTGGACCTTCCGCTCAAGGTGCTCGTTTGGCAGGATGCGGACGGCCGCGTCTGGCTCTCGTACAACGCGACGAGTTATCTGCAAGCGCGGCACGGCGCGCCTGAAGCGCTGATGAAAGCGATCGATGGCGTCGGCGCGCTCGTGCAGGCGGCCACGGCCGACTGAGCCAGTCCCGCCACGAGCGAGAAAGATTGCCGAAAAATCGTCAATCTTCTCGTTGAGTCGGGTTCGAACAGCGCTTATGTTTCATCCATGGCTCCGCGCAACTCAACGAGAGCCTGCTATCAGATCAAGGAGACGCAGGTGTCGGATATGAAGGATCACTCGTCTGAGCGCTCCGCATCGGCGCGGCATCGGGACTATCGGCTTGTCGGCGGGGCAGGGGAACGGGCGCAGGCTGCGGGTCTCGTCAACGCCGAATGGTACAAGTGCCCGGTGCCGCGCCCCGTGATGAAGCAGTTGATGCAGCGAAACGACGCGCGCGCGATCCGCGATACGGCGATCTGGTACGCCGCGATCATCGCCAGCGGCGTGCTGGCCGGCTTCGCCTGGCACGCCCATTCGCTCTGGGCGGTTCCCGCGTTCTTTCTCTACGGCACGCTCTACTGCAGCCCGGCGGATTCGCGCTGGCACGAAGCCGGCCACGGCACCGCTTTCAAGACGCGCTGGATGAACGACGTGCTCTATCAGGCCGCTTCGTTTCAGGTGTTCCGTCGTGCGACGGTCTGGCGCTGGAGTCACGCGCGTCATCATACGGATACCCTGGTCGTCGGACGCGATCCGGAAATCGCCGCGCCGCGCCCAACCGACTGGTTCGCGCTCGCGCTGAACATCTTCGCGCTGAAGCACGTATCGAGCGAACTGCCGAAGATGGTCGCTGCCGCATGCGGGCGGATCGGTGCGGAAGCCCAAACGTTCGTGCCGGCTTCCGAATGGCCGAAGGTATTCCGCGAGGCACGGATAAGTCTTGCGATCCATGCGATCGCGATCGGCGCGAGCCTCTACTTCCGCACGATCCTGCCGCTTCTCTACATCGGGCTTCCGAGCCTGTACGGGGCGTGGCTCTATCTGTACTTCGGCCTCACGCAGCATGCGGGCATGCCCGAGAACGTGCTCGACCATCGCAAGAACTGCCGCACCGTGAAGATGAATCCGATATTCCGCTTCCTCTACTGGAACATGAACTACCACGTCGAGCACCACATGTTCCCGATGGTTCCATTCCACGCGCTGCCGCAGTTGCACGAGACAGTGAAGGCCGATATGCCGCCGCCGTATAGCAGCAGCGTTGCCGCTTACGTCGAGATCATTCCGGCACTCGTGCGCCAGACGCATGATCCATCTTTCCACGTCGTGCGCCCGGTTCCGGCCGCAAGCCAGGTCTGAACGACCGACCCAAAAACATAAAACGGAGACACCCGCCATGCCACAATGGATCGACACCGCCGCGCTCGACGACATCGAAGACGAAGACGTCATGCGCTTCGATCACGCCGGCCACATCTACGCGATTTACCGCGTCGACGATCAGGTCTATGCCAGCGACGGACTGTGCACGCACGAACAGGCTCCCTTGAGCGACGGATTCGTGATGGGCCACGTGATCGAATGCCCGAAGCACAACGGCCGTTTTGATATCCGCGATGGCCGCGCGCTCTGCGCTCCCGTGTGCGAAAAGCTTGGGACGTACCCCGCGAAAGTCGAAGCCGGCCGCATCCTGATCGAGGTGTGACGCAATCCTTGAATTCGCACGACGCTCGTGCTCTCATGAACCGGATCGGCGTTCGGCCGACGCTTACAGTGCGTCTAAAAGCCCAAAGCCCCCCGGTTCGTGACCTCTGCATTCAGGAACAATGCGCATCCCACCACTCAAAGCCATCGTCGCGTTCGAGAGTGTCGCCCGCACGAAAAGCGTCAATCGGGCGGCCGATGAACTGGGGTTGACGCCGTCCGCGGTCAGTCATCAGATTGCCAACCTCGAAACCATGGTCGGAAGGCCGTTATTCACGCGGCTGGGACGCGGCCTGGTGCTGACGCCCACGGGTCAGCAGTATCTGGCCGATGTCACTGGATCGCTCGCCGACCTGAGCCGCGCGACGGAACGCGCGTCGAGCCAGACGGGCGTCGAGATTCTTCGCATTCACTCGAGTCCGAGCTTTGGGCTGATGTGGCTCCTGCCCCGGTTGGCTTCGTTTCACGAAGCCAACGACGACATCCAGTTGAACCTGGCCTGTTCATACGAGGATGTTTCGTTCACCTCCGGCTATTACGACCTCGATATACGCCATGGCTATGCGCATTGGGTCGATGGCACCGTCAAGACATTGCGCCACGAATTCATCGCGCCGCTCGCGTCGGAGGACTATCTCAGGCGATTTCCCGTGGGCAAGCCGGAAGACCTGCTCGACCGGCGCCTGATCTTCTCGGAAACGCCGCTCGTGCAATGGCGGCAATGGTTCGGCAAGTTCGGCGTCGCACTTTCGCGCAAGGCGTTCGATTTTTCTTTTGATCGCTCGTACATGTCGCTGGAGGCGGCGGCGTTGGGACACGGCATCGCGCTCGAAAGCACGATGCTCGCATCAGTCCATCTTGGACGAGGTTCGCTCGTGCCGGTGTTCGATCGCACGTTCGCGATTGAAGTGGGAGCGCACCACATGGTGTATCCGTCGCAGAACGCCGATCTGACGCGCGTCGCAAAATTTCTGACGTGGGTGGATCGCGAGATCAGCCGCGACGCGACTGAGCGGTAGCGGCCACGTCAACCTTGCGACCGACGTGGCATCAAGAACCGGCTAAGCCGAACGAGGCACGCGCCCGATGGACGCACGCCGCGCCGGCTCCGGCACCGCACAACTCATCGATTGCGTTCCATCGGTTCGCCGAGCACGAAGGGGCCGCCCTGGAAGCGTTGCGCGGGATCGTCGCGCGTGGCGCTCGGTGCGGCCACCGGGAAGCGTTCCGTGAACTGCACCGAGCTGTCGCGCGGATTGAAGCCGATGAAGCCGGCTTTCGTGTTGTCCCACCACTTGACCGGGTTGTCCGACGCACCGTAGACGATCGCGTGGCCGACGACGTTCGTGAAAAGCGAACAGCGCACCAGTTCGATGAAGTCGCGGAAGCTCAGAAACGTGACGAGCATGCGCGGATTCTTCGGCTCCTCGAACGACGAACCGATCCGCAAGCACACCGTCTCGATGCCGAAGCGGTCGAAGTAATAGCGCGAGAGCGACTCGCCGAAGCACTTCGTCACGCCGTACAGGCTGTCCGGGCGCAGCGGCGCGTCCGCGTCGAGCACTTCGGTGACCGGATGAAAGCCGATCGCGTGATTCGAACTCGCGAACACGACGCGCTTCACGCCATGCCTGCGGGCCGCTTCGTACAGGTTGTAGGTGCCGAGGATATTCGCGTCGAGCAGGTCGTCGAACGGCGCGTCGACCGAAATGCCGCCGAGATGCACGATCGCATCGACGCCTTCGACGAGGTGCATCACCGCTTGCCGGTCCGCCAGATCGACGGCGTTCGTTTCCTCGTGCGGCGCCGCATCGTCGAGCACCGCGATATCGCTGACGCGCACGAAGTCGGCCCAATCGGCGAGCGCGGGGCGCAACTGGCGACCCAGGTTGCCGGCGGCGCCCGTCAGCAGCAGGCGGCGGAACGGTTTGCGCGACGCCGCAGATGGCTGGCTCATAAAATCTCCTCAGAAAGATGAAAATCAGGAAAACGTTTTCCACACTATAACGGGACGCGTGTCGCAGGGTCAATTGTCAGACTGGGTATGGACCGCGGGTGGCCCCATCCGAAACCGCCCATCCAGCGACTGGCGTTTTCTGAGACAATCCGTTAACGGACAGAAAAACGTTACCTTCCAAATGAAAAAAAATTCCCCGACGATTCGCGACGTTGCCGCCGCAGCCGGTGTATCGGTCGCCACGGTGTCCAAGTACATGAACGGCGCGCAGCGTTTCTCGGCGCCGGTCGAAGCGAAGCTGAAAGCGGCGATCGAAGAACTCGGCTATCGCTCGAACCCGCTTGCGCGGTCGATGATCACCGGCCGCACGCGCACCATCGGGCTGACCGTGCTCGACATCAGCAATCCGCACTTCACGAACGTCGTGAAGGGCGCCAACCGTGTCGCGCTGCGGCACGACTACACGCTGCTGCTCGTCGACACCGATGAAAACCAGGCCCGCGAGCGCCCGCTGATCGAAGCGCTCGCGCAACGCGTCGACGGCCTGATCGTCAGTTCACGGATGTCCGACGACGAGTCGCACTGGATGCTCGATCTCGGCAAGCCGCTCGTGCTGATGCGACGCAGCGAGCACTTGCCGATCCCCAGCGTCGGCATCGACAACCGGCTCGCGACCTACATGCTCGCGCGCCACCTGCTGAACCTCGGACATCGTCAGATCGCCTATCTCGGTTTTGGGCAGGCGCGCATCAACGACGAGCGGATTCGCGGCGCACGCGAGTGCCTGGAGGAAGCCGGGCTCACGCTCGACGTGTACGACGCGCATGCGCCGACCGCTCATGCCGGCGAGCACGCGTGCTCGCGCGTGATGCTCGGCCCGCGCCGGCCGCAAGCGGTGATGTGCTACAACGACCTGATCGCGCTCGGCTTCATGAAGGAGGCGGCGTCGCTCGGCCTCAAGCTGCCGCAGGACGTGTCGGTGACCGGCGTCGACAATGTCCCGTTCGGCGAGTACGCGTCGCCCGCGCTGACCACGGTTGACATCCAGAGCGAGAAGATGGGCGAGCTTGCGATGCAAAAGCTCATCGACGCGCTCGCGGGTCATGCGGATATCGGGCATACGATGTTCGACCCGCGCCTCATGGTCCGTGAATCGACCGCCGCCTGCCGTTGAAGCGGGCGCTGCGCTCGCCGTCGGGCTCGCGCAACGCCGCGCCTTGTTACGCGTCCAGCTTCGCGGGCGTCATGCGCGGCGTCAGCACGTGCATGATCGCGAATGCGAGCAGGTAGGCGAGGGCGCCGATGGCGAACAGCACCCAGTAGTGCCCGGTACGTTGCAGCACCTGGCCGATTACTTCGGAGAACAGGACGCCGCCGATCGAGCCGGCCATCCCGCCGATGCCGACCACCGCACCCAGCGCGCGCTTCGGAAACAGGTCGGACGCGGTGGTGAAGAGATTCGCGGACCAGCCCTGGTGCGCTGCGGCCGCAAGCCCGACGATCGCCACCGCGACCCACAGGTTGTCGGCGTACGAAACGAACGCAATCGGCAACACCAGGCATGCGCAGATGAACATCGCGGTCTTGCGCGCGGCGTTCACGCTCCAGCCGGCTCGCAGCAGCGCTGACGAGAGCCAGCCGCCGCCGATGCTGCCGACCGTCGTCATCGCATAGATGCAGACGAGCGGCAGGCCGATGTGCTGCATGTCCATGCCGCGCGACTCGTTGAGCCACTTCGGCAGCCAGAACAGATAGAACCACCAGACCGGATCGGTCAGGAACTTGCCGATCAGGAACGCCCACGTCTGGCGCTTTCTGATCAGCACACCCCAACCCGGCGCGCGTGCATTCACGTTGGCGGCGTCGAGCGCTTCGACTTCGTCCTGTGCTTCGCCGAGGTCGTCGTCGAGGGAACGCGGATCGCGGGAGCGGTAGATCGCGAACCACACGGCCAGCCAGACAATCCCGATCGCGCCGATGATCACGAATGCCGCGCGCCAGCCGAACGCCAGCGCGATCGGCGGAATGATCGCAGGCGCGAACACCGCGCCGATGTTGGCGCCGGAGTTGAAGATGCCGGTCGCGAGCGCACGCTCGCGGCGCGGGAACCATTCGGCGGTGGTCTTGATCGCGGCGGGGAAGTTGCCGCCTTCGCCGATGCCGAGCAGCGCGCGGACGACCGCGAAGCCGGCCACCGAGCCGACCATCGCGTGCAGCATTGCGGCGACGCTCCAGATCAGCATCGCGAGCGCGTACGACACGCGCGTGCCGAGCCAGTCGACGATGCGGCCGAAGCCCAGGAGACCGATGGCGTAGAACGCCGAGAATGCAATCACGATGCGGCCGTACTGCACCTGCGACCAGCCGATGTCGTGCTGGAGCACGGGCGCGAGCAGACCGAGGATCTGCCGGTCCATGTAGTTGATCACGGTCGCGAAGAAAAGCAGCGCGCAGACCGTCCAGCGGTAGCGGCTGGCGGCGCGCACGACGCCGACGACTGCAGATTGCATGAATGTTCTCCGATGTGCGGCGTCGCTCGTCGCGCCGCGCTTTCTGGTCGTGGATGGCGACGAGCGCCGGGGGCTGTGACACGGTCGCGTGGCAAAGGCTTGCTGTACGATGCGTCGGCCTGAAGGGAAAACGTTTTTCTATGGAGGGGAGTTTGCCGCAAGTTCGCTAGCGCGGGGAATTAGGGAAATCCACGGTGGGCATGGTGTGTGGGGTGGATGACACGGACTTGACTTCGCCGAGTTAATCGTTTTCCTTCGAAGTGCGGGCGGGAAGTTTTTCCGCGATCTGCGCCAGTGAAGGCGGGCGCTGGAGAGCATTCGGCCTGATGTCGGGCATCGGCGTGCCGACTCGCCATGCCGTGGCTTTCTGTTTTGATGCCTTCGTTGTTCTGTCTTTATTTGCCGGATGCCTGTCTTGCGGAAGGGAAACGCAACGCCTAGATTGGATTCACGCATCGATCGGGGCAGTTCGATAGACGGGCCATGTCTTCACGCCGTTTCGTCGCATGACAGCGGCGTTCGTCGAAAGGCACATCGCCCGCGCCCGGTCTGCACTTGCGCCTGGCCGTCAATACCGTCGCGCCGTTCTTGCCGGGGAACGACGGCGACGATCATGGCGTGCGGTAGCCGTCGAGAAGCCGGTTCTGTTCGGAGGACGTGATGCTCGGTTCCGCCACATTCGATCTCGTGCTCGGGATGGTGTTTCTGTTTCTCTTGCTCAGCCTCGTCGTCTCGGCGATTCGCGAGGCGATCGAGGCGCGCCTGAAGACGCGCTCGGCGTTCCTCGCGCACGCGATCCAGGAGATGCTGACCGACACCCACGCAAAGAGCCTTTACGAGCATCCGCTCATCAAGGCGCTTTACGACGGCGGGAAGTACGAAGCGGACGCGGCGGGTTTTACGGGGAACAACGGGTTCAAGTGGATTTGGAACGTCGTTAAAAGTCTTCGCGTCCACACGAACCTGCCTTCCTATATTCCGGCGCGCACTTTCGCGTTGGCACTACTCGACCTCGCCGCAGCGGGGAAATTGCCCGGAGCGCAAGCACCGGGTCCGAATCCGGCGCTGCAGAATCCGCCGTCGGCTACGCTTGTCGCGCGCGTTCGCCAGGCGCTCAGCGGACGCACCGACGACCTGGCCACCGGCATCCTGGCGGCGTTGAGCGCTGCCGCGGACAACGATGAAAAGGCCATCGACGCCATCCAGAAGTGGTACGACGCCGCAATGGATCGCGTGTCGGGCTGGTACAAGCGCGAGACCCAGCACATCCTCTTCTGGTTGGGACTGGCGCTCGCGGTGGGAATGAACGTCGATACGATCTATCTGGCGAAGTTTCTGGCCGCCGACACCGGGGCGCGCCAGCATCTCGCGCAGACGGTGGAGGAGGCTTATAACGCAGGCAAAATCCCGCAACCCGTGTTGACCCGCCAGCCCGGTACGGCCGCATCCGACGCCGCGCCCGCGCAAGCTTCGGACAGCGCGGCAGCCGCCAGCGGTGCAACAGCGGCGTCGGGCCTGAACGACACGGAAGCCGCCATAAGAGCCACCGACTTGCGCGTGTCCGAAGCCATCCACCGCGTGATCGACCTGAACTTGCCGATCGGCTGGACACCGCTCAGAAGAGACGAGTTCTTCGACAGACACAATATCCCGAACTCGCTCAGCACGATTCTCGGTTGGCTGGTGACCGCATTCGGGCTGTCGTTTGGCGCGCCGTTCTGGTTCGACCTGCTCAACAAGATCATGGTGATCCGCTCGACGGTGAAGCCGCACGAGAAGAGTCCCGAAGAAGCTTCGCAGGACCACCAGAAGTGAGGGTGCCGTTCAACGCATAGGCCTCTGACCGGGTCAGGTCGGGCCTAGCTTGCCGTCGACTCGTGCGCCCGCCGAAGCCGCTCGCGACTGTTGCTCAGATGCATGCGCATGGCGGCGCGCGCGTCGTCGGCGTCCTGGCGCACGATGGCCTGATAGATCATCTGATGCTCGCTGAGCACGTTGCGCAGGCGTTCGATCTGGTCGAGCTCGGCAAGTTCGGCCTTGCCGAGCCGCGTGCGTGGACTCACGCCGCGGCCCATCTGGCTGAGCACGTCGAAGAAGTAACGGTTGCCGCTTGCACGCGCAATCTGCAAGTGAAATTCGACATCGTGCGCCACGACATTGGTGCTTCCATGGGCGAGCTCGGCTTCGAAACGAGCGAGCGCCGCCGCAATCTGCTTCAGGTGTTGGTCGGTGCGCCGGACTGCGGCGAGTGCCGCCGCCGCTGCTTCGAGGTCGATGCGAAACTCGATGATCGCCATGACGTCGATCATGCTGGAAAGGTCCGCGTCCGGCAGGCGCACGGCGTCTTCCTTGTCCTGCTGCGGCAGGATGAAGGTGCCGATGCCGTGGCGCGTTTCGACGACATGGGCCGCCTGCAAGCGCGAGATCGCCTCGCGCACGACGGAACGGCTCACCGACAGTTGCTTCATCAAGGCGACTTCCGTCGGGATCCGGTCGCCCGGCCGGAGCATTCCGCGTTCGATGTCCTCGGAAAGCGTGGCGACCACTTTGTCGGTAAGGCTGCTCATTTTTGCTTGGGTGTTTTCGGCGTTGGGTCGTGTCGTTTCGTAGGCGGCGTCGAGCCTGCGGGACGCCGGCTCACTGACCTTGTTCGGTTGTCCGACAACTACGATGGTAACTGCTCCATCCGTCGAGTCAAGCAGCGTCTGACGACTGCGTGACGTGGCTTCTCGCGCATCGCGGGAAACGTCGCGGCCTCAAACGAGAAAGCGGCCTTGCGGCCGCTTTCTCTTCCCTGCTTCAAACCTTCAACTTACGCTCAGGCCTTCACGATCTGCCCATCGCGACGACGCCACAGTTCGAGCGGGTTGGCATCGGACAATGCTTCCGGCAACAACTCGGCGGGGAAATCCTGATAACAGACCGGGCGCAGGAAACGCTCGATCGACGTCGTTCCGACCGACGTGACGCGGCTGTCGGACGTCGCGGGGAACGGCCCGCCATGCACCATCGCATGTGATACCTCGACGCCGGTCGGGAAGCCATTGACCAGAATCCGGCCAGCCTTGCGCTCGAGAATCGGCACGAGCTTCTTCGCGGTCGGGACGTCGTCGCGATCCATCTGGATCGTCGCCGTGAGTTGCCCGACGAAGTGCTCGGCGACCGCCGCCAGTTCCTTTTCATCCTTGCAACGCACGATGGTCGATGCCGGGCCGAAAACCTCGTCTTCGAGTTCCGTCTGCGTCAGGAAGGTCTGCGCGTCGGTGACGAAGAGCGCGGCGCAGGCCTGCGTCGGGCCGCTGGCGGCCTGACCGTGCGCAATCTCGCTGACGCCTTCGGTGCTCGCCAGTCGCGCCTCGCCCTGCTGATACGCCGCGTGGATGCCCGACGTGAGCATCGTCTGCGCAGGCTTTGCGCTCAACGCTGCCGACGCCGCATCGATGAACTTCGTCAACTCTGGCCCGTCGACGCCGATCGCGAGACCGGGATTGGTGCAGAACTGGCCGGCGCCGAGCACGAGCGAATCGACGAAACCCTGGGCGATGGCGGCACCGCGCGCAGCCACTGCCGACGGCAACAGGAAGACCGGGTTGATGCTGCTCATTTCGGCGTAGACGGGGATCGGCTCGGGGCGGCGAGCTGCGACCTGCATCAGCGACGTGCCGCCGGCCCGCGAACCGGTGAAGCCGACTGCCTTGATGGCCGGGTGCGCGACGAGCGCCTCGCCGACGGTCCGGCCCGCGCCGACGATCATCGAGAACACGCCTTCGGGCAGGTTCAGGTCTTTCGCGGCCTGCTGGATCACGCGGCCGACCATCTCGGAGGTCCCGAGGTGCGCGCTGTGCGCTTTCACGACCACGGGGCAACCCGCCGCGAACGCCGCCGCGGTATCGCCGCCCGCCACGGAAAACGCGAGCGGGAAATTGCTGGCGCCGAACACCGCCACCGGCCCGATGGCGATTTTCTGCATCCGCAGGTCCGAGCGCGGCAGGGGCTTGCGTTCCGGCAGCGGCGAATCGAGCGTCGCCGCGAGCCACTGGCCCGCGCGGACGACTTCGGCGAAGAGCTTGAGCTGGCCGGTCGTGCGGCCGCGTTCGCCTTCGAGGCGCGCCTTGGGCAGTCCGGACTCTTCCTGCGCGCGTTGAATCAGCGCGTCGCCCAAGTTGGTGATGCCGGCGGCGATGCGTTCCAGGAATTCGGCGCGGACAGTCAGCGGCAGGTTGCGGAATTCGTCGAATGCGTGGCGTGCCAGTTCGCAGGCCGCCGCGACGTTTTCAGCCGTGCCGCTGCCGAATACCGGAGCAGCAATGTCTTCGCCGAGGGAGGGATTGAACGCCCGCAGGGGTTTTTCGCTGCCGCGCACGGCCGAGCGGCCGATGAGCATTTCGCCGGTAATTTGCATCTCGTCTCCAGAATGGGTCATCCATAACAATATCAGTCATCGTATAACATGGGTTGACGGTTGCACAAGAGGTAATGACCCGATGCGGGTTTTTTGCATGGATTGAGGTAAAAACCGGCAGAATTTTTGATCAGACATCATATAACTACTAACCTGTATCTCGTAGACACGGGCGACCGTTCCCGAATGCCCGACCGTCTAGTCATCTGATGTCCTGATCTGAGTGGTCGAATCCGCCCAAGAGACGTCACAATTCCGTCTTAGGCCGATCAGACAAGGCTTTGCTAAAGGGAAGGGTAAACACCTTATTGGATTCTGACGCACACAAAAGTAGACTGTCGTCAGACAACATAACACATGCGCAGCAGGAGAAACGCTGCGCCGGGCGCGACCTCGATGGCGCAAACTACCCACCGCAAAGCTCACCGACCACCACGGAGCATTCATCATGATTCAAGCGCTGCCCGATTCCTGCGCCGTATTCGTATCGAACGCGCTCGACGGCGACATCTCCGTCTTTCATCTGGACACCGAGAGCGGACGGATCGAAGCGACTTCGCGGCACGCTGCCGCCGAGGCTGTCATGCCGCTGGCGTTGTCGGCGGACAAGCGGTCTCTTTACGCCGCAACCCGGGGCGCCCAGCCGGGCATCGTCGCGTATTCGGTGGATGCGGAAGCCGGCAGCCTTTCGCGCCGCGGCGCCGCACCGATTGCATCGAGTCTCGCGTACTTGTCGGCGGACCCGTCCGGCCGTTATTTGCTCGGCGCGTCATACGGCGAACATCGCCTGAGCCTCTATGACGCCGAACGCATCGCGAACGCCGATGGCACGCCGCTTCAAGTCGTCGATGGCATCGAGAACGCCCACGCTGTGATCGTTTCCAGCGATGGGCGGTTTGCGTACGTTTCGTCGCTCGGATCGGACCGCGTCTTCGCCTACGAATTGCGATCCGGCGCAACGGCCACAGCGGACGCAACCGGCGAGCTTGCCGCGATTAACGAGATCGAACTCGAACGCGGATTCGGGCCACGACACCTGCGCTTCTCGCCGGACGAAAAAACGCTCTATGTCGTGAGCGAGTTCCGGGCGACGATCGCCGCGATTGCAAGGGATAGCGCAACGGGCCGGCTCGGCGCACCGAAAATCTCGGCGCGCTGCCCGGCGCTCGCCCACCTCGACGACGGCCGGATTCGCGGCGCCGCTCCAGTCGACCCGAAGACGCTCGCCTCGCTCGTCTGGGCCGCCGACATCCAGATCACGCCGGATGGCCGCTTCGTCTACGTATCCGAGCGCACGTCGAGCCGCCTGATTGCCTATCGGGTTCAGGCCGACGGCTCGCTCGATTACGCGAGCTTCGTCGAAACTGAAACACAGCCTCGCGGATTCAAGATCGACCCGGCCGGCCGCTTGCTGGTCGCGTGCGGGGAAAAGTCGTCGCATGTCGCCGTGTATGCCATCGACGCCGACTCTGGCGCGCTTTCGCTGCTTTCACGTTGCGAAGGAGGGCGGGGCGCGAACTGGGTTGAAATCGTCGCCCGGTCGCGGCCGTAAGCGCCACGCACTGCATAAGCCACGCACACAGACACGAATTCCCATCCAACTTACCGGGTACCGCTCTCATGTCCACGAACTCGATTCAATCGAACGCCACGCCGACCGTCACTGAACTGCGCGTCGTTCCGGTCGCCGGCCGCGACAGCATGCTGATGAACCTGAGCGGCGCGCACGGCCCGTTCTTCACGCGCAACATCGTGATCCTGAAGGACAGCGCCGGCCACACGGGCGTCGGCGAAGTGCCGGGCGGCGAAGCGATCCGCAAGACGATCGACGATGCGCGGCCGCTCGTGGTCGGCCAGTCGATCGGCAACTTGCAGGCGATGCTCAACAAGGCGCGCACGCAATTCGCCGACCGCGACGCAGGTGGCCGCGGCTTGCAGACCTTCGACCTGCGCACGACCATCCACGCCGTCACCGCGCTGGAAGCCGCGCTGCTGGACTTGCTCGGCCAGCATCTCGGCGTGCCAGTCGCGGCGCTTCTTGGCGAAGGGCAGCAACGCGACGAAGTCGAGATGCTCGGCTACCTGTTCTACATCGGCGACCGCAACAAGACCGACCTGCCGTATGCGAGCGGCGCGGAAGGCCGCGACGACTGGGAGCGCGTGCGCACCGAGGAAGCGATGACGCCCGAGGCGGTCGTGCGCCTGGCTGAAGCGGCGCAGGCGCGCTATGGCTTCAACGACTTCAAGCTGAAGGGCGGCGTGCTTCCCGGCGACGCTGAAATCGAAGCGGTGACGGCACTCGCCGAGCGCTTCCCGAACGCGCGCGTGACGCTCGATCCGAACGGCGCGTGGTCGCTTGCGGAAGCGGTGCGTCTTTGCCGTGACAAACACGACGTGCTCGCTTACGCCGAAGATCCGTGCGGTGCCGAGAACGGTTACTCGGGTCGCGAAGTGATGGCCGAATTCCGCCGCGCGACCGGCCTGCCGACCGCGACCAACATGATCGCCACCGACTGGCGCCAGATGGGTCACGCGATCCAGTTGCAATCGGTCGACATCCCCCTCGCCGACCCGCACTTCTGGACGATGCAGGGCTCGGTGCGCGTCGCGCAGATGTGCAACGACTGGGGCCTGACGTGGGGCTCGCATTCGAACAATCACTTCGACATCTCGCTCGCGATGTTCACGCATGTTGCGGCGGCCGCACCCGGCAAGATCACCGCAATCGACACGCACTGGATCTGGCAGGACGGCCAGCGTCTCACGCGCGATCCGCTGCAAATCGTGGGCGGCAAGGTGAAAGTACCGGCGAAGTCAGGGCTCGGCATCGAACTCGACATGGACGAACTCGAGAAGGCGCATGCGCTGTATCAGCAACACGGACTCGGCGCACGCGACGATGGCGTCGCGATGCAGTACCTGATTCCGAACTGGAAGTTCGACAACAAGCGCCCGTGTCTCGTGCGTTGACCCGCGCGTTCGAACGCGGCGGCCGTTACGGGGCCGCCGCCTCCATTCAACCATGCGCATGCGCCGGATTGCGGCACGTCGCGAAGTCATGGTTGGTATCGTTCCATGCCGAACCAAGGATGATGCTGCAGAAGTTGAGCCGCTTGTAGTCCGGATCTTTCAACGCGAGCACGTCAGCCTTGACGTTGCCGAACGTGGTCTCCGGCTTCTTGATCGTGCCTTTCGTGAACGCATCGATGATGCCTTCCTTGAAGCGCTCGCCACGCGGATGCGCGGCCACCACGAGCTTGCGCTGGTCGTCCGTGAACTCGTCGTAGGCGAGGCCGAGCACGTCCATCTCGACGCCTGCCGTCACGAGCGCCACCACCGGCTTCTTGTATTGCGGGATACCCGGCGTCGTATGCAGGGCGATCGCATCCCACACCTGTTCGATCTCGCTTTCCCCGATCCCGTATTGCACGAGGAAATTGCGCGCCGCGTTCGCACCGTCCACTTCGAAGCGATCGTTCGCGCTGCTATAGGCGTCCGTGAGGCCCATGTCATGGAACATCGCGCCGATGTAGAGCAACTCGGCGTCGTACTTCAATTGCTTGCGTTCGCCGGCCAGCGCGCCGAACAGGAACACGCGGCGCGAGTGGTGATAAAGCAGGTGGGTTTCGGTGTCGCGCACGAGTTGCGTTGCGTCGCGCGCCATCTTGCTGTCGGGAATGCGGATGCCCGCAATGGTTTCGCTCATGATGTATCTCCGCGTGGTGCATGGAAGGGTGTCGGCGAGCCTGCAATGCATGCCCTTGCTACAATCGCCGGGCGTTTCGAGCCGATGCAGGCAGTGTGAATGCGCGTGCTGCGTCGAACAATGCCGGCGATGCGTCGATCTCTGCCAAGCGCACGGCGTCTTCTGCCAACAGGCCGCGAGCCATGCGCGACCTTCCTTCCACCTTCGAACCTCACCGATGCGAACCGTCGCCATTGCGATCTTTCCCGGCGTGCAGGCGCTCGATGTCGCGGGTCCCGTCGACGTATTCGCCGAGGCCAACGCCTTCATCGCCACGAAGGATGCATACGCGATCACGCTCGTGGCGCCAGACGCCGGCGCGGTGCGCACGTCGAACGGCACGCGGCTCTTCGCCGACCTCAGTTGCGACGACGCGCGCGAGCACTTCGACACGGCGCTCGTCGCGGGCGGCCCTCGCTTGCCGCTGGAAGCGCCCGACCCGCGCCTCATGCGCTGGCTCGCGGACGTGGCCGCTCATTGCGATCGTTACGGCTCGATTTGCACGGGCGCTTTTGCGCTGGGCCATGCGGGCCTCATCGACGAACGGCACGTCACGACGCATTGGCAGAACGCGTCGCAACTCGCGCAGCAGTTTCCGCGCGCGAAGGTGGAACTCGACCGCATCCATATCCGCGACGGACGACTCGTGACGTCGGCGGGCGTGACGGCGGGTATCGACGTGGCGCTCGCGCTCGTCGCGGAAGATCACGGCGCGCGGGTGTCGCTCGCGGTGGCGAAGCGGCTCGTCGTGTTTGCGCAGCGGCGCGGCGGGCAGTCGCAATTCAGCCCCTACCTCAGCGCCCCGGCCGACGAAACGTCGCCGGTCGCAAAAGTGCAGGCCTACGTGATGGAGCACATCGGCGAGACGCTGACCGTCGACAAGCTCGCCCAGGTGGCCGGCATGAGCGCGCGCAACTTCGCGCGCTCGTTCGTCCAGCTCGCGGACATGACGCCGCATGAGTTCGTCGAACGCGCGCGCGTCGACGCGGCGCGCAATGCGCTTGAAAGCAGCGACGCGCCGATGAAAACCGTCGCCTACGACTGCGGCTTCGGGACGGCAGATCGCATGCGGATCGTCTTCATGCGAAGGCTCGGCGTGTCGCCGAACGATTACCGCACGAGTTTCCGCAACCGCTAGCTGCGGTCCGGCTCGCCCCATACGGACGGCAAGCTAACCCGACCGCCAACGCGCGATAAGAGGCGTTTCGCTTCATCCTCCAGACGAAATCATTCACGCCACGCGACTCTTTCATCAGCCTTTCCGGCCGGATGTAAATCCCGGTTCAAATTTCCAGTTCGTTCAGGATTCCGTAATCACGTCGATACCCTCGAGTAATTCTAATGAGAATCGTTCGCATTTAGATTGACGCACGATTTCATGCCCGCTACGATCATCGCCAATGTTCTTCTGACTCATTTCTCACTGAGCCCAACGCGAAGTTCGTCCAGGACCGTGGATTTCGTTCGGCGATGTCGGTGCAAAACAAAAGGATTCCAATGAAGCCCGTTCATTTCTCTTTTCGCGGAATGCAAAGGAGTTCGAAGACGCGCGAGCCACTGACACGCAAATCACGCCGGCGCGCGCGGGTCAATGCAAGCCTTGCCTGCCTGGCGCTGGCTTCCTCGACGGCATTTGCCGCGGCAGCGAACCCGGACGCGACGCCTTCCGATGCTCCCGAGGCCGATCTGAACATCCAGGCGCAGCAGGCGGGCCAATGGACGGGCGTCTGGACGCGCTCGACGCTGCTCGGCGACATGGGCGGCTTGCGCCCGTGGCTCGGCAAATACGGTGTGACGCTGCAGGCGACCGAGACGTCCGAGTATCTGGCCAACTTGCGCGGCGGTTTGAAAACGGGCGGCACCTACGACGGCCTCACGACGATCACACTCGGTGTCGATACGCAAAAGGCGTTCAGCCTGCCCGGCGGCTCGTTCAACGTGAGCATGCTGCAGATCCACGGACGCAACCTGAGCGAACACAATCTCGGCACGCTGAACACGGCGAGCGGCATCGAGGCGGACGCTTCCACGCGTCTCTGGGAACTCTGGTATCAACAGTCGTTCCTCGACAAGCGCGTCGACGTGAAGGTCGGGCAACAGAGCATCGACCAGGAGTTCATGGTCAGCCAGTACTCCGCGACCTTCATCAACACGATGTTCGGCTGGCCGGGATTGCCGTCGTACGACATGCCGTCGGGCGGTCCCGCGTATCCGTTGTCCGCGCTCGGCGTGCGCGTGCGCGGGCAGATCACGCCGTCACTGACCGCGCTCGCGGGTGTGTTCGACGGCGATCCGCTCGGCAACAACCCCGACAACAAGAGCGGCACCAACTTCAACCTGCACAACGGCGCGCTGTGGATCGGCGAGTTGCAGTACGCGATCAACCAGCCCGCCGAGGGTGAACTCGTGGGCGCGCCATCGAACGGGCTGCCGGGCACGTACAAGCTGGGCGTCTGGTACAACAGCGGCAGCTTCGACGACCTGCACTTCGACAACACCGGCATGTCGCTCGCGAGCCCGACTTCGACCGGCATCCCGCAGTCGCATCATGGCGACTACAGCTTCTACGCGGTCGCCGACCAGATGGTCTGGCGACCCGATCCCGACGAGCCGCGCAGCATCGGCGTGTTCGCGCGCGTGATGGGCGCGCCGGGCGACCGCAACCTTGTGAGCGTGAGCGCGAACCTGGGCGTCGTCATGAAGGCGCCGTTCCCGGGGCGCGACAACGACAGCGTCGGCCTCGCGCTCGCGTACATCAAGGTGGGCAGCCACGCGCACGACCTCGACCTCGACAACCGCGCGATCACCGGTGGCACGTACGGCGTGCGCACGAGCGAAACGGCGCTCGAAGCCACCTACCAGTATCAGGTGACGCCATGGTGGGTCATCCAGGGCGACATGCAGTACACCTTCAACGCCGGCGCCGGGCAGAACCCGACCGATCCGACACAACCGCTGCGCAACACGTTCGTCATCGGCGTGCGCACCAACATCACCTTCTGAGCCGCGACCCTTTGTGCGCACGCACCGAGACACTTTCATGAAACAGATCAAAGCCAGAGCCGCACTCGTCGCCGGGTCGCTGGCCGCCGTTGCCGCGTTGTCCCTTGCCGGCATCGCGCATGCCGAGCCCCAGGGCTTCCTCGAAACGATCAAACGCCACGCGACGCTCGTCAACACCGTGCCCGACAACGGCGACCAGAACCCCTACGCGGTGATCGTCGCGCCCGTCTCGGCGGGCACCGTGAAGAAGAACGACGTGCTCGTCGGCAACTTCAATAACTCGGCGAACCTGCAGGGCACCGGCAGCACGATCGTCAACTATCACCCGGACACGAAGGAGTTGACAGTCTTCGCGACCGTGCCGCGCGACCTGAAGGACTGTCCGGGCGGCATCGGCCTCTCGACCGCGATGACGATGCTCAAGTCCGGCTGGGTGATCATCGGCAGCACGCCGAGCAACGACGGCACGACCGGCACCAAGGGCGCCGGCTGCCTGATCGTGCTCGATTCGCAAGGCAAGGTGGCATCGACGATCGTCAGTCCGAACATCAACGATCCGTGGGGCAACATGGCGGTCGTCGACAACGGCGATCACGCGACGCTCTTCATCAGCATGGCGGGCTTCGGCGTGGGCGGCGCGGACGGCAATCCGCCCGTCTTCAAGCAGGCCACCGTGCTGCGCCTCGAACTCGACATCCCGCAGGGCAAGGCGCCCGTCGTCAAGCAGGAAACGGTGATCGGCAGCGGCTTCGGCGCGCAGGCCGACAAGGGCGTGTTCCTCGTCGGGCCGACCGGGCTCGCGCTGTCGGCGGACAACAAGCGGCTGTTCGTTTCGGATGCGATCGGCAACCGCGTCAATGTCATCGACGATCCGCTGACGCGCGACACCAGCGCGGGCGTCGGCCGGCAACTCACGGCCGAGGGCTTGCTGCACCGGCCGCTCGCGATGATCGTCGCGCCCAACGGCCACCTGCTCGTGACGAATGCGCTCAACGGCCAGATCGTCGAGATCGATCCCGAGACGGGCAAGCAGATCTACGCGCGCTGGATCGATACCGACAAGGCGCAGACGCCGCCCGGCAACGGCGACCTGTTCGGCCTCGCGATGACACCCGAAGGCGACGGCTTCTACTACGTAGAGGATGACGTCAACGCACTGGTATTGGCGAAGTAAGTTTGGCGAAGCAGAAAGTCATGACATACGATCAGGATCCACCGCGGCGCCGCTTCTTGAAAGCGGGTGTGGCCGCGGGCGCCGCGCTCGGCGCAAGCAATGTCGCGCAGGCCGCACTCGCCCGCGCGCCGGCCGATCCGCAACGGGCGGTCGAGCCGTTCTTCGGCGAGCATCAGGCGGGCATCGTCACGCCGCAGCAGAGCCACACGTACGTGGCCGCGCTCGATCTCGTCACCGACAAACGCGATGACGTCATCGCCCTGTTGCGCGAATGGACCGACGCGGCGGCGCGCATGACGCGTGGCGAGACGGCGAAGCCGCTCCCCGCCGACGACAAGGTCGCGCCCGATTCCGCCGATGTGCTCGGCCTCGGCACCTCCGGCCTCACCATCACGTTCGGCTTCGGCCCGGGCCTGTTCACGCGCGACGGCAAGGACCGCTACGGCCTCGGGCAACGGCGCCCGGCCGCGCTCGTCGACTTGCCGCGCTTCAACGGCGATCAACTGATCCCGCAAAAGACCGGCGGCGACCTGATGATCCAGGCCTGCGCGAACGATGCGCAAGTTGCCTTCCATGCCGTGCGGCAGCTTGCGCGCATGGGCTACGGCGCCGTGCAGATGCGCTGGGGCCAGGCGGGCTTCCTCGCCGGCGCGCGCGATGAAACGCCGCGCAACCTGATGGGCTTCAAGGACGGCACGAACAACCCGCCGACAGCAGACGCTTCGAAGATGAAGGAGTTCGTCTGGGCGAGCGTCGCCGATGCACCATGGATGCAGGGCGGCACGTACACGGTGGTGCGGAAGGTCCGCATTACGCTCGAACACTGGGACCAGATGGAGCTTGGCTTCCAGGAACAGGTGTTCGGCCGCGAGAAATACAGCGGCGCGCCGCTTGGCAAGAAGAGGGAATTCGATCCGGTCGATCTCGATTCGCTCGATCACGACGGCAATCCGCTGATTCCCGAGAACTCGCATGTGCGGCTGTCGAACCAGGCGTCGAACAAGGGCGCGCAAATCCTGCGCCGCTCGTATTCGTACAACGACGGCACCGACTTCTACATCGAGCGGTGGCCGCCGTGGCGGCAGGAGACGGAATACAACGCGGGGCTCATCTTCATCGCGCATCAGAGCGACCCGCGCAGCGGCTTCATTCCGATCAACGAAAAGCTCGCGAAGTTCGACCTGATGAACCAGTTCACGACGCATGTGGGCAGCGCGGTGTTTGCGTGCCCGCCGGGCGTGCGGCAGGGGTCGTTCATCGGGGCGGGGTTGTTCGGAACCTAGCACGCAAGACAACAACTTCAACCCGCTTCGACCCGCGGCTTCAACGAGACCCAAGAGACGAACCACCATGAAAACCAAGTCCACCCTCGGCGCAAAGCTGTGCAGCGTTGCGCTGCTTGCGGCTGCCGCCGCGCTCCCGTTCGACTCGAACGCCGCGTCACTCACGCTGTACAACGCGCAGCACGAGCAGGTCGTCGACATGCTGGCGAAGGACTTCGAGAAGCAAAGCGGCATCTCGGTGAAGGTGCGCAATGGCGAAGGCCCGGCGCTCGCGGCGCAGCTCGTCGCGGAAGGAACGGCCACGCCCGCCGATGTCTACTTCACCGAGAACTCGCCCGAGCTGATGCTGCTCGATGAAAAGGGCCTGCTCGCGAAGACCGACGCCGCGACGCTCGCCGCGATCCCCGCGCGCTACAACGCGCCGCAGGGCACCTGGGTGGGTGTCGTCGCGCGCGAGAACGTGCTCGTGTACAACACGAAGAAGATCGACGCCGCGCAATTGCCCGCATCGCTGATGGATCTTGCGAAGCCCGAGTGGAAAGGCAAGGTCGGCATCGCGCCGAGCGACGGCGACTTCCTGCCGGTGGTCAGCGCCGTGATCGCGATGAAAGGCGAAGACGGCGCGCTGCAATGGCTCAAGGGCCTCAAGACCAACGCGCAGATCTTCGACGACGACGAAGGCGTGGTCGCGGCCGTGAATCGCGGCGGCGTGGCGACGGGCGTCGTGAACAACTACTACTGGGCGCGCCTGCACGTGCAGCTCGGCGACAGCGCGACCCGCAGCGCGATCTATCACTTCGGCCACGGCGATGTCGGCGCGCTGGTGAACGTGTCGGGTGCGGCGGTGCTCAAGTCGAGCCAGAACCAGGAAGCCGGCCAGCGCTTTCTCGCGTATCTCGTGAGCGCGCGCGCGCAGGACCTGATGGCGAAGAGCCACATCGGCTTCGAGTATCCGCTGCGTGCGGGCGTCGCGCCCGATCCGCTGCTCAGGCCGTTCGACCAGTTGAGCCCGCCCGCGCTCACCATCGAACAACTCGGCGACGACAGCAAGGCCGCGAAGCTGATGCGCCAGGCCGGCCTGCTGTAATGAGTGAAGTCGTGAAGGCCGCCGTGCCGCTTCCTGCCCCGCGCGCGGCGCGCGGCCGGAAGCGCGCGCCACGTGGCCTGTTCGCGGCGGCGGCGGTCTGTGCGTTGCTGGTGCTGATGCCGCTCGCCTTCACGCTGTATCGTGCCGCGACCTTCGGCTGGGACGATACGTTCGAGCTGATCTTCAGGCCGCTCGTCGGCGAACTGCTCGTCAATACGCTGATGATCACCGTCGGCGCGACGCTGGCTTCGGCCGTGATCGGCACCGCGACCGCGTGGTTCGTCGAGCGCACGCGCCTGCCGGGACGCGGCCTGTGGTCGGCGCTGACGGTCGCGCCGCTTGCGATGCCGGCCTTCATCACGAGCTACGCGTGGGTGTCGCTGAGTCTCGACTTGCAGGACTTCGCGGGCGCGCTCCTCGTCATCACGACCGCCTACTTTCCGCTCGTCTATCTGCCGGTCGCGGCCGCCTTGCGCGGCATGGACCCGGCGCTCGAAGAATGCGCCCGTTCGCTCGGCTGCGGACGCATCGAAGTGTTCTTGCGCGTCGTGCTGCCGCAATTGCGGCCGTCGCTGTTCGGCGGGATGCTGCTCGTCGCGCTTGGCGTGCTGTCGGAATTCGGCGCGTTCACGCTGCTGCGCTTTCGCACCTTCACCACGCAGATCTACGCGGAATACCGCACGAGTTTCGACGGCAGCGGCGCGTCCGTGCTCGCATGCATCCTGATCGCGATGTGCCTCGTCTGCCTCGCCTTCGAAATGCGCGTGCGCGGCGCGACGCGCTATGAACGCCTCGATCGCGGCACGCGTCGCGCCGCGCTGCGTTACGACCTTGGCGCGTGGCGCTGGCTCGTCGTGGCGGGCTTTGCCGCGCTCGCCATCGTGACGCTCGGCGTGCCGCTCGGCATGATCGGCTACTGGCTCACGCAAAGCCGTGCGGCTGCCGTGACGCCCGCCGAGGTCTCGCCGGCGTTGCTGGCGAGTTCGACCCTCGCCTCGCTCGGCTACGGGCTTGCCGCCGCCCTGGTGACGACGCTGCTGTGCGTGCCGCTCGCGTTCCTGCTCGTGCGCTTTCCGAGCCGCGCGGCGACCGTCTTCGAGCGCATCGTGTTTCTCGCGCAAGGGTTGCCGAGTCTCGTCGTCGCGCTCGCGATCGTCTCGCTGGCGGTGCATGCGCTGCGCCCGCTGTATCAGAGCGCGGCGCTGCTCGTCGTTGCGTATGCGATTCTGTTCATGCCGCTCGCGCTCGTCAGCGTGCGCGCGGCGCTCACGCAGGCGCAGCCGCGACTCGAGGAAACCGCCCGCTCGCTCGGTCTCGGCTGGGGCGAGACCGCGCGGCGCGTGGTGTTGCCGCTCGCGGGCCCCGGCTTCGGCGCGGCCGCGACGATGGTCTTCATCTCGGTGGTCACCGAACTCAACTCGACCTTGCTGCTCTCGCCGATCGGCACGCGCACGCTCGCGACGCAAGTCTGGAGCGACACGTCGACGCTCGCCTTCGCCGCCGCCGCGCCTTATGCGGCGCTGCTGGTCGGCGTATCGCTGGGTGCGTCGGGGCTGCTGTTCGCGCTGCTCGGCAAGTCCGCCGTGCTGGGACGGAGCGCATCGGCATGAGCGAGCTTCGCATCAGCGGTCTCACGAAATCGTTCGACGGTCATGCGGTGCTGCATGGCATCGACCTGTCGGTGGAACGCGGCACGCTGCTCGCGCTGCTCGGTCCGTCGGGCAGTGGCAAGACGACGCTCCTGCGCGTGCTGTGCGGCTTCGAGCGCGCGGATGGCGGCACGGTCGATATCGACGGACGGCGCGTCGCGGGCGATGGTCTGCATGTGCCTTCGGAAGCGCGGCGCATCGGGTATGTGCCGCAGGAGGGCGCGGTGTTTCCGCATCTCTCGGTGGCCCAGAACATCGTGTTCGGGCTGCCGCGCGGCCAGCGTCGCGCGCGGTATCGCGTGGATGAGCTGCTTGAACTGGTCGGCTTGCCTTCCTCTTATGGCGATCGCGCGCCACAGGCACTCTCGGGCGGCCAGCAGCAGCGCGTGGCGCTGGCGCGTGCGCTCGCGCCCGCGCCGTCGCTCGTGATGCTCGACGAGCCGTTTTCGTCGCTGGATGCCGCCTTGCGCATCGAGACCCGCGAAGCCGTGACGAACGCGCTTGCGGCCACGGGCGCGACGGCTGTGCTCGTGACGCATGACCAGTCGGAAGCGTTGTCGCTCGGGCGGGAGGTGGCGGTGTTGTCGAATGGCCGGCTGGTGCAGACGGACACGCCGGAAGCGCTTTACCGCAGGCCGGCGACGCCCGAACTCGCGACGTTCATCGGCGACGCAGTGCTATTGCCGGGCATCGTGTGCGATGACGCGGTGGAATGCGACATGGGCCGTTTGACGCTCGGCCGGCCGATGAACGCCGGTCCCGTCGATGTCATGATCCGGCCCGAGCAGATCCGCATCTCGCAGGTGGGGACGAATGTCGAGGGCGGGTTCGAGGCGATCGTCGAGAGCGTGACGTTCTATGGGCACGATGCCAGCGTCAGGCTGCGGCTGACGAAGAGCAACGGCGTCGTGCTGACGCGCGTGGCGGGGTATCTGAGTCCGCGGGTGGGGGAAAGGGTGAGCGCTTCTGTAGAGGGGGACGTTACGGCTTATCCGAGGCGTTGACTATCCACCCACAATCGCATTCATCAACATACGCGCCCCCACCGACAATGGCGCATCCCGCCGCGTAACCAGTTCATAAGGCTCACTTCGCGAAGCCAACTGCAACGGCAACATGCACGCCATTCCGTGCTCGGTACAAAACCGTGCAACATCGATCGATACGAGCGCGACGAGCGAAGCATTCTTCTGCAGCAACGACACAGTAGCAAACGCCGATGTCGTCTCCAGCAAGTGTGCAGGAAACCGCAAACCGGCGTCGTGGAACTCGCGTTCGAGCAAAACCCGCATCGGCATGTTCGCGCGATAGACCACCCATCGGTAATCAGCAAGCCCCGCCAGCGACAACCGGCGTCGCGCAGCAAGCGGATGCGCCGGATTGGCGATGACCGCAAGTGTTTCATCCTGCACGAACACACTGTCGTAGAGATACGGCGTCTGGCTCACGCTCGTGCGGCAAACCGCGAGATCGAGCCGCCCCGCATCGATCAAACCGAGCAGCGTAGCGCTCGTATCCTCGACGATCTCAACCGACATCTCCGGCTGCTCCTCCATCACCGCCGTGATCGCATCCGTGAGCAGCGGCACCGCGCCCATGATGACGCCGACGGAAACGCGTCCACCATGGCCCCGCATGATGCCCGCGATCTCCTCACGCAGATGCGCGAGGTCGGTATGAATCAGCCGCGCGTAGCGGATCACGCAATGGCCCGCCGCGTTGGGTTCGAGTCCGCGATTCGTGCGCACGAAAAGCGGCGTGCCGAACGTCGTTTCGATCTCGTGCAGGGCCTTGCTCGCGCCAGGCTGCGTCAACGCAAGCTGCTTCGCGGCGCCGAGCAGCGAGCCATGCTCGCCGAGCGCGATCAGAAGACGCAGTTGCTTGACGTGCAGGCGGGAGATGATCGAGTTGAGCGTGGGCGTCATCGGGTTCCGGGTTGAGGAAAAGTTATAGCGCTATCAAATGTTGTCAATATCGCGTCGCCGTCGCGGACAATATACTGTGAAATTGCGTCGGTCCAGTCGACCGGCCATTCATCCGCCGGATCGCAGCGCGGAGTCCTATAACTTTTCGTCAACCATCATGTCCCTCATCAACTACATCACGCAGATCCAGTTCGACCATGGCGCCGTTCGGCTTCTCGCCGGCGAATGCGAACGGATCGGCATTCGCCGGCCGCTGATCGTGACCGATGCGGGCATCCGCGCGGCAGGCATCCTCGACACCGTGCTCGCGACGCTCGCGAGCACGGCGCCCGTTCCAGTCTTCGACCGCACGCCACCGAACCCGAACGAGCACGCCGTGCGCGACGCCGTCGCGATGTACCGCTTGCACGAATGCGACGGCGTGATCGCGCTCGGCGGCGGTTCGTCGATCGATCTCGCGAAGGGCGTCGCCGTGTGCGCCACGCACGAAGGCCCGCTGCAAAGCTTCGCGCTGATCGAAGGCGGCGCAGCGCGCATCACATCGGCGACGGCGCCCGTCATCGCGATCCCGACGACCGCCGGCACCGGCAGCGAAGTCGGCCGGGGCGCGATCCTGATTCTCGACGACGGCCGCAAGGTCGGCGTGATCTCGCCTTACGTCGTGCCGAAGGTCGCCATCTGCGACCCCGAACTGACGCTCGGCCTGCCGCCGCTGATGACGGCCGCGACCGGCATGGACGCCATCGCGCATTGTCTCGAAACCTTCATGGCGCCGGCGTTCAATCCGCCCGCCGACGGCATTGCGCTCGACGGTCTCTGGCGCGCGTGGCGGCACATCGAGCGCGCCACCCGCGACGGCGCCGACCGCACCGCGCGCCTGAACATGATGAGCGCGTCGATGCAAGGCGCGCTCGCGTTCCAGAAGGGCCTCGGCTGCGTGCACAGCCTGAGCCATTCGCTCGGCGGCATCGATCCGCGTCTGCATCACGGCACGCTCAACGCGATCTTCCTGCCCGCCGTGATCGCGTTCAACCGCGCGGCGCCGTCGATGCTGGAGGAGGGCAAGCTCGAGCGGATCGCGCAGGCGCTGGGCCTCGCGTCGGCTGACGAAGTCGGTCCAGCGATCCGCGCGATGACCGCGAGGCTCGGCCTTCCGCGCGGGCTTGCCGAACTCGGCGTGACGCGCGAGATGTTCCCGCGCATCGTCGCGGGTGCGCTCAAGGACCACAGCCACAAGACCAACCCGCGCGAAGCATCCGGCGACGACTATCTGGCGATGCTCGAAGCCTCGCTGTGACACGGCGGATCGAGCGGCGCATGCGCGTTTGCGTCCCTGGCCGGGCCGGGAAGGTTTGCGCACGATCGGATAAGATCGTCGTTTGCCCTGTATTTCCTGGCCGCAGGCGGACGCGGCCAATTGCACAACCACTGTAAGGAACACAGCATGGCTACATCAGACTACACAGACACGCGTCTTCTGATCAACGGCGAATGGTGCGACGCCCAGAGCGGCAAGACGCTCGACGTCGTGAATCCGGCGACCGGAAAGCCCATCGGCAAGGTCGCGCACGCCGGCATTCCCGATCTGGACCGCGCGCTCGCCGCAGCGCAAAAGGGCTTTGAAGCGTGGCGCAAGATTCCGGCCAACGAACGCGCCACGACGATGCGCAAGGCCGCCTCCCTCGTGCGCGAACGCGCCCCCGCCATCGCCCGGTTGATGACGCAGGAGCAAGGCAAGCCGCTCGCGGAAGCGCGCGTCGAAGTGCTTTCCGCAGCCGACATCATCGAATGGTTCGCAGACGAAGGGCGCCGCGTGTACGGCCGGATCGTGCCGTCGCGCAACCTGTCGGCGCAACAACTGGTCATCAAGGAGCCGGTCGGCCCGGTGGCGGCCTTCACGCCGTGGAATTTCCCGATCAACCAGGTCGTGCGCAAGCTGAGCGCGGCGCTGGCATCCGGCTGCTCGTTCCTCGTGAAGGCGCCGGAAGAGACCCCGGCGTCGCCTGCGGCGCTGTTGCAGGCCTTCGTCGATGCCGGCGTGCCGGCGGGAACCGTCGGTCTCGTGTTCGGCGATCCCGCCGAGATTTCCGGCTACCTGATCCCCCATCCGGTCATCCGCAAGGTGACGTTCACCGGCTCGACGCCGGTCGGCAAGCAACTGGCCGCGCTCGCGGGCGCGCACATGAAGCGCGCGACGATGGAACTCGGCGGCCATGCGCCGGTGATCGTGGCCGAGGACGCCGACGTCGCGCTGGCCGTGAAGGCGGCCGGCGTCGCGAAATTCCGCAACGCGGGGCAGGTCTGCATCTCGCCGACGCGGTTCCTCGTGCACAACAGCATCCGCGATGAATTCGCGCAGGCGCTGGTGAAGCATGCGGAAAGCCTGAAGCTCGGCGACGGGCTCGCCGAGGGCACGACGCTCGGGCCGCTTGCCAACGCGCGCCGTCTCTCCGCGATGGACAAGGTGCTCGAAAACGCTCGTGCCACGGGCGCGACGGTCGCGACGGGCGGTGAGCGGGTCGGGTCGGAGGGCAACTTCTTCGCCCCGACGGTGCTGACCAACGTATCGCTCGAAGCCGACGTGTTCAACAACGAGCCGTTCGGCCCGATCGCGGCTGTTCGTGGCTTCGACACGCTGGAAGAAGCGATCGCGGAATCCAATCGCCTGCCTTACGGGCTTGCGGGTTATGCGTTCACCAAGTCGTTCCGCAATGTGCATCTGCTGTCGCAGCAGATGGAAGTCGGCATGCTGTGGATCAACCAGCCAGCGACCCCGACGGCGGAGATGCCCTTCGGCGGCGTGAAGGATTCGGGCTATGGCTCGGAGGGCGGTCCGGAAGCGATGGACGCCTATCTCGTCACCAAGGCGGTTACGGTGATGGCGGTGTAAGTTGCCGTCGCGGGGTCCGCATCATGCCGGGCCCCGCAGCGCGCGCCGAAACCTGGCGCGCTTTCTCCAATCGCTCAACCGCAGCACGTGCACGATCCGCGGTGACGCATGCCGTACGATCCGGCGGACTCGTCCGAGCCGCCTGACGCATTCCCGCCAAGCGCCGGCGCTCCGATCACGATGCGAGCCGCCGTGCTTCCGCACTCTGGACAAACGGCGGGATCATCGCGTTCGGCGATACGGCGTACTGCTTCGAAGGCACCGCATTCGGCGCACTCGTAGTCATAGACTGGCATGGCATTCGGCTGAAAAATTCGACGGCGGACATCGCGCGGCATTCGGCATGCCGTGCTTTGCCGGCAAGCCTGCTCGTCATATTGGCATGAAGATGCCTGCGACGCTCGACGTGTGCACTGCAACACGCGTTCTCACGATTGAAATGCTGACGGGATGGTCTAATGTCCAGTAAGGGCGGCGCGGCTCGCCATCCATTCGACGAATCCATTCGACGAATCCGCACCGCAGCCCGCGTCGCAGTGTCCGAGGAGTCGATCATGAAGCAGAGGTTCAATAGCCCGGAGCTAACGCTGCGCTACAAGACACTCCGCGAAATCCTCGCGGGCAAGGCGCCGGGTGCCTATTCCGTGGCGCCGGATGCGTCGGTGCTGTCCGCGTTGCAAGTGATGGCGGAGAAGGACGTTGGCGCACTCGTCGTCCTCGACGGGCGAAGACTCGTCGGCGTGTTTTCCGAACGCGACTACGCGCGAAAAATCGTGTTGAGCGGCAAGGCGTCGAAGGACACGGCGGTGCGCGAAGTCATGTCGGACGAAGTGCAGTCCGTGACGCCGGACCAGACCGTTCCCCAATGCATCGAGCTGATGACGGACAAGCGCATACGGCATCTGCCAGTGGTGGAGGGCGGCGAGGTGATCGGTATGCTGTCGATCGGCGATCTTCTCAAGGAGATGCTCGGGCACCACGAGCAGTTGCTCCGGCAAATGGCGATCGAGCGGACTGTCATGCTTACGCCGGACCCGAGCAGCTATTAGAGGGGCGGCACCTGACTCCAGGCACCACCCCGCTCAAGGGGCCGCATCACTCGCCATACGAGAGCCCACCCCAAAGGCAAGCGCAGCGGCCCCCACGCTGCTGCCCGGGCAAAAACCCGCGTCGTTGTGACCACGGCTTGCACCGTCAGGGTAAAGTGATGCCCGACGGCGATGCGTTCACAATGCCGGCTTCGCGCCCCGTCCGTGCGGCATGAGCGTTGCTCGAATGTCGCGATCGACGTACATAACCCCTGGAGACAGTCATGGCTGATCAAACGAATCCCTTTGGCGATCTGACGAAAATGCTCGAACAGTTCAAGGTGCCGGGCGTCGACATGTCCGCGCTGATCGAGTCGCGCCGGAAAGACATCGAGGCGATCGTCGAGGCGAACAAGACCGCCTACGACTCGATGCAGGCGGTCGCCCGCAAGCAGACCGAGATGCTGAGCCGCGCGATGCAGGACATCCAGGCCGCCGCGACGACGGGCATCACCGATCCCGGCAAGCAGACCGAAGTCGCGCGCAACGCGTGCCTGAAGGCGCTCGAAGATATGAAGGATCTCGCCGAGATCGCGCGCAAGTCGCAGGCCGACGCAATGGCGAGCATCACGCAGCGCGCGAACGAGCACGTAGAAGAAATCAAGAAAATGCTGCAGCGCAATTAAGTTGCGCCCGCCCCCTACCCGCGCCTGACGCCGAGTTCAGACTTTCGCGCGGCAGGCGTGACGCGGGGCGATCGCGCGTCGCAAAGCGATGAGACAAGACGCAATGCGACGCGACGCGAAAGCGGACTCTTAGACCAGAACTCCCAGGAGACAGCATGGCCGCGCCGTTCAACATGCCGGACGAATTCGTCCGGGGCTTTTTCAAATCGGGGCAGACGCTGCTGCAAGCCTACACCGGCGCTGCCGGAACCACCGGCGAAGCGCCGTCGTCCCCCGTCAAACTGCCGGCGCTTGCGCTCGCGCAGGCTCAAGCGCACTACTGGCAGCAGCAAATGGCGCTCTACATGGGCATGATGGCGAGCGCCACGGGCCAGGCCGCGGAGCCCGCCGTCCAGCCCGAGCGCGGCGACCGGCGCTTCAACGCGGAAGCCTGGCGCGACAATCCGTGGTACAGCCTGCTCAAGCAGACCTATCTGCTCAACTCGCGACTGCTCAACGACATGGTCGAGGCGTCCGGCGTCGGCGAGAAGGAGAAGCACAAGCTGCGTTTCTACGCACGCCAGTTCATCGACTCGATGAGCCCCGCCAATTTTCCCGCCACCAACCCCGAGGCGATGAAGACGGCCGTCGAAACCCAGGGCGAGAGCATGCGCGCGGGCTTCGCAAACCTGCTCGAAGACCTGAAGCGCGGACGCATTTCGATCACCGATGAAAGCGCCTTTGAAGTCGGCCGCAACGTGGCGGTGTCGAAAGGCTCGGTGGTCTTCGAGAACGAACTGTTCCAGTTGATCCAGTACGCGCCGCTCACCGAGAAGGTCGCCGAGCGGCCGCTCGTGATCGTGCCGCCGTGCATCAACAAGTTCTACATCCTCGATTTGCAGCCGGAAAACTCGTTCGTGCGCTTCGCGTCCGAGCAGGGTCAAACGGTGTTCCTCGTGTCGTGGCGCAACCCCGATGCGGAACTCGGCCACATCACGTGGGACGATTACGTCGAGAACGGCGCGATCAAGGCGCTCGAAGTCGGCCGCGCGATCTCCGGCGCCGACAAGGTCAACTCGGTCGGCTGGTGTGTCGGCGGGACGATTCTCTCGTCGGCGCTGGCGGTGCTGCGCGCGCGCGGCGACGACTCGGTCGCGAGCCTCACGCTCCTCACGACGATGCTCGATTTCAGCGACCCGGGCGATCTTGGCGTCTTCATCGA
>NZ_FCON02000017.1 GCF_001544535.1 Caballeronia choica | reverse complement strand
CGGTGGTGAATTGAAGCATGCAGCAAGCACGAACGTAGGATGGTGATATAGCGATAGTGATAGCGATGGGTGTTGGTTTTGCCTGACGGGTGAGCGCGTAGCGCGAGGCTGGATGAATGACTGCTGGTCCACTTCGTTTAGCGGTGCGATGTCCGTGCCTCTTCTACATGCCAACAACGGGGAAACCCCGCTAACGACACTCCCCCGGTTGGACCACTCAGAGGGAACGGGCTAGCGGCGCCTGGCAAGGATTGGCGGTGGGAAGCTGCTTTCTTTGCTTACTTTCTTTGCAGCAGCAAAGAAAGTGAGTCCCGCCCCGGACAGGGGCAGAGCTAATAAACCGCTAAGAAAACAAGTTCCATAGGAATACAAGCGCATCAAACGGTTGAAGCCGGCCCCAAGCGCAAGCGATCATCCTTCCCGCCCCGGACAGGGGCAGCGCTAATAAACCGCTAAGAAAACAAGTTCCACAGGAGCGCAAAAACATCAAACGGCGTAAACCACACCCCACCTCCAAGCGCCAGCGCCCCCCTCACCCCGGTTTGCAGAATATCGCCGTGATGAACGGCGCGACATGATGCACGGTCGCATCGCTGCCCGCCGCACGCACTCTCGGCTCCACCGCACCATCGCGGCCAATCACGACCACCCCATACGCCGTGTCCGCAATGGGCTGGCCGCTTCCCTGCCTGAAGATCGCATCGTCCTTCTGATACCCGACGACCGCATACACGTCGAAGCCGAACGCCGTCAGGTGGCTACCCTTCACCGGACGAAACGCGTTGACCGAATTCGGCTCGACGTGCATCGGCTTGTCTTCGATCAACTGCTGTTGCAGCAGCGGCGCAATAAACGCGTGCGCGGTCGACTTGCAGTCGAGCTGGGCGTCCAGCGCGAGGGCGTGGGAAAGTGCGGGCGAAGCGGCGCAAGCCAGCGCGCAAGCGATTCGAACGAGTTGCTTCATGACCGATGCCGGAGCTAAAACCAGACTGTAGCGGCAAGCGAGCGAGCGTGCTCGACCCTGGCGACCCATCTTTACGTAACGAGTAAAAAGCGCCCTGGTTGAACTGCACCGCCAATCGCCGGATGGTTGCGGCGCCGGTTCAGTTTCCAGGGCGCTCTCATTCGAGCCGAATCGAACGCGGACTAAGCGGCGAGTTCCAGCGCCGACGTCTTGCGCGCGCCCCGCCGATGCACGCAGTTGCCGGCCGCATAAGTCTCGAACACCGCGCGATCATCCCCGAGCAGCGCGAACGCGAACAGCAATTCTTCAAGCGATCCCGCCCGCGCCGTGCGGCGCGCCAAAAGCGGCGTACCGGCCGGATCGAGCACGACGAAATCGGCTTCGCTGCCGGGCGCGAGCGTGCCGATCCTGTCGTCGAGATCGAGCACCTTCGCCGCGCCCGTCGTCGAGAGCCAGAACATGCGCGTCGCGGTCAAATGATGGCCGGTCAGGCGCGCGATCTTGTGCGCTTCGTTCATCGTCTGCAGCATCGAAAACGACGTGCCGCCGCCGACGTCCGTCGCGAGCGCGACCGGCATGTTCGCGGCGCCGGCCTTGTCGAAGTCGAACAGGCCGCTGCCGAGGAACAGGTTCGAGGTCGGGCAGTGCGACGCCACCGCGCCCGTTTCGGCCATCCGCTGGCGATCGGCGTCGTCGAGATAGATGCAGTGGCCGTACACCGCGCGACGGCGCAGCAGGTCGTAGTGATCGTAGATGTCGAGATAGCTGCGATGCCCCGGGAACAGGCTCTCGACCCACTTGATCTCGTCGGTGTTCTCGGCGACGTGACTCTGGATGAACACGTCCTGATGCGCACGCGCGAGCACACCGCACGCTTCGAGTTGCGCTTCGGTCGAGGTCGGCGCGAAACGCGGCGTGAGCGCGTATTGCTGGCGGCCGCGGTTGTGCCAGCGCGCGATCAGCTCGGCGCTGTCGTCGTAGCCGGACTGCGCCGTGTCGCGCAAAAACTCCGGGCAGTTGCGATCCATCAGCACCTTGCCCGCGACCATGCGCAGGTTGCGCGACTCGCTCTCGGTGAAGAACGCGTCGGCGGATTCCTTGTGCACCGTGCAGTACACGAGCGCAGTCGTCGTGCCGCAGGCGAGCAGTTCGTCGAGGAAGAAGCTCGCCGTTTCGCGCGCATGCGACGGATTGCCGAACTCGCGCTCGGTCGGGAACGTGTACGTGTTGAGCCACGGCAGCAAACCCGGCGCCGGCGACGCGATCATGTCCGTCTGCGGATAGTGGATGTGCGAATCGATGAAGCCCGGCACGATCAGCTTGTCGCGCATCGTCTTGATGGTGGCGTCGGGCGCGAGGCGCGCGCGCAGCGCCGCGTATGCGCCTGCCGCGACCACGCGGCCGTCCTCGACGATCAAGAGGCCGTCTTCCTCGAATACCGCGCCGTCGGCGGCGTGCGCGGGATCGTCGCGGAAAGTCAGAAGCTGGGCGCGATAGGCGGTTTGAGTCATGGTGCAACGTCTCCGGAGACTTTAGTCATGTTTTAGAGCTGTGTGAGCAGCAGCAGCGAGAGCGCGGCGACAATCCACATCGCCGGCTTGATGGCCTTCATCTGTCCGGTGAAGGCCTTGATCACGACGAACGCGAGAAAACCATACGCGATGCCGTCGGTGATCGAATACGTGAGCGGAATCAGGATCATCGCGAGAAAGGCGGGGATCGCTTCGTCAAAGCGCTGCCATTCGATCTGCGTGATCGACTCCATCATGAACACGCCGACCAGCACGAGCGCGGGCGCCGTCGCGATGGCGGGCACGAGCGAGAGCAGCGGCGAGAGAAACAGGAACGGCAGGAAGCACAGCCCCGCGACCACCGCGACGAGCCCGGTGCGCCCGCCCGCCGAAATGCCCGCGGCCGATTCGATGTACGCGTTCGCCGGGCTCGTGCCGAGCGGCGCCGAAACGAGCGCGGAGAACGAATCGACGATCATCGACTGGCGGATGTTGCGCGGGTTGCCGTCCTTGTCGTAGAGCTTGCCGGCCTCCGAGATCGCCATGAAGGTGGAGAGCGCATCGAAGAACGACGTGAAAAGCATCACGAAGATGAACGGCCAGTAGATCACCTTCAGCGCGCCGATGAGATCGAGTTGCCCGATGCCGGAAAAGTCCGGCGCCGAGATGAGGCCGTTCCAGTTGACGAGCGTTTTCGTCGCGATCGCGGCGGGCCAGTACGCGGTGCCGTCGCCCCAGAAGCGGCCAATCGGAATCGCGATGAGGGTCGTGAACACGATGCCGAGCATCAGCGCGCCGGTCACGCGGCGGGCAACCAGGATCGTCGTCACCGCGAGGCCGATCAGGAACGTGATCACGACCGGATTGAGCGAGGCCGAATGCACGATCGTCACCGGATCGCCGACGACGAACTTCGCGTTGACGAGCCCGATCAGGCTGATGAACAAGCCGATGCCGCACGACACTGCGTGCCGCAGGTTCGCCGGAATCGCATCGACGACGAGCTTGCGCGCGTTGAACGCCGCGAGCACCGCGAAGATCACGCCGGACCAGAACACGCAGCCGAGCGCGGTCTGCCACGGCATCTTGCCGCCGTGGACCATCACGAACGCGAAGAGCGCGTTCATGCCCATGCCGGGCGCGACGAGCACCGGGTTGCGCGCGTAGAGGCCCATCGCGCAACTGCCGAGAAAACTGACGATCACGGTGGCCGTGAGCGCTGCGGGGAAGGGCACGCCGGCTTGCGAAAGAATGCCCGGATTGACGACGATGATGTACATCGCCGTGAGGAACGTCGTGATGCCGGCGACGACTTCCGTCTTCACGCGCGAGCCCGCCGCGCGGATGCCGAAGTACCGTTCGAGCGTGGTCGTATCGCGTTCGAGTGGTGCGGTGGTTTCCATCTTCATTCTTCAAGCCGCCGCGTGCCAGTACGCATCGAGGTTGGCGACCATCGCGTCGCGCTCGGCGGGCGTCACGAACGACGCTTCGAGGCTGTTTTTGAGCAGCGTGTAGACCTCGTCTTCCGAGAGCTTCAGCGCATCGACGATTGCGAAGTAGTTGGCGTTCACGTAGCCGCCGAAGTACGCGGGATCGTCCGAGTTGACCATCACCGCGACGCCGCGGTCGAGCAGGTCCTTGAGCGTATGCCGGGTCATGTCGTCGAAGACGCAGAGCTTCAGGTTCGACAGCGGGCAGACGGTCAGCGCGATGCGCGCATCGGCGAGACGCGCGACGAGCGCCGGGTCTTCGATGCTGCGCACGCCATGATCGACGCGATCCACCTTGAGCAGGTCGAGCGCTTCGTAGACATACGCGGGCGGTCCTTCCTCGCCCGCATGCGCGACGAGTTTCAGGCCCTTGTCGCGCGCCTTCGCGAACACGCGCTCGAACTTCGACGGCGGATGGCCTTGCTCCGACGAGTCGAGCCCGACTCCGATCAGGCGGTGCCGGTACTGGTCGAAGAGCGGTAACGCGGAATCGAAGGTGGCGAGCGCGTCTTCTTCCGAAAGATGGCGCAGGAAGCAGAGAATCAGCTTGCTCGTCATGCCGCGCTTCTCGCCGTCGGCGAGCGCCCGCTCGATGCCCGCGACCACCGTTTCCATCGGCACGCCGCGTTCGGTATGCGTCTGCGGGTCGAAGAAGATTTCCGCGTGCGTGACGTGATCGGCGAGAGCGCGTTCGACGTACGCCGTCGTCATGTCGTAGAAGTCCTGCTCGTGCAGCAGCACGCTCGCGCCCGCGTAGTAGATGTCGAGGAACGATTGCAGGTCGGTGAACGCGTAGGCGGCGCGCAGCGCATCGATCGATTCATACGCGAGCTTCACGCCGTTCCTTTGCGCGAGCTGGAAGATCAGTTCGGGTTCGAGCGAGCCTTCGATGTGGATGTGCAGTTCGGCCTTGGGCGCGCGTGCGATCTTGTCAGCGAGTGTGGGGTTCATGCGTTTTTTTAGGGCTTGAAAATAGGGCTGGGGTGATGTCACGCCATCTGTTGCGATGACGCGTGGGCATGCGCTTCGACCGCTTGCAGCAGTTGGGCTGCCGCTGCAACGGCGATGACTTCCGGCGCCTTGTCGACGATGCCATCGACGCCGATCGGGCAAATCATGCGCGCGATGCGCACCGGGTCGATGCCGCGCGCCGCGAGCCGGTGCTCGAACTGCTTTCGCTTCGTATGCGAGCCGATCATGCCGAAGAACGCGAAGTCGCCGCGTCGAAGGATGCGTTCCGCGAGCACGAGATCGACCGTATGGTTGTGCGTCATCACGATGAAAAACGTGTCGGGCGGCGCGGCATCGACGGCTGAATCGGGCGCGTCGTTCGGTTCGATCGTGACGTTGTCCGGTACGAACTGCGCAGCGGGGAACGCGGCATCGCGTTCGTCGACCCAGGTGACATGGCACGGCAACGTGGCGAGCACGCGCACCAGCGCCGCGCCGACATGGCCCGCGCCGAACAGCACCACCGAGAATTCGCGCGGCGCGATGGTCTCGGTGAGGAGCGCGCCGCTGTCGTCGAAGCCGGCGCCGTCCCAGAGCAGGCAGTCCGAACCTGCGACGCCCGGTTCCGGGTCCGAGAGCATCACGGCATCGGGCGCGGCGCTGAACGACACGCTACGCACCGTCGACAAACCTTGCGCGGTGCGTTTGCCGAGCGTGGTGACCCAGCCGAGATCGGACACGTCGAGCCGTTCGAACGCAAGGACGACCGCGCCGCCGCAGCATTGTCCGAGGCTCGGGCCGAGCGCGAAGCGTTCCAGCCGCCGCATGCGCGGGCTGCGCATGCCGTCCTTCAGCACTTGCCGCGCGGTCTCGATCGCCTTCCATTCGAGATGGCCGCCGCCGATCGTGTAGCGTGCGTCCTCGCGCGTGACGATCATCTTCGTGCCGGGCTCGCGTGGTGCGGAGCCTTCGACGCGCGCGACCGTCACGAGCACGAGAGCATCGCCGTGCGCGAGCAGTTGTTGCAGGTCGTGCAGCCATGCTTGCATCGGATGCGCTCCTATGAGTTGAGGTTTGAGGCGCTAGTTTACCGGGGCCGGTTGGGCCGCGTCGTTCGTGCTTGGCTGGCTCGGTTCACCCGCTTGAGCCGGTTGACTGAGCAGCGCGGCGCAGCCGTCGAGCGCATCGAGGATGGCTTCCGGCGTCGCGGGTGCGCGCAGCTTTGGCGCATCTGTCGCATCGGGCGCAACCGACGCGATCGCCGCGCGGATCGCGAGCAGCACCGAGAACCCCAGCAAGAGCGGCGGCTCGCCGACCGCCTTCGAGCGGAACACGGTCGGCTCGACGTTGTCGTTGCGATAGAGCGCGACGTTGAACGCGGCGGGCGTATCGCTGACAGCCGGGATCTTGTACGTCGAGGGCGCGTGCGTCATGAGCCGTCCGTCGCGGTTCCACCAGAGTTCTTCCGTGGTGAGCCAGCCCATGCCCTGAATGAAACCGCCTTCTACTTGTCCGATATCGATCGCCGGGTTGATCGACTGGCCGGCGTCGTGCAGCAGATCGGCGCGCACGAGCTTCCACTCGCCGGTGAGCGTATCGACGACCACCTCCGACACCGCCGCCCCATACGCGAAGTAGTAGAACGGATGGCCTTGGAGCGTCTTCGCGTCCCAGTGGACCTTGGGCGTCGCGTAGAAACCGTCGGACCACAGTTGCACGCGCGCGAGATACGCCGCCGCGACCAACTGACTGAACGGCATCTCGCCGCCATTCGAATCGACGACGCCGTTGTGAAAGCGCACCTCGTCCGCCGTGCCGCCGAGTTGCTTGGCGGCGAGTTCCGCAAGCCGCGCGCGGATCGTCAGCGCGGCGGCTTCGGCGGCCTTGCCGTTGAGGTCGCTGCCCGTCGAGGCGGCCGTCGCCGACGTATTCGCGACCTTCGATGTATCGGTCGCCGTCACGCGCACGTGGGAAAGCCCCACGCCGAGCGCGTTGGCCACGACCTGCGCGACCTTGGTGTTGAGCCCCTGGCCCATCTCCGTGCCGCCGTGATTCACGAGCACCGAGCCGTCCTTGTAGACGTGCACGAGCGCGCCCGCCTGGTTGAGGAACGGCACGTTGAACGAGATGCCGAACTTGACCGGCGCGAACGCGATGCCGCGCCGGAGCACCGGGCTCTTCGCATTGAACGCGGCGATCGCGGCGCGGCGCGCCTGATAGTCGCTCGATTCGACCAGCTCGTCGGTGAGCGGCGCGATGACGTTGTCCTCGACCTTCTGGCCATACGGCGTCGTGTCGCGCTCGCCGATGCCGTAGTAATTCGCGCGCCGCACGTCGAGCGGATCGCGCTTCAACCGGTGCGCGACGTCGTCGAGCAGCACTTCCATCACGAGCGCGCCCTGCGGCCCCCCGAAGCCGCGAAACGCCGTGTTCGACTGCGTGTTCGTCTTGCACGCCAGCGCGACGATATCGACGTCGCTCAGGTAATACGCGTTGTCGAAGTGGCAGACGGCGCGCGTCGCGACCGCGCCCGACAGGTCCGCCGAATAACCCGCCCGCAACGCGATTTCGACCCGCGCGCCCGCGAGCCGGCCGTCGTCGTCGAAGCCGGCCTCGTAGGCGTAGACGGCGTCGTGGCGCTTGCCGGTGATCATGAAGTCGTCGTCGCGATCGGCGCGCAGCTTGACCGGCCGGTGCAGCTTGTGCGCCGCGAGCGCCGCGACGCACGCGAACACCGCCGACTGCGATTCCTTGCCGCCAAAGCCGCCGCCCATGCGCCGGCATTCGCACATCACGTTGTGCGTCGGCCAGCCGAGCATGTGCGCGACGAGGTGCTGCATCTCGCTCGGATGTTGCGTCGAACTGTGCACGAGCATGCCGTCGAGTTCCTTCGGGATCGCATACGCAACCTGGCCTTCGAGATAGAACTGCTCCTGTCCGCCGACCTCGAATTCCCCTTTGATGCGGTGCTTCGCCGCCGCAATCGCAGCGTCCGGGTCGCCGCGCCGCAGATGCAGCGGCGGCAGCACGAACTGCTTTTTCTCTTTGGCTTCGCGCGGCGTCAGCACGGCTTCGAGCAACTCGTAGCGCACGACGTCCTCGCTTTTCGCGAGCGCCGCCGCGCGCCGCGCGAGATCGTGGCTCTCTGCGATCACCGCGAACACCGGCTGGCCGAGATACTGCACGAGGCCGTCCGCGAGAATCGGATCGTCGTGGAGCACCGGGCCGCAATTGTTCTCGCCGGGGATGTCGGCGGCGGTCAGCACGGCAACGACGCCCGGCGCCGCGCGCACCGCATCGAGATCGAGCGACACGATGCGCGCATGCGCATGCCGCGACAGCCCGAGCGCGGCGTGCAGCGTGCCGCGCAATTCGGCGATGTCGTCGGTGTAGGTTGCCTCGCCGCTCACATGCAGCGTCGCCGATTCGTGCGGCAGGCCGACGCCGATCGCCTGCGCTTCGAGCGCCGCGCCCGTTGCAAGCGGTTCGCTTACCTTGTTCATGGCTGCTCCTTCAGTGCACACCGTTGGCCCGTGCTTCGAACGCGAACGCATTCACGTCGAAGAGGGCGAGCGGAGCATCGCCGCGCGTTTCCAGGTAGAAACGCCACAGCACGTTGCGCGCCACCTTGCTGCGGTACGCGCTCGACGCGCGCATGTCGGTGAGTGGCTGGAAATCGGCGTCGAGCGCGCGCATCGCTTCGCGGACGTTCGCCTCGGTCCAGTCCCGGTCGAGCAACGCCGCTTCCGCACGCGCCGCCCGCTTGGGCGTCGCCGCCATGCCGCCGAACGCGATCCGCACGCTCGTCACGCGCGTGCCCGCGAGCTTCACCGCGAACGCCGCGCAGACCGCCGAGATATCCTGGTCGTAGCGCTTCGCAATCTTGTAGGTGCGAAACCGCAGGCTCGCCGAGGGCCTCGGCACGCGGATCGCCGCGACGAATTCGCCGGCATCGAGCGCGGTCTTCTGATAGCCGAGATAGAACGCATCGAGCGGCAGCGTGCGGGTCTTGTCGGCCTTCTGCAGCACGACTTGCGCGTCGAGCGCGATCAGCGCGGGCATCGAATCGCCGATCGGCGAGCCGTTCGCGACGTTGCCGCCGAGCGTGCCGGCGTTGCGGATCGGCAGCGATGCGAAGCGCGTCCACAGTTCCGCGAGTTCGGGGTAATCGGCGGCGAGCGCCGCGTACGCGTCTTCCAGCGATGCCGCGGCGCCGATCGTCAGATATTGCGCATCGTGCGCGATGGTCTTCAACTCGTCGACGTTGCCGATGAACAGGATGTCGCCGAGTTCGCGGAACTGCTTCGTGACCCACAGGCCGACGTCGGTGCTGCCCGCAAGGAGGCGCGCGTTCGGATGGGCCGCGCGCAGGCGGGCGAATTCGGCGAGTGTGGCGGGCGCGCGGAAGGTGGGCGACCCGAAGGCGGGGCCGCGCGCGTCGGGCGCGGCGTATTCGAAGGTGGCGCCGCGCCGGATGCCTTCGAGCGACGCCTTCAGCGCCTCGCGATCGAACGGCACACGCGGGTAATCGAACATTTTCTGCGCGGCATCGACGATCGGCCGGTAGCCGGTGCAGCGGCACAGGTTGCCGGAGAGGGCGGCGCTGATTTCGTCGCGCGTCGGCAGGCCGGCGCCGGGCGGCTGGTTCTGGTAGAGCGCCCACATCGACATGACGAAGCCCGGCGTGCAGAACCCGCACTGCGAGCCGTGGCAATCGACGAGCGCCTGTTGCACCGGATGCAGCGTGCCATCGGCGGCGCGCAGGTCTTCGACCGTGATCAGCGCGCGGCCGTCGAGGGTCGGCAGGAACTGGATGCACGCGTTGACGGCCTTCAGCGCGACGTTGCCGTGCGCGTCGAGTTCGCCGACCACGACCGTGCAGGCGCCGCAGTCGCCTTCGGCGCAGCCTTCCTTGGTGCCGGTGCATTGCTGCGTTTCGCGCAGATGCTGGAGCACGGTGCGCGTCGCGGGCGCATCGCCGATTTCATGGACGGCGCCGTGCTGGAGAAAACGGATGGTTTGCGTTGTCATAAGAGAATCCGAGACATTGCGGATCGGGCGCGCGTTACGCGTTCCGGCAACGTCCCGCAGGCGAGCCGGATAGAGCGCACGTAGATCGCCATCCATACCGGAAGGTATCACCCCAATATCCCAAAAATATTGCGGCGCGCATATCAAGATTATGCGGATGCGCTGATGGGGGAAAGGGGCGCGGCGGAAAAGAGGGAGGGGTGGGGTGCTGGCGGGGTGGGTGACTTCGACCGGTTGCGTTTCGGCCGGGGCAGAAAGCGTGGCCGCTCCCGGAGCGGCCGGCACAAAATTCACATCGACGGCGTCCGCAGCCGGCGCTTGCTTCTCAGGCTCGCCACGACGGCCAGGAAGATGATCGCGAACGCAAGCAGCGACCATTGCGGCAGCGAGAGCCCGAGAATCGGCGGATAAGGCGTCTCGCACAGCCCCGCGACCTTGAACACCTGCGGCAGCCAGCGCGCGGGCGGCAGATTGTCGACGATCGGCTGCAAGGTGTCGAACCCGCAACTGAACCCGGGCCGGGCCTGGATGTAGACGTGTCGCGCCGCCGCCACGATGCCGCCGAGCGCGGAAAGCGCCACCATGGCTTCGAGCACCGCCACGCCGCGCCAGCCGCGCAGCCCGGCGCCGAGAAACGCGAACACGGCGATCAGCACGAAGAAATAGCGCTGGATGATGCAGAGCGGACAGGGGTCCTCGCCTCGATAGAACTGCAGGTAAAGCGCTCCGCCGACCAGCGCGAGACAGACGAAGGCGAGCACGACCAGCAGCCGCCGTTCACGCCGCAGAATGCGGTCGTCTTCGTGCATGGTGAAATGATGTAGAGAGTTGTGCATTTATTGCATTCGATTCGAGGATAAAGCACCTGAAAGTGCGCGCGGATTAAACGGATTCTAGCGCGAACCCCATCTCAAAAAATTCAGCGCGTCGTTGCGAGCACCGCTTCGACCGCGCGTCCGATCGACAGCAGCGCATCGTCGGCGTGCGGCGCGCCCGACAGCATCAGGCCTACCGGCGCCTCGCCGCGCGGATGGCAAGGCAGCGAAAGCCCGCAGGCGTCGAGGAAATTGAACGCGCTCGGATTGCGCAGGATCAGCGCATTGGCCTGGCCGAACGCGGCGTCGTCGTGTTCGAGATCGGCGATGCGCGGCGCCACGACCGGCACCGTCGGGCACAGGATCGCGTCGAAGCGCTGCCACAGCGTGGTGCGGGCCGCCTCGATCATCGCGGCTCGCGCGTGCAGCAAATCGAGGTAATCGGCGGCGCTCGCGGGCTGTCCCTTCATGATGCGCACCAGCACGCGCGGGTCGTACTCGGCCGAGTGCCCGGCGAGGAGCGGCCGGTGCCACGCGTACGCCTCGATCGGCGCGAAGCCGAAGCGGTTGATTTCCGGCAGACGGTCGAGCGGCGCGAAGCGCACGTCTTCGACCAGCGCGCCCGCCGCCGACAAATGCTTGATCGCAGCGGAAACCGCGCTCGCGACGGTTTCGTCGACGCCATCCGTCACGTAGTGAGTCAGCACGCCGAGCCGCACGCCGTCGAGCGGGCGCCTGGCCGGCACGTCGGGCTCGCGGGCGGCGAGAATGCGGTCGACGAGCGCGCAGCATGCCACCGACACCCCGATCGGCCCGAACGAATCGAGCGAGCTGGAAAGCGGCAGGCCGCCTTGCATCGGAATGCGGCTCGCGGTCGGCTTGAAGCCGGTGAGGCCGCACAGCGCCGACGGGATGCGGATCGAGCCGCCGGTGTCGGTGCCGAGCGCAATGGCCGCCATGCCGTCGGCGACCGACGCCGCCGCGCCCGACGACGAACCGCCCGCGATGCGTTCGTCGCCCTTTACGTCGCCGCGATAGGGCGAATGCGGCGTGCCGTAGTGCGGGTTCAGGCCGAGCCCGGAGAACGCGAATTCGCTCATGTTCGTACGACCGACGATCACGGCGCCCGCGCGTCGCAGGCGGGCGACCGCGAGCGCGTCGGTCTTCGCGGGCGGCGCGTCGGCGAGCACGCGGGAACCGGCGCGCGTCACCTGGCCTTCGATGTCGAAGAGGTCTTTCACCGACACTGGAATGCCCGCGAGCGGCGAGAGCACGGTGCCCGCGCGGCGGAGCGCGTCGTGGGCGTCGGCGGCGGCCCGGGCGGCGGCGGCATCGACGTGCAGGAACACGGTGGAACCCTGGCCCGAGGCGTCCTCGATGCGCTCCAGCGCGCGCTCGACGAGCGCGCGGCTGGTCGTGCGGTTCTCGCGCAAGTCGGCGGCTAGCTGGGCGAGCGGGGCAAACTGAGGAGACGTGATCGGCATGGTGTCGGCGAGAAAGGGCGCGGCGTGCAGCGGACCGGCGGCATGAAAATGCGGGCGACGGATCGCTCGCCCAGGGTGGCTGTCATTCTATGCCAGCGAAGTAATTAATACTGCATGCGGGTGCGGGTGCGGGTGCGGGTGCGGGTGCGGGTGCGGGTGCGGCTATCGCGGCGAGGCGAGACGACACGAGGCGGGAGGGCGGCTGGCGATGCGGGCGTCGGTGGCGCATTGGGAAACGCCGGGCGTGTCAGATCGTGCGCGAGAAGCGCTGAAGCGTCGCCTGGCCGAGATACCGGTCGAACGTCATCGCGACGTTGCGTGCCAGCAGGCGTCCCGCGGGCAGGACGCGGATCGCGTCGCAATCGATCACGACGAGGCCGTCGTCCGCGAGCGGCTTCAGACGCTCCAACTCGTCGGCAAACGACGCCGCGAAGTCGATGGCATGCGCGCTTTCGATTGCGTCGAAGTGCACTTCGTACTGACACATCAGCCGCGTGATGATGTCGCGGCGCAGGCGATCGTCGGCGGTGAGGCGCACGCCGCGCGTGATCGCGAGGTTTCCGCTGTCGATCGCCGCAGCGTAGCCGGCGAGGTCGCGCGCGTTTTGCGCGTAGACGTCGCCGACCTTGCCGATCGACGATGCTCCGAAACCGATCAGGTCGCAATCCGCGCGCGTGCTGTAGCCCTGGAAATTGCGCTGCAGCGTGCCCGCCTTTTGTGCGAGCGCGAGTTCGTCGCCGGGCAGCGCGAAGTGATCCATGCCGATGTAGACATAACCCGCCTGCGTCAGTGTCTCGATAACGCGCTGGAGAATCGCGAGTCGTACGGCGGGCGAGGGCAGCGTGGCTTCGTCCATCTGGCGCTGCATCTTGAAAAGAGTCGGCATGTGCGCATAGCCGAACACCGAGAGGCGGTCAGGCGCGAGTTGGACGATCGCGTCGAGCGTGCGGCTGAAGCTCTCGACGCTCTGATGCGGCAGCCCGTAGATCAGATCGACGCTCACCGACGCGAAGCCCGCATCGCGCGCCGCCGCGAGCACGGTTTCGGTCATCTCGCGTGGCTGGACGCGGTTGATCGCGTGCTGCACGCGCGGATCGAAGTCCTGCACGCCGAGGCTCAGCCGGTTGAAGCCGATATCGCGCAGAAGACGAATCGTGCGCGCGGACGCCTCGCGCGGGTCGACTTCGATGGAATATTCGGCTTGGGTCTCGGGCAGGAGGTTGAAGTGCTCGCGCGTCGCGGCCATCAGTTCGGCCATTTCGTCATGCGACAGGAAAGTCGGCGTGCCGCCGCCCCAGTGCAACTGCGAGACGGGACGGGTCGTGTCGAAGAGTTCGGCCTGCAATGCGAGTTCGCGCTTCAACCGGTCCAGGTAGGGGCGTGCGTGCGCGCGATTCTTCGTCGCGACCTTGTTGCAGCCGCAGTAGAAGCAGACGGTGTCGCAAAAGGGGATGTGGAAGTAGAGCGACAGGTCGCCCGTGCCCGTGGACGCGGCGCGCCGGTAGTGCCCGGAATCGAACGGCTCGGTGAACTGGACGGCGGTCGGGTAGGACGTGTAGCGCGGACCGTTCGCGCTGTATTTGTCGAGGAGATCGGGGCGAAAGAGCGTGTCGGCGGGAGTCATCGCGGGGGCCTGGGACGGATTCGTCGAGTTTAGCGAGACGCGCGGCTCGTCCATTGCGTGATAACGCCGCAGCGCGGCGGCGGGGCGTGGGAAAATACGCGGCTATCCGCATCGTTTCGATTGGGCACCTTCCGCCTTGCTTCAATCTCGCCACGCCATCGACGCGTGCCACATCGCGCCCGATAGCGAACCCTCTGCCCGGTAACCGCACTCAAATGAACTGTCGTCCGAACTGCGGGGCGTGCTGCATCGCTCCCTCCATATCGAGCCCGATTCCCGGAATGGCAAACGGCAAGCCCGCCGGCGTGCGCTGCATCCAGCTCGGCGACGACCTGCGCTGTATGATCTTCGGCGATCCGCGCCGGCCGGCGTGTTGCGCAGGCTTGCAGCCGTCCGCGCAGATGTGCGGAGCCACCGACGACGCGCGCGGCCACGCGCTCGCGTGGCTCACGCAACTCGAAATCGACACGCAACCGGATTGAGCGGGCGCGGTCGAATGCTCGTCGCTGATGTGTCGGCTGATGCGTCGGCTGATGCAAGGATTCACGCCACAACCTGGAGGATTTCGCATGACTCAAACCGTCGCGCTCAAGCGGCGCCGGTTCCTGATCGCGGGGCTGACGTGCGCCAGCACGCTCGCTTTGGCTTCGACGGCCCGCGCGGCCTCGATTTTCCCGTTCATCCCCGATCACTACACGTTCTCGCAACAGCAGGTGCAGGAGGCGGTCGCGCGCAAGTTCCCATTGCAGCGCACAGCCTCGCAAATTTTCGACGTCGTGCTGAGCAATCCGGTCGTGGGCTTGTCGCCGGATCGCAATCGCGTGACGGTGCGGCTCGACGCCCGGTTGTCCACGCCGTTCATGCCGAATCCGGTCAACGGCGTCTTCACGCTGTCGAGCCAGCTTGCCTACGATGCGCCGAGCCATTCAGTCATCCTGATGTCGCCGACGGTCGACGATTCGCAGGTCACGGGCGATGCCGCGCAGTACAACCAACAAATCAACGCGGCGGGCGCGCTCATCGCCACGCAATTGCTCGACCGCTATCCGATCTACACGTTCAAGCCCGAACAGCTGCAATTCGCCGGGGTGAATTATGAACCCGGTACAATCACGGTCCTTACAAACGGTATACGTGTGCAGATTCTGGAAAAGTAAGTTGAAACCTGCGCCGCATGCTCGACCAGCGACTAGAAAAGCGAAAGGGCTGACGGATGGACTGGATTCTTATGGCGAAGGCGCTGATTCTGGGCGTCGTGGAGGGCTTGACCGAGTTTTTGCCGGTGTCGAGCACGGGGCATCTGATTGTCGCTGGCAGCTTGCTGAACTACAGCAACGCGCAGGCAAAGATTTTCGACGTCGTCATCCAGTTCGGCGCGATTCTTGCGATTTGCTGGGAGTTTCGACGCAAGATCGGCTCCGTTGTCGGTGGGTTGCCGACACGGCCCGAAGCGCGCCGCTTCGCCGTCAACGTGATCATCGCGACGATTCCGGCGATCGTCCTCGGCCTCATGTTCGAGAAGGCGATCAAGTCCGTGCTGTTTTCGCCGGTGCCGGTTTCGGTGGCGCTGATCGTCGGCGGGATCGTGATTTTGTGGGCGGAAGGGCGGCATCGGGAGCGTGGCGTCGCGCCGACCGTGACCTCCGTCGACGATCTTTCCTACGCCGACGCGTTCAAGGTCGGCCTCGCGCAGTGCTTCGCGCTGATTCCGGGCACGTCGCGCTCGGGCGCGACGATCATCGGCGGGATGCTGTTCGGGCTAGAGCGGCGGGTCGCGACCGAGTTCTCGTTCTTCCTCGCCATTCCGATCATCTTCGGCGCCACGCTGTATGAGATGGCGCGTCACTGGCGCACGCTTTCCGTCGACGATCTCGGCCTTTTCGCGATCGGACTCGTCGCCGCGTTCGTGAGCGCGTTCGTCTGCGTGCGCTGGCTGCTGCGCTACGTCGCGACGCACGATTTCACCGCGTTTGCGTGGTACCGGATCGGGTTTGGCTTGCTGATCCTGATCGTCGGGTATAGCGGCGGGCTGAGCTGGGCGGAGTAGGCGCCTGTACGGGAAAGCTGGAAATGCAAAACGCCACGGCATGCCGTGGCGTTTTGCATGGGTCGAACCGTATTTGCCTAACCTATCTGCGCCTGAACACCAGATCCCACACGCCGTGTCCGAGCTTGAGCCCGCGCCGCTCGAATTTGGTGACGGGGCGATAGTCGGGGCGCGGCGCGTAGCCATCGGCGGTGTTTTGCAGCTCGGGTTCCGCTGACAACACGTCCAGCATCTGCTCGGCGTAATTCTGCCAGTCGGTCGCGAGGTGGATATAGCCGCCCGGCTTCAGGCGCGACACCAGCAGCGCGACGAACTTCGGCTTGATCAGCCGGCGCTTGTGATGCCGCGCCTTGTGCCACGGATCGGGGAAATAGATGTGCACGCCGTCGAGGCTTTCGGGCGCGATCATGTGTTCGAGCACTTCGACGGCGTCGTGCTGGATGATGCGGATATTCGTGAGATCGTGCTCGCCGATCAGTTTCAGCAACGCGCCGACGCCCGGTTCGTGCACTTCGACGCCGAGGAAGTCATCGGAGGGACGCGTCGCCGCGATTTCCGCGGTTGTCGCGCCCATGCCGAAGCCGATCTCCAGCACGCGCGGCGCGCGGCGGCCGAACACGGCGTCCCAGTCTGGCTGCTCAGGCGAAAACCCGAGCACGAAACTGGGGCCGAATTCGTCGAGCGCGCGGCGCTGCCCGGTCGATACGCGACCCGCGCGGGTGACGAAGCTACGGATGCGGCGGTGATGCGGCGCGGCGGTTTCACTGGCTACCACGGGATCGGCCGGGTCTGCGTCGTCTTGAGGGTCGTGAATCATCGCTGGAGGCGGTTACTTGCGCTGGTACGCGAATTGGAGCGGAAGCGGACGAAAGCCACGCCGCTGAAAATCAAAAAGCCGCCCGAGAGGCGGCTTTTTGTTCGATGTCTGGAGCGGGCGATGGGAATCGAACCCACGTCTGTAGCTTGGGAAGCTACGGTAATAGCCATTATACGACGCCCGCGTGAGCCGGCTATTGTAAGCGCTACGCACCGGAATGCGCAATTGGCGGACCTTGCGGGCGCCGCCGGCCGGTGTCTTCGACTACGTCCCGATGCGTCAAATGCCAAACAGCGTCATCGAAACCGCGATCCGCGTCACGACCATCAGCAGCACCTGCACGATGACGAGCAGCAGGACCGGCGACAGGTCGATTCCGCCGAGGCGCGGCAGGATGCGCCGCAGCGGATCGAGGAACGGCGCGGTGATCTGATAGAGAAGCGGCATCGCGGGGGATTGCGGATTGAGCCACGACAGCAGCGCCATCAGGATCGTCATCCAGGTGATCAGGTTGAGCGCCCACTTGACGACGGTCAGCACGGCGACGAGCAGCAGCATCGGCAGCATGAGCATCGGATCGACGCCTGCCAGCACCACCATCAGCACCACATACACGACCGACGCGATGAACGTCGCCAGGATGCTCGCCCAGTCGACCTTGCCGCCCGGCAAGATCTTGCGCAATGGCAGCACGATCCAGTTGGTGGCCTGCATCACGGCGTTGGACACCGGGTTGTAGGGCGGCATGCGGACGACCTGCATCCACGCGCGCAGGAGCAGCGCCGCGCCGAACAGCGTGAAAACGGTATTGAGCAGAAAACGGGCGATATCGCCGAACATCTCGGGTCCTTTTTTTATGCTTGCGCAGCGTGCGGGCTGCGTTGGGTCACTGGAAACGGTTCTGGATCAAACGACGGAAGGCCGCCTCAACGACTCACGCGGATTTCGCTGATCTGTATCGTGGGTGCCGGGCCGTCGGAATAGTTGACGAGGTCGCCCTGCAGTTCCCGGGCGACGGGCGCGAGCGCCTTCTGGAACGCCTCGACCGACTCGAACAGCACATGCCCCACGGCGACATACGGCGGCGGCGAACCGGGCGCCACGCTGGCAATACCCGCATCGACGGACCAGCCTTTCACCGCCTCGCCCAGACGCGCGGCCGCGAACGGCATGTGCTGGTCGCAGTAATAGTCGACGTCAAAACGGCCGTTCTCGCGATACGGATACAGGAAGCTGACCTTGATCATTGTTCGTTCTCTTTGCTGGAATGCCCGCCCGAGCGTCGCGGCTTTTGTGGTGCGCGGCGGCTTGGTCCCCGCCCACCGTTCATGCTCGGTGGGGCGCCGGTCGTCACCTTATCATGGCTTCAGCGGCGCTTGCGCGTGTTGTCTAACGGATTGAAAGCGTCATTCGCCGCCTTGCTGGCCGGGGCCTGGAATACCCGATCCGTCACGCGCGCCCAGCACGTTTTCGATCGACCGTTCCATCGCTGCGAGCGCGCTCGCCGATGGCGGCACCGGACGGCGCCGCGCGAGTCCGATTGCGCGCCGGGTCATCAGCGCGTAGAGCGTCGCGTGGTCGCCGCCCAGGCTGTCGAGCAGGGTCAACTGCTTCTCGACGATCCCCGCGTCGCCCCGCGACACCGGTCCGGCAAGCGCGCCAGCGAGGCCTTTCTCGCGCGCCGTTTCGATGGTTCCGGCGAGCATCGGCAGCACGGCGCGCAGGGCGTCGTCCTCGGAAAACCCTAGCTGTTGCCAAAGCGAGACGGTCTCGGAAAGCGCGGCGAGCGCAAAACTGGCAGCATAGTGAGCAGCGGCGTGGTACAGCATGCGGCCGCCGGGCGGGATCGAAAGCGGGTGGCAGCCGAGCGCGCGGGCAAGCGCAGTCAGCGTTTCCGACAGCGGTCCGGCGGCTTCGATGGTCACCGAGCAGCCCTGGATGCGCGCCAGATCGCCGTCGACACCGCCAAAAAGATAGAGCGGGTGAAAGCCGCCGATGTCGCCGCCTTGGGCGCGCACCGGCGCGAGAACATCGACGGGCGTCGCGCCGCTGCAGTGGACGACGGCGCGCGCGCCGCTCTTCGAAAGATCGATTTGCAGAGCGTTCGCCGCCGCACCGATTTTGTCATCAGGAACTGTCAAAAAGACGATATCGGAGCACGCCGCGACCTGTTGCGGATCATCGACGACGCGGCAGCCCGGCAGTTGACCCGCGAGTTCGCGTGCGGGGCCGGGTGAGCGGCTCGCGATGGCGGCGACGGGATAGCCTGCGCGCGACCAGGCACGCGCGACACAGCGTGCGAGCCGTCCGGCGCCGACGAATCCGAGACGCGGCGTCGCTGAATATGGCATGTTTTGTGCTCCTGTCTGATGAAAGGGCAAGATGGGCGCCGCAAGGCGCCAGATCGAAAGTATCGCGCAACCCGAGGATCGCTCGCCACGCGGCTCGCAGCACTTCGGCCGGCACACGAATTACAACGAATCCGGTTTTGCAGTCGTCATTGGTTGCTGTCTTTCCTTGGTTGTCATTCGCTACGTTCGGAGGTCGCCATGAGCATTTTTTCTTACCGAAAACATCTGCGGTTCCTTAGCCAGTCGCAGCGGCGTCGCTGGTGGGACCAGAAGAAGCGGCTAACTCCGCGCGTCGTGATCGGCGCCGCCTATGTGCCGCCGAACGTGAGTCGTGAATTCGCCTACGTCAAAGTGGCTTGAGACAGCAAGTTTCGAATTCAATGCAGCCATTGCGCTGCACGCCGGCCGGTTCACCGGCCGAAAGCCCCGCCGAACTCCGTTCCGCGGGGCTTTTTTAAACTGATTTGTAAATAAAAATTACCGACAGGATCGGTACCGACGCATCAGGGTAATCGCTTAGCCTGTCAGCCGATCGTCAACTCGGCCAGTGGCGCGGTTGTAGCCGGCGCAGCCGATTATTACGGCCACCGGCACCTGTAAGACGAATTGCAATTTGCTACAAATGGACGCAACTGTCCCGACGCTTTTTCGCTAAATTGAATCCATACCGTCGCAAAGTTTCAGTCGCGTGCACTGAAGAGCGGCGAGGAGAAGAGAAAGTGAAAAAGATCGTCCCGTTGATGGTTGTCGCAGCGCTCGGAGTCGGGGTCGCGAGTGCCGCACAGGCGCATGTTTCCGTGGGCATCGGCATTGGAGTGCCGGCCTATCCGGTGTATGCCGCACCGCCCGCGCCTGTTTATGTCGCGCCGCCGCCTCCTGTCGTTTATGCGCCGCCGGTGGTTTATGCGCCGCCGGCTGTTGTGGTCGGCGGCTACTACGGCCGTCCTTACTATCGTGGCTACTATGGTGGCCACGGCTACTACGGTCGTGGTTACTACGGCCACGGTTATAGGCATTGGCATTAAGCGCAAGCCAGATAGTCGTATCGATCGAGCGGCGTAACGCCGGCATGATGCCGCGTTACGCCGCTTTCCATTTGCGTGCCGCATTGCGCCAGGCAGATCCGCGATGAAGCTGGGACAATGACGGCTCCCCAAGCTCGCCGTTCCCTAACGATGCCTACTCTCTCCGCCCCGACCTACGCCGACGTCGCCGATGCCGCCCAGCGCATCGCCGGCGCCGCGCACCGCACGCCCGTCCTGACTTCGCGCACCGCCGACGAACGCGCCGGCGCCTCGCTCTTCTTCAAATGCGAGAATTTCCAGCGGATGGGCGCCTTCAAGTTCCGCGGCGCGTACAACGCGATCTCGCATTTCGACGACCGCCAGCGCGCCGCCGGCGTGCTCACGTACTCATCGGGCAATCATGCGCAGGCGATCGCGCTGTCGGCGAAGCTTGCCGGCATCCACGCGACGATCGTCATGCCGGAAGATGCGCCCGCCGCGAAAATCGAAGCGACGCGCGGTTATGGCGGCGAAGTAATCACCTACGACCGCTACACGCAGAATCGCGAGGAACTCGGCCGCAAACTTGCTGAGGAGCGCGGCATGACGCTGATCCCACCGTACGACCATCCGCACGTGATCGCGGGGCAAGGGACGTCGGCGAAGGAATTGATCGAGGAAACCGGGCCGCTCGATTACCTTTTCGTGTGTCTCGGCGGCGGCGGGCTGATCGGCGGCTGTGCACTGGCGGCCGCGGCGCTGAGTCCGTCGTGCAAGGTGATCGGCGTCGAGCCCGAAGCCGGCAATGATGCGCAGCAGTCGCTCGCGCGCGGCGAGATCGTGCATATCGAGGTGCCGCGAACGATCGCGGACGGCGCCGCATCGACGCACGTCGGCGAATACAACTTTCCGATCATCCAGCGGCATGTCGAGCAGATCGTGACCGTCAGCGATGCCCAGCTCATCGAGACGATGCGGTTTTTTGCGCAGCGCATGAAGATGGTCGTCGAGCCGACCGGGTGCCTCGCGGCCGCAGCCGTGCTCAACAAGCTGCTGCCGGTGGAAGGCAAGCGCGTTGGGGTGCTGGTGAGCGGCGGCAACGTCGATCTCGCGCGTTTCGCGCAATTCATCGCGTAGGGCACGCGCTGCAGGGGAGATCAGGAAGCCGCGTTCACGATCAGATCGCGGTAGCCGTTCACGATCACGCTGTACGAGAAGTACGCGAACAACACGGCCGACATCACATGGCACGCGCGCAGGAGCGTCGTGCCCGCGCGTTTGCGTCCGTGCGTCCGTGGCTCGCGAGTGTGCAGATGAAAAGCGTCCAGCCGAGTCCGCCGAAGAAAAAGCCGGTGAGAAACACCGATGCGCTGACCGGGCTTGTCGCGCCGGCTTTCGCGATCAGCGCACCGCCGACGGCCGCGAACCAGAGAATCGCGCTGGGCGACGACACCGCGAGCAAGGCGCCGCGCCCGAAGCTTTTCGCGTGGCTGGGGCGCGGTGTGGCGAGATCCGCCGTGCCCTCGACGGGCGGCGCCGACGCCGGATAAAGCGCCTCGCGCGCCATCTTCCAGGTCAGGAACAGCAGCACGATCGCGCCGCCGATCCACACGACCCACCGCACCGCGCTGAACTGCAGCAGCGCCGACATGCCCGCGAGAGCAAGCGCGGCATAGAACAGGTCGCCGGCGCACGTGCCGAGCCCGAGCACGAGGCCCGGTTTGAATCCGTGCGAGAGCGCCAGCGAAATGATCGCGACGTTGGCGATTCCGATATCGAGACACAGCGACAGCGACAGAAAAAATCCATCCGACAACAACGACCACGGATGCATCGCGGGTGATTCCTTTCTATTAATGGCGTTCCAGTTTCAGCGATACATCGAGGCGTCCGATATCGATGCCCATCGTGTTGCGCATCGGCGGATGGCGGAACGCGTCGAGGCGTCGGCGTTGATCCGGGGTGCCGATGCCAAGTTGTTCCAGCAATTCGGCGACGATCGCATACAACGCGGTAGCGTTGCCGTCTTCCACCTTCACCGCGATGCCGAGCGCGCCTTCGCCTTTGTCTTTGCCTTCGCGTTGCCTCACGCCGATCGCGTAGCTCGCATCGGCGCCGACCTTGCCGACCAGCGCGCCGTCAAACGCCTGCATCAGCAGCGTGCAGAACCGTCCTTCGCCCGCGACCAGTTCCGGATAAGTCGTCATCGCGCGATAGATGCGCGCGAGCGGCGCGGTGTCCGCTGCTGTGTCCGCCTTGGCGGCGGCAAGCTTCACAAAGAGACGCGCGAGCCGGTCGAGCGGGAAGGCGGGCGTCGGCAGATTGCAGCCGTCGATGGCCCATTGCACTTCGTCGTCCGGCAGGTCGAGCACGTGCGCCACCGTGTGCTTCACGCGCACCTGCAGCGGATGCTCGGGCAGATGATAGTCGGCGAGCGCCGCGCCGATCGCCTGCGCGCCCGCGAGCATGCCCGCATGCTTGCCGGAGCAGTTGCTGCACGCGGGGCTCGGCGAAAACCCGCGCCTGATCCAGTTCTTGTAGACGGCTTCCGAGATCGGCGGATGGCCGCCGCAGCGCATGTCGGCTTCGGTGGCGTGCGCCTTTGCGAGCATCGCCCGCGCGCGCTCGATGTGCCGCTCCTCGCTGCTGTGCGAGCCGCACATCAGCGCGAGGTCGGCGTCATCGAAGCCGAAGCGCTCCAACGCGCCCGTTTCCAGCACCGCGAGCGCTTGCGCTGGCTTCGCCGCCGAGCGCGCGAGCGTCATCCGATAGGGATCGCCGAACGAATAAAGCAGGCGGCCTTCGTGATCGACCACCGCGACGTGCGCCTCGTGCGTGTTCTCGATTGCCTCGCCGCGATACACCGTCACCGCTTTCATGTCCGCGTCCCCAGTCCGATTTCGTCCCACAGCGTATCGACGCGACGTTTCACCGCGTCGTCCATCACGATCGGGCGGCCCCATTCGCGATCCGTTTCGCCGGGCCACTTGTTGGTGGCGTCAAGCCCCATCTTCGAGCCGAGCCCCGCCACCGGCGACGCGAAATCGAGATAGTCGATCGGCGTATTGTCGACGAGCACCGTATCGCGCGACGGATCGATACGCGTCGTGATCGCCCAGATCACTTCTTTCCAGTCGCGGATATTCACATCCTCGTCGACCACGACGATGAACTTCGTATACATGAACTGGCGCAGGAAACTCCAGACGCCGAACATCACGCGCTTCGCGTGACCCGGATAGCTCTTCCTGATCTGCACGATCGCCATCCGGTAGCTGCATCCTTCGGGCGGCAGGTAGAAGTCGGTGATCTCGGCGAACTGCTTCTGCAGCAGCGGCACGAACACTTCGTTCAGCGCGACGCCGAGCACGGCGGGTTCGTCGGGCGGCTTGCCGGTATAGGTGGAGTGATAGATCGGATCGCGGCGCATCGTGATTTTCTCGACCGTGAACACCGGAAACCACTCCTGTTCGTTGTAATAGCCCGTGTGATCGCCGTATGGGCCTTCCAGCGCGTGCTCGTATCGCGCCGACGCGCCTTTCGACGGCCGCGGCGGCGCACCCGCCGGCGCGACCAGGGGCGCACCGTCGTGCGGATAGATGAAGCCTTCGAGCACGATTTCCGCGCGCGCCGGCACTTGCAGCGTGTCGACGCCCGGCGTCAGGCAACGGGCGAGTTCGGTCTTGCCACCGCGCAGCAATCCCGCGAACTGGTATTCCGAGAGCGTGTCCGGCACCGGCGTCACCGCGCCGAGGATCGTCGCGGGGTCTGCGCCGAGGACGACCGCCACCGGATACGGCTTGCCCGGATTGGCGAGCGCGAACTCGCGAAAGTCGAGCGCGCCGCCGCGATGCGCGAGCCATCGCATGATGAGCGTGTTGCGGCCGATCAGTTGCTGCCGGTAGATGCCGAGATTCTGACGCGTCTTGTTCGGCCCGCGCGTGACGGTCAGTCCCCACGTGACAAGCGGACCGGCGTCGCCGGGCCAGCAGGTCTGGATCGGCAGGCGCGTCAGGTCGACGTCCCTGCCTTCCCACACGATTTCCTGGCACGGCGGCGAACTCACGGTTTTCGGCGCCATGTCCCAAACGGCCTTCACGAGTGACAGCAGCTTTCCCGCGTCCTTCAGACCCTTCGGCGGCTCCGGTTCCTTCAGCGCGGACAAGAGCCGTCCGACGTTGCGTAGCGATTCGAGCGCGGCGGTATCACTGAGCAGGCCGGAATCGTTCGAGCCTTGCGCGTCCGTTTCGATACCCATGCCGAGCGCCACCCGCCGCGGCGTGCCGAACAGGTTGGCGAGCACGGGAATCGAGTGCCCGGCCGGGCGTTCGAACAGCAACGCCGGGCCGCCCGAGCGCAATACGCGGTCGGAGAGTTCGGTCATTTCGAGGACGGGGGATACGGACTGGCTGATGCGGCGTAATTCGCCGAGCCCTTCGAGGCGGGCAGTGAAGTCGCGCAGGTCTTTGTATTTCATCGATGTTCGGAGAGGGCGCGCTGCGCGCAAAACGATTGTCGATTTTACCTGTGTTGGTGTCCGTACGTTTGCGGACATTCGGCAAATTCCTATTGAAATCGCCGCGACAGCGTGCGCCCAGGACCCTAAACAGTGTTCATTATAACTGTAAGTAATTGAAACGGCGTTCTATAGCATTGACGGATCATTAAACCCTGCCTAGAATCCGTCAAGAACTCAAGTTGCCTTTGCAACTTTTTACCTTTCCTCAGAACTTTTTGAGGTGCGACGGATCGATGGCGCCCGAATGTGCGCCTTGGTTCATCGCTGCGGTTATCCTTGCCGGCGCTCAACTCCGCCGGTTTTTCGCGTGGAAGCCTTCTGCGCCACGGCATGCGGTTCGTGCCGTTCGCTACCGGAAACTAAATGTTCCGGTTCGGCTTCCCAGACGGCGCAGGCCGTTTTCCCGATGCCGCTCTCGACTTGCCAAGAGGCGAGCGGTGTCTGATTTGCGCTTTTGAGTACCGAGCTCGTTCTATTGGTATTAATCAGCGGAAATCAATGCAATATGGGAGCACTAATGAACGCTTGGTTGTCGTGGCGTCCCGACACTCGCATCGCGCAGAGACTGCGCGTCGCGCTGCGTCGCGGAACCCGCATGAGTCACTATCTATTCAGTCTGGTCGGTTGCGCCGCTGTGGTGACCGCGCTTGCACTCTGGCTGCTGCCTTCCTGGCGCGGTACGTTTGCAGCACGGATCATGCCTATCGTCTCGGCCGCCGTGCAGGCGGGCCCCGCACGGCTGCTCGCGGGCCAGCCGCTGCCGCCGTTCTCGGTCAATCACCGGTACGAGCAGGAAGTGGCGCCGGTCGCCCAGGTCGCGCCGTCGTCTCCGGCGGCCGATACGCCGCCGTCGCTCGGCGCCGTCGCGTCCGACGACGACAGCACGCACCAGCTCACGGGCGGCATCAGCCTCGCTGTTTCCCCGAACGGGCTCGATCCGCGCACGTTGCCGACCGCCACCGTCGCCAGTCTCGCAAGCGCGATTCCCTCGCAACGCGTGGTTGCGGATGCGCGCGACGATCGCGTGCTCGTCTCGACGCGCGAGCAGAAGCTGGTGTCGAATTTCCTCGCGCGGCGTTATCGCGTGGCGCAGGAGCCGGTCAGCGAACTCGTGCGGGCGGCATTCGATACGGGCCGCGAGGTCGGTCTCGATCCGCTGCTCCTGCTGTCCGTGATGGCGATCGAATCCGGGTTCAATCCGTATGCGGAAAGCGGTGTCGGCGCGCAAGGGCTGATGCAGGTGATGTCGAAGGTTCATTCCGACAAGTTCGAGTACTTCGGCGGCTCGCACGCGGCGCTCGATCCGCTCGCGAACATCAAGGTGGGCGCGCTCGTGCTGAAGGATTGCATCGCGCGCGGTGGCTCAGTGGCGGGCGGCCTGCGGTATTACGTCGGTTCGTCGACGCAGGACGACGGTGGCTACGGCGCCAAGGTGCTGGCGGAACGCACGCGTCTGCGTGACGTCGCGCGCGGCCGCAATGTGCCGACCACCACGCCGCAAGCGCCGGCGCAAACGGCACCGAAGCAGGTTCTGGCATCGACCGACTCGAACAAGCAGCGCGTCCACGCGACGCTCGATGGCGCGAAGGCGATCACGGCGCCGAAGGCGGGCGCTTCGTCGGCGCACGATCAGGACGACGCGGACAGCGATACCGCGCCGAAGCATGTGGCATCGGCGGAGTTCGGCGCCTGATCTGAACCCGGTCTCGCTGACGAAATGCAAAAAGGCACCTCTCGGTGCCTTTTTGCATTTCCGGCCGTGGCGGGGAAGTCAGCGCTTGAACAGCGTCGCCAGCCGGTCTGTCGCTTCCTCCAGCTTCGAATAAGCGGTCGCATACGACACCCGAATGTATTGGCTCGGCGCATGAACGCCGAAGTCGGCGCCCGGCACGAGCACGACGCCCGCGTCGTGCAGCATCGAGCGCGTGAGGGCGTCGCTGTCGCCCGCCGCGGGATGCGCGACGCCGCGCGTGTCCGCGTAGACGTAGAACGCGCCGTCGGGCACGACCGGCACGCCAAAACCGAGCGAACGCAGCGCGGGCACGATGAAGTCGCGGCGCCGCTTGAATTCCATCCGGCGCGCTTCGTAGATCGCGAGTGTGGCCGGCTCGAAGCAGGCGAGGGCGGCATGCTGCGCAAGCGCCGACGGGCAGATGAACAGGTTCTGCGACAGCTTTTCCATCGCGCCGACCAGCGCGTGCGGCACGACGAGCCAGCCGAGCCGCCAGCCGGTCATGCTGAAGTACTTCGAAAAGCTGTTGACGGTCACGACATCGTCGCCGAACGACAGCGCCGACACCGGTTTCGCGTCATAGCTCAAGCCCTGGTAAATCTCGTCGACGATCGTGAAGCCGCCCTTCGATCGGACCAATTCGACGATGCGCCGCAGTTCGTCAGGTTCGATCGACGTGCCGGTCGGATTCGACGGTGACGCGAGCAGCACACCCCGCGTACGCTCGCCCCAATGCGCTTCGACGTGTTCGGCGGTCAACTGGAAACGCTCGGCCGGACCGCTCGGGATCAGCACCGGCTTGCCGTCGGCCGCCGCGACGAAATGGCGGTTGCACGGATAGCACGGGTCGGGCATCAGCACTTCGTCGCCGTGATCGACGAGCGCCATGCACGCGAGCAGCAGCGCCGCCGACGCGCCCGCAGTCACCACGATCCGCTCGGGCTCCACCTCCAGGCCGAACGCATCGCGATAATGCCGCGCGATCGCCTCGCGCAGCGGCGCGATGCCGAGCGCGTTGGTGTACTGCGTGACGCCGCGCGTGAGCGCATCGGAGGCGGCGCGGATCACCAGTTCGGGCGCGGTGAAGTCGGGCTCGCCGATGCCCATGTGGATGATGTCGCGCCCGAGGCTTTCGAGCAGTTGCGCTTCCTTCATCAGCTCCATCACGTAGAACGGCTCGATGGCGTTCACGCGGGAGGCCAACCGAACGAGCGGTTCGGCAAGGGTGTGCATCGTTGCAGTTCCAGTTCTGGCGGGCAGGGCAGCCGGCAATGAAGGGGGAATTCAGCCGCGGCCGCGGCTTTGCGCTTCGGCCGGGCGCAGTTGCACGGCGAGCCTGTCGAGCACCCCGTTCACGTATTTATAGCCGTCCGAGCCGCCGAACGTCTTGGTCAGTTCGACCGCTTCGTTGATGACCACACGATACGGAATGTCGGCGTGATGCTTGAATTCGAACGCGGCGACGAGCAGCACCGCGCGTTCGACCGGCGACAACTGCTCCAGCGGCCGGTCGAGGCACGGCTGCAAATCGGCGGAAAGCACGTCGGATTCCTTGATCACGCCCTTGATGATCGCGTCGAGGTGATCGTGATCGGCCTTGTCGAAGCCTTGCGCGTTGCGCAACTGGGCATCGATCTCACTGGCCGTCGCACCCGACAGCAGCCACTGGTAAAGACCTTGTGTCGCGAGTTCACGCGAGCGGCGTCGAGCGCTCTTCATGCGCGGTCCTCGTCTTCGTCTTCGTCGTCATCGCCGCCGAGCTGCTCCAGCGCGACCGACAGGTTCGCCATTTCCACCGCCACGCGCGCAGCGTCGCGGCCTTTTTCCGTCATGCGGGCGACGGCTTGCTCGTCGTTCTCGGTCGTGAGCACCGCGTTCGCGACCGGCGTGCCGAAGTCGAGCGCGATGCGCGAAATGCCCGCGCCGCTCTCGTTCGACACCAGTTCGAAGTGATACGTCTCGCCGCGCACCACGGCGCCGAGCGCGATCAGCGCGTCGAACTGGCCCGATTCGGCGAGCTTTTGCAGCGCGAGCGGGATTTCCAGCGCGCCCGGCACGGTGACGAGCAGCACGTCCTGGCCGATCACGCCGAGCCGTTCCAGTTCTTCGATGCACGCGTCGGCCAGGCCGTTGCAGACCGGTTCGTTGAAGCGCGATTGCACGATGCCGATGCGCAGTCCGTCACCGTCGAGGTTCGGCTGGTATTGTCCGATTTCCATTGATTGAGTCCGTTTTTTGAGTGTGTGGTGGAGGGGCCGCGGCGGGGCGTGCGCTCAGACCGAGCGCAGATGAGCGATGGCAGCGTCCGCCGACGTCGCCGGGCAGCCCGGCATCGGAATGAAGCCGGTCACTTCCAGCCCATAGCCGGACATGCTGCCGAGCTTGCGCGGATTCGACAGCACCTGCATCTTGCCCACGCCGAGTTCGCGCAGGATCTGCGCGCCGATGCCGTAGGTCTTGAAATCGATTGGGCGGCGCTTCAACTGGTCCGCCTTGTCTTTCCGGTCGAACGCCTGGAATACGTCGATCAGATGCTCCTTCGAATCGTGGCAGTTCAGCAGCACGATCGCGCCCAGGTCGCGCGCGGCGATTTCCTTCATCGCGGCATCGAGCGTCCAGGAATGCGTCGACGAGTCGATTTCCAGCAGGTCGAGCACCGACAGCGGCTCGTGCACGCGCACGGGCGTTTCGTGATCGGGCGTCGGCGTGCCGCGTACCAGCGCGATGTGCGGCGAGCCGCTCGGCTGGTCGCGATAGAGCACGGCGCGAAATGCGCCGTGCGCCGTCTGCATCGTGCGCTCGGCCACCCGCTCGACGATCGATTCCGTGCGGCTGCGGTAGTGGATCAGATCCGCGATCGTGCCGATCTTGAGCCCGTGCTGCTGGCCGAATTCGATCAGGTCGGGCAGGCGTGCCATCTCCCCGTCGTCCTTGATGATTTCGCAGATCACGGCGGCGGGCGTGAGGCCCGCGAGCGCCGTGAAGTCGCAGCCGGCTTCCGTGTGGCCCGCGCGTACGAGCACGCCGCCCGGTTGCGCCTGGATCGGGAACACGTGGCCGGGCTGGACGATGTGCTCGGCACGCGCGTCGTGCGCGACGGCGGCGGAGATCGTGCGGGCGCGGTCGGCGGCGGAGATGCCGGTGGTCACGCCCTCGGCCGCTTCGATGCTGACCGTGAACGCCGTGCCGTACTGCGTGCCGTTGCGGTGGGTCATCGGCGGCAGGTTCAACTGGCGGCAGCGTTCCTGCGTGAGCGTGAGGCAGATCAGGCCGCGGCCGTAGCGCGCCATGAAGTTGATTGCCTCGGGCGTGACGAATTCGGCGGCAACGACGAGGTCGCCCTCGTTTTCGCGGTCTTCTTCGTCGACGAGGATCACCATCCGGCCGGCTTTCAGTTCAGCGATGATCTCGAGGGTAGAAGCGAGCGACATGATGACGTCCGGAACGGGAAAGGCCGTATTTTACGCCACGGCTGATGGACGGGCGGGAATCCGGAGCCGGAATTGCCGGTTTTGTCGGCGTGCTTTCTTGGCGGGGTCGGCCGTTCGGCCGAATGGTGCGGCGCGTGTCGGTCTGCGACACTGAGGACTTTACAACTCTACAGCGCGAATTCTGTACAATGATATGTACTATCCCGATCATGGAGCCAGTCATGGCTTTCTCAGCAAAAGACGTCATTCCTCTTTCTCAGGCGCGCGCGAACCTGTCCGAACTCGCGGACGAAGTGAGCGCCGGCGCCGAGAAGATCATCACGAAGAACGGCGAGAGCTACGTCGCGATGATCGGCGTGGACAAGCTCGACCGGTTCCATCGGCTGGAGAAGGCACGCATTCATCTGGAATTGCTCGCGCAGGCGGAAGCCGGGCTGGCCGACGTCAAGGCCGGCCGCGTGCGGGATGCCCGGGAGGCGATCGCGGAGCTCAAAAAGCGTCGCGCGGAACGCCAATGAAGGGCGACACACGTGCGAGCGTCCGGTTCACGGCCAACTTCGATGCGAATCTCGCGGATATCGAGGCGTTCTGGATCGAGGCGGGATTCGAGCAAGGCTATGACCGGTTGCTCGACGCCATCGAGAACACCGTGGTCGCCAACCTGGAGCGCTTCCCCGGAATGGGAAGGCCGTTTCTGGGTGCGAAGCCCGACACGATCGAAGCGTTCGTGGCGTGTGAACGGCTCGCTGACCTGGAACGGGAGAACGGCACGATTCGCGAGTATCTGCTGGACGACTATTTGATTTTCTATGTCCATACGGCCGAGGTTGTGAACCTGCTGTCGGTTCGGCATTTCAAGCAGGTTTCGTTCGACTTTGAAGACCTGTGGCTTGGTGGGCGTTGACGGCGTTATATGCCTGACGCGTCGTTCCCCGTTCCCGACACGCTCAAAATCCGCTCCACATACCGAGCGATCAAATCGATCTCGAGATTGACCTTCGTCCCGGTTGCAAGCAGCTTGAGCGTCGTCACTTCGACCGTATGCGGAATCAGATTGATCGAAAACTCGCAGCCATCGGGGCGGTCGGTAACCGTGTTGACCGTCAGGCTCACGCCGTTCACCGTCACCGAGCCCTTGTAGGCCAGATACTTGCCGATATCGCGCGAGGCGAGAATGCACAGCTCATGCGATTCGCCGACCCGCTCGAAGCGCGTGACTTCGCCCAGCCCGTCCACATGCCCCGACACCAGATGCCCGCCCAGCCGGTCATGCGCGCGCAGCGCCTTCTCGAGATTCACCTCGCCGGCCGCCCCCAAACCGGCCGTCTTGTTCAGGCTCTCGCGCGATACGTCTACGTCGAACGAAGCGGCCGACTTTTCGATCACCGTCATGCAGGCGCCCTGAATCGAGATGCTGTCGCCGAGTTCGACATCCGCGAGATCGAGCGCACCCGCGGCGACCGTCAGACGCACGCCCGCTTCCGGTTCGGAACCAAGGGGCGTGACCTTTTCGATGCGGCCCACCGCCGCGACAATTCCCGTAAACATCGAGCGTCCTCTTCTATCTGATCAGGGTGCGGGGTGCGCTTCCACGAAGCGCGCCAGGATGCGCAGATCGTCGCCGAGACGATCGATGCGGTGAAACTTGAGATGCGGCCGCGCGTCGAGTGTGCCCGGCGGCGCGAAGTCGAACATGCCGGGCGCGTTGCCGAGCAGGCTCGGCGCGAGATAGACGAGCAGTTCGTCGACGCAGCCTTCGCGCAACAACGACCCGTTCAGCTTGTGCCCCGCTTCGACATGCAACTCGTTGATGCCGCGATCGGCCAGCACGGCCAGCATCGCCGGCAGATCGACCTTGCCGTGCTCGTTGGCGAGTTCGACCGGTTCGACGCCGCGTTCGCGCAACGCGGCGACTCGCGAAGGGTCGGCGTCGTTGCCGCAGAAGATCCATGGCGGCGCGCCATCGAGAATCTTCGCGGAAAGCGGCACGTCGAGCCGGCTGTCGATCAGGACGCGCTGCGGCTGGCGCGGCGTATCGACGGCACGCACGGTCAGTTGCGGATCGTCCTCGCGCACGGTGCCGATGCCGGTCAGGATCGCGCACGCGCGGGCGCGCCACGCATGGCCGTCGGCGCGCGCATCTTCGCCCGTGATCCACTGGCTTTCGCCCGATGGCAGGCCGGTGCGTCCGTCGAGCGTCGCCGCGACTTTCATGCGTACCCACGGCCGGCGGCGCGTCATCCGCGAGACGAATCCGATGTTCATCTCATACGCCTCGTTCGCGAGCAGCCCGCAGCGCACGTCGATGCCGGCATCGCGCAGCATCGTGAGGCCGCGTCCGGACACGGCGGGATTCGGGTCTTCCATCGCGGCGATCACCTTTTCGACGCGCGCGTCGATCAGCGCATGCGCGCATGGCGGCGTGCGGCCGAAGTGGCTGCACGGTTCCAGCGTGACGTACGCAGTGGCGCCGCGCGGGTCCTTGCCACGCGCGCGGGCGTCCTTCAGTGCGCGGACTTCGGCGTGATCGTGGCCGGCGGGCTGCGTGAAGCCCGTGCCGATCACCTCGCCGTTCTTGACCAGCACACAGCCGACGCGCGGATTCGGTGTCGTCGTGTACATGCCGCGCGCGGCGAGTGCCAGCGCGCGTTCCATGTAGGTGAAATCGGTTTGGGAGAACATCGTTCTGGCGGCCTTCGCTTTACGCGGCGAGCTTCGCGAACGCGCCGCGGGCGGCGTCGAGCGTTGCGTCGATCACGGCGTCGTCGTGAGCGATCGAGACGAAGCCCGCTTCGTACGCGGACGGCGCGAAATACACGCCCGCGTCGAGCATCGCGTGGAAGAACGCGTTGAAGCGCTTCGTGTCGCCCTGCGTGACCTGCGCGAAGCTGGTCGGAATGGCTTCCGCAAAGTACAGGCCGAACATGCCGCCGAGCGCATCGGCGACGAACGGCACTTTGGCCTCGCGGGCGGCGGCGGTGAGGCCGTCGGTCAGGCGTTTCGTCTGCTTCGCGAGTTGATCGTGGAAGCCCGGCTTCTGGATCAGTTGCAGCGTCTTCAAGCCCGCCGCGACCGCGATCGGATTGCCCGACAGCGTGCCCGCCTGGTAGACGCCGCCGAGCGGGGCGAGATGCGCCATGATGTCGCGGCGTCCGCCGAACGCGGCCGCCGGCATGCCGCCGCCGATCACCTTGCCGAGGCAGGTCAGGTCCGGCTTCACGCCGTAGAGCGCTTGCGCGCCGCCGAGCGCCACGCGAAAGCCGCACATGACTTCGTCGAAGATCAGCACCGCGCCGTACTCGCTGCAGCGATCGCGCATGGCATGGAGGAATTCGGGCGTCGCGCGCACGAGGTTCATGTTGCCCGCGACCGGCTCGACGATCACCGACGCGATCTCGTTGCCGAACGCCTCGAACGCTTCGTTCAGTTGCTCGACGTTGTTGTATTCGAGCACCGTGGTGTGCTTCGCGATATCGGCGGGAACGCCGGCGGACGTCGGATTGCCGAACGTCAGAAGCCCCGAGCCCGCCTTGACGAGCAAGCTGTCGGCGTGGCCGTGATAGCAGCCTTCGAACTTGACGATACGGCTGCGGTTCGTGAAGCCGCGCGCGAGACGCAGCGCGCTCATGGTCGCCTCGGTGCCGCTCGACACCATGCGCACCTGTTCGATCGACGGCACCAGCTTGCAGATTTCCTCGGCGATCTCGATTTCGGCTTCGGTCGGCGCGCCGAACGAGAAGCCGTTGGCGAGCACGCGCTGCACGGCGTCGAGCACTTCCGGGTGAACGTGGCCGAGGATCATCGGGCCCCACGAGCCGATGTAGTCGATGTAACGCTGGCCGTCGGCATCCCAGAAATACGGGCCCTGCGCGCGCTCGATGAAACGCGGCGTGCCGCCGACCGAGCGAAACGCCCGCACCGGCGAGTTGACGCCGCCCGGGATGGTTTGCTGGGCGCGATCGAAGAGAGCTTGATTCTTGGACATGGATGAGGGCCTGCGCTGAAAGTGAAAGCTGTTGCCGGGTGAACCGACGGCGCCGGTTCGTGCCCGCGGGCGCGGCGCGTGCCTTTGGGAAAGGGCCGATCGACGAACGACGCAACGGCCGAAATCAAGATGAAATTGTACCGGAGTCGTCCGGATCGGGCGGGGACGGGGCGGCCTTTGGCGCGAGCGACGGCGGCGGCCGCGACCGTCTTCCGGTGCGCGCGGTCCACAGCTTTTCGAGCGCGCCCTCGGCCATCGGCTTGATCACCGTGCCGGAACTCTGCGCGTCCCAGGTCTGCACGGAAAACGGATGCGCGCGCAGTTCATCGCGCGTCACGACGACGCCCTCGTGCGCATCGGCGAGCCAGTCATACACGAAGTCGATGCACAGCCGAAAGCCGCGTTTGCGCGTGGCATCGGGCACTTCGTAGGGCGCGCGCGTCACGTAGCCGGACGCGAACACGCCTTTCGGTTCCTGCGCCACGCGATGCACGAACACGCGATCGCCGGGCATCAGGCTGCGCGAGGAGCCGCAGCCCCACACATCGGTCACGGCCTCACCCGCCGCGACGCGGCGCGCGAAGTCCGGCAACTCGGGCCATGGCCATTTTCGGGGGCTCCAGATGAGGAGAAAGGCGGTCATTCGGGATGCATCGTCTTCGAAAGGAATCGAATGAGCTTACCGGATCGGGGGCCGGATGACCGGAGACCGTCGCGTACAATGCTCGCTCGCTCGCCGGTCCCGCGCGCTCGATTCGATGCAACGCGCATCCGGCCAACCTCACCGCTTCCCGCCGATTCCCATGCCCCACACCAAGCGGCGCCGCCCCGATGGCCGCCTGATCCTGTTGCTCGGCGCACTCGCCGCGTGCGGACCGTTATCGATCGACATGTATCTGCCGAGCCTGCCGTCGCTCGCCGTCGCGTTCAGCACGAGCGCCGCCGCGGCGCAAAGCACGCTGACGAGTTTCATGGCCGGCTTCTCGATCGGCATGCTGCTGTACGGCCCGCTCTCCGATGCCTACGGCCGGCGGCCGATCCTGCTCGGCGGCATCGCGCTCTACACGGTGGCGAGCATCGCGTGCGCGGTGGCGTTCTCGATCGATGCGCTCATCCTCGTGCGCTTTCTGCAGGCGCTCGGCGCGGGCGCGGCGTCCGTGCTCGCACGCGCCATCGCTCGCGACGCGCATGAACCCACCGACGCCGCCCGCGTCCTGTCGATGCTTTCCATCGTGACGTCGATCGGGCCGCTGCTCGCGCCGCTGATTGGCGGGCAGTTGCTGCTGTTGGGCGGCTGGCGGGTGGTGTTCATGGCGCTCACCTTGTTCGGCGCCGTCTGCGCGGTCACCGCGTTCCTGCGCGTGCCGGAAACCTGGCCACGCGAGAAGCGCGCGAGCTCGGCGGTCGGGCGGTCGTTCGCGGCCTACGGGCGCCTGCTCACCGATCCCGTCACGTGGGGCCACATGCTGTGCGGCGGGATGGCGTTCGCGTCGATGTTCGCCTACATCACGGCGACGCCGTTCGTCTACATCGACTATTTTCACGTGAAGCCGCAGCACTACGGACTGCTGTTCGGGCTGAACATCATCGGGATCATCACGGGGAACGTGCTGAATACGCGGTTTGTCGGCAGTGTCGGTTCGCTGCGGATGATCTCGGGCGCGGCGTTCGTCAGCGTGGTCGGGGCCCTGGCGGTCGCGCTCGTGTGCCTGACGGGGTGGGGCGGGCTGTGGTCGATCGTCGTGTGTTTGTTTTTCGTGGTGGGCGTGGTGGGACTTTTGTCGGCGAATTGCACGACTGATCTCATGCATCGCTACCCGCACAACGCGGGCGCGGCGGCGGCGCTCTTCGGCGCCATGCAACTCGCGCTCGGCGCGCTCGCGAGTCTCGCGATCGGCCTCTTTCACGACGGCTCGCCGCGCGGGATGGGCATCGTGATCGGCGTGTGCGGGTTGCTGACCTATGCCGGGCGCACCCTGGTATTGCGGTGGCACGAGACGCCGGTGCGGGCGGTTTGAACAGCGCGCCGCCGACCCGAATCGTCAAAGGCCGCGTGGCGACGCGGCTTCACCAGGAACCAAGGAACTTGAACGGCGCAGCAGCCCGCATCAGCCGCGCGCAGGCTCCCTGAGCGCGAGCGGACGTGCCATGCGGATATTGTCCGCATTGAACGCGCGGAGAATCGCCTCATTGATATCCGACGTCAGATTCAACTGGCCGTTGGCCGGGTCCGCGATCCAGTATTGCGCTTCCAGGCGAATGCGGCCGTCCGACACGTCGGCGATATACACCGCCGGCGCAGGCGATTGCAGCACCCGCGCCTGCGTACTCAAAATCTTCAGAACCGCTTCCTTCGCCGCGGCCGTGTCGCTTTCCATGTCGATGTGAAGCGAGTTCGAGAGGCGCAGCATGTTGTCCGTCCACGACTGGTTGATCACCGTGTTGACGGTCAGCGTGTCGTTCGGCACGAGCGCTTCGATGCCGTCGCCCGTCGTGATCGTCGTGTATCGCACGGTCATGTGCGTGACGCGTCCCTTGACGCCGCCGGCTGCGATCGTGTCGCCGATGCGCACCGACTGCTCGAACAGCACGATCAGCCCGCTCACATAACTTGCAGCGAGCCGTTGCAGCCCAAGCCCCAGGCCGATCCCGAGCGCGCCGGCGAAGGCGGCCATAGCCTTCACGTCGACGCCCGCCTGGGAGAGCACGATGACGATCACCACCGTCCACACGGCGATATCGACGATGCGCCGGATCGCGAGCGCGAAGTTCGGCGGCAGCCGCGTGCTTTCGCTGAGCAGCCGCCCGAGCCACTTCAGCGTGCCGTGCGCGACGATCACGACGATGATCGCGGTCGCCGCACCCGCCGCGAGCGACAACAGATCGACGTTGACCGGGCCCGCCGTAAGCCGGATCGCGCGGGCTGCATCGAGCACACTTTCGAGGTCGCGCTCGGGTTGCAGTGCGGCGAACACCAGGCAGAACCACGCAAGCCAGCTCAGACAGCGCAACGCCACGCGCAGCGCGGGCACCGGACGAAAGATCAGCTCGAGGAGGAGTGCGGGGATCTGCACGAGCAGCAGCAGGCCGCTCGCGAGCGCCATGACGAGAAGCAGTTCCGGACTGATCCCCGGGCCCGCCGTGAGCCAGGCGATCAGCAGGACGAAGAGGGCACAGATCGCGGGAAGGACGCAAATGCAGATGCTCCAGAGCCGGCGCCAGCGCCGCGTCTCGGGAACCCTGGCCTTGAGCCAGCCGAGCAGGAAAACGGCGAGTGCGCCTGCGGCCAACGCGAGCAGCAATAGCGCGACAAGTTCGCTCTTGCTCGCGTTCGCAAAGGCGCGCGCGCTGAAATCGGCAAGAGACTCGAAGTGTTCTGTTTTGGGACGGGTGAGATAGAACTCGGGCATGGAATGGGTCGCGCGGCGAGAGCAAACGGCTCGCCGCGACATCGGGAAGCCGTGGGAGCCTCATACTGAGTGTGCCTACCTCGCAAACGGATAGGAAAACTCCCAAACGCCATGCCGCCCCGTCCCGCCTGGCCCCGCCGCGAGGCTTAGCCTGCCGAACCGATCGTCTGCTTCAGGAACGTGAACGCCGTCGCCTCGACGCGCGCCACCGCTTCCGGCTCGACGCCGGCGCCGTGGCCGCCGTCGCGATTCTCCAGATACCAGGTCCGGGCGTGGCCCTGCGTCTGCATCCGCGCCGTCATCTTGCGGGCGTGGCCGGGATGCACACGGTCGTCGGTCGTCGACGACGTGAAGAGCACCGGCGGGTAAACCGCTTCGGCCTTCACGTTCTGATAGGGCGAATAGGTCATCAGGAAACGCAGGTCGTCGGCATCGTCCGGGTCGCCGTATTCGTCGATCCACGACGCGCCCTGCAACAGCAGGTGAAACCGCGCCATGTCGAGGAGCGGCACCTCCGACAGCACCGCGCCGAACAACTCGGGCCGCTGGATCATGGAGACGCCCGTCAGCAGGCCGCCGTTGCTGCCCCCGCGGATCGCGAGTTGCTTCGGCGTCGTCACACCCGAATCGATCAGCGACTCTGCGACCGCGATGAAATCGTCAAACGAGACCTGGCGCTTCTCGCGTTGCGCCGCCTGATGCCAGAGCGGCCCGAATTCGCCGCCGCCGCGGATGTTCGCGATCGCGAGGAGGCCGCCGTCTTCGAGCCACGCCATGCCGGTCGTCGCGTCGTAGTGCGGGTCGAGCGCGACTTCGAAGCCGCCATAGCCGTAGAGCAGGCACGGCGCGGGCGCGCCCGCGAGGTTCGCGTCGCGGCCGATCAGCCAGTACGGAATCTCGACGCCGTCGGGCGCGCGTGCATGACGGCGCACGGCAGCAAGACCGGTGGCGTCGAACTGTGCGGGAAGCTGCGCGAGCGGTGTCCACGGATCGTCGTTCGCGAGATCGGCGAAATACAGCGACGGCGGGCTCAGGAAATGTTCGACGTGGATGAGCACGGTGTCGTCGCGTTCGGAATCGATGGAATCGAGGTATGACTGGCTCGCGGCCGGCAACGCGAAGTCGCGCTTTTGCCACGACGCGTGTTCTTCCGCAGGCGGCTTCCACAGCGCGACGCGCGGTTCGCCATCGTCCATTTGCGACGCGATCAGCCAGTGCTTGGTGAAATCGATGTCGGCGAGCACGCTGCGTTCCGACGGTTCGAAGAGCACGGTGAAATCACGCGCGCCCGCGAGAAACGCGTCGCGCTGGATCACGAGCAGCGCGCCGCTCGCACGGCGCGTGCCGCCCACTGCCCAATCTTCGCGCGGCGTGACGAAGAACCAGCCGTTCCAGTGCTCGATTTCGGCGTGCAAGGGCACGTCGTATTGCTGCCATTCGCCCGATGTCTCGTCGAGCCAGAAGTGCATCGTCTCGTAGAACGTCACCGCGCGCGACGCGAAGTGCAGCTTCTCGAGCGGATCGTAGTCCGCGCCTGCCGATACGTCGCGCCGCTTGCCTTCGAACACGACGGGCGCGCTCGCGAGCGGCATGCCGCGCGACCAGCGGCGCGCTTCGCGCGGAAAGCCGGAGGTCGTGAGCGCGGGCTTCTTGCTGTGCGCGCTGTCGTCCCAGCCGACGTACACCGTGTCGTGATCGATCCATGAGATGCCGTGCTTGCCGACATCGGGCAATTCGAAGCCCCCCGCGACGAATTCACGCGACTCGACATCGAATTCGCGCACGATGCACGCGTCCGAGCCGCCCGGCGACAGGCTCACCAGCGCGCGATCCCAGGTGGGGTAGAGCAGGTCGAAGCCGTGCAGGGCCCAGCGGGTATCGTCGCCTTCGAGGGTGTTCAGGTCGAGCGCGTCGACGTCGAGCACGGTCTGCCATTCGGGCTTGCCCGCGAGCCAGGCGCTCCACGGCGTGCGGCGCGTGATCCCGAGCGGATGTTCGTCGTCCTGCCAGGTGTTGTAGCCCCAGTCGCCGTAGCGCGAACACGTGACGATGCGGTCTTTCGAGGTGTATGCCTTCGCGAGCCGTTGGGTCAGCGCGTCGGCGGCGGGGGTGTTGCCGAAGGCTTTTGTCGTACGGTCGTTTTGTGCGCCGACCCAGGCGTCGACGGCGGCGCTGTCGAGCGCTTCGAGGGCGATGAAGGGGTCTGCGTCGGTTGAGGGCTTGAAGACGAGCTGGGGATGCGAGGACAAAAAACTCATTTCGATGGGGTGGGCTGGAGCGCCCGGGGGTGGCTGGAATGTTCGATTATGGGCCGCTGGCGCTTGGGGTGGGGTGGGGGTCGGGGTGGTTTACACCGTTTGATGCGCTTGGGCTTCTATGGAACTTGTATTGGTTTTGGTTTATTTGCTCTGCCCCTGTCCGGGGCGGGACTCACTTTCTTTGCTGCTGCAAAGAAAGTAAGCAAAGAAAGCAGCTTCCCAACGCCAATCCTTGCCAGTCGCCGCCAGACCGCTCCCTCGGAGTGGTCCAACCGGGGGAGTGTCGTTAGCGGGGTTTCGTCGTTGTTGGCATGTAGAAGAGGCGCGCACGTCGCACCGCTATACGAAGTGGACCAGCAGTCATTCATCCGGCCTCGCGCTACGCGCTCACCCGTCAGGCAAAACCGAAACCCGAAACCAATCGCTACATCTACGTCCTACGTGCGTGCTTGCTGCATGCTGCTATTCACCACCGCTAGCAGACCTGTCGTCGGGCACGCAGTGCCTAGACGGATGTATGACTGCTGTTCCACTCCCTGTCGCGGTGCGACGTGCGCGCCTTTTCTACATGCCAACAAAGATGAAACCCCGCTAGCGACACTCCCCCGGTTGGACCACTCCGAGGGAGCGGTCTGGAGGCGCATGGCAAGCATTGGCGGTGGGAAGCTGCTTTCTTTGCTTACTTTCTTTGCAGCAGCAAAGAAAGTGAGTCCCGCCCCGGACAGGGGCAGAGCAAATAAACCAAAACCAATACAAGTTTCATAGGAGCCCAAGCGCATCAAACGGCGTAAACAATGACAACCCGCCCCAAGCGCCAGCGCGAAACCCAACCCAAGCGCCAGCGACCCCCTTAGGCCAGTCGTTCCTCGCTCTTCGAATCGAACAACACCGCCTTCGACACATCGAACAGCAGCGTCGTATTGGTCAGCGGCTGCGGGTTCGACGCCGGGTGCACCCGGCTCACGATGCGCTTGCCGTTCACCTGCGCGAACACGAGCGTATCCGGCCCGGTCGGCTCGATCACGTCCACCTTCACTTCCACCGGCTGCAGCCGCGCATCATCGACATCGTGCGCGCTGCGCGCATCAGTGATGCGTTCCGGGCGCAGGCCGAGAATCACCTCCTGGCCGATCTTGTCGCGCACCTTCGCCGCATCGAACGGCAGATTCAACACCTGGCGCGCGACGCCCGTATCAAGCTCCAGCCCGACGCCCGAGCCCGCTTCCACCAGCTTGCCGCTAATGAAATTCATCGGCGGCGCGCCGATAAAGCCCGCGACAAACAGGTTCGAAGGCGAATCGTAGATTTCCTGCGGCGCGCCGAACTGCTGCACGACGCCATCCTTCATCACCGCGATGCGGTCGCCAAGCGTCATCGCCTCGATCTGATCGTGCGTCACGTAGACGATCGTCGTGCCAAGGCGCTGATGCAGCAGCTTGATCTCCGAACGCATTTCGATACGCAGCTTCGCGTCGAGGTTCGAGAGCGGTTCGTCGAACAGGAACATCACCGGATCGCGGGCGAGCGCGCGGCCCATCGCGACCCGCTGGCGCTGGCCGCCGGAAAGCTGCCCGGGCTTGCGGTCGAGCAGATGCTGGATCTGCAGCGTGTCCGACACGCGGTCGACGATCTTCTTCTGCTCGTCCTTCGGCACCTTGCGGATGTTCAGGCCGAACGAGATGTTGTCGCGCACGCTCATGGAAGGGTAGAGCGCGTACGACTGGAACACCATCGCGATGTCGCGGTCCTTCGGCGAGAGGTTGTTCACCGTCTTGCCGTCGATCATGATGTCGCCCTTCGTGACGGTCTCGAGGCCGGCGATCATGTTGAGAAGCGTCGACTTGCCACAGCCCGAGCCGCCGACGAGGATCAGGAACTGACCGTCGTCGATGTCGATGTTGACGCCCTTGAGAACCGGCACCCCGTTCGGGTAGGTCTTGTACACGTCACGGATGGAAAGGCTTGCCATTGTGAATCCTCTTTGATCTCTTGCTGCTCGTTTGTCTTTGGCCGGCGGGCGCGCAAAGGTTGCGCCAGGCGCCGCCCGCCAGAAAAAATCAGCCCTTCACCGCGCCCGCCGTCAGGCCGCGCACGAAGAACCGGCCGGCGATCATGTAGACGACCAGTGTCGGAAGCGCCGCGATGATCGCGCCCGCCATGTCGACGTTGTATTCCTTCACGCCGGTGGACGTGTTCACGAGGTTGTTCAGCGCCACGGTGATCGGCATCGAATCGACGCCGGAGAACACGATCCCGAACAGGAAGTCGTTCCAGATCTGCGTGAACTGCCAGATCAGGCAGACCATGAAGATCGGCAGCGACACCGGCAGCAGGATCTTCGTGAAGATCACGAAGAAGCCCGCGCCGTCGATGCGCGCCGCCTTCACGAGTTCAGCCGGAATGCTCACGTAGAAATTGCGGAAGAACATGGTCGTGAACGCGATGCCGTAGACCACGTGCACGAGCACGAGCCCCCCGATCGTGTTCGACAGGCCGAGGATCCCCTGCAGGCGCGCCATCGGCAGGAGGATCGCCTGGAACGGGATGAAGCAGCCGACCAGCAGCATCGTGAACACCGCGTCCGCGCCGCGAAAGCGCCAGTGCGTGAGCACGTAGCCGTTGAACGCGCCGATGATCGACGAGAGCAGCACGGCCGGGATCACCATCATCACGGAGTTCAGGAAGAACGGCTTCATGCCGTCGCAGCGCACGCCGGTGCACGCTTCCTGCCACGCCTTCACCCACGGCGCGAAGGTCCAGTGCGTGGGCGGCGTGAGCAGGTTGCCGGTGCGCAACTGGTCGAGGTCCTTGAACGACGTTGACACCATCACGTAGATCGGGAACAGGAAGTAGAGCGCGAACAGGATCAGGGCCGCATAAATGACGGCGCGGCTTATCGTCATATTAGGCTGCATTGCGGGTGCTCCTCGATTCGAGATACATCAGCGGCACGAGCACCGCGACGACGGTCGCGAGCATCATCATCGACGACGCGGCGCCGACGCCCAGTTGTCCGCGATTGAACGAAAACGTGTACATGAACATCGCCGGCAGCGAGGAGGAGGTGCCCGGGCCGCCCGCCGTCAACGCGACGACGAGGTCGAAGGTCTTGATCGTGATGTGGCAGAGAATCAGCAGCACGGAGAAGAACACCGGCCGCATGCTCGGGATCACGATCTTGCGGTAGATGGTCGGCAAGCCCGCGCCGTCCATCTGCGCAGCCTTGAAGATTTCCGCGTCCACGCCGCGCAGGCCGGCGAGAAAGAGCGCCATCACGAAACCGGTCGACTGCCACACCGCCGCGATCACGACGCAGAAGATCGCCTTGTCGGGATTGCCGAGCCAGTCGAACGAAAAGCTCGTCCAGCCCCAGTCGTGCAGCACTTTCTCGAGACCCAGGCCGGGGTTCAGGATCCACTGCCACGCGGTGCCGGTCACGATGAACGACAGCGCCATCGGATACAGGAAGATCGCGCGCAACGCGCCTTCGTTGCGGATCTTCTGGTCGAGAAGGATCGCGAGGAAGAGGCCGAGCCCGACGCAGATCGCGATGAACGGAATGCCGAACCAGCCGAGATTCGCGGCGGACGTCCACCAGACGTCGTTGGCGAACAACTGGCGATAGCGGTCGAGGCCGGAGAATTCATAGCGCGGCATCAGTCGTGAATTGGTCAGCGACAGATAACCGGTGATCAGGATGAAGCCGTAAACGAAGACCAGCGCGATCAGCACGCTCGGAGCGAGCACGAGCTTTGGAATCCATTTATCGGCCAGCGCCGCCGTAGGGGAACCACGACGGGGCGGGTTTTGCGGATTCTTGTCCGCGGTACCGCTGAGGGAGGCAGCCACAACTCGACTCCTGGAAAACGTGCGGCGTTCGGGAACCGGGAGCGCGAAAGAGCGGCGCTACGCGGGGTCACGCCAGTACAGGGTGCGACGATTTTGTTGCCGCTGTCGAAGCGGATGCCATCGGGGCAAAACCCGAACGGCACCCGCTTGCTTCACGTCGTTACTTCGTCTTCGCAGCGTTCGCGAGCGCCTGCACCGCGCTCTTCGAATCCTGCGTCGAGTTCATGAACTTCGTGACGACGTCGGTGATCGCGCCAGCGGTCGCGTCGCCCTGGGCCATGCCGTGAGCCAGCGACGGCACATAGCCGCCCGACTTGATCGACGTCTGTTCATCCGAGTACGCCTTCTTCGCGCAGTCGTCGAACTTGTCCATCTTCACGCCGAGGCGCACCGGCACCGAACCCTTGTTCAGGCTGAACTGCTCCTGGAATTCCGGCGACATGATCGTCTTGGCGAGTGCCAGTTGACCCGGCGTCGCGGTCTTCTGGCCCTTCTGCTGGAAGAACACGAACGAGTCGACGTTGAACGTGAAGGCCTTTTCCGTGCCCGGAACCGCCGCGCAGACGTAGTCGGTGCCGGCCTTCTTGTTCGCGCCGGCGAATTCGCCCTTCGCCCAGTCGCCCATGAACTGCATGCCGGCCTTGCCGTTGATGACCATGGCCGTGGCGAGGTTCCAGTCGCGGCCGGTGCGGCCGTTATCGAAGTACGACTGGACCTTGCGAACCGTGTCGAACACCTTGACCATCTGGTCGGAAGTCAGCGTCTTCTGGTCCAGGTCGACGATCGCCTTCTTGTAGAAGTCCGCGCCTTGCGACAGCACGACGTCTTCCCACAGCGTCAGGTCCTGCCACGGCTGGCCGCCTGCCGCGACCGCGATGAGGCCGGCGGCCTTCATCTTGTCGGCGACTTCGAAGAACTCGGGCCAGGTGGTCGGCACCTTGCCGCCGGCCTTGTCGAGCGCCGCCTTGTTGATGTACAGCCAGTTCACGCGGTGCACCGAGAAGGGCGCCGCGACGTAGTGGCCGTCCGCATGCATGATCTTGTCGATTTCGGGCGGCAGGTTCTTCTTCCAGTCACCGGCGACGGAATCGATCGGCACGAGCACGCCTTGCTCGGCCCATTCCTGGATCAGCGGGCCCTTGATCTGGGCGGCCGTCGGGGCGTTGCCCGAGATCACCTGGGTCTTGAGCGCGGTCATGGCCGCGGCGCCCGCGCCGCCGGCGACGGCGAAGTCCTTCCACGTGTAGCCCTGCTTGGTCATGTCGTCCTTGAGCACGCCAATCGCCTTCGATTCACCGCCGGACGTCCACCAGTGCAGCACCGACACGGCTTCGGCCGCCTGCACCGACGCCGACGCGCCACACATGAAACCGGCGGCGCAAAGCGCGCCCATGAGCTTACGGACTTTCATTGTTTATCTCCTCCGAAACACCTGAACAAAAAACGATTGGCCCCTGATGCAGCAGGAAGCAGTGGTGGAAAAACGGGTGATACACGGGTGGCCGCGCTCGGCTTGGTCGGCGGGATGTGTGCAGCGGGCCGGCGCAACCGCGCGGCGCACGTGCATAGCCGGCAGACCGATACACGGCCGAACGGCTCTCAAGAGATGAGTGTTCTGAATCGCAACGGTTGTCTCCTCTTTTGATTTTGCTTTGAGCCCCCGGCCGCCGATGAACACTGGCGCTCAAGCCAGGGTGAAGGCGCGAAGGCACGAGGTTGCTGAAAAACGGACTTTCGGCGCGGCGGAACGCCAAAGCGTCGGTGCCGCGGGTTCCGCAGGGCCGGATTCGAGTCCGACGCCCTGTTTTCGTCCATTACCATGCAAATAAAACGTCAACCTCGGGAAAACGCTCATCTTCTGATTGACATAAGCTTTTTATTCCGGGATGACATTACCTCTTGATTTGGATTGTAGTTAAACTACAATTCAGTGTCAAAAATATTTTTATCGGACTACGGTCCTCCTCTGGATGACGGAGACACATGCAAACCGATTCGAATTTCATCTTTGTGCTGTTCGGCGGAACGGGCGATCTCTCGATGCGCAAGATCCTGCCGGCACTCTTCGAAGCGCACCGTGCCGGGATGCTCGCGCCGGCCGGAAAGATCGTGGCCGTGGCGCGCGGCGTCGAGACGCGTGCGGCTTACCTGGAGTGGGTCGAGGAGCATGTGAAGCCGCACGTCGCGAAAAATGGCGTGGATGAAGCGGCGTGGCAGAGTTTTCTCGAGCGCGTCGAGTACGTCCATATCGACCTCGGCAATCCGGAAGACTTCAAGATCCTGCGCGACGCGGTGGCCGAACTCGACGGCACGCGCGTGTTCTATCTCGCGACGGGTCCGTCGCTGTTCGTCCCGATCTGCCGCGCGCTCGCCGATGTCGGCCTGAACCAGAACGCGCGCATCGTGCTGGAAAAGCCGCTCGGCTACGACCTGGAATCGTCGAACGCGATCAACGACGCGGTCGGCGAGATCTTCCAGGAAGAGCAGATCTACCGGATCGACCACTATCTCGGCAAGGAGCCGGTCCAGAACCTGCTCGCGCTGCGCTTCGGCAATGCGCTCTTCGAGCCGCTCTGGCGCCGCGAGTGGGTGGAGAGCATCCAGATCACGATCGCGGAAGAGCTCGGCGTGGAAGCCCGCGGCGATTTCTACGACAACACCGGCGCCTTGCGCGACATGGTGCAGAACCATCTGCTGCAACTGCTTTCCATCGTGACGATGGAACCGCCGCATTCGATGGATTCCGATTCGGTCCGCGACGAAAAGCTGCGCGTGCTGCGGGCACTGAAGCCCGTCGACGAGCGCGACATCAGCAAGGTCGCGGTGCGCGGCCAGTATCACGCGGGCGTGATCAAGGGCACCTCGGTGCCGGGTTACGCCACGGAGCACGGCGTGCGCCCCGACAGCCGCACGGAGACCTTCGTCGCGCTGAAGGTGGAGATCGAAAACTGGCGCTGGGCGGGCGTGCCGTTTTTCCTGCGCACGGGCAAGCGACTGGCCGACCGGGTCGCGGAAATCGTCGTGAATTTCCGGCCGGTGCCGCATTCGGCGCTCGGTGCGAACGCGCTCCGCGCGGGCGCCAACCGCCTCGTGATCCGCCTGCAGCCGAACGAGACCATCCGTCTCTACTGTCTCGCGAAGCAGCCGGGCGAAGGCATGAACCTCGCGAGCGTGCACCTCGACCTCGCATTCGACCAGTTCTTCAAGGAAGGGCAGATGGAGGCGTACCAGCGCCTGTTGCTCGACGTGATCCGCGGGCGCCTCGCGCTGTTCGTGCGGCGCGACGAACAGGAAGCGGCGTGGCATTGGGTCGAGCCGATCCTGAACGAATGGGCCGTCTCGACCAAGCCGCCGAAGCCTTACGCGGCGGGCACCTGGGGGCCGGCTGCATCGAGCGCGATGCTGGCGCAGCACGGCACTTGCTGGCTCGAAGAAGAGAATTGAAGCGGTCGCAACGGTAGCTGGACCGCAGTGAAGCTTACGAATCAAGAACACAATAGCGGGACGACAATAAAGCGCAGAACCGAGCCGGGGAGTACACCCGCCGCCGCATCCGCGCGGCGGGCTGATCAAATCAAAACAATGCAGGATGGAGGAGCAGTGATCGAGCTTCACACTTTCGACGACCCGCGCGCCCAATCGGACGCGCTGGCGAAAGCCGTGGGCGACGCGCTACAGGCGTCGCTGGCGGCTCGCGGCGCCGCGTCCACCGACGCCGCCCATCATGCGACGCTCGCCGTTTCCGGCGGCACGAGCCCGCGTCCCTTCTTGCAGACGCTGTCGTCGCAGGCGCTCGACTGGGCGCACATCGACGTGACGCTCGTCGACGACCGCTGGGTGCCCGAAACCGATGCCGCGAGCAACGCGCGCCTCGTGCGCGAGACGCTGCTGCAGAACGCGGCGAGCGCGGCGTATTTCTGGCCGCTCGTCGACACGGCGCAGGCGCTCGAAACGCATATCGCCGACCTGAACGGCGACGCGCAGCGCCGCCTGCCCGATGTCGCGGTGCTTGGCATGGGCGAGGACGGCCACACGGCGTCGATCTTCGCCGACGCCCCCGAGTGGGACGTCGCGATCACCACCGCCGACCGTTTCATCGCCGTGCATCCGGGCAACGCGCCGCATGCGCGCGTGAGCCTGTCGATGTCGGCGCTGAAGCAGGTCGGCCAGCTTTACCTGCTGATCGCGGGACAGAAGAAGCTCGACGTATTGAACGCGGCGCTCGCCGCGCCGCAAAAAAACGCCATCTCGACGTTGGCCAATGCTCAGGGAGTCAAGCTCGATGTCTACTGGTGTGCATAGCAAGGCCGCGCCGGCCGGCAACCAGCATGCCGACGGGCCGAGACTCCTCGCCGACGTCGGCGGCACCAACGCGCGCTTCGCGCTGGAGACGGCGCCCGGCGAGATCGGGCAGATTCGCGTGTACGCGGGCGCGGACTATCCGGGCATCGCGGAGGTCATGCAGCAGTATCTGAAAGACACCAAGGTCGGGCGCGTGAACCACGCGGCGGTGGCGATCGCGAATCCGGTCGACGGCGATCACGTCGCGATGACCAATCACGACTGGAGCTTCTCGATCGAGGCGACGCGCCGCGCGCTCGGGTTCGATACGCTGCTCGTCGTGAACGACTTCACCGCGCTCGCGATGGCGCTGCCGGGCCTGACCGACGCGCAGCGCGTGCAGGTCGGCGGCGGCGCGCGGCGGCAGAACAGCGTGATCGGCTTGCTCGGGCCCGGCACCGGGCTCGGTGTCTCGGGCCTGATTCCCGCCGACGACCGCTGGATCGCGCTCGGCAGCGAAGGCGGACACGCGAGCTTCGCGCCGTCGAACGAAAATGAAGACCTGGTGCTGCGCCACGCGCGCCGCAAGTGGCCGCATGTGTCGTTCGAGCGCGTCGCGGCGGGGCCGGGGCTGGAGTTGATCTATCGCACGTTCGCGGAGCGCGACGGCGTGACGGTCGCGGAACCCTTCACGAGCGCCGACGTCACGAAGCGCGCCCACGACGGCGAAGCGCTCGCGCTCGAAGCGGTCAATTGCTTCTGCGGCATTCTCGGCACGTTTTCCGGCGATATCGCGGTGACGCTCGGCGCGCTCGGCGGCATCTTCATCGGCGGCGGCGTCGTGCTGAAGCTCGGCGAACTGTTCCACAAGTCGCCATTCCGCGAGCGGTTCGAGGCGAAAGGGCGCTTCCAGCAGTATCTGTCGGGCGTTCCCACCTATGTCATCACCGCGGAATATCCGGCATTCCTCGGCGTCTCGGCGATTCTCGCGGAGCAACTGTCGAACCGCGCGAACAGCGGCTCGTCGGCGGTGTTCGAGCGGATTCGCCAGATGCGCGATGCGCTCACGCCGGCCGAACGGCGCGTCGCCGATCTCGCGCTCAATCATCCGCGCTCGATCATCAACGATCCGATCATCGACATCGCACGCAAGGCCGACGTCAGCCAGCCGACGGTGATCCGCTTCTGCCGGTCGCTCGGCTGCACGGGGCTGTCCGACTTCAAGCTGAAGCTGGCAACGGGCCTGACCGGCACGATTCCGGTGAGCCACAGCCAGGTGCATCTCGGCGACACCGCCACCGACTTCGGCGCGAAGGTGCTGGACAACACGGTATCGGCGATCCTGCAGTTGCGCGAGCATCTCAATTTCGAGAGCGTCGAGCGCGCGATCGACATCCTGAACGGCGCGCGTCGCATCGAGTTCTACGGCCTCGGGAATTCGAACATCGTCGCGCAGGACGCGCACTACAAGTTCTTCCGCTTCGGCATTCCGACGATCGCTTACGGCGACCTGTACATGCAGGCGGCGTCCGCCGCGCTGCTCGGCAAGGGCGACGTGATCGTGGCGGTGTCGAAATCGGGGCGCGCGCCGGAGTTGCTGCGCGTGCTGGAAGTGGCGATGCAGCAGGGCGCGACGGTCGTCGCGATCACGTCGAGCAACACGCCTTTGGCCAAACGCGCGACCGTGGCGCTCGAAACCGACCACATCGAGATCCGCGAGTCGCAGTTGTCGATGATTTCGCGCATCCTGCATCTCGTCATCATCGATATCCTCGCGGTCGGCGTGGCGATCCGGCGCGCGGCGCCGAAGCCGGGCGCCAAGCTGAACGAGACGGTCGAAAAGGTGCGCGATTCCGGCGACGAGGAAGCGGGCGCGGTGCTCGACTGGCTGAGCCACGGCGCATCGGGCGCGGCGCGCGACTGACGCGTTTCGTTGCAAAAGAGCAGGGCGCAAAAGCAAAGGCCGCCGGTGCGAACCGACGGCCTTTGTCATATGAACGTGCGGCGAAGTCAGGCCGTTTCGACGGTTTCCCTGTCCAGTTGCTCGGCAAGCGCGACGTAGCGGCGCATCGCGTCGTTCGCGTCGACGCCGGCGAGCCTCGCCCACGCCGTGTGCTTCGCGCGCGCCTTCGGGTCGAGTGCGGATGGCTGTGCGCCGGACGCGTCACCGTCGGTTGCCTGCTTGTAACATGCGTACAAACGCAGGAGCATGTCGTTCGACGGTCGGCGGGCAAGCGCCTTCACGCTCGACTGCGCCCGCTCGAAGCGCTGGCGCAACGCGTCGCCGCCGAGCGCGGCAAGTTCGGTCGACGGCGTGTCACACACGGGCGCGGCCTCCGACCCGCTGCCCCAGAACGCGGCTTCAGCGGCGGCGTCGTCAGGTTCGTACACGACGTGCGAAATCCGTCCGTTGCGCAGGACGAACGTCTGCTTCGCGGCGCCGTGGAACGTCCGGCCGGCGCGCGTCGCGGTGAAGGCGACATCGGCGGTGACCGTCTGCCCTTCGAAGCGGGGCTCGCCGAACGACTGCACGGCGAACGAGCCGTCCGAGCGGTCCAGCAGCGACGAGAACAGGTCGATCAGCGCGGTGCGTCCTGCGTAGTCGCGGGCAAGCGGCCCGACGCCCCGCTGCTCCCAGACCACCTCCGAGGCGAAGAGCGGCAGCGCTGCTTCGAACTGGCGCGCGCTCATCGCGCTCATGTAGCGTGCCGCCAGCGCACGCACTTCCTCGGCGGCCATCGGGACGTCGGGCTCCGCCTCGGCCGCCGGCTTGTCGGCCGCGGCCGGATCGAGGCCCAGGAAGCGCAGGATGCTCGTCGCGACGAGTTGGCGGTCGTTGTCGACGCAGATCAGGTGATAGCTGTTCTCCAGCACGACGATTTCCGCGCGCTCGACGTGATCGCGCAGGAAGTACGCCGATTTCAGGCTCGTCAACTCGTCCTCGCGGGCGTGCATCACGAGCGTGTCGCAGCGCAGCGCCCTGGCGCCGCGCTTCGCGATTCGCCTCAACCGGTCGACTTCGCGGATGCAGGCAAGCGGCACCCATCGATAGTGGAAATTGTCGCCGCGCTCGAACTTCGCCTTCACGATGGAGCGCACGAGCGCGTTCTTGATGCCGAACGGCTCGTCCTCGTCGACCCGCATGCGGTTCGGCACGAACGGCAACCAGTACATCAGATGACGGAACGCGCGATACCACGGCGTAGCCCAGCCGTCGATATAGATCGGCGGTGCGAGCGTGACGAGGCGTCCGCGGGCGTGGCCTTCCTGCGCGCACAGCGCGAGCGCGAGAAGCGAGCCCATGCACATGCCGATGACGTGCACGGTGTCGTACTGCATCACGACTTCGCGATATTTCGCCGTGACGGCCGCGAGCCACGCTTCCGCGCGCACGCCGGCGAGGTCTTCGGGCGTGGTGCCGTGGCCGGGGAGGGTGAGCGAATGCGTGTCGATGCCCGCGCGCCTGAGCGTCTTGTGCATCGAGCCGAGGTCGAATTGCGTGCCGCCCAGCCCATGGATCAGAAACGCAGCGGTGCGCCCGGTGCTCATACGGCCTCCGCTTTCGGATGGAGCCGTGCTGCGCTGGCGACCGAGGCGAATTGCTGCGCGGCGCGGGCGGTGCGCCACGTCCCGGCGATGAACGCCGTGCTTTCATCGAGGTCGCCGATTGGCTGGCTCGTATCGGTGACGAAGACCGGCGCGCCCTGCGGCGTGTGCAGGCAGAAGGTTGCTTCGCGCGTCGGCTGGCCGTCGGCGGCGCGCAGCCAGCGAGCGCGGGCGCGCGCGCGATCGTCGAGCGAAACGGCGGCGAGCACCGCGTCGAGCGTCGCGAATTCCTCGGGCGAGCGGCCCGCGATGCTTTCGAGATCACCGCCCCATTCGAAGCGGCCGGTGCGCGTGTCGAAGCAGTAGACGAGCTGGCCGCTGCCGGCGAGCGCCAGTTCCATGTTGGCGCGCCAGCGCGACGCGTCTTCCGTCGCCCGTTCGCGGTGGCCGCGCAGCGTGGTCGTGAGCAGCACGAGCACGGACGCCACGCCGAGATACATCTGCACGCCGAAGAGAGACGGGTCGTCGGGCGTGCTGCCGAACAGGCCGCGACCCGACGCCGTCTGGCCGAGCGCGATCAGCGCGAGCGCCAGCACCGACATGACGCCGCCGCGCGCGCCCCACATCAGCGCGACAAGCACGCAGAGCACGAGCGGCACATAGCTCATACCGATCACGAAGTGCTGGCCGGCCCAGTCATTCGAGAGCCAGCCGAACACCATGAGCGCGCACGGCACGAGCGCGACGAACGCGAGGGCGCCGATCACGCGCTCGGCCACGCCTTGCGTGGTCGAGCGGGTCGGCCGGAAGCGCGCCCAGGTCGTGAAGACGGGCGTGATGACGAAGATGCCGACGAAATGCGCGAACGCGCGGATCTGGAAGCTCGGCCAGAACGCCGAACCGTCCGACAGCAGCGCCGTATCGATGGCGGCCGCCAGCGCGCTTTCGATGAGCGCCGCGAAGAACAGCGCGCGCAGGAAGTACAGGCCGTGGAGCGGCACCTGCGCGAAGCGCACGACGATCGCGAGCGCGACGGCCGGCGCCGAGATCAGCGCGAGCGAGACGGCCAGCGAGAGCAGCAGGTTTGCGCCCTGCCATACGCCGAGGAGCGTCTGTGCCGCGACGATGCCGATCATCACGGCGGGCCAGCCGTTCGGGCGCGTGAGCATCAGCGCGGCCATGGCGACGCCGGCGGGCAGCCAGATCGACGCGGCGGGGCCCACGTTGGTCGAAAGAATCGCCGATGCGTAGGCGGCGAAGAAGTACGGAATTGCCCAGAGCAAGCCGCTGAGTTGAGGGCGTTGGCGCATGGAAGCCTCTGCTGTGGTGGAACCGGCGAGGCTATATGTCTGGAGGCGCCAAAAATACGAGAATGTTCTGAATTTTCGCTTTAAACGTTAAATATGTCTAAAAAGTGAGAATTTAAGACCAATCTTAGGATGATTTGTGTTCGACTACGGCTGCGGGTTTTCTGTCTTGAAGCCCCGCGTACGGCGGACATCGCGTCCGCCGCGCCTGTGGCGGTGCGCTGCACCTGCTTTCGCGTCAGTTCTCCTTTTTTGCGTAATCTTGCGCACCCGGTTCAATGCGCAATCTCTTTCTGCTGTCGTTTATCCTTTTTGCGATTTTTTTCAACGCGCCCGCACATGCTGCCGACGCCGTCAGCGGCGCAACGCCTTCCGCGCTCGCCAGTGCCGCCACGCCGGCGCGTCCCCGCATCGCGCTCGTGCTTTCCGGCGGCGGCGCGCGCGGTTACGCGCACATCGGCGTGCTGAAGACGCTCGAGGCGCTGCGCATTCCCGTCGACATGGTGATCGGCACGAGCATGGGCGCGGTGGTCGGCGGCCTGTATGCATCGGGCTTGCCTGCCGAGGAACTCGAGCGCCGCGTATCGGCGACCAATCTCGGCGAAGTCGCGTTCGACCGCATCGCCCGGTCGAGCCTGCCGCAGTCACTGCGCGAGGATGAGGTCGACTATCCGATCTCGGTATCGGCCGGCATCGACGACACCGGCAAGCTCAAGCTGCCCAAGGGCTTCGTGCGCGCCAATTCGTTTCTCGCGCTGCTGCAGGAATGGACCGCGCCGGTGCCGTCGAACCAGTCGTTCGACAAGTTGGCGATCCCCTTTCGCGCGGTGGCGACCGATCTGGAAACCGGCGAGCGCGTCGTCTTCGATCATGGCTCGCTGCCGCTCGCGATCCGCGCGAGCATGGCCGCGCCCGGGCTGTTTTCCCCGATCGAGGTGAACGGCCGGACGCTAGTCGATGGCGGGCTCACGGACAACCTTCCCGTCGACGTGGCGCGCGATCTCGGCGCGGATATCGTGATCGCGGTGGACATCGGCACGCCGCTCAAGAAAGGCGGCGACATCAATTCGCCGGCGGACGTCGCCCAGCAAATGGTCGGCATCCTGATCGGGCAGAACGTGAAGGCGCAGCGCGATTCGCTGAAGCCGACCGATATCCTGATTCGCCCCGATCTCGGTGACATCACGTTTACCGATTTCACCCGCGCACCCGAGGCGATTCGCGACGGCAGCGCGGCCGCCGAGGAACTTACCGCCCGGCTCGGTTCGTTGTCGCTATCGCCGGAGGCCTACGCTGCCTATCGCGCCGGGCATCAGCCGAAGGCCGCCGGGCGGGAGCAGGCGAAGATCGACCGCATCGAGATCGATAGCCACGGCCGCGTGCCTGCGGGTTACATCGAGCGCTACCTGAGCGTAAAGCCCGGTGACGCCTACGATGCGAAAAAGGTCAACCAGCAACTCGACACGCTCGCCACGACTGGCTATTTCGCGAGCGTCACGCACGAGTTCTCCGAGGAGAACGGTGAGAACCGGCTGCGCATCGATGCACAGGAGAAGGAATGGGGGCCGAATTTCCTGCTGTTCGGCCTCGGCGTATCGACAGATTTCAACGGGACTGGCGCCTTTGTGCTCAACATCGGGCACCGGCGGCCGTGGATCACATCGTCCGGGCTCGAATGGCGCAACGACGTGAAGCTCGGCACGGAGGAATTGGGGTTTCACACCGAGTTGCGTCAGCCTGTGCTCCAGCGTTTCGGCTATTACATCGCGCCGTATGCGGAGATATCTCAAAGGTTCGAGAGCTACTACGGCGCTCTCGACGGAATCGCCGCCGACAACAATCGGCCGATAGCGCGCATCCGACGTATCGAGTCAAAAGCGGGTATCGATTTTGCCGCACCGATTGGCCGCCTGGGCGAGTTGCGAGTCGGCGTCGGTGCCTCCGTGATCAACCGGCAGACGACGGAAAATGTCGTCGTCTTTAATCCCACCGAGGGCTTGAGCTTGGCATCGTCAACGATTGAACCGGAAAAGCAGACCTTCACGCGCGCACAATTTGTCATCGATCAACTGGATAACGCGCTGTTTCCCCGTGCCGGGTACTACGTGAAAGCGGAGGTCGAAAAATCGTTCATCGCGGGCGGCAACTACCAGCTTGCGCATCTGTCAGCCACCGGCGCGACCAGCTTCGGGCGCCACAGTTTTAACGCAACATTCGAAGGAGGCGGGTCGAAGCACGCCGCAGACCCTTTTTCCCTTGGCGGCTTTCGCCATCTCGCGGCGTATGGTGTCAACCGGTTCACGGGGAACTACCTTGCGTATGGTCAACTGACCTATCAGTATCAGATCGCCGCGCTGAACGGGCAGATCGTGCGCGACCTGTACCTGGGAACGACGGGCGAGATCGGCAACGTCACGCAGTCCGCGTCCGCGCTGCGCACCGATCCGCTCAAGAAGAGCCTGAGCGTGTTCGTCGGCACCGTGACGGCGTTCGGGCCTGCGTATGTCGGTTTCGCGGTGGCGCCGCACGGGCAGAGCAGCATCTACCTCCAGTTCGGCGCGAAGTTCTGATGCGGCACGCCGCTTTTCCGGCGCCCCAATAAAAAACGGTGCGATACCCTTTCGGATACCGCACCGATACGCGCCTCTCGCAGCAGCGTGAAAACTCTCTTGACTCTTTTCTATGTCAGCTTCGTCGATTAGAACGAGTGCTGGATACCTGCATACACGCCCGACTGGCTGTGACCCGGAAGCGGGTTGTCCGTCGCGGCAGCGGTGCCAAAGTTGTTGGCGTTCAGACCGTAGTTAGCCGACTTGCTGTTCTGCACCGTCGCGAGCTGGATGTCGAGCAGCGTGCGCTTCGACAGGTTGTACGAACCGCCAATCGTGTAGAGCGTTGCGTTGCCGCCGCCGTTGTTCGCGTTCGAGTGATAGACCGCCGCGATCAGCGCTGCCGCCGGGGTTGCCTGCCACGTCACGCCGCCCCATTCGTGGTCGATCGTGGTCGGTTCGCCGGGCAGCTGGCCCGCCATGCCCGAACTGCGGATTGCCTGATAGGCGCCCTGGATCTTGAACTGGCCGAGGAACACGTTGAATGCCGCCGTGTACTCGCGCGAGAACGCGTAGACGCCCTGTCCGACGTTGCCACCGTTGATCGGGTCATAACCGCCACCGAGCGAACCGTTGGCCGGGTTGCGGATTTCGTCGTACATGCCGCGGATCTGGAAGAGCGCCGACGTGTAGGTGATCTGCGCACCGCCTTCGCGGCCTTGCGGCGTCGTGCCGTTACCGTTCCAGTTCGTTGCATTCGACAGCGCGTACTGGCCGTAGAAGTCAAAGCCTGCGAACTTCGGCGATTGGTACGAAACGTTGTTGCTCGATTGCGGCCAGTTGCGGCCACGCACCAGCGATGCCGACGACCAGTTCGACTGACCGAACGGATCGAAGTCCCACACGCCGTTCGCGATAAACAGTTCACGGCCCAACAACAGCGTACCGAACTGGTCGTTGGCCATACCGACCGTCGCCCAGCGATTGAAGATCCCATTGTTGCCCGGGCCCTGGCCCGTCATCGTGTTGAAGCTGCCTTCCAACTGGAACACGGCCTTGTAGCCGCCGCCCAGGTCTTCGACGCCCTTCAAACCCCAGAGACTCGTGCCCCAGTCGCCGCTTTCCGCCTTGAAACGGTGCGTGCTGCTGGTGGCGGGACCATTTGCGGGACCTTGCGGAACGCCCGTCATGTATTCGAGCCCCGCGTCCAGGCGACCGTACAGCGTCACACTGCTTTGGGCGTGAGCCGCAACGCCGACCGTCAGCAGCGATGCCGCGAGCAAAGCTTTCTTCATCATCTCCTCCAACCCTGTCAAAAAATAGAACCCAAGTGCTGCCGTGTGGTTCGATGCCAGTTGCGAGCGCATCCAACCGGAAATCGTTTTCAGAGGAATGACACGCGAAGGCAGTTACGCCGTGTTTCCGCGCACTGGCGCCGTGGCGCGGGACGCGACTGCCGACCGTTGGGTTCGGTGTCTCCTCAGTTCTTTTTGAAGTAAAACTACTTTTTGTGAACATCCTTTTGGTACTTTGATTACTAATTTATCAAAATACGTTTTGGGCGCCAAAGAAATTTGCTGTTTCCCACACATGTGTCTCGAAAATGCAATGCCGCCATGTCAGGCGCCATGCGCCAGGTCCATCGGATTTGGCCTAAAGCCTTGCGGGACAAGGGTTTTATGGTTTTGTAAGGTTAGGATCAAGGAATGACTCTATTGACTGTCGATCGCTTGAGGGCTAGGGCGAATTGGCACGGCGAAAGGCGCGCCGCGCGGCAATCGTGGACATAAAAAAAGCGCCTCGCGGCGCTTTTTTGAGTTTCAACCCGACCTTCAACTACAGGAACTACAGAAAAACGGCATCACTTCAGGCTGCCCGACAGGAACTGCTTCAACCGCTCGCTCTTCGGATTGCCGAACAGCTCCTGCGGATGGCCTTCCTCCTCGATGCGTCCCTGGTGCAGGAAAACTACGTGATTCGATACGTTGCGCGCGAACGCCATCTCGTGCGTGACCACGATCATCGTGCGGCCTTCCTCCGCGAGCGTCTGCATCACCTTCAGCACTTCGCCGACCAGTTCCGGGTCGAGCGCGGACGTGGGTTCGTCGAAGAGCATGACGTCCGGATGCATCGCGAGCGCGCGGGCGATCGCCACGCGCTGTTGCTGTCCCCCCGACAGATGCGACGGATACTGCTTCTCCACGCGCGGCGCGAGCCCAACTTTCTCCAGATACGTGCGCGCGCGGTCCTCCGCGTCCTTCTTCGAGAGCCCGAGCACGTTCACCGGCGCTTCCGTCACGTTTTCCAGCACATTCATGTGCGACCACAGGTTGAAGTGTTGGAACACCATCGAAAGCTTCGAGCGCACTTCGCGCAACTGCTTCGGGTCGGCCACCTTCAGCGCGCCGGTCTTGTCCTTCTGCGTGCGGACTTCCACGCCATCGACGACGATACGCCCCTGGTTCGGCTGTTCGAGGAAGTTGATGCAACGCAGCATCGTGCTTTTGCCCGAACCGGACGAGCCGATGACACTGATCACGTCGCCGGCCTTCGCCCTGAGCGAGACACCCTTCAGGACTTCGTTGTCGCCGTATTGCTTGTGGAGATCGTCGACGAAAAGCTTTTGCAACTGTGCATTCATGTGCGGTCCTTGCGGCTTATTTGCCCTGCGGCCGCAGGTACGCGAGCCAGCGATACTCGGCGCGGCGGAACAGCCACACGAGCGCGAACGAAATGACGAGATAGAGCAGGGCGGCGATGCCGAATGCCTCGAACGACTTGTACGTGGCCGAATTCACATCGCGGGCGATCTTGAGAATGTCCGGCACCGTCGCAGTGAAGGCGACCGTCGTGGCGTGCAGCATCAGGATCACTTCATTGCTGTAGTACGGCAGCGCGCGCCGCAGCGCCGACGGCAGAATCACCCGCCGATACAGCGTGAACCGCGACATGCCGTACGCGCGCGCCGCTTCGATCTCGCCGTAGGGCGTCGCCTTGATCGCGCCGGCGAAGATTTCGGTCGTGTAGGCACAGGTGTTCAGCGTGAACGCGAGCAGCGTGCAGTTCATGCCGTTGCGGAAGAACTGGTCGAGCAGCATGTGATCGCGTACGACCTGCAGGCTGTAGAGCCCGGTGTAACAGAGCAGCAGCTGCACGTAGAGCGGCGTGCCGCGAAACACATACGTATACAGCCACACGCTGCGCGACAGGAGCCGGTTCTTCGACACCCGCGCGACCGCGAGCGGTATCGAAAGGCAGAAGCCGAGCCCGATCGATATGACCAGCAGCCACATCGTGATGGCGAGCCCGGTGATGCGGTAGCCGTCGGTGAAGAGGTAATTCTTCCAGTATTCCTGGATGATTTCGAGCATGGAGTCCGCCGCTTGTTATAGGTCTGCCTTGCGCACGCCGATCGAATAGCGGCGTTCCAGCCAGATCAGCACGAGATTCGAGACGGTCGTGATCACCAGATAGATCGCGCCTGCGAGCAGCGTGAAGAAGAAAAACCGCAGCGTGCCCTTGCCGGCGTCCTGCGAGGCCTTCACGACATCGGCGAGACCAATGATCGACACGAGCGCCGTCGCCTTCACCATCACCTGCCAGTTGTTGCCGATGCCGGGCAGCGCGAAGCGCATCATCTGCGGGAACATGATTCGCGAGAAGGTCTGCCACGGCGTCATGCCGTAGGCCGCGCCCGCTTCGAGTTGCCCGCGCGGCACGGAAAGAAACGCGCCGCGGAAGGTTTCGGTGAAATACGCGCCGTAGATGAAGCCGAGCACGAGAATGCCGGCGAGGAACGGGTCGATGTCGATCTGATCCCAGCCGAGGAGGTCGGTGAGATTGTTCAGCCAGATCTGGATGCTGTAGAAGAGCAGCAGCATCAGCACGAGATCGGGGACGCCGCGAATCAGCGTCGTATACAGCGTGCCGATGCCCGACGAGATGCGGTTCCTGGAAAGCTTCGCCGCCGCGCCGATCAGGCCGATCACGAAAGCGAACGCGAGCGACAGCACCGCCAGTTTGACGGTCTGCCAGGTGCCCGAGAGAATCAGCGGCCCGTAGCCTTGAAGCATGGTGATCCTTGATGACGTGCGGTTTGCCGCTGGGTGGATGGTCCGTGACGCCGTTCGCGCCGGCCCGGGTGGGAGCCGCGTCGACGGTCGGTATTCTAGGCGTCCAAAATTGGGGCACGGCGATTTTGAGGCGCGGTGCGGGATGCTTGCACGCCCCTCGCGCGACCGGCCGACGCGCTTTGGCGGACCCAACCCGGGGCGCCGCCTGCGAAACGCGCGGTATTTTACCCGAAGGCGCGCAGGGCGCGAGGAGAGCCGGAGTTGGCCGCGAGTGGTCCGCGAGTTGTCCGATTACGCGCGTTTTCAGGACGGTGTAGTGCCGTCGCGCCCGTTGTTCGGCGGGGCGGGCGCCCTTACATTGGATGCATCGCAAAACCAACCGGAGAAACGGGATGTTCGAGATTCGACGCGGCAATGAACGCGGTCATGCCAACCACGGCTGGCTTGATTCGTACCACAGCTTTTCCTTCGCGGATTACCACGATCCGGAGCACGTTCACTTCGGCGCGCTGCGCGTGATCAACGAGGATCGCGTCGCGGGCGGCCAGGGCTTCGGCACGCACGGCCATCGCGACATGGAAATCATCAGCTACGTGCTCGAAGGCGCGCTCGCGCACCGCGACAGCATGGGCAACGGCTCGACGATCCGTCCGGGCGACGTCCAGCGGATGAGCGCCGGCACCGGCGTGCGGCACAGCGAGTACAACGGCTCGCCGAGCGAAACCGCGCACTTCCTGCAAATCTGGATCATTCCGGACGCGCAGGGCACCGCGCCGGGCTACGAGGAAAAGCGCTTCGAAGACGACGAGAAGCGCGGCCGCCTGCGTGTGATCGCATCGCCGTCGGGCCGTGATGGCGCGGTCCGGCTGGGCGCCGACGCTGAAATTTACGCGGGCCTCTTCGATGGCGACGAGCGCGCCGGGTTCGACGTGCCGGCCGGACGGCGCGTGTATGTGCACGTGGCGCGCGGGACGGTGTCGGTGAACGGCAAGGTGCTGAACGGCGGCGACGCGGCGAAGCTGGAGGATGTGTCGAAGGTGACGCTCGATCATGGTCAGGATGCCGAGGTGCTGCTGTTCGATCTGGCTTAAAGCACCGCAAGTAGAACGCGAAAAAGCCGCGGGAGCGTTTCCCGCGGCTTTTTTAATTGCGCGGCGGCCTGACGATCAAGCGCCGATCGCTACCGCCGCCCCGCCTTCGACTTACGGCTTGGCCGGCGGCGTCGCGCCGCCCGCGTTGGGCGCGCCGTGCTGCTTGCTCCAGTGCTCATGCATCTTCTGCTCGCGTTCATGCATCTTCGCGAAATGCTTCTTCAGCGCCGTGCTGACGGTGGTTTTTTGCTGGTCGTTCAACGAGTTATAGAAGTTGAGCCACGCGGTGGAAGTCTGTTCGCGCAACTGCGCGTTCTGCTGCTCGATCTTCTGATGCGCCGCGTGCATCGCGTTCAAGTCGAGAATCGGTTGCTGCTGCATCGATTCGAACTGCTGGCGCATCTGCTTGTGGCTCTCGCGCATGGCCGCGTGGTTCTGCTTCATCGTGTCGAGCGCGGTTTGCCACAGTTTTTCCTGGTCGGCGTTAAGCTTCAGTTGGCCGTGCAGTTCGTTCAACTGCTGCTGCATGCGCATTTCCATGCGATGGCCGCCGTGGCCGCCCATCGCCATGCCGGGGCCGCCGGGCGGCGGCGCGTCGGGTGCGGCGGGCGTGGCCGCGTTGGCGGCGCCGATCGTCATGGCGAGCGCGGCGGCGGTAATGGCGAGGATTCGGGATTGCTTCAGCATCGTGGACTCCGGGTTTTTGATTTACGAGGCCGAGTCGGCGTTGCTTGGTGTCGTGTCAGGACTCACGCCTTCGGTGAGACACAGCGTAGAGTTTCCTCAGAGAGACCGTGTTACGGCAACCGTCTTGCTTGTTACGCCGCTTTACGAGCCGCTTTCGCCGTAACACCCCGTAACCCATTGCGGCCCGCGCGGCGCAGATGCGGCTGTGGCCGCGCGTTAAACTTCCTCCCATGACTACTCAAATCCTTGTCGTCGACGACGACGCCGAACTGCGCGATCTCCTGCGCGACTACCTGGTCCGGCAGGGCATCGAGGTTTCGGTGCTGCACGATGCCGGTTCGCTCGAACGGCGCATCGAACGCGAGCGCCCCGACCTGATCGTGCTCGACCTGATGATGCCGGGCGTCGACGGCCTGACGGCGCTGCGCAAGCTGCGCGCGTCCGGCGACGACATCCCCGTCATCATGCTCACCGCGCGTGCGGACGACGTCGATCGCATCGTCGGGCTGGAGCTCGGCGCCGACGACTACCTCGGCAAGCCGTTCAATCCGCGCGAGCTGCTCGCCCGCGTGCAGGCGGTGTTGCGCAGGCGGCGCACGATTCCGTCGGCGGCGCCGGAGCAGCGCGAGCCGTTTTCGTTCGGGCGTTTCCGGCTCGACTTCCAGTCGCGCACGCTGCAACAGGACGACAAGCCGATCACGCTGTCGGGCAGCGAATTCGCGTTGCTGAAGATCTTCGTCAACAACCCGATGCGCACGCTCACCCGCGAGCGCCTGCTCGAACTGCTGCACGGCCCGGAATACGACGGCACCGACCGCGGCATCGACGTGCAGGTCTGGCGTCTGCGGCGCATCCTCGAAACCGACCCGTCCGCGCCGCGCTTCATCCAGACGGTGCGCGGGCGCGGCTACGTGTTCGTGCCGGACGGCGAGCAAAATGCGCCGGCCCATTGATTCGCTGTTCGGCCGGCTCGTCGTGCTCGTCATCGGCGTGCTGGTCCTGTCGCATGTTGCGTGGTTCGCGGTCATTCGCGTCGAGCGTGACAACAACCAGACGCGCTACGCCGTCGAAGAGGCCACGTTCCTCGTCGAGGCCGTGCGCCAGCACATCGCCAATTCGCCGGACCAGCCGTTGCCGTCGCGCGTGCGGGTCGTCTCGCCGACGAGCCCCGACGTGCCCAAGCCCTTGGCCACGAACGCCACCGACGACCTTCCGCCGCCGCTAGGCCGCTTTCTCGACGACATCCGCGACCGCTTCCCGGACGGCACCGACGTGCGCCTCGGCGAGCCGGGCGCGCCGCCGAGCGTCTGGGTGCGCGGCGTCAGGGACACGAACTGGATCGTCGTGCCCGTGCAGCCACTGCGCCCGCCGCGTTCGCGCGACCGCATGCTGGTGTGGCTCGCAATCATTTTCAGCACCGCCGTCATGGCCGCCTTGCTCGCCGCGTGGCAGTTGCAGCAGCCGCTGCGCTCGCTTGCGCAGGCGGTCGCGCGCTTCGGCCGCGGGCAGCCCACGCCGCCCGTGCCCGAGCGCGGCCCGCGCGAATTGCGGCAGTTGACGCACGGTTTCAACCAGATGGTGCGCGAGGTCTCGCAGACCGAGAACGATCGCGCGGTGATGCTCGCGGGCGTCGCGCACGACCTGAAGACGCCGCTCGCGCGGCTTCGCCTGCGCGCGGAAATGATGGACGAGCCGAAAATGCGCGACGGCGTGGTGCGCGATGTCGATTCAATGGCGCATATCGTCGACCAGTTTCTCGTGTTTGCGCACGATCGCGCCGACGGCAGCGAGCCGATCGAAGTGGACCAGCAATGCGAGAAGATCGCCCGCACTTATCGCGCGGTGGCGCCGAACGCCCCGCCGATCCGCACGCGCCTCGAAGCGGGCCCGAGCTTCGTGCTGCCCGCCGCGACGCTCGACCGGATCATCTCGAACCTGCTCGACAACGCGCACGCTTATGGCGCGCCGCCGATCGTCATCGAGACATCGCGCGGGGCGCACGGCTGGGTGTTGCGGGTGGCGGACCACGGCGCCGGCATCGCGCCGGAAGATCTCATCAAGGCGAGCCGGCCGTTCGTGCGGCTCGATCCGGCGCGCGGCGGCAGCGGTCACAGCGGCCTTGGGCTCGCGATCGTCGAGCGGCTCGCGCGGCGCATCGGCGGCGAATGCGAGATCGGCAATCACGAGGGCGGCGGCTTGCAGGTGGTGATGACATTCCCGTTCGATGTGGCGACGCGCCCCGTCGCCGAGCGGCGCACGGGTTCGCAGCGGGAAGAGCGGACGATCTAGCGGATGATCCTGGCGGCGTTCTAGTCGAACAGCGTTTCCAGTGCCGAGGCAGCCTCGCTGTCGACCGTGTTGTAGGTGACCGTCGACGCCTCGAAGATGTAATGCGTCGTGTACTTGCCGAGGCGCTCGAGAATCTCCTCCTGGATGATTTCCGGCGCGACGTCGATTTTCAGGAACCAGGTGGTCGATGAGAGCCGGGTCTGGAACGAGCCATATTCGGCGAGCAGGTGGTCGAATGCTTCAGCGTCCTGATCGCGGCAGACGATGACCAGATTTCCCTTCATGCAAACCTCCTGAGGACAGCGGCGTCGGATGTCGAAATTCGATGATACCTGCTGTCGTTCTGCGCGTCCCGCAACGCTTTCAGGCTACTGCAGGGCGCTTACATGCCGGTCAGGGAGTTCTCAGCCCGGCGCGCGGACGGCATCGAATCGGCCGGGCGCACTTCGCTGCGGTCGCGTCCGCGCGACTTCGCTTCGTAGAGCGCGAGGTCGGCGCGGCTCAGGATCCATTCGGTTGCGTCGCCCTCGGCCAGTTCGGTGATGCCGATGCTCACGCTCAACACAGCGTCTTCGGGCAGATGGGCGCAATGCTCGTGGTGAAAGCGCTTTCTCAGGCGTTCGAGCACGGCCTGCGCGTCGGCGAGCGCGGTCTGCGGCAGCAGCAGCCCGAATTCCTCGCCGCCGAGCCGGCCAATCGCGTCGCTCGGGCGCAGTTGCGCGCGGCACACTTCCACGAAATGCTCCAGCGCCCGGTCGCCCGACGCATGGCCGAAGCGATCGTTGATCTGCTTGAAATGGTCGAGATCGGCGATCGCGACCGACAGCGGCGTGCCCGCCGCGCGCGCGAGTTCGACCTCGTGGCGCAGCGTATCGAGGAAATAGCGCCGCGAGAGGGCGCCCGTCAGCGCGTCGTGGCGTGCCTCCGCCGACAGCAGCGTATTGGCCGCCTGCAGTTGCTCGGCGAGATCGCGGGTTGCACGGTGCAGGCGCCGCTCGCGGGAATACGACGTCGCGATCACGGTCGCGAGCGCGACGATGCCGAGCATCGTCAGGAACACGAGGATGCGGTCGCGGCTGTGATTGCGCGTGAGGTCCGGCCAGCTCGTGAGCGGATGGACGATATGCGCCGAGAGCCCCGAGTTGAGGCCGGTGCGTTCGTCGTAGAGGGCGGGCGTCGCGCTGCCGTTGGCGGCGTAGAACGTGTCGGCGACCGCGGTCGGCAGCCACTTCTCCGTCGCGCGGATCTGCTCGCCGATGCGCGCGACCCGCAGATCGGGAAAGGCTTCGCGCCGATAGTGGTCGACCCGCTCCTGCACCGTCATTTTCGTGACCGGCGCGTTCGGCATCGCTTCGTATTCGAGGCGGCCGTCGTGCGCCATCACGACGACGCCGTTCTCGTCGGTCACGAAGGTGCCGGCGCGCGACACCCAGTGCCGCAGCCGGTCGATGCTCACCTTCGCGATCACCGCGCCGACCAGAAAGCCGTCGTCGTCGTAGACCGGCGCCGCGATGAAGATGCCCGGCTCGCCCGAGAGCCGCCCCACGCCGTACATTTCGATGAAGCCGCCCAGCAGCGCGCGGGCCACATAGCCGCGCCCGCTCATGTCGAAGCCGATGAAGCTGGTTTCGTCGTTGGCGTTGCTCGACGCCACGCACAGGCCCTGGTCGTTGACGAGCCAGACCGAATCCAGCCCGGAAAAGCCTTGCGCGTCGTGCAGGAAACTATTGACCTTCACGAGTTCGGGGCGCGACATCCACTCGTTGCGGCGCTCGGTTTCCGACGTCGGCGCCTTCGACGCATAGTGCCGCGACGCGAGGAGGGCGTGCTGCATCAAGTCCATCTGGGCGAGCGTGGCGGGAATCGCCCGCGACATCGCGAGATCGCTCGCGATGATCTGCGCCATGTTGTCGACGATGGAGGCCGCCATCTGGCGCTCCGCGCGCACCGTGGCGGTCATTTCTTGTTGTACCATTCGGTCCGACAGTGCGCCGGCCATGACCCAGCACGCGCATGCGAGCAACGCGAGGCCGAGCGCCGCGGTCACATGGTGCAAGGTTGTCTTGTTCATCGATCCTCTAGTCGCGAAGGGCGCATCGGCCGGACAATTCTTCTTTTAGCAGACAAGCCACGATTGGACGATGTTTTTGGCCGGCTATCAAGCTTCTTGTCGGTCCAGGCGGCGTGCAACGAACAAAAAGCCGAGTTTATCCGCTGCTGATAGCCAGTTTCGTGGATCGAACGCGAGGCGGGCCGTGTGAACCGCGGCCGGCCCCGGTCGCGTCTGCCGTTCGTGCTTCGGTTCGTGCTCAGGTTCGTGATTCGGTTTGTGCTTTGGTTATTGCTTTATTTTGCCTTGCGCCGGACCTTCATTTTGCCTCGCCGATGCCGATGAGCAACACTCGCTGCGCGCGATTCCGCCGGCATGTCGGCCGCGCGGTTGTGCCTGTCATCAAGGATGGTGTAGTGTCGATCGGTTCGGGGCCGGCTGGCAGCCCAGGCAAGATCCCGCACCACGCGCGCAAAGCAAATAGCCTCACGGGGAGGGCCTCTGATGGATTTTGGTTTCAATCTGAACCGCATGGCGAACGCGTCGGCGTGGCGGCTTTTGCCCAATCGCTGGGATTTCGTCGCGTTCCCGATGATCATCTGCGTGATCGCGCTCACCGCCATCGGCTTTCACGAGACGATGGCGCCGATCTCGACCCTGCAGACGCAGGCAATTTCGCTCGATCCGTCGAACTTGCCGGAATACGCGTTGCGCACCACCTTGCGCATGCTCGCCGCGATGGTCGCGTCGCTCGTCTTCACGCTCGTCTACGGCACGCTCGCCGCGAAGAGCCGGCGCGCGTCGGTCGTGCTCGTGCCGATTCTGGACATCCTGCAATCGGTGCCGGTGCTCGGCTACATCTCGTTTACGGTCACGTTCTTTCTCGCGCTGTTTCCAGGCCGCGTGCTCGGCGCCGAACTCGCCGCGATCTTCGCGATCTTCACGAGCCAGGCGTGGAACATGACGTTCAGCTTCTATCAGTCGCTGCGCACGGTGCCGCGCGACCTCGACGAAGTCTCGCGCGGCTTTCACCTCACCAACTGGCAGCGCTTCTGGAAGCTCGAAGTGCCGTTCTCGATGCCGGGCCTCATCTGGAACATGATGATGTCGATGTCGGGCGGCTGGTTTTTCGTCGTCGCGTCGGAGGCGATCACGGTCGGCAATCGCACCATTGTGCTGCCGGGCATCGGCGCGTACCTGGCGACGGCCATCAGCGAGCGCAACCTGCATGCGATCGGCTGGGTGATCCTGGCGATGACCATCGTGATCCTCGCCTACGACCAGTTGATGTTCCGGCCGCTCGTCGCATGGGCCGACAAGTTCCGCATGGAGACGACGAGCTCGGGCAACGCGCCGGAGTCGTGGCTGCTCGACCTGATCCGCCGCACGCGGCTGATTCACCGGCTGCTCGTGCCGGCCGGCTGGATGCTCGCAAAGGCGGCGCGCGTGCCGATCAAGCTGCCGGCGATACAGACTGTCCGCATTCCGCTGCCGAAAGGCACGTCGCCCGGGCGCGCCGGCGACATCGCGTGGGCCACGGTGATTCTGCTGGTCACGGCGTTCGTCGTCTGGAAGGTGACGCTGTTCGTCATGACGGGCGTGACGTGGCACGAAGTCGGGCATGTGTTCGTGCTCGGACTCATCACACTGTTGCGCGTGGTCGTGCTGATCGCGATCGCCTCGGTGATCTGGGTGCCGGTCGGCGTGCTGATCGGGCTGCGTCCGGCGCTCGCGGAAAAGATCCAGCCGGTTGCGCAGTTCCTCGCCGCGTTCCCGGCGAACCTGCTGTTTCCGGTGTTCGTCGTCGTGATCGTGAGATTCAATCTGAACCCGGACATCTGGCTCTCGCCGCTGATCGTGCTCGGGACGCAGTGGTATATCCTTTTCAACGTGATCGCGGGCGCGTCGTCCTACCCGAACGACTATCGCGAGGCCGCGACCAACTTCCAGATCAAGGGCTGGCAGTGGTGGCGCCAGGCCATGCTGCCGGGCATCTTTCCGTACTACGTCACCGGCGCGATCACGGCGTCGGGCGGCGCGTGGAATGCGAGCATCGTGGCCGAAGCGGTGTCGTGGGGCAAGACGAACCTCGTCGCGCACGGGCTCGGCGCCTATATCGCCCAGACGACCGCTGCCGGCGACTACCCGAAAATCATTCTCGGCATCGCGGTGATGTCGCTCTTTGTCACGCTGTTCAACCGACTGCTGTGGCGCCCCATGTACGCGTATGCCGAAGCGAAGCTCCGGCAGGATTGAGGACGAGTTCCGATGGAGAACGTGAAGATCATGCAAACGCCCGTGCAGCAAAAGACCGCGACTCCGCCGGCACCGCCGCGCCTGGGCGACGAGATCCTGCGCGTCGAGAACGTGAGCCGCGGATTCAACAAGACGCAGGGCGAACTGCTCGTACTCGACGACGCGAATCTTTCATTGCGCGAAGGCGAGATTGTCGGCTTGCTGGGGCGCTCGGGGTCGGGAAAGTCCACCTTGCTGCGGATCATCGCCGGGCTGATCGAGCCGACGGGCGGTAACGTCACTTACCTCGGCGAGCCGTTGCGCGGACCGGCCAAGGGCGTCGCGATGGTGTTCCAGACCTTCGCGCTGTTCCCGTGGCTGACCGTGCTGCAGAACGTGGAGGCCGGGCTCGAAGCACAAGGCGTGGGCGCGCGCGAACGGCGCGAGCGCGCGCTCGCCGCGATCGACCTGATCGGCCTCGACGGTTTCGAGAACGCGTATCCGCGCGAGTTGTCGGGCGGCATGCGCCAGCGCGTCGGTTTCGCGCGCGCGCTCGTCGTCGATCCGACGCTGCTGCTGATGGATGAGCCGTTCTCCGCGCTCGACGTGCTGACCGCCGAGAACTTGCGTACCGATTTGCTCGATCTCTGGACGCAAGGCCGCATGCCGATCAAGTCGGTGCTGATCGTCACGCACAACATCGAGGAAGCGGTGTTCATGTGCGACCGGATTCTGGTGTTGTCGTCGAATCCGGGGCGCGTGATGGCCGAGATCAAGGTGCCGTTCAGGCATCCGCGCAACCGGCTGGACCCGGCGTTCCGGCGTCTCGTCGACGACATCTACGCGAAGATGACCGCCCGCAAGTTCGGCGAGGCGACGAAGAAGGGGCTGGAGCTGGGAAGCTGGCTGCCGAATGTCTCGACCAACCTGATGGCCGGTCTGATCGAGACGCTCGCCGCCGATCCCTATCATGGCCGCGCCGACATGCCGGAAATCGCGCGTTCGCTGCATCTGGAGGTGGACGACTTGTTTCCGGTTGCCGAAGTCTTGCAGCATCTCGGTTTTGCCGACGTGCGCGAGGGCGACATTTTCCTGACGCCGCCGGCGCGCGTGTTCGCCGAGTTCGGCACGCAGGAGCGGAAGATGATGTTCGCCGAGCATTTGTTGCGGCATGTGCCGCTCGCGGCGCGGATCAAGAAGGTGCTGAACGAGCGGCCGGGGCACCGCGCGCCGCGCGTGCGCTTCGAGCAGGAGCTGGAGGATTTTCTGTCGGATAAGGCGGCCGAGGAAACGCTCGATGCGGTGATTACCTGGGGCCGGTACGGGGAGATTTTCTCGTATAACGATCAGACGGAAATGCTGAGTCTCGAGGACGTGGAATCGTAGGGCGGTGGTGTTTGGTTGGGGTGTTGTTTAACGCCGTTTGATGCGCCCAGGCTTTCATGACAGAAGGGCAAAACCATCAAACGGCGCAGCCGCCCTCAACCTCGATCGCCAGCGACCACCTGCCCCTACTGCAAATTCCCCCACCGCTCGACCGCCGGTTCCGCCGATGCCCACCGCCACCCGCTCGGCTGCTTGCACGCGGTGGCGAGGAACCAGTCCTGATGCACGCCAGGCCCATCCCCATCGGCGACCGAGAACGCGAACTCCTTGCACTCAGCAAGCGCGCTGCTGAATTCGCGCAACACCCTCACGTCACCGTGACCGTTCTCCACCGGCAATGTGTGCTTCACACTCCAGGGCCGCGTTTCGCCAATTGCCGACACCCCCGCCGTCACCGCAATCGCATCCTGCTGATCCTTGTGCAGCGACTTCATCAAACGCTTGACCGCTTCATCAGTGGCCGCCTGCACCGCGATACCCACGCCGATGCCGATCGCCGGATTGCTCGTCACGAGGCCCGTCGCGACACCCGCCGCCGCGCCGCTTGCCGCGCCAACCGACGACGATACGCATCCGCTCACGAACACGCTACTCGCGGCCGCCGCCGCAAGAATCAGGACAAGACGCACCGTCATTGCAGCGCGCCCCAGCGCGGCGTCGCCGGTTCTGCCGACGCCCACTTCCACTTGTCGCCGTCGCGGCAGACCGAGGCCACGTAGAACGCGCTGTCGGCGGCGCGATCTTGCGTGGCGTCGCGATCCACCGAAAACACGATCTCCTTGCAGTCGAGCGTGCCGCTGCTGATCGTGCGGCTCACCGTCACGCGGCCTTTCTCGTCTTCCTCGATGGGCACCGAATGCGTGGCCCGCCACGGCGCGACCGCTCCGATCGCGAGCGGCCCGGCCGCGGAGGCGATCATGTCCTGCGTATCGGTGTGGACGACGCGCTGCGAATACTGCACGCCCGCGCGGGCCGCGGCGACCGCGCCGAGGCCGATGCCGGTGGCGACCGCCGCGTTGTTGGTGATCGAGCCGGCGATCGCCGCGCCCGCGATGCCCGCGCCCGCGGTGGCGCCTTCGCTATAGAGTGAGTTGCAGCCCGTGAGGCTCGAACAGGCGATCGCGCCCGTGACTATCGCGGCCAGCGCGACGACGCTTCGCCGGCGCCGTTGAACCAATGTCTGCATGTTGCGTTTTCCTTCGTCTGCCTGTCGACCCAGAGTTAGCGATTTAGCGCTGACTCCGGTCCCAGGCAACGTAGCTGCGTTCTTTATTCTTTCGATGTGATTTCACACCGGCCGGACCCTGGTGGATAAAGCTCGGAACCCTAAGCAATCCGCTTGCCCGCGCATTTTGAAGCAAGCGCGTAAGACCGCAAAAAGGAAAATTGCAAGAAATTGCAAATGAAGGAAACGGATGACGTGGGGGAAGGCGGATGAATCAAATGAATCGGGAAGCAAGCGCGCCGACAGATCAGCCCGACGCGGCCAGCGAGCGCTGGCCGCGCTGAATCAACCTTCCGTCGGCGGCCCCGACGCGTCCGCGTCGGCGCCTTCGTTCTCGTAGGCGCCGAGCCGGTTATAGAGCGTCTTCAGGCTCACGCCGAGCGCCTTCGCGGCGCGGCGCTTGTCGCCGCCGCAATGCTTCAGCGTGCCGAGGATGATCTGCTTCTGAGCGTCGGCGAGCGGCGTGCCCACCCACACGTTCATCGCATCGCCCTGCGTGACGGGCTTCTTCACACGCGACGCCAGATGCGGATGCGCGATCTCGACCGTCTTCTCCGCGAGAATGAACGCGCGATATACGGTGTTCTTCAACTCGCGCACGTTGCCCGGCCACGAATACGTGCGCAGCATGTCGAGCGCGCGCTTGCTGAACGCCTTGCTCGTGCCTTCCTGCGCGTTCATCTCCGCGAGGAAATGTTGCGCGAGAAACTCGCGGTCGGAATCGCGTTCGCGCAACGGCGGCGCGCGCAACGGAAACACGGCGAGCCGGTACATCAGGTCTTCGCGCAGGCCGTGTTCCTTGACCGCCGCGACGGGATCGCGATTGGTCGCCGCAATCACACGCACGTCGGAATGGATCAGGTCGCTACCGCCGACCCGAAAGAAGGTGCCCGTCTCGAGCGCGCGCAGCAGCTTGACCTGCCGCACGGGCGACATCTCGGTCACTTCGTCGAGAAACAGCGTGCCGCCGTTCGCATGCTCGAAATAGCCGATGCGGCCCTGCACGGCGCCCGTGAAGCTGCCTTTCTCGTGGCCGAACAGTTCGGCTTCGATCAGGTTGTCGGGAATCGCGCCGCAATTCACGGCGATGAAGGGCGCGTCCTTGCGCGCGCTGTGATCGTGGATCGTGCGGGCGATCAGTTCCTTGCCGGTGCCGGATTCGCCGATGATGAGCGCGGTGGCGTCGGTGGATGCCACGCGTTCGATCTGCGAATACAACTCCATCATCACAGGTGACGAGCCGTATAAAAGTCCATATGACTTCAAGCCCGGCACTTCTCCCGCGTTGCGTTTCTTCTGCGTCGGCGTATCGCCCGAGGCGATGGCCGGCGGGTCCAGTTCGGTTGACGCCATGTATCTTGTGTCCTGCAAATGTTGGTCGGGCGCTCGGGTGCGGGCGGCCAACGGTGTGCGCGCCAAAACGTATCGGGTTCGAGTTCGCGCGGCGCCGTTACGGACGAATCACTCCGCGAAGGCGGCGTGCATCGGGCTGCTGCATGGCGTTTCGCGCAAGGCATTCGCCATGCCGATTCCCGGCTGCCAGCCTCGGGTCGAACCGGTGCCGATGTCCGATGCCTGCGATGCCCGAATTCCCCCTGTCGTTGCCCGTTCCGGCCACGCCGGGTGCGCAGGCGCGCGGCTATCTCAATAACGCTATTTAACCATTCGCAGCGATGTCGCGGCAATCGGCATCGGTTCAATGGCCCAATTTGTCTGATCGTGACGAGGCTTTCTGGCAACGTCCGGAAACGTTCGCCGGGCCTTCGTGAAAGTTACATGGCGACGGCGTAATTGTTACCCGCAACCGAGGGCGCCCGTGCTTGCGCGCAGTCCGCGCAGCGGTCCTGAAATGGCGCGAGGGCGTCTCCTGGCACGAAAGCTGCGGAGGGGTGGCTACCTGTACTCGAAGACGCCGATTTCGGCACATCGCCATGGAAGACTCCCTGAATTTCGACATTCCCGTTCGCGACCGAGAGCGCCCCGCGCGGCGTGCCCGAGCGGCCCGTTCGGGCAGGGCGTCGGCGGATCGGCCGGAACTCCAGGCCGGCGAGCCGATCGACATCTATCACTGGGCCGCCGTGGCGCTCGTGACGGCGCTGATGTGCGCCGTACTCGCGTACGCGGCCGGCACCCCGGGGCTTTCGCGCGCGGCGAACGTGACGAGCGTCGTATTCGGCGCGATGGGCTGTGCCCTCTTACTGGCCGGAATCGTCCGGATGCTGCGCTCCCGCCTCGGTCACGGTCGCGTTGCGTAGCGGCTGCGGCCGCTGCGTTTGCCGTGTCTAATGGAGAGTGCGCGCAGCCGCTTTTTGACATCACACACTATGCGAGGACCTCACGACATGAGTCAGACAACTGTCCAGCTTGCATTGGGCAAGCAAAAGATCATCGAAGACATCAAGATGCTGCTGAACGACTCTGAGGAGTTGCTGCGACTCTCCGCGACGCTCCCCGGCGAGGGCGTCGATGCGCTGCGCTCGCGCCTGCGCGATCACGTCGATACGGCGCGAAATGCGCTGGAAGATGCCCAGGCGAACGCGCAGTCGCGCTATCGCGCGGGCGTAGACTGCACTGAGAAATACGTGCGCGACAACCCGTGGCAGGCGCTCGGCGCGGCGGCTGGGATTGGTTTCTTCGTAGGCATTCTGATTTCGCGCTGATTTTCCGGCGAATTCACGCCGTTGATCTTTGACAAGAAGGGAGAAAACATAATGGCACGACCGAGAATCGGAATCTTCGGTGCGCTTTTCGCCGTAGGCAGCGTGTTCGCGTGGAAATGGATGCAGTCGCAGGACACCGCCAGAAAACGCGCAGCGCGCGATCTGAACCGCTGGGAAGACGAAGGCGGCAAGGTGGTGACGCCGTCGAGCGCCGCAACGGCGCCCGCCCACACGAACGGCAGCGGCGCGATCGGCGGCACGCCCGAAGCGTGGAATTTTCCGCGTAGCTGACCACGCCGAAAGCGTCATCCGCGAGCATCGACGCACGTCCTCACGGACGTGCGTTTTATCTTGATAAAGCCTTATAATCAATTGAGAAGCGGCCATAATTTCGCTATATGGCAATAATTGCGTCACGCGTTTATTGGTATGCGAACGGTCGGCAAATTTTTCATTTTCAGCGCATTTCCGGCGTTCGCCGGAAGCCGCGCTTCTGGCCTGGCGGCGTTGCGACGACTGCCCAGAGAAGCCCGCGCCGCATGCCGGCGCGTGACCTGACAACGCTTTAAAAAAGACTCAAGACGCATGCCACATGTATTGATTGTCGATGACGATCCCAGTACCCGCGAGGCACTAGCCGCGATCATCGGCGAAGACGGACTGACGACAGCCACGGCCGGCGACTTGCGCGAGGCGCGCATCCAGCTCGTGCGGCAGACGCCCGATGTCGTTTTCACCGACCTGAAGCTGCCGGACGGCTCTGGCGTCGACCTGTTCGAGGATCTCGATCCGCGTTCGGGCGTCGAGGTCATCGTAATTACCGGACACGCGACGGTCGAGTCGGCGGTGAGCGCGCTCAAGATGGGCGCGACCGATTACCTCGTCAAGCCGATCAACATGCAGCGCGTGAAGGCGATCCTCTCGCGCTTGCCGCGCCCCGGCGACCTGAAGGCGGAAATCGGCACGCTGCGCGGCGAGCTGCGCCGCATGGGCCGCTTCGGCCTCATGCTCGGCAATTCGCCCGCGATGCAGACGGTCTACGACCAGATCGGCCGCGTCGCGCCGACGGCCGCCTCGGTGCTGCTGATCGGCGAATCGGGCACCGGCAAGGAAGTCGCCGCGCAGACGCTTCACGAACTCAGCCTGCGCCGCAAGCACGCGTTCATCGCCGTGAACTGCGGCGCGATCTCCCCGAACCTGATCGAATCGGAGATGTTCGGCCATGAGCGCGGGTCGTTCACCGGCGCGGATCGCCAGCACAAGGGCTATTTCGAACGCGCGAACGGCGGCACGCTGTTTCTCGACGAAATCACCGAGATGCCGATCGAGCTTCAGGTGAAACTGCTGCGCGTGCTGGAAACGGGCATGTTCATGCGCGTCGGCACGACGAAGGAACTCGAAACCGACGTGCGCCTGATCGCCGCGACCAATCGCGATCCGGAGCAGGCCGTGCTCGAAGGAAAGCTCCGGCTCGACCTGTATCACCGGCTCAACGTGTTCCCGATCAACCTGCCGCCGCTGCGCGAGCGGGGCAAGGACGTCGAACTGCTCGGTCAGGCGTTCCTCGACGAACTGAATTCGCGCTACAACACGAAGAAGCAGTTTCCGTCGGCGGTGCGCGAAATGCTCGCGTCGTATCCGTGGCCGGGCAACGTGCGCGAACTGAAGAATTATGTGCAGCGCGCCTACATCATGTCGGGCGCGGAGTCGGACAGCACGGCGACCGTGCCGCTGCAGATCTCGCTGTCGAAGCCGTCGGCGGGAACGGCGGTGACGATCGCATTCGGCACCTCGCTCGCCGAAGCCGATCGCCAGCTCATTCTCGCGACGCTCGAGCAATGCGGCGGCGTGAAGACGCGCGCGGCGGAGATCCTCGGCATCAGCCTGAAGACCCTGTATAACCGGCTCGTGGAATACGGCGAGGACGCGAACAAGGCGGCCGTCAGCGAAGCGAGCGAACTCGGCGATACAAGCGCGAACGCCTAGCACCATTCCCGAATCGGCAGACGAAAAGCGGCGCCCGTGCATTGAACCTGCGCGGGCGTTTTTCGTTGGCAGTCCGGACCCACAGCGCCGATAATGAGATAGACGGTGGCGCGGTGGAACGCGCGAACAGGGCGGTTCGAGGGCATGGCCCTTGCTGTCAGTGAAGGGAGACTCGCTCGACGGGCAATGATGCCCTCGACTCATCGAGTCCGATCATCACTACAACAACCAGGAGCCGCCATGTCCGATCCCGCTTCCGATGGCACGAACGACACGAACGACGCGAATTCGACGCTCAGCGCGCAGACGCCGCAGGTGCCGGATCCGCCGGTGACGCCTCCCGACGAGCCGCCGCCGCCGCAGATTCCGCCCGACACGAACCCGGACCCGACGCGTGAACCGCCGACTCCGCCGATGCAGCCGATCGGCGATCCGCCGCCGGGACCCAACGAGACCCCGCACGTGCGGTAAGGTGCCGAGCACCATTAAACAAGCCGCTAAACACGGGACAAAAAGCGCAAAAAAGGGCGCATTCCCCGAAAGCGTGCAAGGGTTGAAGAAATTTCCACGTTCGCTGTAGCCATTACAACGAACGGCGCAACAATGACCGGCCCGCGCACGCGGAGCCGGTCGTTTTTTCGCTTGAAGCCTGGTCGCCGCCGACTCCTTCAACGACGGCCTTCTCTCCTGGAGGCACCATGAGGCACCCCGCACTCCGACGCTCCGCGCGTCATTCGTCCAAGCGCGAAGCGCGCGTCGAAGGCACCAAGGAAACACCGCCGCCCGTCGAGGCATCGGACCCGTCGCTGCACGATCCCGCCGGGCAGAACCGCCGCGCGCCTGACGCCCCGCCCGATGGCGAGCACAACCAGGGCGGCGTACGGCGCGAAGGAATCGAGTATCAGCGCGACCTCGGCTCGGAGCAGGACGCCTGATACTTGGGCGACATCCGCGCGAGCGCCCATACAGATTTTTCTCCGCGACACTGGGCGGTCGCGTGTTTCCGTTCGTCCGTAACATCCAAATACAAATTTCATTCTGCGGATTGAGACATTCGGCACATGTCTTGCATACCTTCAATCGCCAATTCGAGCGTGCAACGACAACTGATGAGGTGACGCTGTAATGAGCAGATTGATCGTGGTATCGAATCGCGTCGCGCCGATCCAGGAAGGCAAGCCCGCAGCCGGCGGCCTGGCGATCGGCGTGCTGGACGCGCTAAAGGAGACAGGCGGAGTCTGGTTCGGGTGGAGCGGCGAGATCGTGGGCGAGGCGTCGGCGCCCGTCATCGAGAAGCGCGGCAACGTGACCTACGCGACCGTCGGCCTGACGCGCCGCGATTACGACCAGTACTACCGCGGCTTTTCCAACACCACCCTGTGGCCGACCTTCCATTACCGCAACGACCTGTCGCGCTTCGATCGCGAGGAATACGCCGGCTACGCGCGCGTGAACGCCATGCTCGCCGCCAAACTCAAGGCGCTGATCGAACCCGACGACATCATCTGGGTCCACGACTACCACCTGCTGCCGTTCGCGCAGGAATGCCGCGCACTCGGCATCAGCAATCCGATCGGCTTTTTCCTGCACATTCCTTTCCCCGTTCCCGAGGTGATGCGCACGGTGCCGCCGCACGAGGAACTGATCAAGTCGATGTGCAGCTACGACATCGTCGGGTTCCAGACCGAAGCGGACAAGCAGTCGTTCGTCGACTACATCGAGCGCGGCGGCGTCGGCCATGCCAGCGACGACGGCATGGTCCAGGCCTACGGCCGGATGCTGAAAGTGGGCGCGTATCCGATCGGCATCTATCCGGATGTCATCGCCCGTGCCGCCGAACAATTTTCGAATCGCAAGCCGGTGAAGAGCCTGCGCGACAGCATGCGCGGACGCAAGCTCATCATGAGCGTCGACCGGCTCGATTATTCGAAAGGGCTCGTCGAGCGTTTTCAGGCGTTCGAGCGCCTTTTGCTGAATGCGCCCGGCTGGCATGGCCGCGTGGCGCTCGTGCAGATCGCTCCGCCGACGCGCTCCGACGTGCAGACCTACCAGCGCATCCGCCAGAACCTGGAAGGCGAGGCGGGCCGTATCAACGGCCGCTTCGCGCAACTCGACTGGACGCCGATCCAGTACCTGAACCGCAAGTACGACCGCAACCTGCTGATGGCGTTGTTCCGGCTGTCGCAGGTCGGCTACGTGACGCCGTTGCGCGACGGCATGAACCTCGTCGCGAAGGAATACGTGGCGTCGCAGGACCCGGCCGATCCGGGCGCGCTCGTGCTGTCGCAATTCGCCGGTGCCGCGGACCAGTTGCCCGGCGCGCTGGTGGTCAATCCGTTTGATCTGTCGCAGATGTCCGAGGCGCTGGAACGCGCACTGTCGATGCCGCTCGCCGAGCGTCAGGCGCGTCACGCCGACATGATGGCGCCTTTGCGCGAGAACAACCTTTCCGTCTGGCGCGATTCGTTTCTGAGTGATTTGCGCAGCGTCGCGACGGCGGCGTCGATGACGAAGAAAACCGTGAAGCAGGTGACCGAAGCGAAGCCGCGGCCGGCGAAGGTATCTAGCTAGGGTTTCGCTTTTTTTCTTGTAAGCCCCGCGCCGGGTTGACCGGCGCGGGGCTTTTTTGCTGTTTTGGGAGTTGTCTGATAGATCAGTTGGGTGGCAGGCCGATAAAAGTCCGGACCTCAAACAAATGAAAACAAAAAAGGAACGGACCTGTGAGACGGTATTACATCAAGGTAGGCGACAAGACAACAAGTGGCGCCCGAGTTACCGACGGCATGGATTGCATGACTCATCATGGAACGATGTTGTCGTTCCTGGGCGCAAAGGTCTATTGCCCTGCGTGTGAATCCGAGGGCTATATCGTCGGCACTGGCCCGCGCTGGCCGGACGATCTGATGGGGAAGCGTGCGGCATTGGACAATGACATCGGCATGTGCAAATGCCAGCCGACGCCGCGCCTGATCGCGTCACAAGACGACTTGTTCCAAACGTTTGAAGCGCATGAGCTGGCCGAGATGGGATTTGCGCCAACCGGCGTGCTATTGCCGAAGCCGCCACTCGGAACCTTCGATGAGCGTGTGCGAATTGTCGACGCGGATGGTAAGCCCATTTCTGGCGTGCCTTATCACATCAAGGATCGGTCAGGCCGCACGTACAAGGGACTAACCGATGCCAGTGGATACTGTCCGCGTGTATTCACTGAAAACCGACAAGACCTTTTAGTAAGCGTCGGCATCAAGGCATTGGAGCAGTGGAAATCATGAGCGATTATCAGTATCCAGTTCCAACAAACGAGCGGCCAAGTTCGCAGACGGATGTGCTCGGGTATTTGATGCCAGCGCGTCCGTTCTTCTTTGTAGTGGTAGAAGAGGTGGGAAAGGACGGCTTTCTCGTGCGAAAGATCTATGCTGCGCCAGATAACCTGTATTTACAGAAGATGGATTTGTCACCCGCACAGCAAATACGCGAACTCTTTCCTGAACGGTACGGTTTGTCGCCGAAAGACTCCGAGTCCGTGACAAGCGTCGCAGAGCACGTCATGGGAAACAACAAATCCGCGTTTATATCCACCAGTGAGCTTTTTCCCGGGGGTTCACCTCGCTTCGTCGGGAAAAGCATTTACATTGACATTGCGAAGGCAAAGCGATCGGGTGCGACGCTGATCGACACCGGCGGGATTCTTCGCTCACTCGAACAATATGGCGCCCAGAATCCGCACCTTGACAGGCGGATAACGAAAATTGCAACCTATGTGCGCGACATCGACAAGGAAATACTCATTAAGGGAAAGCGGGTTCCGGCCAGCGCAGTTTTCACGGATCGTTCGCTGAAAGCGACGATGGGGTTCACAAAGTATGCTCGCGTCGTTCAGGTCGTCGGCATCGTGTTCACCGCTTATGATTTGAGCGTCGCGGCGGATGAGTCATTTCGGACCCAACGCGTGGAGCCGATAGCCAAAGAAGTAACCAGGCAGACCGGCGGCTGGTTGGGGGGAATTTCGGGCTTCAGGATCGGCGCCGCGGCGGGGGCGATGGTTGGCATCGAAACGGGACCGGGTGCCTTCGTCACCGGTCTGATTGGGGGCATCGTGTTCGGCGCGATTGGATATTTCGGCGCTGAAGCTGCGGCCGAGCAGCTCCCGAACTAACAGAACACGAGAGACATTATGGTCGGTATAAGGAAGTTGCTCGATATGCGCATTAACCGGGAGCGCACGCGTGCGCTCGAATGCATCTTCGACACTACGCATAAAGAACTGCGGCACAACTTCCTTGTCGCCCCGCCTGGTTTTTTGGACTCGAAACCTCCAGTGTTTCCGAGCGCGCAATACCTCGGCGATATTGACATCAAAGCGACGGTAACGACGTTTCAGATTGAAAAGCAGCAGATACCTGTCATATACGGTGTTATTGAGGGATGCGGTTTTGTGTCCGTGAGGCCCGGGATTTATGTCGGCAACAAGTCTGAACACGATATACGTAAGGTACAACTGACAATAACGAACCGCTTCGGTGGTGCGGTTGTCTCCGTTCTCTCGAATGACATGGACGCGCTATGGAAGTTGCATGGCGCACAGCTTAATCCGCCACCGCCGTGGATTGCCTTTCCCGACACCGACCCGGACAGCCTTGGTTCTTTACAAGGCGTTATCGAATATTGGTGGACCACCTTCTGGAATCCGTTTTGGGATACGCTGGATTCCGCGAAACAGGATGAGTTTTTGCACGATCGGAACGCCACCCTCGCGTGGCGTGAGTGTGTTTTCGCTCACCATTCAATCGCGCGACGGCCCTGAGACAATGAAGGCCCGCAAACCCGGTTTACCGGCGCGGGGCATTGTTTTTTCGAGCGCCGCCCGCGCGGCACGGCCCTTGCGATCCCGTTCAAGAACGATCAACGGAGGTCGATGATGAGCGGAAGCACACTGAACCCGCCCGACGAGGGCGGCGTTACGATCGGCAAGGGCCACGGAACCGGCGCACTGGGCCCGAGCGATTCGTCCGACAGCGGCTCGGACGTGCAAGGCGAAAAGCGCTACCCGGGCGATATCGAAGACGAACTCGATGCGCACGCGCTCGGCCAGTCGGCGGCCGAACTGGCGAGCGATACCGACCGCTACGGCACGGGAGAGGCGGCATCGGCCGACGGCGACAACAATCTCCGGGCCGACGCCGATATCCTGCCGGACGACGTCGAGGACGAAACGCGCGACATCGGCGACGAAACGGCTGACCCGGCCGACGACGAGAACCTTTAGCCCAGACAGACAGGCTGGAATGGAGCGGCGCGTTCCCCTCGGAACGCGCCGCTTTTTTGCGACTGGCGTTACGATCGGCGTTTCGAGCTTCCCGCGCCATCACGCCGACGATGAACCACGACATCACTCCCAATCCCGCACCGATCGCCGAAGGCCGGACGTCGAAGCTGCACGGCTGGCTGTCGTGGGTCGTGGACCCGGTGACGCAATGGACACAGGACCATTGCTCGATGTTTTCCGCTTCGATCGCGTTCTTCGCGGCATTTTCGATCGCGCCGACGCTCGTCATCGTGATCGCGGTCGCGAGCATTTTCTTCGGCGCCGACGCCGTGCAGGGACGCCTCTTCGGCGAGATCAGCGGCGTGGTGGGCACGGACGCCGCGCGCGCGCTCGAAGCGATCGTCGCGAACGCGTGGCACGCGGACATCGCCCGGCGCACGGCGATCCTGTCGGCGGCGGGCGTGCTGATCGGCGCGTCGGCGACGTTTTCGTCGCTGCATAGCGCGCTCAACGTCATCTGGCCGACGCCGATTGTCAGCACGCGCGAGACCATCGTCGGGCTGTTGCGGGTGCGGGTGATGTCGTTCGGGCTCGTGGTGGGCGCGGGGCTGCTGATCGTCGGGCTGCTCGTGCTCGATACGCTCGTCGAACTGGTCGGGCGGGTGGTTTTCGGCGACAGCAATCCGTTCCTCTTTCTCGCGAGTGTGACGCAGCGCGCGATCTCGCTCGCGATGCTGATGCTTGCCTTCACGGTCCTGCTCAAGTTCCTGCCGAGCACGCGGATGAAGTGGCGCGACGCGGCGCTTGGCGCGCTCGCGGCGGCGTTGCTGTTCGAAGGCGGCAAGCGGCTGTTCGCGTTGTACCTGAGCCATGCGGGGACGGCGAACATGTTCGGCGCGGCCGGCTCGCTCGCGGTCATCCTGATGTGGCTGTATTACTCGGCGGCGGTGTTTTTGCTCGGCGCCGAGCTGGCGGCGACGGCCGCGCGCAAGCGGATGCATCGGGAAGCGGGCTGGCGGTAGTTGATAGCCGGCGCTCGGGTTTGGGTGTGAGCACAACCCGCGGTGCAAAGAAAAACGCCTTCGAAACAAGCCTCGAAGGCGTTGGAAACAGAACAGAACACCGCGACGCTCAAGCCTGCCGACGCAACTCCGCCGGCGGCACCTTCATCAAATGCCGGTACTTCGCCACCGTCCGGCGCGCGACGATCACGCCCTGGTCCGCGAGCATCTTCGCGAGGCTCACGTCCGACAGCGGATCGTTCGAATTCTCCTTCGCGATCATCTCCTTGAGCAGCGCCCGCACGGCCGCGGCCGAACACGTTCCGCCGCTTTCCGTGCTGAGTTCGCGCGGGAAGAAGTGCTTGAACTCGAAGATGCCGCGCGGCGTCGCCATGTACTTGTTGCCCGTCGCGCGCGAGATCGTCGATTCGTGCAGTTCGAGTTCATCCGCGACATCGCGCAGCACGAGCGGCTTCAGCGCGATCTCGCCGTAATCGAAGAACGCCTTCTGATGCGACACGATGCATTCCGCGACGCGCTGGATCGTCGTGAAGCGCTGCTGCGCGTTGCGGATCAGCCAGCGCGCCTCCTGCAACTGCTGCGCGAGCGGCGAGCGGCTCGCGCCCGCCGACTGCGCGAAAAGCTCCGCGTACATCCGGTGAATCCGCGCACGCGGCAACACGGCCGGGTTGATCGTCACGACCCAGCTTTTCTTCACCTGCCGCACGATCACGTCCGGCACGACATAGTTGTCCTCGGCCTGACCGTAGTTTTCGCCCGGCTTCGGATCGAGCTTGCGTACCAGCGCGCAGGCGATGCGCAGTTCATCGGCGCTGCAGCCGATCTTCTTTTGCAACTCCGCCTGCTCGCGACGCGCGAGCCGCTCCAGGTGATGGCTGACGATTTCCAGCGCGACGGCGCGTCCCGGTGTCGTCGACGGCAGCGCTTCGAGTTGCAGCGACAAACATTCCGACAGGTTGCGCGCGCCGACGCCCGGTTTGTCGAGCGACTGCACGAGCTTGAGCGCGATCGTCAGTTCGTCTTCGTTCAACTCGGGCTCGATGTCGACGAGCGCGGCAAGCTCGGACAGGTCCTGGCGCAGATATCCGTCGTCGTCGAGCGCTTCGATGATCAGTTGCGCCACTGCGCGGTCGCGATCGTTGAGCGGGTACAGGCGCAGGGTGTCGTGCAGCGTCTCGTGCAGCGACGGCTCGATCCGCACCCAGTCCGCCGGGTCCGAGCCCTCGCCGTCGCCGCTGTTGCGCGACGCCGAGCGGCCGAATGGATCGGACGAGAACTCGCTCATCGAATCGTCGTGGGACGAGGAGTCGCCGCTGTCGGCTGTGTCCGCGGCGACTTCCGCGACGAGCGGCGCCTCACCGGCATCGTTCGCGGCGGCGGGCGTCGTTTCGGTCATCGAACTGCCGTTGTCGTTGCTGAGCGCGTTGTCGTCGGTCTGCGACTCGTCGTATTCGAGAAACGGATTGGTATCGAGCGCGTTGCGCAATTCCTGCTGGAACTCCAGGGACGAAAGCTGCAGCAGGCGGACCGATTGCTGAAGACGCGGCGTGAGCGCAAGGCTTTGCTTGGCACGAAGTTCTAGGGTGGGCATTGCGTGATGATCCTCGTTTGTTCTTTGGCGGAACCGGCTTTCGTGACGCCCTGATAAGCAACGGTCGTGCCATGTTCGGTCAAAGCCGCATGGCGTCTGGTTTCCGCATTGCGTGCACGAGGATTGCGGAGCCCGCCGCGACTCGCTTCCGCGCAGTTTTTACACAACTTCCGACAAAAGCGCCGCAGGGTCCGTCGCGTATTCGTGTGATGTCCAAATGGTGAAATGTGCGTGTCGAGGAAGTGTCCGCAGTGAGCTGCGATGCCCGGCTGGGCGGGCGTTCGAGGCAATTGGCGCGCTCGCTTTGCGCCTGCTCTTTAAGGCCCCGGCACGCAAGTTGCGGAACAGCCTGCACGATCGCGTCACTACGGGGCGTGACGTACAAGAGCAGCACTCATAGACGGCCGGCTAGCAGAACACATCGGCGCGGCCGTACTTTTAAAACCGAAAAGAAGGAGAGTTTCCATGAAGACGACCCAATTCCTGAAGGCCGCCGGCGGTATCGCAGCAGTGGTGTTCGCGCTCAACGTAAACGCGCAGACGACCTCCGCATCGGCCCCGGCCGACACGTCGGTGGGCCAGAAGGTCGACGACAGCGCAATCACGACCAAGGTCAAGGCTGAGCTGCTCGGCGCGAAGAACCTGAAGTCGACGCATATCCATGTGAAGACGGTCAAGGGCGTAGTCTCGCTGACGGGCACGGTGCCGTCGGCCGCGGACAAGTCCACGGCGACGGAAGTCGTCTCCGCCGTGTCGGGTGTGGCGTCGGTGAAGAACCATCTTAAAATTGCCGCCGAGTAGTGGCATAGTTGTGCCGGCCCGGTGCGCCTGCGTGGCTTGATTCCAGCGCTGGCCGGCCGGGCGTTTCAAGGACCCGCGCGGGTCGCGAGTGCCGGTGGATCGGCATCGCGGCTCGCGCGGGTCTGTATCTGAAGCATGGCGAGTGCGCCGGTTGAAGAGGGAGGCGTCTCGATCACTACGTGCACGGCCGAGATACGGAGCGCGAGGCAAAGCATGAAATACGGCTCTCGCATACCCGGTTCGATGCAGGCGGTCCCAAGGAAAAGGAGATTTCAATGAAAAGCACGAAAAAACTGGCATTGATCGGCGCGCTGACTCTCGCATTCACCGCTCCTGCCTTCGCTCAGACCGCGGGCGGCGGTCAGTCGACTGGCGCGTCGGGCACGCCCGACGCGGCGGCGAAGCCCGCGAAGGGCACGACGCTGCATCAGCAGAACAAGGCGCACAAGCTGCATGGTGCGTCGGCTGCGGCTGCGGCTTCCGCGCTCGGGACTAACGACAAGGGCCAGCCGCAGTAATATCGAGATTCGCCGTCGTGGACGGTTGTGTGAGGAGCCTCGTTGCGAAAGCAGCGAGGCTCTTTTTATTTGGCCGTGCTGGGCCGCGGTGGTAATGAAAAGCCGCCAATGCCGTGAGGCAAAGGCGGCTCGTTCCTCCATGCGGCCTGGGTTGGTCAACCGAGGCCGCTGCGCACATCCTATGACTTCGAGGCTGCGTATTGGTCGCGCAAGTCGCGGATGCGATCGTGGTTCTGGATCACGCCCTGATACTGGCGTTCGACGATCGCGCGCACGTCAGCCGGAAGGTCCTTGTCCAGCGCGTCGCGATAGTTTTTCTTCGCGACATCTTCACCGCGCTCGCATTCGGCGAGAATGCCGTGGTCGTCGCGGCCAGTCACGGCGGACTTCACATCGACCCAGCCGCGATGCAGTGCGCCGCCCACCGTGCCGCCGGTTTCGGGTTTGCCGCCCAGGCGCTGGACCAGATCCTGTAGTTCCCGAGCGCCGCGGCCGCAGTCTTCGGCGCGGCCCTGGAACAATTGCTTCAGGCTCGGATCACGGGTGTCTTCGGCTGCTTTAAGAAAGCCCTTTTCGCCGTCCTTCGACGTTTCAACGAGATCATTGAGTACCGATACGATATTCGTGCTCATGTAATTGCTCCTTTTGATCGAGGTTGCCCGCAGATGAGATCCCTGTGCGGGATGCGGTCTTGGAGCTGTTGCACGTGGCGTGCCCGGGGCGGGATTTTTTGAGGGTTTCGAGGCGGGAGCTGCATCGACTAGCGCCGCACCATGGCACAAACTGCTGCGGTTCACGCAGGAACAAAAAAGCGAAAGAGCCGCCCAGCGGGCGGCTCTTTCGCTTTTGCTTCAAACCAACGCGTCAAGCGCGACGCTGCGCGTATTCCCCCACCGGATGCGGCGGCTGCAGCGGGTCGAAGTCGCTCCAGCGGCCCTGCTTCCAGCGCCCCGACGCGCGTTCGATGTCCATGCCGCCCGCATCGCGCAGGATCGATGCCGCGTCGGTCGCCGTTTCGGGCGACACATGCACGGCGACGAGCACGCCCGCGTGCCGCGCGTTCTCCTCGTTGGCGAGCGAAGTGGACGAGCCCGGCCTCGGCTTGCGCGTGTGCGACATCGCGCCCGCCAGCGAGCCGATGTACGCGCCGACGCCCGCCGCCACCACCGACACGAGCAACGGCGCCTTGAAGACCGCGAATACCGCCGCGCCGACGACCGCACCGATCACCGCGCCGATCGTCACGCCGCGGCCCGCACCTTTGGGCGCGGCCGCTGCCCCGGGGTCGGTGCCGACGTCGCCGCCGATCGGATGGCGCGCATGCTGCCCGCTCGGGTTGACGAAAAAGAGCGTGACGTCTTCCTCGACGAAGCCGCGCGCAAAGAGCCGCTGCGACGCGGCTTCGGCGGCCGGAAAGGTCTGGAAACGGCCCGCGATGATGAGCGACATGTTGCCTCCGTTTTCGTTGGATGAGGGATGCGGGAAGGGAATCCGCGCGCTTACTTCGGCTCCATCCCCGCAACGCGAAAGAGCCCGCTTCTCAACACCACCGGCTGACCGCCGTTTTCGTCGAGTGCTTCGGCGCAGACCGCGCGGATTCGCGCGCGGCCCTGCTCATAGGCGGGCAAGACGTGCTCCTCCCGCGCCGACGCCGCGCCGAAGTGGTCCTCCAGTGCTTCGACCGTAATCGCGCAGACCACCGGCTGGCCGTCGACGAGCGCGGTGAAGTTGATCTCCAGGTCGACGCCGTCGAAGATCGGCGGATCGTCCGAGAAAGTGATGTGCATGGTCGAGTCCTCATAGGCCGGACGATGGGGGAAAGCGGTCCGGGCGCTCATGCCTTCGCCTTCGCGAGTTGCTGCGCCATCTCGTAGTGATGCTCGATGATCGGCAGGGCCTTCGACGCCGCGTTCTTCAACTGCGCGTCGTTGCCGCTCTCGCTTTCCTTCTTGAAGAGTTCGACGGCCTTCTGATGGCCGCCAACCGCAACCTTTTCAATATATGCCTTGTCGAAGTCGGCGCCTTGAAGATTTTGCAAACTGCCGACGACCGCCGAGTCCGCACCCGGCGCCGCCGTGATGCCGTGGCGCTTCGCGATGACGTCGAGATTGCGCGCGAGCTTCGAGTGATCCGCGATCATGCGCTCGGCGAAGCCTTTCACCTGCGCGTCGCTCGACTTCGTCAGCGCCAGCTTGCTCGCGGCGATTTCGGTGGCGCCGGCCTGACCGGCGTCCTGCACGAACTGCTGATCGGCAGCCGACAGTTTCGCCGGGTTGTCCTGGGCTTGCGCGCCCGGAACGATCCCCGCGCCAAGCGCGAGCGCGGCGACGCTTGCGCCGGCAAGCCACTGGCGCATGCGTGCGCGGCGTGCGGGCGAAGTGCGTCGGGAGTGGAAAACCGGGTCGTTCGGCATGCGTTCCTCCTTCCTTGCGGGATGCTTCGATGATTCGTCGCGCGCGTGTTTCATGCGCTTGTTTCATGATTCCGCGCCTTCCGCGTCACGAGAACCAGGCGCGGCGAATCCTTCGTTTCACGCGGCGTTCTTGCGCTTGCCGAGCGCGTCGATCAACGCCTTGTTGAAGGCCGGCAGGTCGTCGGGCTTGCGGCTCGTGATCAGGTTGTCGTCGATTTGCACTTCTTGGTCGACCCAGGTGCCGCCCGCGTTGCGGATGTCGTCCTGCAGGCTCGGCCAGCTCGTCAGCGTGCGGCCCGCAACGATGCCCGCCGAGATCGGCAGCCAGCCGCCGTGGCAAATCACGGCGATCGGCTTCTTCGCCTGGTCGGCGGCTTTCACGAAGGCTTGCGCCTGCGCGTCGAGGCGGATGGCGTCGCCGTTCACGACACCGCCCGGCAACACGACCGCGTCGTAATCCGCTGCCTTCACCTGGTCGAACGTGGCGTCGACGGAGACTTTCTCGCCCTTGTCGACATGCTTGAAACCCTGGATCTGTCCCGGCTTCTGCGAGATCACGTGAACTTGCGCGCCGGCTTCCTTCAGGGCACGTTGAGGCTCGACGAGTTCGGCCTGCTCGAAGCCGTCGACCGCGAGAATCGCGACCTTGCAATCATTCAGCGAAGTGACCATGAAAACACGCTCCTTGTTGCTGGATAAGGCTGTAGGACCGTTCCGGCGATGCGGAACACGTCCTTCGAAGTCAGCAAGGGGTGTGCCCAGAGCGGGCGTGGGGAGTCTGGTGGAACGTGAGGCGAGGCGTACGCTCAGGCCGCTTCCGCGCGCCGCTTGCCCGCAAGCCGCATCAAGCTCACGACGGCTGCCGCGGCGGCGAACGCAGCCGCGGCGAACAGCGTGATGATCGCGCCATGCTGCGGCGCGACGCCGAAGATCAGCGCGACGAGCGCGGCGCCGAGCGTCTGCCCGGACAGCCGCGCGGTGCCGAGCATGCCGCTCGCGCCGCCGCTGCGATGGCGCGGCGCGGATGACAGCATCTGCCGGTTGTTCGGCGACTGGAAGAGCCCGAAGCCAAGCCCGCAGACGGCCATCCGCCAGGCGATGTCGAACGGCGTCGGATGCGGGCCGGTCGTCGCGAGCAGCAGGAGGCCGGCCGTCAGGATCGCGAGCCCGATGCCGCCGAGCATCCCCGCCGAGTACCGATCCGCGAGCACACCTGCAAGCGGCGCGACGAATACGATCACGAGCGGCCACGGCGTCATCAGGAAACCGGTCTGCACCTGCGTCATGCCGAAGCCGTCCTGCAACAGGAACGGCAGCGAGACGAAGGTCAGCATTTGCGCGGTGAACGAACAAAACGACGTCGCGATGGAGAGCGCGAACACCGGAATGCGCATCAGGTCGACGGGCAGCAGCGGCGCGCTTTGCGTCAACTGGCGTCGCACGAAGAAATAGCCGATCACGCCGGCCACGATGAATTCCGCGATCACGTACGGACGATGCTCGCCGTGGCCGAGGCCGTCGACCGCCGTGATCGCAAGGCCGAAGACCAGCGCGTTCATGATCGCGCTGGCGTAGTCGTAGGGCTGCCGATGGCCGGGCGTGCGCGGCAGCGCGCGCGTCCCGACGGCGAGCGCGGCGAGGCCGATCGGCACGTTGATCGCGAACAGCCACGGCCACGGCGCGACGGCGAGCACGCCGGAAGCGACGGTCGGCCCGATGACCGAGGAGATCGCCACCACCGTCGCGTTGATGCTCACGCCGCGTCCGAGCTGGTCCGGCGGGTAGATCATGCGCACGAGCGCGGTGTTGACGCTCATGATGCCGGCCGCGCCGAAACCCTGGACGACGCGCGTGATGGTCAGCGCGACGAGCGAGCCCGACAGCGCGCAGCCGAACGAGGCGAGCGTGAAGAGTGCGAGCCCCGCCATGTAGACGCGCCGGTAGCCGATCCGGTCGCCGAGCGAGGCGAGCGGCAGCAGCGAAATGGTGATGGTGAGCTGATAGGCGTTGACGACCCAGATGGAATCGGCGGGTGTCGCGTTGAGCGTGCGGGCGATGGTCGGAAGCGCGACGTTGGCGATGGCGCCGTCGAGCACCGCGAGCGTGATGCCGAGCGCGACGACGAGGATCGCCCAATAGCGCTGGGGTAAAGGTAGGCCTTGTTCTGCTTCCATCGATCGGCGTTGAGTGAAGGGGCGGCGGTTTTTTCATACGGCGCGGCTTGTGCGCCGGTTGCGTCGTGCGGTTCGCGCGTGTCTCGCGCCGCGATGGAGTCGCGCACCGGGCGGTCCGTCGCCGGGTGCGCGTGACGCGTCACTTCAGCTCGTAAAGGCCCGTGTAAGTCGCCGAATCGATTTCGTTCAGGTGCGTCATGAAGCGCGCGACCGCGTTGGTCGCGTTGGCGTCGAGCGCGAGGTTGGCCGCCTGCAGCGCGTGAATGCGGAAGATGTAGCGATGCGTCTTGTCGCCGCGCGGCGGCGCCGCGCCGCCGAAGCCGACCGTGCCATAGTCGTTGCGCAACTGCAGCGCGCCGGCGGGCAGGAGGCTCCCGTCCGCCTTGCCGGCGTTGCGCGGCAAGGACCGGACGTCGGCGGGAATGTTCACGACGACCCAGTGCCAGAAGCCGCTGCCGGTAGGCGCGTCGGGATCGTAGACGGTGAGCGCGAAGCTCTGCGTTTCGGCGGGCGGATCGCCCCACTGCAAGGCGGGCGAGATGTTCTCGCCGGCGCCGCCGAATGCTTGCTGATCGAATTCCTGCGCCTTGGTCATGAAGCCGTTCGCGGGAAATTCGTCGGACCAGATGCGGAAATCAGCCATGAATCGTGCCTCCATTCAACAGGTTGAAATAAGCGGCGCGCGGCGTGCACGCGCGGGGTTTGCGCGGAGTTAGCGACTTGGTGCAGCAAACATGCCCGACGCCGGACTTCCGTGAAAGCGCGGCCGAGGCAGGGCGCAGGGGCTTATCGAGTGTAGCATCCGGCCCCGGATAACGACGCATCGGCCGATCAGCGCTTCGCGCGCCTCACCGCGCCACGAGTGCCGAAAAAATGGCGCGTTAGAATAATGAGACAAATACGACGCCGGCGCGAGCCGAGAGGATGACCATGCACAACGACGTGCGGCAAGCCGCCCGACCAGCCGTCCGACCCATCGCAGCCGAGCGCACGCCCGGCGACGACGCCGACATGTTCGACCTCGCGCCCGTCTCGCTGTGGCTGGAGGATTTCAGCGCCGTGCGCGAACTCTTCGAAAGCTGGCGGGCGGCGGGCATCACCGACCTGCGCGCGCATCTGTCCGCAGACCCGGCGCGTATCGTCGCGTGTTCGTCGCGGATTCGCGTGATCAAGGTGAACCGGCGCACGCTGACGCTCTTCGGCGCGAAGGATGTCGATCATCTCGTGCAGAACCTCGCCAGCGTGTTTCGCGACGACATGCTGCAAACGCACGTCGATGAACTGGAGCAACTGTGGTCCGGCAAGCCGCAGTTCGTCAGCCAGACGGTGAACTACACGCTCGACGGCCGGCGCCTCGATGTGCTGCTAAAAGCCGTGATCCTGCCGGGGCACGAGTCGCGCTGGGATCGCGTGCTGGTCACGATCGAGGACATCACGGAACTCGAAGGCGTCAGGCGCCGGGCGGCGCAAAGCGAACTCTACGCGCGCGGCCTGTTCGAGCATTCGCCGGTGTCGCTGTGGGTCGAGGATTTCAGCTCGGTGAAGGCGCTGCTGGATGACTTGCGCGAGCGCGGCATCGTCGATTTCCGCACGTTCACGAACGTGCACCCGGAGTTCGTCGAGCGCTGCATGCAGGAGATCCACGTCCTCGACGTGAACCAGCACACGCTCAGGATGTTCGCCGCGCCCGACAAGCTGACGCTCCTCGCGCGCCTCTCGGACATCTTCCGCGACGACATGCAGCAGCACTTCCAGGAGCAGTTGGTCGACCTGTGGGATCACAAGCTGTTTCATCAGCGCGAGGTGCTCAACTATTCGCTCGAAGGCGCCGAGCTGAACGTGCACTTGCAATTCTCGGTGTTTCCGGGCCATGAGCGCGACTGGGACCTCGTGCTCGTCGCGCTCACCGACATCACCGCGCGCAAGAAAGCCGAGGCGTACCTGGAGTTCCTCGGCAAGCACGACGCCCTCACGAAGCTGAAGAACCGCTCGTTCTATATCGACGAAATCAACCGGCTGGAACGCAAGGGCCCGTTCCCGGTGACGGCGATCGCGGTCGACGTGAATGGTTTGAAGGCGGTGAACGACCAGTTGGGCCACGCCGCCGGCGACGCGTTGTTGCGCCGCGCGGGCGAGGTGCTCGGCAAGGCGGTGGAAAAGCCGTTCCAGGCGGCGCGCATCGGCGGCGACGAATTCGTGCTGCTGCTGCCGGGCACCGACGAACGCGGCGGCGAAGCGGTGATGGCGGGCATCCGGCAACTGGTGGAGGTGAACAACCAGTTCTACTCGGGCATGCCGCTCAGTTTCGCGATGGGCGCCGCGACCGCGCAGGACGGCGAGCGCCTGGAAGCGATGCTGCAACGCGCCGACGCGGTGATGTACACCGAGAAGCGCGCCCATTACGGCGATCCGTCCGACGAGCGGCGCGCGGACCCGCTCTGATCGCGACTATTGCGCTATCGGACTATTGCCCGCCGGTCACTTCGTCAATACCCCGGTCGAGCGCCGGGCAAGCCTCGTGGAGTTCCTTCGCGTACTCGGCCGGATTGCTCGACTTGAGCTTCGCGAAGCGGTCGACGGCCGATTGCGCTTCCGCATAGCCGAGGTTCCAGGCGCCGTCGAAGTCGGGCGCCGCCGTGAAGTTCTGCCGGGCCGCTGCCTTGAAGCGCTCGATTTTCGCGGCGTCGATGTGGCAGACGTCCGCCGCCCCGCGCGCGATGTTGCCGCAGGTGCGCACGCCTTCCATCGCGAGGCTCTCGGGCGAGGGCGCCTGTTGCCCCTGTTGCTGCGCCCGCTGCTGGGTTTGCGCGCTTGCGGCGCAGCCAATGACGGCAACGAACACACCGGTCAGAACTGTCTTGGGAGTCATGCGATTCCTCGTGGGTTGCCGCGCGAATTATAGGCGAATGCCCTTCCCGGCGACGGCGCGACTCCCGGCCGGACGGGCCATTTCACCGTGCTAGAATCGATCGTCAATGCTTCTTCCAGCCAGGCAACTACCCAGAACAATGAAAAAAGGAAGTAAGGCCGCGATGGCCGCCAGTACTGCGCCTGAGACGCGGCGCAAGTACGATCCGGAGGAGACCAAGCGCAACATCCTCGACATCGCCACGCAGGAGTTCTCGGCGATGGGGCTGTCGGGCGCGCGCGTCGACGCCATCGCGGAGCGCACCAACACCACGAAGCGGATGCTGTACTACTACTTCGGCAGCAAGGAAGGGCTCTACGAAGCGGTGCTCGAACAGGTGTACGGCGACATCCGCGCGCTCGAACAGGAACTGCAACTCGGCGAGATGGAACCGGAAGCGGCGCTGCGCCACTTCGTCGAATTCGCGTTCGACTATCACGACAAGCATCGCGATTTCGTGCGGCTCGTCACGATCGAAAACGTGCATGCCGCGAAATACATCGAGCAGTCGAAGACTTTCAAGAACCGCAATTCGAGCGTCGTGCGGACGATAGAAGACCTGATCGCGCGCGGCGTGGCGGCGGGCGTTTTCCGCGACGATGTCGATCCGATCGACTTGCACCTGATGATCAGCTCGTTTTGCTTTCACCGGGTGGCGAACCGGCATACGTGGGGCGCGGCATTCGGGCGCGATCCATCCGGGCCGCGCTCACGCGCGCGGCATCGCGAGATGATCGTCGATGCGGTGCTGCGATTCATGCGGCGCGACGGCTGAAGACGGGAAATATGACGGCGACCCTGGGTCGCCGTTTTTCATTTGTGCGTGGCCAATCTGGCTTACTGCGTTGCGTCATCTTGTGTGCATGAAGTGCATGAAATTGCCCGTCCGCGTTTCTCCCAATTTGTACGATCTAGTTAGTTTAAGATACCATGGGCGACGACCTCAAAGTCCGCGGCACGCTTCGCGTCGTATCGGCATCTTTGCCGGGCCTTGTCGCAACGTACTTTCCACTGCATTACAAGGAGGCGGCGATGCCGCGTTCAATTCGCACTTCCATCGCGACGGTATCGATCAGCGGCACGCTCGTCGAGAAGCTGAATGCGATTCGCGCAGCGGGATTCGACGGCGTCGAGATCTTCGAGAACGACTTGCTCTATTTCGACGGCACGCCCGCTGACGTGCGCCGCATGGCCGAAGACCTCGGCCTTCAAATCTACCTGTTCCAGCCGTTTCGCGATTTCGAGGGCGTGAGTGCCGAACGCCTCGCGCGCAATGTCGAGCGCGCGAAACGCAAGTTCGACCTGATGCATGAACTCGGCACCGACCGCATGCTGGCGTGCAGCAACGTGTCGCCGGACACGATCGGCGACGACGCCCTGATCACCGACCAGCTCGGTGTCCTCGCGCGCCTGGCGGGGGAGGCGGGCGTGATCGTCGGCTACGAAGCCCTTGCGTGGGGGCGGCACGTCAATTCGTACAAGCATGCGTGGCGGCTCGTCGATGCGGTGAATCACCCGAGTCTCGGCCTCGTGCTCGACAGCTTCCACACGCTGTCGATTGGCGATTCCGTCGATGAAATCGCATCGATCCCCGGCGAGCGCATCGCGTTCGTGCAGATCGCCGACGCGCCCGTGCTCGCGATGGACGTCCTCGAATGGAGCCGCCACTACCGCTGTTTCCCGGGCCAGGGCGCGTTCGACGTCGCAACCTTCACCGCGCGGGTGCTCGAAGCGGGCTATACCGGGCCGCTGTCGCTCGAAATCTTCAACGACGGTTTTCGCGCGGCGCCGACCGCCGCCACCGCAGCCGACGGCCATCGGTCGCTGCGCTTCCTCGAAGAGCAGACCCGCGCCGTGATGAAGCAAACGGCGCCGGAAATCATGTTCGACCCGCCCGCGGCGCCCGAGCATATCGGCTTCCAGTTTCTCGAATTCGCCGTCGACGAGGCGACGCGCGTCGCAGTGGCCGACTGGCTCGGCAAGCTCGGTTTCCGGCTGGCCGGCCGGCATCGTTCGAAGGACGTCACGCTGTATCGGCACGGCTCCGGCTCGATCGTGCTCAACGCCGAGATGGATTCGTTCGCGAGCGCGTTTTTCCAGCAGCACGGGTTGTCGCTGTGCGCGTCGGCGTTTCGCGTCGACGATGCCGGGCGCGCGTTCGAGCGCGCCGCGGCCTACGGCTACACGCCGTTTTCCGGGCGCATCGGCCCGAACGAGCGCGTGCTGCCGGGCGTGAAGGCGCCGGACGGCAGCCTCGACTATTTCGTCGACGAAGCACCCGGCGCGCCCACGCTGTGGGAATCGGATTTCGTGCTGATTGATATCGACGGGCCCGACAAAGCCGGGCCGCTCGAACGGATCGATCACGTGTGTCTTTCGCTCCCCGCCGACGCGCTCGACACCTGGGTGCTGTTCTTCCGCACGGCGTTCGGCTTCGAAACCGAACCCAGCGTGCTCGTGCCCGACCCATATGGCCTCGTGCGCAGCCGCGCGGTGCGGAGCCGCGACGGCTCGGTGCGGATTGCGCTGAACGCTTCGATCGACCGTTACACGGCGGTCGTCGAGTCGCTTGCGACGTATCGCGGATCGGGGTTGAACCACGTCGCGTTCAGCACGCCCGACATCTTCGATGCGATTCCGCGCCTTGCCGCCGACGGCGTCCAGTTCCTGCGCATCCCGCGCAATTACTACGACGACCTGGCGGCGCGCTACGCGTTGCCCGACGAACAGATCGACGCGATGCGCGAGCACAACATCCTGTACGACCGTGACGAGCGCGGCGGGGAGTTCTTCCACGCGTACACGGAGCAGCTCGACCAGCGGTTTTTCCTCGAAGTGATCGAGCGGCGCGGCGGTTACGACGGTTACGGCGCGGCGAACGCGGCGGTGCGGCTCGCGGCGCATGCGCAGTTGCAGAAGGCGCGTCGCGGATGAGGGCGTGCGGCGCTCGCTGACCTATCATTGAGACATTGCTGCAATCGGAAACGGAGGGCGCCATGCCGGAATTCACGAATCTTCTGGTTGGTCTCGCCGGGCTGGCGGCGGTCGCGATCGTCGTGTTCGCTCATGACTGGCGCGAAGAGCATCGCCAGCGGATGCTGATGCGGCCCGCCCGACATCACGCGGTTCGCGACTGGTGGATGCGCCACAGGCATTGAGGCGAGGCGGTCGGTTTTTATCGGCCGGCTGGAGTACAGCAAAATGGCCGTTCCGGAAGGCTCGGAGCGGCCTTTGTATTCGTATTATCCGAAGTCGGCGCGGCGATGTGCGTGCATCCGCTGCGCACGGCCAGGCTTTTCCGGTGCTCAGGCGCCGCGCAGCGGTGGCTTTCTCGCGCGACCCGCCGCAGTGACCTGCAACGGCCCGGCTTGAGCTTGGGTTTCGGCCTCGGCGGCGCGAAGCCTGTCGTTTTCCCTTTCCCGGCTGATCGCTTCGAACGCTTCGACCTGCAAGTACAGCCGATGAACCGCCTGAATCTGCGTATGCGAAAGATGCGACGCCCGCGTGATCACCGCCAGCCGCTCGCGCCAGTACGACGGCGGCAGTTGCAGCGGACCGCCGGAATCGCATACGAGCGAAAGCCGCAGCACCAGTTCGAGGTGCGCCAGGTCCTTGTCTGCCAACAGCGCCGAAAACGCGCCTTGAGGCTTGGGATGGGAGTGGTCCATCACTGAGTAACGGCAGCGATCGCGCGCGCTGGATGAGTACTTTCCCTTAATGCACTTGTCCTGGAACGCGGCGGATTGCGCGATCGTCTTTGATATACTCTGCGCTCGCTGGCTTTGCCGCTTGTTGCGATTGTCGGATAAAGCCAGCGCCGGCGCCTCGATTAGGAAGAGGCATCAAAAGCCGGACGGCGTCAGGACGAACATCGGCCGCAACGGCCCGTCCCGCTCCCGTACAATCGGTTTGCTCCCCGTAGTTCAATGGATAGAACGAGTGCCTCCTAAGCGCTAAATGCAGGTTCGATTCCTGCCGGGGGGACCAGCACGATGGCCGACAAGTTGGTCTGCCAGGTTGGAAATACTTCGGATCAGGTATGAATAGGTTGCCCGCATCGGTCGACGCCGCGCTTTGGGGAAGGTCGCGCCCGCGCAGCGCATAAGAAGAAATGATCAACGGTAACGTAATCGAGATTACCGAGGTTCTCGAAAGATCCGTCCAGGGATCTACATTGCCGTTTTTGTGTCGTGGAGCAGACGACCTCCTCTACTATGTCAAAGGCCGCGGGGCCGGTCGCCGTAGTCTTATCTGTGAGTGGTTAGCCTACAGCCTTGCGTCTGCATTCGGCCTTCCAATTGCGGAATATCGCATCGTAGAAATTCCCGAGTCGATGTCGACGTTGGGTCTGCCCGATTTCCCCGATCTCGGTACGGGTTTTGCATTCGGATCGCTGTATCAGCCTAACGCTATTGATCTACCATGGTCTTATGTAGATCAGGTTCCGATCGGTGTTCGGAGAGATGTTGTGGTGTTCGATTGGTGGATACGTAACGAGGACCGAACGCTCACTGAGAAAGGTGGCAATCCAAACATGCTATGGGATGTGGCGCGGCAGGAGGTCGTGATCATCGACTACAATCTTTCGTTCGATGACACGTTCGATGTCCGCAGGTTCTGGAGTGCGCACGCGTTCTGTGGCGACTGGAACGATGTTTTCCAGGATTGGCTCGCGCGTCCGGTCTACGAGCAGCGAATCTGCAAGGCGCTCGAGTCGTTCGAGAGGGCGTGCGACAAGATGCCGGACGAGTGGCTCGAAGTCGCCCCGGGCGTACCGAGCACATTCACACCCGATGATGCGCTTCGAATTTTGGAGCGAATTGACCAGCCTGGATTTTGGGATCAGCGATGAAACATGCTTGCAGATACGCATTAGTGCGCTTTATGCCGTACGCACAGACCGGCGAATTTGCGAACGTCGGCGTCGTCCTGATGAGCCAAAGCGCCCGTTTTTTTGGATGCAGGATGCTCGACCGGGTCGGTCGCATTACTGCTTTTTTCGATGAGCTTGACGTCGGCGTCTACAAGCGCGCCCGTGATATTTTTCGGGACGAACTTGCTCGCGTCGGCGAAATGGCACAGCGCGCATTCATCGGGGCGGTGAACGGTCCCAGCATCGACTTCGCGAACTTTGCGTTTGACGAGATCGTCAAGCCTCGCCAAGCGATCATCTACGCTGACACCCACCGAGCTGTTCTTGCTGATGACCCGTCGGAAAAGCTCAATGAACTTTACGAACATTACGTCGGTCGGTCGTTTGTCACGCCGGTGTACCAAGAGCGGATTGTTGAACAACGAGTACGCAGCATCCTTCGGGCGGCAGACCTGCAAATGGCTTACCAGGCAAGGGTGCTCGGGACCGGCTACAAAGCGAAGCTACCCTTTGTTCGTGTGAACGAGGACGGAGTGGCGATCAAGTTGATCAAGCCACTCGATCTGGGCCAGGATGATCCAACCCGTCTCTACGATCATGGATGGGAATGGGTGGGGAAAGTGAAAAAGCTTCAACGAGACGGCGAGCTTCGCGGAGATGCTCTATTCGCGGTCCGGCCGCCACAACAAAACTTCGGTGCTAGTGCGTCTGCGTTTGCGGACTTAAAGCAAGAGTTCGAGCGAGCGGGGATCATTACCTCACACGACGACGATCGCGAGAAAATCCTCGAATTCGCTACCTCCGATTGAGCCACATCGGGTGGGGCTTTTGAATAGGCCGTGAGTTTGAGTCACCCCCGATTTCGCCCTGCGTTTCGGAAAACTCCCCGCCGCGTTCATCCCGCGAACCCGCTCATGACCGAAATCGAATCCGCCTCGCTGGTGTTCGTCCTGCTGCTCGCCAGCACGGCACTCGGGGCATTCGTCAGGCCGCTGCTTCCCGAAGAGCACAAGGCGCAGGAGACGGTCCAGCTCGTGCAACTCGTGGTCGGCATGCTGGTCACGTTCGCGGCGCTGGTGCTCGGCTTGCTGACGGCATCGGCGAAAACGGTCTTCGACACCACCGATAGCGACATCCGCGGCTTTGCGTCGTCGCTGATCCAGCTCGACCAGGCGCTGCGAGAATACGGCCCCGAAGGGGACGAGTCACGCGCGCTGCTGCGCGCCTACACGGCTGCCGCGATCGCCAGCACGTGGCCGGGAGAGCTGCCGCCACGCGGCAACGACTACCCCAAGCTCGCGGAAAACGACGGCCGCACGGACAACCTCGACAGCCAGAAGCTCGGCGCGCTCCTCGAACGCGGCCAAGCCCAGGTGCGCCGGCTGCAGCCGCGCGATCCCTACCACGCGAAGCTTGCCAACGAAAACCTCGATCGCTTCGACCGGCTCATCGCATTGCGCTGGAAGCTGATCGAAGAGGCGCACGGCTCGATTTCGTATCCGTTCGCGCGGATTCTCGTCGGCTGGCTGCTGATCATCTTCTTGTGTTTCGGACTGATCGCGCCGCGCAACGCGCTGTCGCTCGTGACGATCACGCTCGGGGCGTTGTCGATTGCGCTCGCCGTGCTCGTGATCCTCGATCTCGACACACCGTTTTCCGGCCCGATCATGATCGCGAGCCAGCCGATGCGCGACGCGCTCGCCTACCTGAACCGGTAGCAACGCCGCGACGTCACGACGTCTCATGCCGATCTGCGCCTTGAATCGCCGATCCCGCGAAAATCAGAACTCCACAGCCGCGAAATCTTCCTTGCCCACGTCGCACAGCGGACAGCGCCAGGTGGCGGGGATATCGGCGAAACGGGTGCCCGGCGCGAGCCCTTCCTCGGGGATGCCGTCTTCTTCGTTGTAGATCCAGCCGCAAATCAGGCAGACCCAGCTTTTGTATTCCAGAACTTCACTCACGACAGACTCTTTTGTTTCGTTTCACAAAATGCAACCAACGGCACGACAGGCGCCGAATGGTGCAGCGAACCCGGCATATTCCCGGAACCGTGAAAATGCTTCCCATGCGGGCGGAAAGTGTCAGGAAAACGGCGTTTGTCCCGAATGGGCGCTGCTGCAAGCTCGGTGTATGCTCGCCGTTGCGGCATGGCAGTCGGCCGCGCTTCGGTTGGTCGGCGTGAAACACGCTTTCGGCCGCTTTGCTCAAAGGAGAAAAACGATGTTGAACAAGCTAATGGGAGCGGTGCTCTCGGGGACCTTGCTCATTGCAACGGCGGTACAGGCACAGGCGCCGGCACGCGTGTTTTTCGTCGAGCCGAAAGATGGCGCGACCGTGACGAGCCCCGTGCATGTGAAATTCGGCGTCGAAGGGATGCAGGTCGCACCCGCGGGCACGACGACGGAGAAAACCGGCCACCATCATCTGCTGATCGACGGCGGCCCGCTGCCGAAGGGCCAGGTCATCCCGGCCGACGACAAATCCCTGCACTACGGCAAGGGCCAGACCGAAGCCGACGTGAAACTGCCGCCCGGCGATCACACGCTGACCATGCAGTTCGGCGACGGCGCACATCATTCGTATGGCCCGGAAATGAGCCAGACCATCAAGGTGCATGTGAAGTAACGCTGACACAACACTGCGCCCCTTGTCTCGAAAACGCGGCTCCGGCCGCGTTTTTCGTGGGGCGCCCGGCCGTTTGCCTTGGTCGGATGGCTTAGGCGACGGGCCGCGACGGGCAACACCGGTACAATGGCCGCTTCCAGTTTTTGCACTTTTCCGGCTGCCCTCATGTCGCTTTATTCCATCTCGGACGCGCAACTCGCGTTCGGCCACGTCGCATTGCTCGATTACGCCGATTTCTCGCTGGAAGCGGGCGAACGCGTCGGACTGATCGGGCGCAACGGCGCGGGCAAGTCGTCACTGCTCAAGATCGTCGCCGGCCTGACGAAACCCGACGACGGCCTCGTCACGCGTCAGAGCGAACTGACGACCGTCTACGTGCCGCAGGAACCCGAATTCGATCTGGAAGCGTCGGTGTTCGACGTCGTGGCGTCCGGTCTCACCGATGCACGCGCGCTGCTCGACGAATACGACGAGGTCGCGCACAAGCTCGCTGACACGCCCGAAGGCGCCGAGCACGACGCGCTGCTCGCGCGCATGAACACGCTGCAGTCGTCGCTCGACCTGCACGACGCCTGGAACTGGCGCACGCGGGTCGCGACCACGCTGGCGCAGATCGGTCTCGACGGCGACGCGCGCTCGGGTTCGCTCTCGGGCGGCATGAAAAAGCGCGTCGCGCTGGCGCGGGCGCTCGTCGTGCAGCCGGACGTGCTGCTCCTCGACGAACCGACCAACCACCTCGACTTCGACGGCATCCGCTGGCTCGAAGACCTGCTCGTGACGCTGCGCACGGGCCTCTTGTTCATCACCCACGACCGGGCATTCCTCGATCGCGTCGCGACGCGCATCGTCGAACTGGATCGCGGGCGCCTGCTGTCGTATCCGGGCAATTTCAGCGCCTATCAGACGAGGAAGGCGCAGCAGCTCGAAGTCGAGCAGGTGGAAGCGGCCAAGTTCGACAAGCTGCTCGCGCAGGAAGAAGTGTGGATTCGCAAGGGCGTCGAGGCGCGGCGCACGCGCAGCGTCGGGCGCATCGCGCGGCTCGTCGAGATGCGCCACGAGCGCGCGGAACGGCGCAACTCGCTGGGTAACGTGAAGCTCGATGTCGGGCAGGGCGAGAAGTCCGGCAAGATCGTCGCGGAACTGACCGACGTGACCAAGCGCTACGGCGAGCGCACGATCGTCGACAACTTCACGGCCACCGTCATGCGCGGCGACAAGATCGGCTTTGTCGGGCCGAACGGCGCGGGCAAGACGACGCTGCTCAAGCTGATCCTGGGCGAGATCCAGCCCGACGCGGGCCGCGTGCGCGCCGGCACGAACATCCAGGTCGCCTACTTCGACCAGATGCGCGCGCAGCTCGACCTCGACAAGTCGCTCGCCGATACCATCAGCCCGGGCAGCGAGTGGGTCGAGGTGAACGGCGTCAAGAAGCACGTGATGAGCTATCTCGGCGACTTCCTGTTCGCGCCGGAACGCGCGCGTTCGCCGGTGCAGTCGCTGTCGGGCGGGGAGCGCAACCGCCTGCTGCTCGCGCGCCTTTTCGCGCGGCCGGCCAACGTGCTGGTCCTCGACGAACCGACCAACGACCTCGACATCCCGACGCTCGAACTGCTGGAAGAACTGCTCACCGACTACGACGGCACCGTGCTGCTCGTGAGCCACGACCGCGCGTTCCTGGATAACGTCGTGACGTCGGTATTCGCATCGGAAGGGGCGGGCAAGTGGCGCGAATACGTCGGCGGCTTCAGCGACTGGCAGATCCAGCGCGAGCGTTCGGAGCAGATCGCGCAGGACGCTGCCCGTCAGAACGCGAAGGAAGCACCGAAGGAAGAAGGGCCGAAGGACAGCGCGGCGGGCCGCAACGCGCAGCGCACGGTGAAGCTGTCGTTCAAGGAGCAGCGCGAACTCGACGCGTTGCCCGAGAAGATCGCCGCGCTCGAAGCGGAGCAGAAGGCGATTTCCGCGCAACTCGAAGACGGCTCGATCTTCGCGAAGGACGCGAAGGAGGGCGCGCGGCTGAGCGAACGGCATGGCGCGATCGACGAGGAATTGCTCGCCGCGCTCGAACGCTGGGAAGAGCTGGAGGCCAAGCGCAAGTAAGCAGCGCCGTTGCTCCCTATATCGAAAACAGTAAAATACCTCGCGTTTTATGTGTGTCCGCGTTTGACGGGCACCGCATTACCGCTATTCTCCAAGCAGTCCGGCGTTGTCGGCCGGGCTTGCCCGATGTGTTCACGCATTCGCCGGTGACTCGGCCGCCTTTCGGCGAACCAACGCGGAAAGACCGCCGGACACCGGACTCACGTTCAGTCATGTCCACGAAAAAACCCGACAGCGGCAAAAGCAGCGGATACAGCGAAGCATCGATCAAGGTGCTGAAGGGCCTGGAGCCGGTCAAGCAGCGGCCCGGCATGTACACGCGCACGGAAAATCCGCTGCACATCATTCAGGAAGTCATCGACAACGCCTCCGACGAAGCGCTCGGCGGCCATGGCAAGCAGATCATCGTCACGCTGCATACCGACAATTCGGTTTCCGTCGAGGACGACGGTCGCGGCATTCCGTTCGGCATGCACCCGGAAGAAGGCGTGCCGGTCGTCGAGATCGTATTCACGCGCCTGCACGCGGGCGGCAAGTTCGACAAGGCGGCCGGCGGTGCCTACACGTTTTCCGGTGGGCTGCACGGCGTGGGCGTCTCGGTGACGAACGCGCTTTCGACGCGGCTCGACGTCACCGTCTGGCGCGAGGGCAAGGTCGCCGAGATCGGTTTTTCGAACGGCGATGTCATCAAGCCGCTTGTCACGCGCCCGGGCGAGCGCGGCGAGAAGAAGTCCGGCACGCGCGTGACCGCGTGGGCCAATCCGAAGTATTTCGATTCCCCGCATCTGCCGGTCGGCGAATTGCAGCGGCTGTTGCGCTCGAAGGCGGTGTTGCTGCCGGGCGTCGAGGTGGTGCTCGTCGTCGAGAAGACCGGCGAGCGGCAAACCTGGAAATACGAAGACGGCTTGCGCGGCTATCTGCTCGAAGGCATGGGCGGCAGCGACCTGCTGATTCCGCTTTTCGAAGGCGAACGCTTTGCCGAAAGCTCGCGTTCCAGCGAAGAGACATTCGCCGAGGGCGAGGGCGCCACGTGGGTGGTCGCGTGGAGCGAGGAAGGGCCGCTGTTGCGCGAGTCGTACGTCAATCTGATCCCGACGCCGGCGGGCGGCACGCACGAATCCGGCCTGCGCGACGGCTTGTTCCAGGCGGTGAAGAGCTTCGTCGAGCTGCACAACCTGCAACCGAAGGGCGTCAAGCTGCTTGCCGAAGACGTGTTTGCGCGCGTGTCGTTCGTGCTGTCGGCGAAGGTGCTCGATCCGCAGTTTCAAGGCCAGATCAAGGAGCGCCTGAACAGCCGCGACGCGGTGAAACTCGTCTCGTCGTTCTCGCGGCCCGCGCTCGAACTGTGGCTGAACCAGCATGTCGAGTACGGCAAGAAGCTCGCGGAACTCGTGATCCGCCAGGCGCAGGCGCGTACCCGCGCGGGGCAGAAAGTCGAGAAGCGCAAGAGTTCGGGCGTGGCCGTGCTGCCGGGGAAACTCACCGATTGCGAATCGACGGATATCGCGCGTAACGAACTTTTTCTCGTCGAGGGCGATTCGGCGGGCGGCTCCGCGAAGATGGGCCGCGACAAGGAATTCCAGGCGATCCTGCCGTTGCGCGGCAAGGTGCTGAATACGTGGGAAACCGAACGCGACCGGCTCTTCGCGAACAACGAGGTGCATGACATCGCGGTTGCAATCGGCGTCGATCCGCACGGTCCCGATGACAAGATCGATCTCTCGAACCTGCGTTACGGGAAGATCTGCATCCTTTCCGATGCGGACGTCGACGGCGCGCATATTCAGGTCTTGCTGCTGACGCTTTTCTTCAAGCATTTCCCGCAGCTTATCGAGCGCGGGCATGTGTGCGTCGCGCGTCCGCCGCTCTTTCGCGTCGATGCGCCGGCGCGCGGCAAGAAGCCCGCGCAGAAGCTTTACGCGCTTGACGAAGGCGAACTCGAAGCGATCCTCGACAAGCTGAGGAAGGACAGCGTGCGCGACACGCAATGGACGATCAGCCGCTTCAAGGGCCTGGGCGAAATGAGCGCGGAGCAGTTGTGGGACACGACGATGAACCCGGATACGCGGCGCTTGTTGCCGGTCGGGCTGGGGGATCTCGGGTTTGATCTCACGGTCACGCGGATGACGATGCTGATGGGCAAGGGCGAGGCGGCATCGAGGCGGAGCTGGCTTGAGGAGAAGGGCAACGAGGTCGAGGCTGATATTTGAGGGTTGGTGCTGGCGCTTGGGTTGGGTTTGGGGTTACACCGTTTGATGCGCTTGGGCTTCCATGGAACTTGCTTTGTTTTTGGTTTATTAGCTCTGCCCCTGTCCGGGGCGGGACTCACTTTCTTTGCTGCTGCAAAGAAAGTAAGCAAAGAAAGCAGCTTCCCACCGCCAATTCTTGCCATGCGCCTCCAGACCGCTCCCTCGGAGTGGTCCAACCGGGGGAGTGTCGTTAGCGGGGTTTCA
>NZ_FCON02000016.1 GCF_001544535.1 Caballeronia choica | reverse complement strand
TTCTTCCGCTGGCGACCGTGGTCCGCGTCCGTCGTTCGGTGATCGTGGCGCGCCGCGTGGCGACCGGCCGCGTGGCGACAACGAGCGTCGGCCGTTCAAACCGCGTGGCGACGATTCGCGTTCTTCCGCTGGCGACCGTGGTCCGCGTCCGTCGTTTGGAGATCGCGCAGCGCCGCGCGACGACCGCCCCAGTGGCGACAACGAGCGCCGTCCGTTCAAAGCGCGTGGCGACGATTCGCGTTCTTCCGCAGGCGACCGTGGCCCGCGCCCGTCGTTTGGCGACCGCGGCGCCCCACGCGGCGACCGCCCGAGCGGCGACAACGAACGCCGTCCGTTCAAGCCGCGTGGCGACGATCCCCGTTCTTCCGCAAACGACCGAGGCCCGCGTCCATCGTTCGGCGACCGCCCGACCCACGACGCCACGCGTCGACCGTTCAAGGATCGCCCGGCAAAACCCGCCCCCAAAGCGCCCCGCCCCGAAAAGCGCGGCGACGAACCCGCCATCTCGCCCGCCCGCATGGCGCGCGCCGGCGAAGAAGGCTTGGTGCGCCTGTCTAAAGTGATGTCCGAACTCGGCCTGTGTTCGCGCCGCGAAGCCGACGAATGGATCGAAAAGGGCTGGGTGCTCGTCGACGGCCAGGTGATCGACACACTCGGCACGCGAATCCGCCCCGACCAGAACGTCGAAGTCCTGCCCGCCGCCCACGCCGCCCAGTTGCAACAGGTGACGATCCTGCTGCACAAGCCGATCGGCTACGTTTCGGGGCAGGCCGAGGACGGGTACCAGCCGGCGGTCACGCTGGTCAACCCGTCGAACCACTGGGCCGACGACCAGTCCGGCATCCGCTTCACGCCGAACCATCTGCGCACCCTCGCGCCGGCCGGGCGTCTCGACATCGATTCGACCGGCCTTCTCGTCCTGACCCAGGACGGCCGCATTGCGAAGCAACTGATTGGCGGTCACTCGGAAGTCGACAAGGAATATCTCGTCCGGGTGAAATTCGGCGAGCACACGGTGGATGTCGACCAGCACCTGCCGGAAGAAAGCCTCGCGCTGCTGCGCCACGGCCTCGCGCTCGACGACGTCCCGCTCAAAACCGCCCAGGTGAGCTGGCAGAACGGCGAGCAATTGCGCTTCGTGCTGCGCGAAGGCAAGAAGCGGCAGATCCGCCGCATGTGCGAGTTGGTCGGGCTCGAAGTCGTCGGACTGAAGCGCATCCGCATGGGGCGCGTGACGCTCGGCGCCTTGCCGCCCGGTCAATGGCGCTATCTGGGGCCGGACGAAGCGTTCTAACCTGCCTCACCGGTCATCAAGGCGTCGCAAAAAAACGACGCAAATACTGAAATCGACGCGCACACACCCCAATCGTGCGCGTCGATTTTTTTTGTCGATTTTTGGCTAAAGAAAATAGTTCATCCATCCGATAGGCAGGTAACGCCCTTTTTACCGCCTGGAGGGCGCCGCTTCCATGCTTCAGACGTCATTGGGGAGAACCGCCATGTCAGTTGAAATCATTGTTCGCGAAACGAAAACCGGGCTGGAAATCATCAGCGGCCGACGACGGCTCGACGCGCTGCTCGCCCTGCGCGACGAAGTCGTCGTGATGAGTCCGGGCATCGGCGAAGTGGTCATCGCGCGATTGCCGGACGGGCGGCTCCAGGCGTCGGCGAATCCCGAACATGTCGCGCTCTTCCGTCAGCCGGAGCTGGGCACGAAGAAAACATTCGCCTGAAAAAAGGGCCGCTCCCTGGAGCGGCCCTCGCGTTTTCATTCCCGGCGATCGATCGCGTCAGTCAATCGTCGTGCGGCGCGTCGAGCCCCGGAAACAGGATCTCGGTGAAGCCGAACTTCGAAAAATCGGTGATGCGCATCGGATAAAGCTTGCCGATCAAGTGATCGCACTCGTGCTGCACGACGCGTGCGTGAAACCCTTCGGCGAGCCGCTCGATCGCGCCGCCGAACTGGTCGAAACCCTGGTAGCGGATCATCGAGTAGCGCTGCACCGCGCCGCGCAGACCGGGCAGGGACAGGCATCCTTCCCAGCCTTCCTCCATGTCGTGCGAATTCGGCGTGATGATCGGATTGATCAGCACGGTTTCTGGCACTGACGGCGCGTCCGGATAGCGCTCGTTGTAGCCGAACCCGAAGATCACCACCTGCAAGTCGACGCCGATCTGCGGTGCCGCGAGCCCGGCGCCGTTCGCGTCGCGCATCGTGTCGAACATGTCCCGGATCAGCTCGTGCAGTTCCGCCGTGTCGAAGTGCTCGACCGGTTCCGCGATGCGCAAGAGCCGCGGATCGCCCATCTTCAGTATTTCGCGAATCATGGAGTCACTCCTTCCAAAAGCTTGCGCATACCGTCTTCGTCGAGCACGGGAATCCCGAGTTCCTCGGCTTTCGCGAGCTTGCTGCCCGCTTCGGCCCCCGCGACCACGTAATCGGTCTTCTTCGACACCGAACCGGCCACTTTCGCTCCGGCCGTTTCCAACATTTCCTTTGCCTCTTCCCGCGACAAGGCCGGCAGCGTGCCCGTGAGCACGACCGTCTTGCCCGCCAGCACGCCCTGCGGCGCTTTCGGCGCGGGCGGCCCCTCGGGCCACTCCACGCTGCGGCGCAATTGCTCGATCACATGCTGGTTGTGCTCTTCGCTGAAAAAATTGTGGATCGATTCGGCGACGACCGGCCCGACGTCGTTCACTTCCAGCAATTCCTCGACCGACGCCGCGATGATCGGTGCGAGCGAGCCGAAATGCTTCGCCAGATCCTTCGCCGTCGATTCGCCGACGTGCCGGATGCCGAGCGCGTAGATGAAACGCGCGAGCGTCGTGTGGCGGGCCTTTTCGAGCGAATCGAGCAGGTTTTGCGCGGATTTGTCGGCGAAACGGTCGAGCGCCGCGAGCGTCGAAAAGCCGAGGCTGAAGAGATCGGCGGGCGTGCGCACGAGATTCTGCTCGACCAGCTGGTCGATGATCTTCTCGCCGAGACCGTCGATGTCGAGCGCGCGGCGCTGCGCGAAATGCCACAGCGCCTGCTTGCGCTGCGCGGGACAGAAAAGCCCGCCCGTGCAGCGCGCGATCGCCTCATCCGGGAGCCGTTCGATCTTCGAACCACACACCGGGCACTCGGTGGGCATGACGAACTCGCGGGCGTCGTCGGGACGGCGATCCAGGATCGCGCCGACCACTTCCGGAATCACGTCGCCGGCACGCCGCACGATCACCGTATCGCCGATGCGGATGTCCTTGCGGCGCACTTCGTCTTCGTTATGCAGCGTCGCGTTCGTCACGGTCGCGCCGCCGACGAACACCGGCGCGAGCCGCGCAACCGGCGTGATCGCGCCCGTGCGGCCGACCTGCACGTCGATCGCGAGCAACTGCGTAAGCGCTTCCTGGGCCGGGAACTTGTGCGCGAGCGCAAAGCGCGGCGCGCGCGACACGAAGCCGAGCTTGTCCTGCTCGTCGCGCTGGTTGACCTTGTAGACGACGCCGTCGATGTCGTAAGGCAGGCCGTCGCGTTTCTCGCCGGTTTTCGCGAAGAAATCGAGCAGGCCTTGCGCGCCTTCGACCACGCCGCGTTCCGAATTCACCGGCAAGCCCAATTCGCCGTACCAGTCGAGCAAGGCCGCGTGCGTCGGCGGCATCTCGGCGCCTTCCAGCACGCCGATGCCATACGCAAAAAACGACAAGGGCCGCTGCGCCGTCATCTTCGGATCGAGTTGCCGGAGACTCCCCGCCGCCGCGTTACGCGGATTCGCAAACTCGCGATGCTCGGCCTCGCGCTGGCGCGCGTTCAGCCGCTCGAAATCGCGCTTGAACATCAGCGCTTCGCCGCGCACGTCGAGCCGTTTCGGCACGTTCTTGCCCTTCAGTTTCAGCGGAATCGAGCGGATCGTGCGGACGTTGGCGGTCACGTCCTCGCCGGTCGCACCGTCGCCGCGCGTGGCGGCCTGCACGAGGCGGCCATCGTCGTAGCGCAGGGAAATCGCGAGGCCGTCGAATTTCAGTTCGCATGCGTACTGCACCGGCGCGTGGCCGAGCGCGTCCGACACGCGCTTGTCGAACGCGACGATGTCTTCCTCGGCGAAACCGTTGTTGAGCGACAGCATCGGCACGTCATGGACGACCGGCTCGAAACCCGCCGCCACCTCGCCGCCGACGCGCTGCGTCGGCGAATCGGGCGTGATCAGTTCGGGCTGGTCGGCCTCGATCTGCTGGAGCTCCTTGAAGAGCGTGTCGTAGGCGGCGTCGGGCAAATCCGGCTGGTCGAGCACGTAGTACGCGTAGTTCGCGCGTTCCAGTTCCGAGCGCAGCCATGCGGCGCGCTCCGCCGGGCGCTCGGCGCTCGGCACCGGGGCGGCGGATTTCGACGTGGCGGCGGATTCGGCTTTCGTTTTTGCGGACATGCGAGCAAGACGGAGTAAGTGACGATTAAGAGCAATCCGATCGTTCGATTGTCTCAGAAGATCGGTAAATCGTGGCATCGGCTGGATGGCCAACCCGGCGCCGGCGGTGCGGGCGCACACAAAAAATCGCGCTCCGGCGGGAGCGCGATTGGTGTCGTCCGGAAAAGCGCGGTGCGCTTACTGGCTGAAAAGACGCCGTGTCGCGGGCGAACCCGCCGGGATGCCCGCCTGTTCCAGCTTCGCATACAGCGTCATCAACTGCTTTTCGATCGCGAGCAGCGACGATTCCGGCAGCGGCCGGCGCTGATCGTCGACGACCCGCGCGCCGATCCGTTCGGACAGCGACTTCGCGTAATCGCACATCAGGCGGAACGGCAGGATGTCTTCGTCGGCGACGGGCACGTCGAGCACCAGCGTGATCATCTGGCCGCCCTTGTACGTGAGGTCGTCGCGCAGGAAGTTGGTGTCGCCGAACTGCAGCATGAAGACGGGGTTCTGCTTGGCGTCGAGTTTCACGAAGCGGGTGCCGTCGCGCGAGAGCAAGAGGCCGTCCTGCGAGGCCACCGCCTGCACATAGTTCGCCGACCACGGCGCGCCGTCGGAGAGGATGTTGATCGACAGTTGCGCGTCGCACTGCGCGGCGAACGTGTCGAGTTCGCGCGCCATGCCGACCGTTTCCAGCATGTCGGGGAATTCCGGCGCGCCGTCGATTGCGTCGGCGAAACGCTGCACGCCGGTGACGAACTCGGAGAACTCCAGTTCGTTGAGCGGGCCGCCGCGATTCGCGAGTTGCACCGCTGCGCGCAGTTCCTCGTAGCGCACGCCGTTCTTGAGCAACTCCCAGGCGTTCTCGCCTTCCGGCTTGCCTTCGATGTTCACCGGCTTGGTCCCCGCGCGCCGCAGACGCTGCGCGAGCGGCACGACCTTGTCGCCCGGGATCGGCGCGCTCAGGCGAATCGGCACGACGCAGTCGATACGCCGGTCGACGAGCGCGGGCGGCGCCGACGAAATCGTCGTCGCGGCGGGCAGGATCGGCTCGGATTCGTCGTCCTCGATTTGCGGCTCGCCGTTGGTCGAGGTCGCCTCGGCCTGGAGATCGACCGCGGTATCGGCCGGCGGCATGTTCAAGGACACGCCGGGCGTCGGCGCGCCGCCGAAGCTCGGCTCGACGCGCGCTTCGCTCTTTTCGCTCTTTTCGCTGTTTTCGCCCGCTTCGGCTTCGCCCATCGCGGGTTCGCGGCGGGGCCGCACCGGCTCGATGAACGGATGTTCCTCATCCGTCTCCTGGCGCGCGAGCGAATCCGCCGCCTCGTCGGGCATCGGGCGCGGCATCCTGCGGCGCACCTTCGCGCTCTGCCACGCGTTGTAGACCACGACGCCGCCCACCACCACGGCGCCCGCGCCGATCAAACCGAGTGTCAACTCGTCCATGCACGCTCCATCATTCTTTTGTTTGCGATGCGCCGCGCGATCTGTCGCGCACGCTGACCTTCAGCGTGCGCAGGACTCCGCGCCTGCGACCGGGGCCGGACCATCGATCCCGCCCCGCACTTGTGTTCAAAATTCAAAGCCCATGCCATTCACGCTCAGCCAGCATTCTGAGCGAATCCGGCGGCCGATTCCATGTCCACGGCAACGATCCGCGACACTCCCTGCTCCTGCATCGTCACGCCGATCAATTGCTGCGCCATTTCCATCGCGATCTTGTTATGCGAGATGAACAGGAACTGCGTCTTGACTGACATGGCGCGCACGAGACTCGCGAAACGCTCGGTGTTGGCGTCGTCGAGCGGCGCGTCCACCTCGTCCAGCAGACAGAACGGCGCCGGATTCAACTGGAACATCGCGAACACGAGCGCGGTGGCCGTCAGCGCCTTCTCGCCGCCCGACAGCAGGTGAATCGTCGAATTCTTCTTGCCCGGCGGCTGCGCCATCACCTGCACGCCGGCGTCGAGGATTTCGTCGCCGGTCATGATGAGCTTCGCCTGGCCGCCGCCGAACAGACGCGGGAACAGTTCGCCGAAGTGGCGATTCACTTCGTCGAAGGTGCCTTGCAAGAGCGCGCGGGTTTCCTGGTCGATCTTGTGGATCGCATCTTCCAGGGTGCCGATTGCGTTGTGCAGATCCGCCGATTGCGCGTCGAGGAACTGCTTGCGCTCGCTCGCCGCCGCGAGTTCGTCGAGCGCGGCCATGTTGACGGGGCCGAGCGCGGCGATCGCGTTGTTCAGGCGCGTGACTTCGCCCTGCAGATACGACGGCTTCATGTCCGGTGTGAGCTTCGCCTGCAGTTCGGCTTCATCGACGCCCGCCGCCTGCAACTGCTCGACGAACTGCTCGCCGCTGATGCGCGCCGCCTGTTCCTTCAACTGCAATTCGTTGATGCGCTCGCGCAAGGGCTGCAGCGAACGCTCGGCGGAAAGGCGCGCTTCGTCGGTGTGACGCAGGCGCGCGGTCAGGTCGTCGAGTTCGACGCGCGCCGCGTGCAGCAACGCTTCCTTCGCCGCGCGGATTTCGAGCGCGTCCTGCAGGCCAGTGTGCGCCGTCTGCTCGTTGATCGTTTCGAGTTCGGCGCGCGCGTCTTCCAGCGCGCCCGCGATGCGTTCGCTCTGGTCGTGCGCCGTATCGATGTTGCGCCTGTATTCCTCGATCTTCGCCGCGAGCCCGCGCACCGCGAAGCTCGCGTCGGTGGCCGCGCGTTCGAGGTCGCGCGCTTCCTGGCGTGCGTTGGTGAGCGTTTCGTCGAGGGCTTCGAAGGCGAGCTGGTTGTCTTCGAAACGCGCCTGCAATTCGGCGAGTTCGGCGTCGTGACGCTCGAAATTCGCCTCCGATTCCGCCCGCAGCGCGCGCTGTTCCTCGATCTGCGCGGTGATCTCTTGCAGTTCCTCGCGGATCTGCGTGCTGCGCTGCGTGTAGCGCTCGTGCGCCTGCGCGAGCTTCAGCACGTCCATTTGCAATGCGTGCACGCGCTGGGTCGCGCGTTCGGCGGCGGAGCGCGCCTCCGACAGCGCGTGCGAGCCCTGCGTATGCGCCGCCTCGGCGCGCACGGCGGCCGCCTTGGCCTCGTCGGCGAGCAGCGCCTGTGCACGCACCTGACGCGTCAGGTCCTCGATTTCCTGCTGGCGTGCGAGCAGTCCGGCCTGCTCGGAATCGGCGGCGTACAAGGCTACGCCGACGCGCGTCACGATATGCCCCGCCTTCACGACGAACGCGCCGCCCTCCGGCAGTTGCGCGCGCGACGCAAGGGCCTCGCCGAGATCGTCGACGACCCAGGTCGTGCCGAGCCAGTCGTTCAGCACGGCGCGAATGCCCGGATCGTCGATGCGGACCAGCGACAGCAACGGCCGCAATCCCGGCGGCGTTTCCAGCGGCCGGCCGGCGGGCGGCGGCGCATAGAACGCGAGCTTGGCGGGCGGCGCGTCGGTGGCGAACGCCTTGACCCAATCGAGGTTCGACACTTCCAGCGCCGCGATCCGTTCGCGCAGCACGGCTTCCAGCGCCGTTTCCCAGCCCGCTTCGATGTGCAGCTTCTTCCACAGCCGCGGCAGCCCGCCGAGTTCGTGCTTGTCGAGCCACGGCTGGATCTTGTCGTGAGTCTGGACGTTTTCCTGAAGCTGCTTCAGCGCGGCGAGACGCGCTTCCAGTTGATGGTTCCGCGCGCTTTCCGACTGCACGCGTTCCTGCGCGCTGCGACGCTCGGCATCGAGACGCGGCACGGTCGATTGCGCATCGGAAAGACGCGCCTGGGCGTCCGCGAGAATCTCTTCATGCTCGGCAAGCTGCATGCGCAGTTCTTCGAGCTGAGCTTCGTCGGGCGCGTCGAGCCCGCCCGCTTCGCTCTTCAAACGCTCGTGACGCTGCTGCAACTGCTGAAGCTGCTGGTCGGCGTTACGCTGATGTGCGGCTTCGAGCTTCAACGCCTGTTCGGTCTGCGCGATACCGCCGCGTTCCTCGTTCAGTTGCGCTTGCGCATCGCGAAAACGCGCTTCGAGCGCCGGCAGTTCGTCGTGCTTCGCCGCCGCCGTTTCCTGTGCGACGGCCGCTTTCTCTTCGCCGATCGCAAGCGCTTCCTGTGCATCGTCGATTTCGCCGCGCGCGCGTTCGGCCTGCATCTGCCATTGCTCGCGCTGCGCGGTCAACGCGGCGATCTGCGTCTGCACGCGATTGCGCGACTCGACGATGAAACGGATCTCCGCCTCGAGCCGGCTCACTTCGGAATTCGCTTCATAGAGCGCGCCCTGCGCGCCCTGCATCGCGTCGCTCGCGCTGTAGTGCGCGACGCGCAGCGTCTCCAGTTGCGCTTCCACTTCGCGCAGGCGCGCGGTCTGCGCTTCGAGTTCGATCTGCGCCTCGCGGATCGCGCGTTGCTGACGCTCCGACTCGTTGCCCGCTTCGTTCTTGCGCAACAGCCACAACAGGCGCTGCTTTTCCTCGCCTTCGGCCTGCAACTGCTTGTACCGGGTCGCGACGACCGCCTGTGCTTCGAGCTTTTCGAGATTCGAAGTCAACTCGCGGACGATATCCTCGACGCGCGTGAGATTTTCCCGCGTGTCATGCAGACGATTCTCAGTCTCGCGACGCCGCTCCTTGTACTTCGACACCCCGGCCGCTTCTTCGAGGAACACGCGCAGTTCTTCCGGCTTCGCCTCGATGATCCGCGCGATCATGCCTTGTCCGATGATCGCGTAGGCGCGCGGGCCGAGACCCGTGCCGAGGAAGATGTCCTGGATGTCGCGGCGGCGCGCCGGCAGGTTGTTGATGTAGTAGCTGGAAGTGCCGTCGCGCGTGAGCACGCGCTTCACGGCGATTTCGCCGTAGGTGCTCCACTGGCCGGCGGCGCGGCCGTCGGCGTTATCGAAGATCAGTTCGACGCTGGCCCGGCTGCCGGGCTTGCGCGCCGTCGAGCCATTGAAGATCACGTCCTGCATCGATTCGCCGCGCAATTCGGAGGCGCGCGATTCGCCGAGCACCCAGCGCACGGCATCGATGATGTTGGACTTGCCACAGCCATTGGGGCCGACCACGCCAACCAGTTGGCCCGGGACCTGGAAATGCGTGGGATCGACGAATGACTTGAAGCCAGCGAGTTTTATCGAGGTCAGACGCACGGCGATATCGCTGTTGAAAAGAATGCTTGGCGTATCTCTGATACGGGGCCGGCGGGACTTGCGCGCTTTTCATGTCATGCGCGGGTGCCGGTCGCCGGTCGAATCGCTCGGGCCAGCCTGCGGTCAAGAAGCAATCGCTGAGCAAAATGAGAGCAATCAACAACTTGCGACCGCTTTGCAGAATCGTCCGATTGACTGATCGGCACGGCCCGGCGAGCGGTCACAATCATACCATCGCGCGTGTCGATTTCTTTTTGCCAGCGGGCGCTTTCAACGGTTCCGCGGGTTCGTCGCGTGGCTCCTCGCGTGGTTCCTTCAAGCGGTGCACCCAGCTCGACAACACGCACGCGACGACGATGCACGCGCCGCCCGCCCACTCGCGCGGACCCGGCACTTCGCCCGCGAAAAGCCACGCCGAGAGGGCCGTCACGACGAGCTCGAACAGCATGATGATCGACGCCCGGTTGGCCGGCACCTTCGCCAGGCCGACCTGCACCAGGATGTTGTTCGACGCGAGCACGACGCCCAGCCCGATCACGATGAACACGACCATGCCCATCTGCGAGGCAGCGGGCGGCGTGGGCATCGATTCGAACAACGTCGCGAAGGTGGCGACGAGCGCCGCGCCGCCGAAGATCGTCGCCGTGCGCATTTCGGCCTTCATGCCGGGCAGCACGCGGCTGATCTTGACGATCAGCACGTTGCTCATCGCGAAACCCATGCCGCCCATCAGGCCCGCCCATTCGGCGAGGTTCGCCGGCAGCGGAACGCCAAGTTCGGGCGACCAGAGCATCGTCATCGCGCCGGCGAGCGACAGCGCCGCGAGCGCGACGCCCGGCTTCGTGAGCCGCTCGTGCAGGATGAAATGCGCGAAGAGCGCGGTCCACGCGGGGGTCAGGTAGAACAGCAGCAGGACGCGCATCACCTGCCCGTGAATCGCGCCCCAGACAAAGCCGATGTTGGTCACGCCCGCCGCGAGCGCGAGCGCGACGAGCAGCCAGTGCCACGAGATCGAACGGATCGCGTGGCGTCGCAACACGAGAACGAAGAGGCACGCGGCGGCGCTCGTCGTCGCGCTGGCCGCCGTGCCGGAAAGGCCGAGCGCGGCGAGCATGCGCATCGGGTACCAGACGAGGCCCCAGACCGATGCGCCAAGCATGATCGCGAGTGTGGGCAATGTATTTTGCAGGCGCGGGTTCATTGCGATGCGCCCTCGCCCGAAGGGCTCGCGCCCAGGACCCACAATGTCTCCGACACTTCGAGCCTCTGCGCCGCCCACGGCGCGATGCCTCTTTCCTTACATGACCGCATTCACTGCTCCGTCTTTCATGCAACGCACTTTTTGCGCGCCTTGTTTGTCTCTCGCACCTGGCCGCCAAGCCAGGCCCGCGCGGCCCGGTATCCCAGGTCCACGGCTGTATAATCGATCGCTTTCCCGCGCCCCAGGCGCGTGAGCGCTTTTCCGCTATTCCCGAGCCGCGGCCCGCTGCCGCCGATAGCCGGTCCCGGTCCAGAACGCCCGAGGCGTCCACCGGTTTCAGGCATTCGCCACGCGAGCCGTGCCAAGTCCTCATTTGCCGCCGTCCCGACGACCTCGCCGTGAATCCACTTCTGCAAAAACTCCAGCCGTATCCGTTCGAAAAGCTGCGCGCGCTCTTCAAGGACATCGAGCCGCGCGCCGGTTTCAAGCCGATCAGCTTCGGCATCGGCGAACCGAAACATCCGACGCCGCCGCTCGTGCGCGATGCCGTCGTGAACGCGCTGGGCGGTTTGTCGTCGTATCCGGCGACGCTGGGAAGCGAGCCGCTGCGGCAAGCCATCGCGACGTGGATCAAGGCACGCTATCACCTGCCCGCCGTCGATGCCGCCACCGAAGTGCTGCCTGTCTCCGGCTCCCGCGAGGCGCTTTTCGCGCTTGCGCAGACCGTGATCGACAGCAGGACGGGCGATTCAACCGAAAAGCCGGCCGAACCGCCGATCGTACTCTGTCCGAACCCGTTCTACCAAATCTACGAAGGCGCGGCGCTGCTTGCGGGCGCCGAACCGTACTTCGTGAACAGCGATCCGGCGCGCAATTTCGCCTGCGATTACTCGGCCGTTCCCGACGACATCTGGGCGCGCACGCAACTGCTCTACGTCTGCTCGCCGGGCAACCCGACGGGCGCCGTGCTGACGCTCGACGACTGGCGCGAGCTTTTCGCGCTGTCGGACCGCCACGGCTTCGTGATCGCCTCCGACGAATGCTATTCCGAGATCTATTTCGACGAAGCCAACCCGCCGCTCGGCGGACTGGAAGCCGCGCACAAGCTCGGACGCGGCTTCGAGCGGCTCGTGATGCTCTCCAGCCTCTCGAAGCGCTCGAACGTGCCGGGCATGCGCTCGGGATTCGTCGCGGGCGACGCAGCGATTCTCAAAAGCTTCCTGCTGTACCGCACGTATCACGGCGCGGCGCTTTCCACCGTGTTCCAGACGGCAAGCATCGCCGCGTGGCAGGATGAAATGCACGTGCGCGACAACCGCGCCAGGTATCTGCAAAAATTCACGACCGTCACGCCGATGCTCGCCGAAGTGCTCGACGTCCGCCTGCCCGACGCCGCGTTCTATCTGTGGACGAACGTCGCGCGCACCGGCCTCACGGACACCGAGTTCGCGGCGCGTCTCTACGCCGACTATAATGTGACGGTCCTGCCGGGCTCCTTTCTCGCGCGCACCGCGCACGGCACGAATCCCGGCGAGGGGTTCGTGCGCATCGCGCTCGTCGCCGATGTCGACGAGTGCGTCGAGGGAGCCCGCCGCATCGTCGAGTTCTGCCGCACGCTCAATGCGCAATAAAGCAGCCGCAGTGAATCCATCCTCCATCACCGATACCACCGACATGTCGCAACAACTTCAGCAGATCATCGATACCGCCTGGGAAAACCGCGCCGAGCTGTCGCCGAAAGCCGCGCCCGCCGAAGTGCGCGACGCCGTTGCGCACGCCATCGAGCAGTTGGACAAGGGCCGGTTGCGCGTGGCCGAGAAAAAGGACGGCGACTGGGTCGTCAACCAGTGGCTGAAGAAGGCCGTGCTGCTGTCGTTCCGCCTCGAAGACAACGCCCCGATGCCGGCCGGCGGCTATTCGCAGTTCTTTGACAAGGTGCCGTCGAAGTTCGCGAACTACACGGCCGAAGACTTCGCCGCGGGCGGCTTTCGCGTGGTGCCGCCGGCCATCGCGCGCCGCGGCTCGTTCATCGCCAAGAACGTCGTGTTGATGCCGTCCTACACCAACATCGGCGCCTATGTCGACGAAGGCACGATGGTCGATACGTGGGCCACCGTCGGCTCGTGCGCGCAGATCGGCAAGAACGTGCACCTGTCGGGTGGCGTGGGCATCGGCGGCGTGCTGGAGCCGCTGCAGGCGAACCCCGTCATCATCGAGGACAACTGCTTCATCGGCGCGCGCTCGGAAGTGGTGGAAGGCGTGATCGTCGAGGAGAACTCGGTCATTTCGATGGGCGTCTACCTCGGCCAGAGCACCAAGATCTATGACCGCGAAACGGGTTCGGTCACCTATGGCCGCATCCCGGCGGGCTCGGTCGTGGTCGCGGGCAACCTGCCTTCGAAGGACGGCTCGCACAGCCTCTATTGCGCCGTGATCGTGAAGAAGGTCGACGCCAAGACGCGCGCCAAGGTCGGCCTGAACGAGCTGCTGCGAGGCGACTGATCGTGGCGAAGAAAACCGTCGTCTACGGCATTCCGAACTGCGACACCGTGAAGAAAGCGCGCGTGTGGCTGGAAGAGCACGGCGTGCCGTTCGAATTCCACGACTTCAAGAAGGCCGGAGTTTCGACGGCGCTGTTGCAGGACTGGCTGAAGGACGTATCGCTCGACGATTTGATCAACCGGCGCGGCACGACCTGGCGCGGCTTGTCGGATACGTACAAGGCCGAAGCCAACACCACGCCGGGCGCGATCGCGCTGATGATCCACAAGCCGTCGATCATCAAGCGGCCTGTCGTCGTCGTGAACGGCCGAGTGAAGACGCTCGGCTTTTCGGCCGAGCAGTACGAAACGCTGTTTGCCTGACGCGTCATGACGCGCGATGGACGCGCAAGCGCCAACCAACGCAACTGCCGGCCGCCGCGCCGGCATTTTTCATTCGAAAGTGGCTCACTATGTCCGGCACCCTCCTCCTCACCGAAGACCTGATCGCGCGCGCGTCCGTCACGCCCGATGACCAGAACTGTCAGGCGCTGCTGATCGAACGCCTGTCCGCGATTGGCTTCGATTGCGAAACGATTCGCTCGGGCGGCGTCACGAACCTGTGGGCGGTGAAACGCGGCTCACTCGGCGCCGACGGCAAGCTGCTCGCGTTCGCGGGCCACACCGACGTCGTGCCGACCGGCCCGCGCGAACAATGGACCTCGCCGCCGTTCACGCCGACCCATCGCGACGGCAAGCTGTTCGGGCGCGGCGCGGCGGACATGAAGGCATCGATCGCGGCGTTCGTCGTATCGAGCGAGGAGTTCGTCGCGGCGCACCCCGAGCATCGCGGCTCGTTCGCGTTCCTGATCACGAGCGACGAGGAAGGCCCCGCGACCGATGGCACAGTCAAGGTGGTCGAAGCGCTGAAGGCGCGCGGCGAGCGGATGGACTACTGCATCGTCGGCGAACCGACTTCGTCGGCCACGCTCGGCGACATGGTCAAGAACGGCCGGCGCGGGTCGATGTCGGGCAAGCTGGTCATCAACGGCGTGCAGGGGCACATCGCGTATCCGCATCTCGCGAAGAACCCGATCCACCTGCTTGCGCCCGCGCTCGCCGAACTCGTCGCCGAGCACTGGGACGAAGGCAACGAATACTTCCCGCCGACCACCTGGCAAGTGTCGAACCTGCATGGCGGGACCGGCGCGACCAACGTGATCCCCGGCCAGACCGAACTGCTCTTCAACTTCCGCTTCTCGACGGCGAGCACGGTGGAAGGCCTGCAAAGCCGCGTCCACGCGATTCTCGACAAGCACCAGCTCGACTACGACCTGACCTGGACCGTGAGCGGCCTGCCGTTCCTCACGCCGCGTGGCTCGCTGTCGAGCGCGCTCGAAAAAGCGATCCACGATGAAACCGGCGTGCGCACGGAACTGTCTACGACGGGTGGGACGTCGGATGGCCGCTTTATCGCGCGCATCTGCGAGCAGGTGGTCGAGTTCGGGCCGCCGAACGGCAGCATCCACAAGATCGACGAACACATCGAAGTGAAATTCATCGAGCCGCTTAAGAACGTCTATCGCCGCGTGCTCGAACAACTGATCGCCTGAAAACCAAGGAGCCTAGCGATGGCGCTGCCCTTCACCACCCTGCGTGACCTGCTGCGCTTCGGCGTGTCCCGGTTCACCGAAGCCGGATTGTCGTTCGGCCACGGCTCGTCGAATGCTTACGACGAAGCCGCTTACCTGATTCTTCACACGCTGCATCTGCCGCTCGACACGCTCGATCCGTTCCTCGACGCGCGCCTGCTCGACACCGAAATCGATGCCGTCATGAAAGTGATCGAGCGCCGCGCGAAGGACCGCGTGCCGGCCGCGTACATCACGCACGAGGCGTGGATGCACGGCCACCGCTTCTACGTGGACGAGCGCGTGATCGTGCCGCGTTCGTTCATCGGCGAGTTGTTGCAGGACGGCTTGCAGCCTTATGTCGCCGATCCGGACCAGGTGTCGCGCGTGCTTGAGTTGTGCACCGGTTCCGGCTGTCTCGCGATACTCGCCGCACAGGCGTTCCAGAACGCGGATATCGACGCGGTCGACATTTCCGCCGCCGCGCTGGAAGTCGCGCACCGCAACGTCGACGACTATCGCCTCGACGATCGCATCGCGCTCTACGAGGGCGATCTCTTCGCGCCGCTGCCGGGCGGGCGCTACGAGGTCATCATCACGAACCCGCCGTACGTGAACGCCACCGCGATGAAGAACCTGCCCGACGAGTATCGCCACGAGCCGGAACTCGCGCTCGCGGGCGGCGCGGACGGCATGGATATCGTGCGACGGATCATCGGCGAGGCGCGCAAGTGGCTGACCGAGGACGGCGTGCTGGTCGTCGAGATCGGCAACGAGCGGCAGAACGTCGAGGCGTCGCTGGGCGGGCTCGATCTCGTGTGGCTCTCGACCAGCGCCGGCGACGACAACGTCTTCCTGCTCCAGGCGGCCGACCTGCCGGACTGACCGGCCTTGTGCACGCGCCAGGACCGGGAGCGCGCAAGGCAGACCGTGAGCGCCGAGCCTTCGGTAAGATGATGCATCGTCGGCTGGCGGATGGACTGCGCCGGCCGGTCCTCCGGCTCATCGGCTCATCCGCACCTCGCCACGCCCGGTCGCGCGCATTCATGCAATTAGACTGGCTTCACCTCGGCACTTTCGTGATGGCGGCACACGTGCTCGGCGCAATCGCCGCGTGCCACGCCGTGCTCAACACGCGCACGTCGCAGGGCGCGGTCGCGTGGGCGGTGTCGCTCGTCGCGATGCCTTATCTGACGCTGATCCCGTACCTGTTCCTCGGCCGCAGCAAGTTCGCCGGCTATATCGACGAGCGGCGCCTCGAGAACGAAATCCTGCGCAACCGCTCCCACCCGGCCGAGTGGGTATCCGGCCATGCAAGCGGAACGGCCGTGCTCGCGGATGCCTCCAGCGTGCGCGGCGTGGCCGCTCCCGGCCCCGCCGACTATCTCGGCCATCCCGCCATTCGAACGCTGACGCGCCTCTCCGGCATGCCGTTTTTGCGCGGCAATTCTGTGCGCGTGCTGATCAACGGCGACGCGACGTTCTCCGCGATCCTCGCCGCCATCGAAGCCGCCGAGCACTATGTGATCGTGCAGTTCTTCATCGTGCGCGCGGACGCGCTCGGCGAACTGCTGAAGGACACGCTGATCGCCAAGGCCCAGACCGGCGTACGCGTGTACTTTCTCTACGACAGCATCGGCAGCTTCGACCTGCCGCATCGCTATGTGAACGCCCTGCAAGTTGCGGGCGTCGAGATTCACCCGTTCGCGACCAAGCGCGTGTTCGTCAATCGCTTCCAGATCAACTTCCGCAATCATCGAAAGATCGTCGTGGTGGACGGCGAGCGCGCGTTTGTCGGCGGGCATAACGTCGGCGTCGAGTATCTCGGTGGCAATGCGCGGCTCTCGCCGTGGCGCGACACGCATATCGAAGTGCGCGGCCCGGCGGTCGCGAGCATCCAGTTCGTGTTCATCGAAGACTGGTACTGGGCGACCCAGCGCCTGCCGGAAGTCAGCCCGGCCACGCGCTGCCCCGACGACATGCATTGCATGGTGCTGTCGAGCGGCCCCGCTGACAAGCAGGAAACCTGCTCGCTCTTTTTCGTCGAGGCGATCAACGCGGCGCGCGAGCGCATCTGGATCACCACGCCCTATCTGATCCCCGACGAAGCCGTGTTCTCGGCGCTGCGGCTCGCGGTGCTGCGCGGCGTGGACGTGCGCATCCTGATTCCGAGCCGGCGCGATCATCATGTGGTGTTCGCCGCGTCGAAGCTGTATGCCTACGACGCGCTCGCCGCCGGCGTGCGCATTTTCCGCTACCGGCCAGGGTTTTTGCATCAGAAGGTGGTGCTGGTCGACCATATCGCCGCCGCGATCGGCAGCGCGAATCTCGACAACCGCTCATTCCGCCTGAACTTCGAGATCATGGTGCTGACGGTCGACCGGCGGTTTGCGGGCGAAGTCGAAGCGATGCTCCTCGACGACTTCGCGCAGTCGTACGAGATCGACCAGGACGACTATCGCCTCGCGCCCGCGTGGCGGCGCATCGCGATGCACGTGGCGCGGCTCTTTTCGCCGATTCTGTGAGCGGCGGGTTGTTTCGTTCGTCTATAGCAGCTTCTCGACGTCGTCCGTGATCGACTCCGGCTTCGTGATCGGCGCGAAACGCTTGACGATGTTGCCCTCCCGGTCGACGAGAAACTTCGTGAAGTTCCACTTGATCGCCTCGATGCCGAGCACACCCGGCTCCTTCTCCGTCAGATACTTGTAGAGCGGATGCGCGTGCGCGCCATTCACGTCGATTTTCGCGAACATCGGGAAGGTCACGCCGTAGTTCTTTTCGCAGAAGCTGCCGATTTGCGCGGCGTCGCCGGGTTCCTGCTTGCCGAACTGGTTGCACGGAAAACCGAGCACTTCGAGGCCGCGTGAGGCGTAGCGCGTGTACAGGTCCTGCAGGCCCTTGTATTGCGGCGTGAATCCGCACTCGCTCGCGGTGTTGACGATCAGCAGCACCTTGCCGCGATATTTGTCGAGGCTGACGGCTTCGCCGTCGAGCGTCTCGGCTGAGAATGCGTAGAGGTTGTCCATTCGATGCTCCGGGGGAAAAGTTCAGTCTAGCAGGCTGTCCTGTCTGAAGCAGCAGGGCCATCCGGCATCTTCTTCAGCAACCGACGAATTGAGTTCAGCGTTTCATTTACAGCGGTCGTGGCTAAAGCCTCCGGTCGCCCGCGAATACGCGCCCGCTTATTTTCTGCCGCACCACCAGAACAGTCCGAGATTTTCCCTGTCGCTTCTCCTGATACACGTGCAGATGAATTCGTCGAAGAATTAATCCATCGAAATTTATATAGCGTTCCTAACGGGACTTGACCGGTCGGCGGCAACCCCGTCACCGGCATACAGAATGCTGAAACTGATAAATGGCATGGTGGTGGACAAACTGAAAGACCCGGGCCGCCATTTTTCCAGGCGCGAATTGCTTTATCCGATCGTCCCCGTCGCGACCGTGTAGGAAACGCCATGATCAGCATGCTGCGTCGGGAGCGACGTTTTTCCATTCTGCTCACCGGCAATCTGCTTTCGCAGGTCGGTGATGGGGTGCACGAGTTCATTTTCATTGTCACCGTCCTGAACATCACGCATAACAACGTCGCGTTAGCCGGCGTCGTTTACTTCTTTCGCTTCATCCCCTACCTAGTCCTTGGCCCCCTCGGCGGTGCGCTATCTGACCGCTTGCCCCGTCGAACCCTCATGGCACTCGCAGATCTGGCCCGGATGGCGATCACATGCGCATTCTGCGTGCTGCTCATCGAAAATCGGGTGGGATTGGCGGCGCTTGCGCTAATCGGCATGTCGATGACGTCGTTCCGAACGCTCTTTCAACCCGCGTTCCAGGGAACGATTCCGTCGCTGGTCCGCGACGAGCATCTGCCCGCCGCGAACGGCGCGACGCAGATGGCCGCGGAAATCGGCGGTCTGGCTGGTCCCGCGCTTGGGGGAGTGATCTTGACCGCGGTCGGCGATCCTGGCTACCTTCTGCTCCTCGACGCGGCAACCTACCTGCTCTCGACGCTATGCATCTGGAGAGCGATTCCCGCCGCTAACCCGCGCGATTCCGACAAAGCAGCCGACGCGTTGACCATTCGCGGCCTCTGTGGCGATTTCACGTCAAACCTGAGGGAATCTCTGTCATCGCGCGAACTATTCGTCACGATCACCTTTTCCGCGTTGTGCATTCTGTTCGTCGGGGCCGCCCTTCGCATTCTGATCCCGTCGATGCTGAAGGGAGCCGGCTATGGCGACAGCGTGATCGGCTATGCGATGAGCTTCGTCGCGCTGGGTGCCATTGTTGGCGCGCTCCTGTGCGGGAAGGTGACACGCGACTTCAGCACGCGGAACCTCATGCTCTACTGGTGCTTCTATGGCATTGCGCTCGCGCTGCTGCCGACGTGCTTGTTCAGCGCGCCGGGCGTGCTGGCCGGGTGCTTCGTCATCGGCGGTTTTGGTGCCTTCGTCGATGTGATACTGCCCACCAATATCCAGAGGCTGTCGACGGATACCAATCTTGGCAAGAACTTCAGCCTGTTCTCGACCTTGGCGAATACCAGCGAAGCGCTATCGGGCGGATTTGCGGGGCTGTTGACGCTGCTTTCGTCGGTTGGCGTCAGCGTAACGATCATCGGCGTCGTGATTGCGTTGATCGCGTACGTCGGGAAAATCAAGTCGGTGTCGAAACATGTGTGAGAGCGATTACCTCGCCTATGGACGCCACGTCCTCGTCGATATTGCAACAGTCTAAAATAGCGCTTTCCCCCAAGCCCCGGTCGTCACGTCGTGATTCGCTTCAACCAATTCAGCCTTGCCCGCGGCACCAAGCCGCTCTTCGATGCCACCACGTTCGCCCTCAACCCGGGCGAGAAGGCCGGCCTCGTCGGCGCGAACGGCGCGGGCAAGTCGACGCTCTTCTCCGTCCTGCGCGGCGACCTGCACGCGGACGGCGGCGACTTCTCGATGCCGCCGTCCTGGCAGATCGCGCACGTGGCCCAGGAGACGCCGGCCGTCGAGCGCACCGCGCTCGACTACACGCTCGACGGCGACGCCCAGTTGCGCGCGATCGAAGCGCGTATCGCGGCGGCGTCCGCCGCTCACGACGGCGCCGCCGAGGCCCACGAACACGCCGCCTTCGCCGACGCCGACGGCTACACCGCGCCCGCGCGCGCCGAAACACTGCTGCTCGGCCTCGGCTTCACGCTGCAGCAGACGCGCGAGCCGGTCAGCAGTTTCTCGGGCGGCTGGCGCATGCGCCTGAACCTCGCGCAGGCGCTGATGTGCCGCTCCGACCTGCTGCTCCTCGACGAGCCGACCAACCACCTGGACCTCGACGCGATCGTCTGGCTCGAAGACTGGCTGCATCGCTATCCGGGCACGCTGATCGTGATTTCGCACGACCGCGAGTTTCTCGATTCCGTCTGCAACGTGACGCTGCATCTCGAGAACCGCCAGATCAAGCGCTACGGCGGCAATTACAGCCAGTTCGAGATCCTCCGCGCGCAGCAGCTCGCGTTGCAGCAGAGCGCGTATGAGAAGCAGCAGAAGACAGTCGAGCATCTGCAGAGCTTCATCAACCGCTTCAAGGCGAAGGCGACCAAGGCCAAGCAGGCGCAAAGCCGCGTGAAGGCGCTCGAAAAGATGGAACTGATCGCGCCGGCGCACGCTTCGTCGCCGTTCACGTTCGAATTCCGCATGCCGGACGCCGCGCCGAATCCGATGATCGTGATGGACGGCGTGCGCTGCGGCTATCACACGGAAAACGGCGAGGTGCCGATCGTCGAGGGTGTGACGCTGTCGATCCAGAACGGGCAGCGCATCGGCTTGCTCGGCGCGAACGGCCAGGGCAAGTCGACGCTCATCAAGACGCTCGCCGCCACGCTCGATGCGCTTTCCGGCACGGTGCGCCAGGGCAAGGGGCTGCGGATCGGCTATTTCGCGCAGCATCAGCTCGAAACCCTGCGCCCCGACGATTCCCCGCTCCAGCATGTCGCGCGCCTTGCGCCCGACACGCGCGAGCAGGAGTTGCGGGACTTCCTCGGCGGCTTCAATTTTTCCGGCGAGATGGCGACGGCGAAAATCGCGCCCTTCTCCGGCGGCGAGAAAGCGCGCCTCGCGCTCGCGCTGATCATCTGGCAGAAGCCGAACCTGCTGCTCCTCGACGAACCGACCAATCACCTCGACCTCGAAACCCGTCACGCGCTGACGATGGCGCTCGCGCAATTCGAAGGCACGCTGATTCTCGTGTCGCACGATCGCGCGTTGCTGCGTGCGACCACCGATAGCTTCATGCTCGTCGCGAAGCACCGGTTGCATCCGTTCGACGGCGATCTCGACGACTATCGCGACTGGCTGCTGCAACACGCCGCCGAAGCGCGCGCGGCGGCGAAGGAAGCGGGCGCATCGCCCGATGCCGCGCAGGATTCGGCGCAGAACCGCAAGGAGCAGCGCCGCCAGGAAGCGCAGGAACGCCAGAAGCTGTCGCATCTGAAGAAGCCGTTGCAGTCGCGGATCGCGAAGATCGAAAAGGAGATGGATGCGCTGCACACGGAAAAGTCGGCGCTCGATCTGTACGTCGCCGATCCGGCGAGCTACGAGCCGTCGATGAAGACGAAGCTCACCGAGTCGATCCGCCGTCAGGCCGACGTGAACGCGCGGCTCGAAGCGCTCGAACACGAATGGCTCGAAGTGCATGAAGAGCTTGAGCAAATCGGATGAGGCTTGTCGCTGGCGCTTGGGGTGGGGTGGGGTTGAGTTGTTTACACCGTTTGATGCGCTCAGGCTTCTATGGAACTTGTTTTGTTTTCGGTTTATTCGCTCTGCCCCTGTCCGGGGCGGGACTCACTTTCTTTGCTGCTGCAAAGAAAGTAAGCAAAGAAAGCAGCTTCCCAACGCCAATGCTTGCCAGTCGCCGCCAGACCGTTATGTCGGAGTGGTCCAACCGGGGGAGTGTCGTTAGCGGAGTTTCCCCGTTGTTGGCATGTAGACAAGGCGCGCGCGTCGCACCGCAATACAGAGTGGACCAGCAGTCATACATCCAGCCTCGCGCTACGCGCTCACCCGTCAGGCAAACCGAAACCCGAAGCCCATCGCTATATCACCATCCTACGTTCGTGCTGCATGCTTCAATTCATTACCGCTAGGAGACCTGTCGTCGGGCACGCAGTGCCAGGACGGATGAATGACTGCTGTTCCACTCCCTATCGCGGTGCGACGTGCGCGCCTTTTCTACATGCAAACAACGGTGAAACCCCGCTAACGACACTCCCCCGGTTGGACCACTCCGAGGGAGCGGTCTGGAGGCGCATGGCAAGCATTGGCGGTGGAAAGCTGCTTTCTTTGCTTACTTTCTTTGCAGCAGCAAAGAAAGTGAGTCCCGCCCCGGACAGGGGCAGAGCGAATAAACCGAAAACAAAACAAGTTCCATAGAAGCCTGAGCGCATCAAACGGTGTAAACAACCCAACCCAACCCCAACCCCACCCCAAGCGCCAGCGGTCAACCTACCGCCGCGGCAAGGTCTGCCGCGGAATGCGCTCGTCGTCGACGAGCATGTGCTTTCGGCCGGTCACATGATGACGAATGGTCGCGACGACTTCGTCTTCGGTCACATCCGCCGCCACCACGCGGCGCGAAATCTGCCCTTCCGCGTCGATCCATTCGACGATCCTGCATCCGCCGCCCCAGGGTTGCTCGATCGGCGCGGAGACGCGGCAGCCGCGCAAATGAAACGATGGGTTCGGCCGGGATTGATCTGAGTGTTTCAAGGCGTGGTCCTTTCCGCTCGTTGTTGGCCCTGTTTCGGCTCTGTTTCGGCTTCGTTTGTAGCCGAACAAGCATATGAAAACCACGCAACGATTGGGTTACACGCGCCATCAACTCTTTTACGCGACATTACGAGGGCCGGAACGCCCCGTCACTCCAGCGTGCGCACGCGATCGATCGCTTCCTCGATGCGGTCGACCGCGATCACCTCCAGGCCGTCGATCGGCTGCTTCGGCGCATTCGCCTTCGGAATCAGCGCGACCGAAAAGCCGAGTTTCGCCGCTTCCTTCAGTCGATCCTGACCGCGCGGCGACGGCCGGATCTCGCCCGCGAGCCCCACTTCGCCGAACACGATCAGGCCCTTCGGCAGCGCCTTGTTGCGCATCGACGAATGGATCGACAGCAGCACGGCGAGATCGGCGGCGGGCTCGGTGATCTTCACGCCGCCGACGGCGTTCAGGAACACGTCCTGGTCGAAGCACGCGATGCCCGCATGGCGATGCAGCACGGCCAGCAGGAGCGCGAGCCGGTTTTGTTCGAGGCCGACCGCGAGCCGCCGCGGATTGGGCACATGCGCGGTGTCGACGAGCGCCTGCACTTCGACGAGCAACGGCCGCGAGCCTTCCTGCGTGACGAGCACGCACGACCCCGGCACGCTCTGCGCATGCTGCGACAAAAACAGCGCGGACGGATTCGCCACGCCGCGCAGGCCGCGCTCGGTCATCGCGAAGACGCCGAGTTCGTTCACTGCGCCGAAGCGGTTCTTGAACGCGCGCACGAGGCGAAACGACGAATGCGTGTCGCCTTCGAAATACAGCACCGTGTCGACGATGTGTTCCAGCACGCGCGGCCCCGCGAGGTTGCCCTCCTTCGTCACGTGGCCGACCATGATGATCGCGGTGCCCGTCTGCTTGGCGATGCGCGTGAGTTGCGCCGCGCACTCGCGCACCTGCGCGACCGAGCCGGGCGCCGAGGTCAGCGCTTCGGAATACACCGTCTGGATCGAGTCGATGACCGCGACTTCGGGCCGTTCCGCGTCGATCGTCGCCTGGATTTTTTCGAGCTGGATTTCGGCGAGCAGTTGCAGGTCGGGCGCGGCCGATTCCGCGCCGTTGAGCAGCCCGAGCCGCTGCGCGCGCAACGCGATCTGCGCGCCGGATTCCTCGCCGCTGATATAAAGCGCGCGCCGTTCACGCGCAATTTCGGCAAGCGACTGGAGCAACAGCGTCGATTTGCCGATGCCCGGATCGCCGCCGATCAGCACCACGCCGCCCGCGACCAGTCCGCCGCCCAGCACGCGGTCGAATTCGCCGATGCCGGTGGTGAAGCGCGGCACGTCGGACGCTTCGATGTCGGCGAGACGCACGACGGGCGAACTTTTCGCGAGCGCCTGAAAGCGGTGCGCCGACGGCGTCTCCGCCACCGATTCCACCAGCGTGTTCCACGCGCCGCATGCGGGACACTGGCCCTGCCACTTCGGCGCCTGACCGCCGCATTCACTACAGATGTACAGCGTCTTCGCCTTCGCTACTTTTGCCACGCGTGATCCTGAAATCGACTGCTGGTTGAAACGGGTATTTTGTCAGACCTGACGCGTGCGCAGGTTCAGCATGGTTTCAGCGCGGTTTCGACGCGGGTGCAACGCTCACTCGGCGCGCACCGGCACGCGCTGCGCGATCGCGCACATCAGCTCGTAGCCGATCGTGCCGCAGGCCTGCGCCACGTCGTCGATCGGCAAGTGCTGCCCCCACAATTCCACGCGCGAACCGACGCCCGCCGTCGGGCACGGCGTCAGGTCGACGGTCAGCATGTCCATCGACACGCGCCCGACGAGCTTCGTGCGGATGCCATCCACGATCACCGGCGTGCCTTCCGGCGCGATCCGCGGGAAGCCGTCCGCGTAGCCGCAGGCGACCACGCCGATCTTCATTTGCTTGCCGGCCGTGTAGGTCGAGCCGTAGCCGACCGTGTGTCCCTTGTCCACCATCTGCACGGCGATCAGTTCGGACGAAAGCGTCATCGCGGGCCGCAACCCGACGTCGGCGACATCCGCCGTCACGCCCGACGGCGACGCGCCGTACAGGATGATGCCCGGCCGCACCCAGTCGAAGTGCGCCGCGGGATGCCAGAGCGTGGCGGCGGAGTTCGCGAGGCTGCGCGCGCCGGCGATGCCCTCCGCGCCGCGCTCGAACGCTTCGAGCTGGTAGGCGACGCCGCGATCGCTGTCGGCATCCGAAAAATGGGTCATGAGCGTGATCTGCCCGACGCCCTGGCAGGCGCGCGCCCGCTCCCACGCTGCCCGATAGCGCTCCGGCGTGTAGCCGAGCCGGTTCATGCCGCTGTTCATCTTCAACTGGATGTTGACGGGCTTCGAGAGCCGCGCCATTTCCAGCATGCGCAACTGCTCGTCGCAATGGACCGCGGTGGTCAGGCTGTAGCGGTCGATCACGTCGATGTCGGTCGGCCGGAAGAAGCCTTCGAGCAGGAGAATCGGCCCGGCCCAGCCGAGTTCACGCAACTTCGCGGCTTCTTCGAGGTCCAGAAGTCCAAACCCGTCGGTGGCGCGCAGGCCCGGGAACACGCGCGTCAGTCCATGGCCATACGCATTGGCCTTGACGACGGCCCAGATCTTGGATTTCGGGGCGTGCTTGCGCGCGACGGCAAGGTTGTTGGCGAGTGCGGCGGTGTGGATCGTGGCAGAGAGGGGGCGAGGCATGAGAGTTCGGGTTAAAACGCAGTTGGAGCGCGAAACGCGAAGGCAGTTCAAGACGCCTTGCGAATCAGTATGTTATGAAGAACAAGCAGCACGGTCGTGTGATTTGCAACACGGGATCGAGATTACTGCTAGTCAGAATCCGCCTATTTTCGTGTTATAAAGCCGTGCACACAACCCATTTCGAACGGAATAAGCCCGAACGTACCCCCGACGAACGGGGCGGATCACCCGCAGTGAGGAAAGCTTCGGATCAGATGAAAAAAGGTTTTTACACCATCATGGCCGCGCAGTTTTTCTCTTCGCTGGCCGACAATGCACTTCTGATCGCTGCTATTGCACTGCTGAAAGACCTTCACGCCCCGAACTGGATGACGCCGCTGCTCAAACTGTTCTTTGTGCTGTCGTATGTCGTCCTGGCCGCGTTCGTCGGCGCCTTCGCGGATTCCCGCCCGAAGGGCCACGTGATGTTCGTGACCAACAGCATCAAGGTGGTCGGCTGCCTCACGATGCTGGTCGGCGCGCATCCGCTGCTTGCGTACGGCATCGTCGGCTTCGGCGCCGCCGCGTATTCCCCGGCGAAGTACGGCATTCTCACCGAACTGCTGCCGCCCGACCGGCTGGTGGCGGCGAACGGCTGGATCGAAGGCACGACGGTCGGCTCGATCATCCTCGGCACCGTGATGGGCGGCGCGCTCATCAGCCCGCACATCGCCGGGCATATTCTCAGTCTCCACATCCCGAAAATCCACACGCCCGCCGAGGCCGCGATGCTCGTCATCGTGGTGATGTACATCGTCGCCGCGATGTTCAACCTGCGCATCCCCGATACCGGCGCGCGCTATCCGAAGCAGGAGACGCGGCCCGTCAAGCTCATCACCGATTTCGCCGACTGCTTCGTCACGCTCTGGCGCGACAAGCTCGGCCAGATTTCGCTCGCGGTCACGACGCTCTTCTGGGGCGCCGGCGCGACGCTGCAATTCATCGTGCTGAAATGGGCCGAAGTGTCGCTTGGCATGTCGCTTTCGCAGGCGGCGATCCTGCAGGCGGTGATCGCGGTCGGCGTCGCGGTCGGCGCGATTCTCGCGGCGGCGCGCGTGCCGCTCAAGCGCTCGCTCTCCGTGCTGCCGGTCGGCATCATCATGGGCATCGCCGTGATGCTGATGGCGTTCTACACCCGCGACCTGTTTCCCGCGCAATGGGGCCTCTACATGGGCAACATGCACGTTCCCGGCTACCTGCTCGTCGCGTATTTGTTCCTGATGATCGTTGGCGGATTGTCGGGCTTCTTCGTCGTGCCGATGAACGCGCTCCTGCAGCATCGCGGACACGTGCTGCTCTCGGCCGGCCACTCGATCGCCGTGCAGAATTTCAACGAAAACCTCTCCGTGCTCGTGATGCTCTGCCTCTACGCCGTGCTCGTCTGGCTCGACGTGCCGATCCAGTTCGTCATCGTGCTGTTCGGCTCGTTCGTCTGCCTGATGATGTACTTCGTGATGCGCCGCCATCAGGCGAACCAGCGCGCGTTCGATTCGGTCGCGCTGATCGGCGAGGCGCGGCACTGAGCGGCGTCGCGCGCTCGCGCGCGACGCCGCGTCAACCTTCTTCTTCTCCGTCCCCGACCATGCTCGCCGCCGATCTCCATTCGTTTGCGACGCGCGTGCGTGAGAACGCACCGCTCGTCCACTGCCTGACGAATCTCGTCGTCACCAACTTCACGGCGAACGTGCTGCTCGCGATCGGCGCCGCGCCCGCGATGGTCGTCGCGCGCGAGGAAGCCGGCGAGTTCGCGCGCATCGCGAATGCGCTGTCGGTGAACCTCGGCACGCTCGACGTACCGCAATCGAAGGCGATCCGCATCGCCGTCGATGCCGCCAACGACGCCGGCAAACCGTGGGTGCTCGATCCGGTCGCGGTCGGCCCGCTCGCGTTTCGCACGGAGTTCGCGCTCGACCTGCTCGATGCCAAGCCCGCCGTGATTCGCGGCAACGCGTCGGAGATCATCAGCCTGTCGGGCGGCACGGCGAGCGGGCGCGGCGTGGACAGCACCGCCGCCACCGACGCCGCGCTCGACGCCGCGCAAATCCTCGCGCTGAAAACGCGGGCGACGGTCGCCGTGACGGGCGCGACCGACTACATCACCGATGGCCGGCGCACCGTCGCGCTGTCGAACGGCTCGCCGCTGATGACGCGCGTGACGGGCGTCGGCTGCGCGCTGTCGGCCACTGTCGCGGCGTTCGTCGGCGCGGCGAGCGGTCCGGACGACCACTGGATCGCGACCGTCGCGGCCGTCGCGTATTCGACGATCGCGGGCGAACTCGCCGCCCGCGATGCCGCGCTGCCCGGCAGTTTCGCCGTCGCGTACCTGGATCGGCTGGCCTCGCTCGATGCCGGCGCGTTCGCCGCGACGCTCGTCGCACGCGACCTCGCCGCGGGTTGACCGACATGCGTCCTGCTTTCGATCTCTCTCTCTACCTCGTGCTCGACCCGGTTCAGTGTGGCGGCCATCAAGCCTCGCTCGACGTCGCGCGCGCGGCGCTCGAAGGCGGCGCGACCGTCGTGCAATTGCGCGCGCCCGAGTGGCACAAGCGCGCATGGCTCGCCCTCGCGCTCGACCTGCTGCCGTTGACGCGCGCGGCCCGCGTGCCGCTCATCATCGACGATCACCTGGACATCGCGCTCGCCGCCGGAGCCGACGGCGTGCATGTCGGCCAGCGCGACCTGCCGGCCGATGTCGCACGCAGGCTGCTCGGGCCGGACGCGCTGATCGGACTGTCGGTGTCGCGAATCAGCGAGGTGGACAACGCCAACCATCTCGGCGATATCGTCGATTACCTCGGCGCCGGACCCGTGTTCGCGACGCCCACCAAGACCGACGCCTCCGCGCCCTGCGGCGTCGACGGACTCGCCGCGATGTGTTCGCAATCGCGTTATCCGACCGTGGCGATCGGCGGCATCCAGTTGCCGAACGCCGCCGATGTGATGCGCGCGCGGCCCGCGGGATTGGCCGTCGTCTCGGCGATCTGCAAGGCGGCGAGTCCACGCGATGCCGCCGCCCAATTGCGCGAGACCATCGCGCGCGCCCAACTCCAGCCCTAACGCCATGTCAGAGACCAGACCGATCCCCAACGTCCTCACCATCGCCGGCTCCGATTCGGGCGGCGGCGCGGGCATCCAGGCTGACCTGAAGGCGTTCTCGGCGCTCGGCGCGTACGGCTTGAGCGTCATCACGGCGCTGACCGCGCAAAACACGCGCGGCGTCACCGCGATCCACACGCCCGAGGCGGGCTTCGTGACCGCGCAGCTCGACGCCGTCTTCGACGACATCCGCATCGACGCCGTGAAGATCGGCATGCTCGCCAACGCCGGCATCGTGCGCGCGGTCGCTGAGGCGCTCGCGCGCCATCGGCCGGAACATGTCGTGCTCGACACGGTGATGATCTCGAAGAGCCACCACGCGCTGCTCGCGCCGGAAGCCGTCGCCGCGTTGCGCGACGAACTGCTGCCGCTGGCGACGCTCGTCACGCCGAACCTGCCGGAAGCGGCGGCGCTGCTGGATACGAAAAGCGCGACCGACGAAGACGCGATGGTCCGCCAGGGCGAAGCGCTCCTTGCACTCGGCGCGCGGGCGGTGCTGATGAAAGGCGGCCATCTGGATTCCGCCGACAGCCCCGACTGGCTCATCGAAAAAGGCGGGGCGCTGAGACTCGGCGGCGCGCGCGTGCCGCTGAAGAACACCCATGGCACCGGCTGCACGCTGTCATCGGCGATCGCGGCGCTGATTCCGCAAAGCGACAGCCTCGCGAGCGCCACGACTGAAGCCAAACGCTACCTGACGGGCGCAATCGAAAATAGCGCGCGGCTCGATGTCGGCCACGGCGTCGGGCCGGTGCATCACTTCTTCAGATGGTGGTGAGCGCGAACTCGCGCGCGCGATCGGGCCAGTCGTCGGGAACGATGAAGCCGCGCGACTGCTCGATCCACGTGCCGTTTTCGCCGCGCGCGTAGGCGGCGACCATCGTCGGCGAGGCCGCGTCTTGCAGGCGTTCGTGAATTGCCGCCGAGTGGGCGAGCAACGCGTCGGCATCGGCGACGGCCAGGCGTCGCGATGCCAGCCAGGCGAGGCGCGGCTGCACGACCCAGGCCCGGGCGGCAGCGGACGTGCCAGTCTCGCCCTGCGACGCCTGCGCACTCCACTCCGACGCCGTCAGCCACCATCCGCGCAAATGCGCGTCGCCGAGTTCGGGCGCGGGCCGCACGCATGCGTCGTGATCGTCGTGATAGAAGAGCCGCCCCTTGATGTATAACTGCGCCTCCCACGGCCCCTCGAACCCGAGCGACGCGAACTCCGCGCGCGAACTCAGCGCGAGCTGATGCGTGAGAAGTCGCATGTGCTTCAGGTCGAAGCGGTCCTGCAGGTTGGGGCCAACGTAGTCGGAAAGACGCGCCTGAGCACAGGAACCGTCGCCGATGTGCAGATAGAACTTCACGGCCAGTTCCCAATGCAGACGCGCGCCGCGCGCCGTGTGCAGCAGGAAGTCGCATTCGCCGATGGTCCGGCGCTGGTGGCGCAACGGCACGTTCGCCGCGACGAGTCCGGCGGCCGGTCCATGCGTCAGGAAGTATTCGAGCAGGCTTTCGGCGTAGAAGCCGAGCCGCGTCAGTTTCGGATTGCGCGCGCGTCCGTGCAGCGGGGCGGGATCGCGGTCGAGCGCGGCGAGCCAGGCGAGCGTGGCGGCGCGTTCCGGCTCCGACTCGAACGGAGTGGCGAGCGGTGCGCCCGCGTGGCTCGCGCGCAGCAGATCGGGCGAGAACAGCAGCCACGCGAGGTCGCGGACCGTGACGTCGTCGTAGGCGTCGACGAGACGGTCCACCTCGCGCGCCGGCCCCATCAGATGCCGCCCTGCGCGTCTCCCAGCGCCGCGAGCGACTCGCGATACGTCTTTTGCGCGAGACACAGGTCGGCCCACGCCTTCGCCTTGTCGGGCAGGCTGCGCAGCAGGTACGCGGGGTGATACGTGACGATCACCGGCACGCCCTCGTACCGATGCACGCGCCCGCGCAGCGACGCGATGCTCGCGTCGGTCTTCAGCAGGCTCTGCGCGGCGAAGCGGCCGAGCGCGACGATCACCTTCGGCTTGACGAGCGCCACCTGCCGCTGCAAATACGGCTCGCAACGCGCGACTTCATCGGGCTCCGGATTGCGGTTGCCGGGCGGGCGGCACTTGATCACATTCGCGATATAAACGTTCGAATCGCGCGCGAGCGTGACGGCGCGCAGCATGCTGTCGAGCAGCTTGCCCGCCTGCCCGACGAACGGCTCGCCCTGCTTGTCTTCGTTTTCTCCGGGCGCCTCGCCGATCAGCATCCAGTCGGCTTCGCGGTCGCCGACGCCGAACACGGTGTTCGTGCGGCGCTCGCACAGGCGACAGCGTTCGCAGGACGCGACGCGCGCGGCGAGCGTGTCCCAGTCGAGCGTGTGGATGTCGCCGGGGGCGTCGAGATCGGTGCGTGCCGTGGTCGGCGCGGGTTCGTCGTCGAGCCAGGGGAGTTCGTCGAAGGCGGGCTCCGCGATTGGGAGCGGTGGTTCGGGTTGTTGCGCGGACGGGTCGAGCGCTTGTGGGGGCTGGATCGGAGGCTCGGACGGGGGCGCGGATTTCGCGAGCGGCACCGCAGCGCGGCGTTCGGGCAACCTCGGGGCGTTCGGCGAAGAGGCGAAAGACTCCGGCTTCGCCGAGCCCGCTGCGGCGCCGGACGCGGCCGAATTCCCCGCGCGCTCCACGACCGGTACGGCTTGTTCCGCAGCAACCGCGTCGGCACCGACCGCTCCACTCGCCCGCCGCCGCACCCACACCGGCCCGAGCCCGAATTCTTCCAGCATCGATTCACGCAGCGCCATGCGCGCCCTCCTTCGAAAACGACAGACGCATGACGATTGCGTCCTCGCGCGACCGATGCCGCGCGGGGTAATAATTCTTGCGGCGTCCGATCGCGGAAAAGCCGAAGCGCTCGTAAAGCTGGATCGCGCGCGGATTCGACGGCCGCACCTCCAGCAAGACGCCGTCGAGCCTTTCGGCGCGCGCGATGCGCACGGCTTCGCGCAAGAGCGCGAGCCCGGCGCCGGCGTGCTGGGCTTGCGGCGCGACGCACAGATTGAGCAGATGCATTTCGTCGACGACCGGCATCAGCACGCAATAGCCGACCAGCGTCCCGGTCACATGGCGCATGCACACGCCGAAATAACCGTTTCTGAGCGAATCCTGGAAATTGCCGCGGCTCCACGGAAACTCGTAAGCGAGCTTCTCGATGGCGGCGACTTCATCGAGATCCGCCTCCGTCATCGAGGACAGATAGCGATCCGCCAACAGCACCCCGCTCACCGCACCGGCTCCTCGTGCTTGTCCTGCCTGCCTTGCGCGTCTTTCGCCGCGCGCGCTTCGAGGCGCTCGACGGTGGTCTGCGCGACCTTGTCGCGGATATATTCCGGCGCGGCCAGTTCGGGCGGCACGGTGCGACCGGCGCGCAGTCCGCGCAAACCGGCGAGCGCGACCGGCAACGCGTGCGGCAGCGCTTCGTAATCGACGCGAAAAGCCGCCGAAACCGCCGGCAGCCGTTCGCCGAAAGCCGCCGCGGCATTGCCCGCGAGCGTGAACGGCGCGTCCGGCAACACGAGCGCACCCGGCGCATCGAGCGACGCGGACCGGATCGTGCGCCAGTCGCCGGCGGCGGTGTCGAATTCGAAGTCGGCCCAGTAGACCTCGTCCATGCGGGCATCGAGCGCCGCAAGCACCCGCGACACCGACGGCTCGCGCAAACGCGCTAACTCCGCGCACGCGAGCAGGGTTCCGACCGGCACGACCGGCACGCCGAGCCCGAACGCAAGCCCTTGCGCCACACCCGTCGCGGTTCGCAGACCGGTGAACGAACCGGGGCCTGAGCCAAATGCGATTGCGGTGCAGTCGGAAAGCGCGAGACGCGCGTCATCGAAGAGTTCGCGGATGGCGGGCAACAGCCGCGTGCTCGACACCGCACCGGTCGCTTCGTGGCGCAGCCAGGTGTGGGTCGAAGCGGTGACGTGGTGCGCTGCGACGGCGTCCGTAGCAGGCGGTGCTTCGGCGAGCAGCAGCGCGACCGAACAGAATTCGGTCGAGGTATCGAGGGCTAACAGAACGGTGCGTGTCATAGGCGTCATTGTAATGCGGGACTTGCGCGTGTTCGGAGCATCCGACGCATTCGGCGAAGCTTCCCGCGAGCCGCCCGTCTGGAAGAAACCCTCGACAGCCGCGCCGGACCGGCTTGCTATGATCGTCGGCCTCAAAAATAGCAAAGAGATACAGGATGAGCGACATCGACGCACGATTCACCCAAGCCCAGACCGACGTCAAGAAGCTGGCCGAGCGCCCCGGCAACCTAACGCTGCTGCGCCTCTACGCGCTCTACAAGCAGGCCAGCACCGGCGACGCCCACGGCGACAAACCCGGTTTCGCCGATCTCGCCGGCAAATACAAGTACGAAGCGTGGGCGGCGCTGCAAGGCACGTCGCAAGACGACGCCAGGCGGCTTTACATCGAACTCGTCGAATCGCTGAAAAGCGGCGCTTCGGCCTGACCTTCGGGCCGGTGCGGACCCTCGCCGCACCGGCATTCGTCTTAATGTCTGGCGCAGTGCAACAAATTTCGATATACTGCCGTCTGCGCTTCACTGTGAACCGTGTGGTTCGGATCTCTCCGGAACCTTCCATGCACGCAGCGCAGCGTCTCGTAGCGTTTTGCTCCAATCCAGTTTAGAAACTGTCCCCTCCTTGCTAGGCCACTTCCGGCCTGTCATGCACCAGGCTGACGACAGCGCCCTCCCGGCCTGCCGTATCCGATACAGCTTCTAACAACAAAGCTCGCCTTCACTGTCGCGAGTTGCCCCCGTTTTTCGATTTGCTCGCTGCTTCTTCGCTCGCTGAATCCGACGACTTGGGTATGCCGATTGGCGCCAACGCCTCATTTCCCGTTTCAAGGATCGACATGACTTCGAGCAATACCCAAAGCCCGTTGGACACCATCGCAGCACAAGCACTCGGCACCGATACCCCCGCAGCACCGGCCGCGCCCGCAGTTCAGGCAGCGCCAGCAGTTCCCGAAGGCCCGAGCTTCGAATCGCTCGGCCTGTCCGCCGACATCGTTTCCGCCCTGACGGCCGCCGGCTATCAGGTCCCGACGCCCGTGCAGCAGCGCGCGATTCCCGCAGCGCTCGCCGGACGCGACCTCCTCGTTTCCAGCCCGACCGGTTCGGGCAAGACCGCCGCATTCATGCTGCCCGCCATCGAGCGCTTCTCGCAACTCGAAAAGCTGCAGGCATCGCAGCCGCGCGAACCGCGTGACCCGAACGGCCGCCCGGCGCGCCGCCAGCAGCCCGTCGCGCGCCCGAGCCTGCTCGTGCTCACGCCGACGCGCGAACTCGCGATGCAGGTCACGGCCGCCTCGACCACGTACGGCAAGCACTTGCGCCGTCTGCGCACCGTCAGCATTCTTGGCGGCGTCGCGTACGGCCAGCAATTGATGCTGCTCGCGAAGAACCCCGAAATCCTCGTCGCGACGCCGGGCCGTTTGCTCGACCACCTGGAGCGCGGCCGCATCGACCTGTCGAACCTGACGATGCTCGTGCTCGACGAAGCCGACCGCATGCTCGACATGGGCTTCATCGACGACATCGAGACGATCGTTGCCGCGACGCCGGCTTCGCGCCAGACGCTGCTGTTCTCGGCCACCATCGACGGCAAGATCAGCTCGCTGACCGGGCGTCTCCTGAAGGACCCGGAACGCATCGAGATCGTCCAGAAGCTCGAAGCGCGCAACAACATCGCGCAAACGGTGCATTACGTCGACGACCGCGATCACAAGGATCGCCTGCTCGACCACCTCTTGCGCGACGCCGAACTCGATCAGGCGATCGTGTTCACCGCGACCAAGAACGACGCCGACCAACTGGCGATTCGCCTTGCCGACGCCGGTTTCGAATCGGCCGCGCTGCACGGCGACCTGCCGCAAGGCGCGCGCAATCGCACGATCCGCGCACTGCGCGAGCGCCGTGTGCGCGTGCTGGTGGCGACCGACGTCGCGGCTCGCGGCATCGATATCCCTGGCGTCACGCACGTATTCAACTACGACCTGCCGAAGTTCGCCGAAGACTACGTGCACCGCATCGGCCGTACCGGCCGCGCGGGCCGCACGGGCACGGCGGTGAGCCTCGTGCATCACGCCGAGCAAGGCGCGCTGAAGCGCATCGAACGCTTCGTGCGCGCGCCGCTGGCGGTGAACGTCATCGCTGGCTTCGAGCCGCGCAAGTCGGCACCGGCCGGCGGCCGTGGCGGTTTCGCCGGTGGCCGTGGCCGTCCGGGCGGCGGTTCGACGGGTGGCCGCCGCTTTGGCAGCGGTAACGGCGGTGGCAATGGCGGCGGTGCCGGCAAGCCGGGCGGCTGGGGCAACAAGCCGGCGTCGGCTGGCGCGCGTGAAGGCGGCTACCGTGGCGGCAACAGCGACGGCGGCTATCGCGGCGGTTCGCGCGACGGCGGCAGCGGCTTCGGCGGCGGTTCGCGCGACGGCTACAGCACGCGTCGCAACGACGGCCCGCGTGCCCCGCGCCGCGGCAGCTAAGCCGTTCGCGTCATGCACCAGGGCGATGCGTCGCCCTCCGGTCGCAGTGTTTAAAAAAACCGATGCCTCGCGCATCGGTTTTTTTTCGCCCATCCCTATATTTCACGATGTGGAAGGAAGTTTTGCGTCGCAAAAGAATCTGCTGCGCGGCACAACGCCGCAATTGCGACATAGAAAACGTCGTTTCTCATTACGAAATTTTATTTTCAAGTCGTTGAATATATTAATAAAAATATATCGACAAAAGCGTGAGACGGGACTACTTACGAAGGACGACTTTGCCTAGACTCTTATATAAGAGTTGAGCAAACGAAACGCCGCCATGCACCCGCATCGCACCACTATGCGGCGTCGCGCTCAAGTCATTCGGGACAGTTTCACCATCATTCGCCGGACCGCACAGTACTCAAGGAGAAACGCAATGTCACGTCAAGAACAAGCACAGCAACTCCAACTGCAATGGGACACCGATCCGCGCTGGAAAGGCATCAAGCGCACCTACACCGCCGAGGACGTCGTGCGTCTGCGCGGCTCGCTGCAGGTCGAGCACACGCTTGCCAAGCGCGGCGCCGAGAAACTGTGGGAAAGCGTCAATAACGAGCCGTTCGTCAACTCGCTCGGCGCGCTGACCGGCAACCAGGCGATGCAGCAGGTGAAGGCGGGTCTGAAGGCGATCTATCTGTCGGGCTGGCAGGTTGCGGGCGATGCCAACGTGGCAGGCGAAATGTATCCTGACCAGTCGCTGTATCCGGCGAACTCGGTGCCACTCGTCGTGAAGCGCATCAACAACACGCTCACGCGCGCCGACCAGATCCAGTGGTCCGAAGGCAAGAATCCGGGCGACGAAGGCTATATCGACTACTTCGCGCCGATCGTCGCCGACGCGGAAGCCGGCTTCGGCGGCGTCCTGAACGCGTTCGAACTGATGAAGGCGATGATCGAAGCCGGCGCCTCGGGCGTGCACTTCGAAGACCAACTGGCGTCGGTAAAGAAGTGCGGCCACATGGGCGGCAAGGTGCTCGTGCCGACCCGCGAGAACATCGCGAAGCTGACCGCCGCGCGCCTCGCCGCCGACGTCTGCGGCACGCCGACGGTCCTGCTCGCCCGCACGGACGCGGAAGCCGCCGACCTCGTGACCTCCGACATCGACGACAACGACAAGCCGTTCCTCACCGGCGAGCGCACGGTCGAGGGCTTCTATCGCACGCGTCCGGGCCTCGAGCAGGCGATCTCGCGCGGTCTCGCGTATTCGCCGTACGCCGACATGATCTGGTGCGAAACCGGCAAGCCAGACCTCGAGTTCGCGAAGCAATTCGCGGACGCGATCCACAAGGAATTCCCGGACCAACTGCTGTCGTACAACTGCTCGCCGTCGTTCAACTGGAAGAAGAACCTCGACGACGCGACGATCGCCAAGTTCCAGCGCGAACTCGGCGCGATGGGCTATAAGTTCCAGTTCATCACGCTCGCGGGCTTCCACGCGCTGAACTACTCGATGTTCAACCTCGCGCACGGCTATGCACGCAACCAGATGACCGCGTTCGTCGAAATGCAGCAGGCCGAGTTCGCGGCCGCCGAAAAGGGCTTCACCGCCGTCAAGCATCAGCGCGAAGTGGGCACGGGTTACTTCGACGCCGTCACGCAGACGGTGGAACGCGACGCATCGACGACCGCCCTGCACGGCTCGACCGAGGACGAGCAGTTCTTCGACAAGAAAGTCGCTTGATTCAGAAGGCGTAATCAGGGAGCGTAGTCAAGAAGGCGGCGGGCACGACCCGCCGCCAAAAAGAAAGCGCGCGGCCTGGATCCAGGCCGCGCGCTTTCTTTTGATACTGCGTTGACGCTATCGATAAACGATCACCGGAATCTTCGTGTGCGTGAGCACGCGCTGCGTTTCGCTGCCGATCAGGAGACTGCCGAGCCCGCGCCGTCCATGCGATGCCATCAGGATCACATCGCAACCGCCCGTCTCCGCCGCCTCGATGATGCCGATATACGGCGCGGAGTCGATGCTCGTCACGCTGTCGCAGGTGACGCCCGCCTGCTGCGCAGCCAGTTCGACCGCACGCAGGTGCTCGCGCGCCTCGGCTTCGGCGCGCGCGTGGAAGTCGTCGGGCGGCTCGACGGCGACATCCGCGAACGGCGAGTACGGATACTGCGGCAGGCACGCATACGCGGTGATGCGCGCGCCGACGGATTGCGCCAGGTCGATCGCGCCATCGATTGCTTTTTGCGACAGCTCCGAGCCATCGGTCGGAACCAGGATGTGCTTGAACATGGCGTCCTCCTACGAACGTCGTTTGCGCTATTTCATTGTAGTAACGCGATGGCTCATCCAGTGACCGATCAGCCCCAATATCCAGGAGCGCTGTACGTATGCTTGAGCAAGTCGAGGAAAAGCCTCACGCGCAACGGCAAATGGCGGCGTTGCGGAAACACTGCGTGAATGCCGATCGGCGGCGCGGCGAAATCGTCGAGCACGCTCGTGAGGCGGCCCGCCGCGATATCGTCGCCGACTTCCCACCACGAGCGCCACGCCAGGCCGTATCCCGCGAGGCACCATTCGTGCAGCACGGCGCCGTCGGAGCACTCCATCGTCCCGGAGACCTTGATCGTCACGACCCGTCCGTCCTGCTGGAACATCCAGCCGCGCTGCTGATTCGCCGATGCGCCGAGCGCGAGGCAGTTGTGGCCGCCCAGCGCGGCGAGGTTGGCGGGCTTGCCGCGCTTCGCCAGATAGGCGGGCGAACCGACGCACACGCGCCGGTTTTCGCCGAGCTTGAGCGACACCAGCGACGAATCCGGCAACTCGCCGAGCCGCACCGCGCAATCGAAACCTTCGTTGACGAGATCGACCATGCGGTCGGTCAGGTCGAGCGAAATCGAGACGTCGGGATGCTGCTTCGTGAATTCCGGAACGAGCGCGGCGACATGGCGCCGCCCGAAGCCCGCCGGCGCCGACACCCGCAGGTGGCCGCTCGCCTTCACGCCGCCCGCCGAGACGCTCGCCTCGGCGTTCTGCATGTCGTTGATGACACGCAGGCAGTCTTCGAGGAACGCCGAGCCTTCGAAGGTCAGCGTGATCCGGCGCGTCGTGCGCACGAGGAGCTTCACGCCGAGCCGTTCCTCGAGCGCATCGAGCCGGCGGCCGATCACGGCCGGCGCGACGCCCTCGGCCTGCGCCGCCGCCGACAGGCTTCCCTTCGCCGCGACGGCGGCGAAAGTCTCGATTTGCTTGAAGCGATCCATGCGCGATGGTCCTTTTTCCAAGGTCGACGCGCACAGATTAGGTGTGAAAAAGTAAAAGATCAAGTGATGTTCCCAATCTTTGCACTCACACAGATCACGAATACAATCGATCCGACCTCTGAATGGAGCGCACGGCTATGTCGGCCATAACGACACACCCGACAACTTCCCCTCCTCGCGCGGTGATCTTCGACGCCTACGGCACGCTGTTCGACGTGCATTCGGTCGTCGCTGCCGCCGAGCAATTGTTTCCCGGTCACGGCGATGCGCTCTCGCAGTTGTGGCGCCAGAAGCAGATCGAGTACACGCAGTTGCGCACGCTCGCCGATCCGTCCGGCGGTCTTTACGAGCCGTTCTGGGCGATCACGCTCGACGCGCTGCGCTTCGCGGCAACCCGACTCAATCTCGCCGACGCACTCTCGCCCGCCGCCGAAAAGCGCCTGATGGACGAATACGCGTGTCTGTCCGCGTTCCCCGATACCGTCGCCGCGCTGAAGGCCCTGCGCGAGCGCACGCAGTGCCGGCTCGCGATCCTGTCGAACGGCAATCCGCAAATGCTCGACATCGCCGTGAAAAGCGCCGGCATGACAGGGCTCTTCGATCACGTACTGTCCGTCGACTCCGTGCGCGTCTACAAGCCGGCGCCCGCTGCGTATGCACTCGGCACGCAGGCGTTCGGCGCGGCGGCGCCCGAGCTGGTGTTCGTTTCGTCGAATGGCTGGGATGTCGCCGGCGCGACATGGTTCGGCTACACGACGTTCTGGATCAATCGCGCCGCCCTCCCCGCCGAGGAACTCGGCATCGCACCGCGCGGCGCCGGCCGCGGCATGGCCGATTTGCTGGCCTTTATCGCCGGCGGCTGCCGGCAACAGGAATTCCCCGCCCCGTTAAAACGCCCGAACCGCATGCGCCACAGCCCTGGCGTCTGACCTTCCTCAACCCTTTGCGCCACAAGCAAACCGTCTGACCGACCAAGGAGAAAATCAATGGCCAACACGCTCAACTCGCTGGATCTTCCGAAAGGCATGGCCATCACGGCCGGCATCAAGCCCGGCTACGAGACCATCCTGACCCGCGAGGCGCTCGACCTCGTCGCGACGCTGCACCGGCAGTTCGAGCCGCGCCGCCAGCAACTGCTCGCGGCACGCGTCGAGCGCACGAAGCGGCTCGATGCCGGCGAGCGTCCCGATTTCCTGCCGGAAACGAAGTCGATCCGCGAAGGCGACTGGAAGATCGCGCCCTTGCCGCGCTCGCTGGAACGACGTCGCGTGGAAATCACCGGCCCGGTCGAGCGCAAGATGATCATCAACGCGCTGAATTCCGGCGCCGACGCCTACATGAGCGACTTCGAGGATTCGAACACGCCGAACTGGGACAACCAGTTGACCGGCCATCTGAACCTCAAGGAAGCCGTGCGCGGCACGATCTCGCTGGAACAGAACGGCAAGTCGTACAAGCTCAACGACACGATCGCGACGCTGATCATGCGCCCGCGCGGCTGGCATCTCGACGAGAAGCACGTGACGGTCGACGGCCAGCGCGTCTCCGGCGGCATCTTCGATTTCGCGCTGTTCCTGTTTCACAACGCGAAGGAACAGCTTGCGCGCGGCGCCGGCCCGTTCTTCTATCTGCCGAAGCTGGAAAGCCATCTGGAAGCGCGCCTGTGGAACGAGATCTTCGTCGCGGCGCAGGAGCGGGTTGGCGTGCCGCGCGGCTCGATTCGCGCGACCGTGCTCGTCGAAACGATTCTCGCCGCCTTCGAAATGGACGAGATCCTGTATGAATTGCGCGAACACAGCTCGGGGCTGAATGCCGGCCGCTGGGATTACATCTTCTCGGCGATCAAGAAGTTCAAGAGCGATCCGGACTTCTGTCTCGCCGACCGCGCGAAGATCACGATGACCGTGCCTTTCATGCGCGCCTACGCGCTGAAACTGCTGAAGACGTGCCACAAGCGCCAGGCGCCGGCGATCGGCGGCATGAGCGCGCTGATTCCGATCAAGAACGATCCGGCGGCAAACGACCGCGCGATGGGCGGCGTGCGCTCCGACAAGGCGCGCGATGCCGCCGACGGCTACGACGGCGGCTGGGTCGCGCATCCCGGGCTCGTGCCGATCGCGATGGAAGAGTTCGTGAAGGTGCTCGGCGACAAGCCGAACCAGATCGCGAAGCAGCGCCCCGACGTGCAGGTGACGGCAAAGGACCTGCTCGACTTCCGCCCTGAAGAGCCGATCACCGAAGCGGGCGTGCGCAACAACATCAACGTCGGCGTTCACTATCTCGGTTCGTGGCTGACGGGCAATGGCTGCGTGCCGATCCACAACCTGATGGAAGACGCGGCGACCGCGGAAATCTCGCGCTCGCAGGTGTGGCAGTGGATTCGCTCGCCGAAGGGCAAGCTCGACGACGGCCGCAAGGTTACCGCCGAGATGGTGCGGGGCTTCACCATCGACGAGTTGGAGAAGGTCAAGCTCGCCGTCGGCGGCGATACGAAGCCTTATGAACGTGCAGCGAAGATCTTCGAAGCGATGTCGACGTCGGAGAATTTCACCGAGTTCCTGACGCTGCCGCTTTACGAAGAGATTTGAGCGCCGTCTACCGGCTCAGGTGAACACAGGCCGCTCCGCTGTAGGGAGCGGACTTTTGATTTTGCTTTACTTTGCAAGACCCACGCGATGCTCGACCCAGTCGCCGCCCTTGATGCGCGGCAGGCCGTCGACCGAATGCGCGGCCACCGGGTACATCAGGCAGTCGACGCCATGCTCGGCGCCTTGCACATCCAACGTCACGTGCAGACGATGCGGCCGGAACAGCCCTTCCACGCCCGGATAAACCTCTTCGATCTCATCGAGCACGGGCACGAGCGAATCGTCGATCCGATAGACGTCGCCGCGGATCGGCTCGCCCTCGGGATCGATCACGAGTCCCGGATAGCGGCCGAAGTCGAACAGCCGTCCGGTCACATACGCCACGCCGAGCCGCTGCGGCAGCGGGATGCCGTGCCGTTCGGCCGCGCGATTGATGTCGTTGATCTCGCCGGCCCGCAGCGTGCCGTAGATGAATACATGTTGCATCGATGAATACTCCGTCTCAATGATCCCCAGCGGCGCATTATGCCGATTCAAATTACCATCGGGCTTTAGGGCGCCCGAACTTCTTCTCTTCTTCTCGAATGAGACCTTCCGCTGAACCGCGCGTGCCGGATGAAACCGTCGAGGATCTCGACATCCCCGTCGAGCACTCGCCGACGCACGCGCATCCGATCCGCGTGCGCGCCCGCCCGGTGCCCGCCGGCGTGCGGATCGCGCTGCACGTGCATCCGTGGGCGCAGCTCGCGTACACGACGCGCGGCGTGCTGCGCGTCGCCACCGCCGACTCGACGTGGATGGTGCCGCCGTCGCGCGCGATCTGGGTGCCGCCGAACGTGACGCACGAGGTGGTGATCGTCGAGGACGCTTACTTGCGCACGCTCTATCTCGACGCAAGCGTCGTGCCGCCGGGCCTCGATGCGTGTCGCGTGGTGGAGGTGTCGCCGCTCTTGCGGGAAGTGATCGCCGCCCTCGACGACAATACCGTCCCGCGTCCTCGCGAACGGCTGCTCGGCACGCTCGCGCTCGATGAAATCACGCGCTCGCAGCCGCTGCCGCTTTCGGTGCCGATGCCCGAGGAGAAGCGCCTGCGCGCGCTCTGCGAAGCCGTGCTCGCCGACCCGGCGCACGCCGACTCGCTCGAACGCTGGGCGGCCGAAGCGGGTGCCAGCACGCGCACCATCGCGCGGCTCTTTCGGCGCGAACTGGGCGTGAGCTTTTCGCAGTGGCGCCAGCAGGCGGTCCTCGCGCGCGCCATCCCGCTGCTGAGCGCCGGGCGGCCGCTCGCGCAGGTCGCACGCGAACTCGGCTATCAGAGCCAGAGTGCATTCTCCGCGATGTTCCGGCGCGCGTTCGGCGAGAGCCCGCGGGCGTTTTTCGTGCGCGACGGCCGTTACGGGACAGACGAAATCCAACCGGAAGACGCCGTGTGACGCGGCATCAGACGCGCCGCGCCATATGGCGGATGGCGCCCAGCTGCGCGAGCCGCGAACCCGCCGGCCGATAACCCATGCGGATATAGAGCCGCGCCGCCGGATTGTCGACGAATACGCGCAACTGGCACTCCGCAAGCCCGCGGGCGCGCGCCCATCGATGCGCGGTGTTCAGCAGGAAGGTGCCGGCGCCGTGCCCGCGCCATCCTTCGGCGATTTGCACGTCGCGGATATGCAGCGAATCGTTTTCCTCGGTCACGCGCATCACACCGATCGGCACGCCGTCGGCTTCGAGGACGAAATTCTCGGATTCGCGCCAGCTGCACAGGAACAAATCGCCACGCCAGACGAGATTATGTCGACGGTAATAGCCGTCCATGTTCCGGTGCGTGAGCGTTTCGGCGAAGGGAAAATCGTCCATCGTCGCCTGGCGCAATTGATACAGCGAGAGATCTTCTGTGGGATCGAGCATTGCGCAGGTCGAGGGCACGGAATCAAGTGCCTTAACACTAAGTCAGAGCGGAGAGGCTGGCAATGGAGAGTTTTACGAAAAGCGCTTTTCGTAAAATCCGGTATGACGCGGGAGGAAACGCGATTGAAACAGCGGGCGAAAAAAAATCCAGCGCGTGGCTGGATTCTTGATACTTTGTGCTGGCGGAGCGGACGGGACTCGAACCCGCGACCCCCGGCGTGACAGGCCGGTATTCTAACCAACTGAACTACCGCTCCAGCGCTTTGCATCGACATGCGGCGCTGATGGCAACCGCGATGTTCTGGCGTCCCCTAGGGGATTCGAACCCCTGTACTCACCGTGAAAGGGTGATGTCCTAGGCCTCTAGACGAAGGGGACAGGAAAACTTTCGTGGCCCTGCGGCGAAAAAAAACCGGCTCATCAGCCGGATTCTTTGCACTTGCGAGGCTTGTTGGCGGAGCGGACGGGACTCGAACCCGCGACCCCCGGCGTGACAGGCCGGTATTCTAACCAACTGAACTACCGCTCCAGCGCTTTGCATCGACATGCGGCGCTGATGGCAACCGCGATGTTTTGGCGTCCCCTAGGGGATTCGAACCCCTGTACTCACCGTGAAAGGGTGATGTCCTAGGCCTCTAGACGAAGGGGACAGAAACTTGGGTAAATCTCTGTCTTGCTACTTTCTTCGCTTAACTCTTCTACTGCCGCAGCGAAGACCGAAATTCTATACAGCTTTTTGATGCTTGTGAAGTCTTTTTTGCGATGCCAGAAACTCGTCGAGGCGTTGCGGAAAGACTCTCCAAACCGTTCTGTGGTGGAGGTAAGCGGGATCGAACCGCTGACCTCTTGCATGCCATGCAAGCGCTCTCCCAGCTGAGCTATACCCCCTTGCAGAACAGAAACGAGATTCTAAAGGGCGCTTTAGAAGTTGTAAATACCTTTGGACGCCCAGTCTGAAAATTTTTTGTTCTCGTGGCCGGTTCTCACGCAATCGCTGCGAACTCGCATCCGCAACGACGCGATTGCGTTACCCCGAGGCTTTTTCGAGGCGAGCCAGCACGGTCTCACGGCCGAACAACATGAGCACCGCATCGATCGACGGCGTGTGAGTCGTGCCCGCGACAAGCAGGCGCACCGGCATCGCGAGTTGCGGCATCTTGAACTTGTGCGCCGCCAGCGTCGATTTGAACGCGGCAGAGATCGCTTCCTTGCTCCATTCGACTTCCGCGAGCGCCGCACGCAAATCGGCCAGCGCCGGGCGCACCGCGTCGGTGACATGCTGCGCGAAAGCGTCCGGCTCGATGACCGGCTCCTGGTAGAACATCGCGGCGTTCCCGGCGATTTCCTTTACGGTCGAGGCACGGTCCTTCAGCAACGCGATCACCAGTTCGAGCGGCGCGCCCTGCTCGGTCGCGGCTGCATCGATGCCGAGTTCCGTCAGAAACGGCTTGGCGAGCGTCGCGAGGCGCGCGTTATCGGCTTCCTTGATGTAGTGCGCGTTCAGCCAGTTGAGCTTGTCGTGGTCGTATTGCGCCGGCGACTTGCCGAGATGGTCGAGATCGAACCATTCGACGAACTGCTCGCGCGAGAAAATCTCGGCGTCGCCATGCGACCAGCCGAGGCGCGCAAGGTAGTTCAACACCGCTTCCGGCAGATAACCGGCATCGCGATAACCCGTCACGCTCATCGCGCCGTGGCGCTTGCTCATCTTCTCGCCCTGCTCGTTCAGCACGGTCGGCAGGTGCGCATAGACCGGCACCTCGCCGCCGAGCGCGCGCAGGATGTTGATCTGGCGCGGCGTGTTGTTCACGTGATCGTCGCCGCGAATGACGTGGGTGATCTGCATGTCCAGATCATCGACGACCACGCAGAAGTTGTAGGTCGGCGTGCCGTCAGGACGCGCGATCACGAGGTCGTCGAGTTCCTCGTTCGAGATCTCGACCGTGCCCTTCACGGCGTCGTCCCAGCTCACCACGCCGCCCAGCGGATTGCGAAAGCGCACGACGGGCTTGACGCCCTCGGGCACCGCCGGCAGCGTCTTGCCCGGCTCGGGGCGCCACGTGCCGTCGTAGCGCGGCTTCTCGCCGGCCGCGCGCTGGCGTTCGCGCAACGCGTCGAGTTCTTCCGTCGACATGTAGCAGTGATACGCCAGGCCCTTTTCGAGCATTTGCGCCACGACTTCGCGATAGCGGTCCATCCGCTGCATCTGGTAGAACGGGCCTTCGTCGAAATCGAGGCTGAGCCATTCCATGCCTTCGAGGATCGCGTCGACGGAGGCGTCGGTGGAACGCTCGACATCGGTGTCTTCGATGCGCAGTACGAAAGTGCCCTTCATCTTGCGCGCGAACGCCCACGGGTAGAGCGCGGAGCGGATGTTGCCGAGATGGATGAAACCGGTCGGGCTCGGGGCGAAGCGGGTGCGGACTTGCGTGGTCATTGGCGTTTTTACTCGATGGCGGAATGCGCTCGCGGTTCAGGGCCGCCGGCAGCCGGTTCGCGGCGACCGGGTTTAAGGCCACCTTAAGCGGAGCAGGTCAGACTGCGCAGCCGGTGCGCGGCGTGCGAACGATGCGTCGGCGTTTCGGCGTTGCGCGCGGTTTCGATGAGTCCGGATTCGCGCGCCGCACGGCCGAACAAAATGAGACGGAATTATACTCGCCGCCCGGTTTCAACCGGCGCGGGCGCTGCGAGTTGCTTTATGATATGCGCGCCATTTTCAGGATGAACACGCGACGAACGGCCGAGAGCGGATGTGTCGCGCCCATGAGCCGGATCGCTCGATCAGCAGCGCCGCTGGAGAATTTATTGAAATCATCGCCCCCTCGCCTTTCACGCCGTGCGTTTTCGGTCGCGGCCGCATCGGCTGCGCTCGCTGCCTGCACCACGACCGGCAGTAGCGTCGTCAACAACAGCACGCCAACCGCCGCCGCAAGCCCGCCGCCGCTTAAAACCGAGCCGCCGCGCCAGCTTCGCGTGGGACTCGCGCTCGGCGGCGGCGCCGCGCGCGGCTTCGCGCATATCGGCGTGATCAAGGCGCTCGAGGCGCGTAATGTCCGCGTCGACTTGCTCGCCGGCACGAGCGCGGGATCGGTAATCGCAGCGCTTTCGGCGTCGGGCATGAACGGGATCGCGATCAACAAGCTCGCGCTGACGATGGACGAAGCGTCGATCAGCGACTGGGCGATGCCATTTCGCGCGCGCGGCATCCTGCAGGGCCTCGCGCTGCAGAACTATCTGAACAAGACGCTCGACAATCGTCCGATCGAAAAGATGGCGAAGCCGCTCGGCGTCGTCGCGACCGATCTCAGAAGCGGCCAGCCGATTCTCTTCCAGCGCGGCAATACCGGCATCGCCGTGCGGGCGTCGTGCAGCGTGCCGTCGATTTTCGAGCCGGTGAAGATCGGCGCGCACGAATACGTCGACGGCGGACTCGTGAGTCCGGTGCCCGCGGCATTCGCCCGCAAGATGGGCGCGGATTTCGTGATTGCCGTCGATATCTCCGCGCGGCCGGAGACGGCGCTCACGCAAAGCTCGTTCGACGTGCTGATGCAGACCTTCACGATCATGGGCCAGACGATCAAGGCCTACGAACTCGACAAATACGCCGACGTCGTGATCCGTCCGAACCTGGCCGCGATGAGCGGCAGCGATTTCGGGCAGCGAAACGCCGCGATTCTGGCCGGCGAAGAGGCCGTCGCGAAGATCTGGCCAGAGCTGCAGCGCCAGATGGCGGCGAAGGGCGCTGCCGTCTGAGTGGCAGCGCGTTGGCTTTTATCGAAACGATCCGACGTCGGCGGCTGACACGTTCGCTGCCTGACCGCCCCGCGTCGCGCGCAGGTAGTTCGCGAGTTAGGTGATTTCGGCGTCATCGAGACGGGTGGCGAACGCGGGCGTCGGCTGCTTGGTTTCGTGGCCGGTGAAGCGCTGCTCTTCGACGCCGCCGAGCATCGCCACAGGAGGCGCGCGAGCGGATCACAGGAGCACAAAAAGCCCGCCTTCTCGCGAAGGCGGGCTTTTTGCATTCTCACGCCGCTAGACGCGGCGGCGACGTGGCGGAAATCCCGCTTACTGATCGCCGCCGATGGTCGCGCTCACGCGCTGACGCAGGTCGTTTCCGTCCATCGGGAATGCTGCGTCGACGCGGCGGGCGCCGGTGTAGCGCTTTTCCCAATAACTGTTTTCCATGTCGTCGACCCGTATCGTGCTGCCGGTCGACGGCGAATGCACGAACTTGTTGTCGCCGATATAGATGCCGACGTGCGAGAACGAGCGGCGCATCGTATTGAAGAACACGAGGTCGCCGGGCTTCAGTTCGCTCACGCGAACCTTCTCGCCGACACGGCTCATTTCCTCGGCGCGGCGCGGCAAGGTCATGCCGAGCGTGTCCTGGAAGACGTAGCGCACGAAGCCGCTGCAGTCGAGGCCCGAATCCGGCGTGTCCCCGCCCCAGCGGTAACGCACGCCGATCATGTTCAACGCGCCGACGACAACGTCGCCCGCTTTGCTGGCCATGCCGGAGAGGAAGGATTTGGTACCGGAGGGAGCGGTGTTGCCCGAGTCGGCGACCGGGTAGATATCGTTTGCTCTTGACGACGAAAAAATGCCATTGCTGGCATTTTGGTTGGAATTGCTGACTTCGTCGGCGAATGCGCCGGAAGTTGCTGTCATCAGTAGGCCGATCAACATCCCGGCGGCGGCGCGCGCGCAGGTCTGAGTCAAGGTGATTGGCTGCATCGGTCGATAGTATTTGCGAAGAAAGGCTGAAAAATCAGAGGTATACGTAAAGTTTGGGTGATACTAGCTAGGAATTATTTGCCTGTCAAAAGGAATAGATAAAATCAATCACTCTTCGCACCTAATTGGTGAGAAGAGTGAGATTTAGGCTTGCAACGCCGCTTTCAGTAGTTTCCTAGTGTAGGCGTGCGATGGCGTCGAAAAAATCCTCTCGACATCGCCCGTTTCCACGATGAAACCGTTCTGCATCACCGCGACGCGATGCGCCATCGCGCCGATCACTTCGAGATCGTGGCTGATGAAAACGTAGCCGAGGTTGTACTTCTTTTGCAGGTCGGCGAGGAGCTTCAGGACCTGCATCTGGATCGATACGTCGAGCGCGCTGGTCGGTTCGTCGAGGATCAAAATGCGCGGTTCCAGCACGAGTGCGCGCGCGATCGCGATCCGCTGGCGCTGGCCGCCCGAGAATTCGTGCGGATACCGGTTGAGCGCGGTGCGGTCCATGCCGACTTCCCGCAGCACCGACACCACTTTCGCGTGACGCGCGGCGGCGCCGAGTTCGGGGCGATGCAGCGCGAGCCCCTCGCCGACGATCCGCTCGATCGTCTGCCGCGGCGACAGCGAGCTGTACGGGTCCTGGAACACGACCTGCATGTTCGAGCGCAGCACGGTTTTTTCGCGTCCGCGATAATCGCCGAGCGCCCTGCCCTGGAATTCCACCTTGCCTTGCGAAATGCGCTGCAGGCCGAGCAGCGCCATCGCGAGCGTCGATTTGCCCGAGCCCGATTCGCCGACGATGCCGAGCGTCTCGCCCTGCCGCACGGACACCGACACGCCGTCGACCGCCTTGAACGCGCCGCGCCGGAACCAGCCGGCGACGCCGGGAATTTTCGTCGAGTAGTCGACGGACACGTCCTTCGCATCGAGCAGCACCGGCGACAACGGCAGCACCGGCAGCACCGCGCGCTGCGGGCGGCTCTGCAGAAGACGCTGCGTATAGGGATGCTGCGGCGACGTGAAAATCGACTCCACCGTCCCGCTCTCGACGAGCAGGCCCTTCTCCATCACCGCGATGCGCTCGGCGAAGCGGCGCACGAGGTTCAGGTCGTGCGTGATCAGCAGCACGGCCATGCCGCGCTTCTCGGCTTCGTCGCGCTGCAACTCCAGCAGCAGGTCGACGATCTGCGCGCGGATCGTCACGTCGAGCGCGGTGGTCGGTTCGTCGGCGAGCAGCAGCCGCGGGCGGCATGCCAGCGCCATCGCGATCATCACGCGCTGGCGCTGGCCGCCCGACAACTGGTGCGGGTAGCTGTCGATGCGGCGCTCGGGCTCCGTGATGCCGGTGCGCGCGAGCAGGTCGATCGCGCGCTTCCTGGCATCGCGCGGCGACACGCCGTCGTGCAGCCGGATCGTCTCGACGATCTGGTCGCCGACCGTGTAGAGCGGGTTGAGCGCGGTCATCGGCTCCTGGAAGATCATCGCGATGTCGGAGCCGCGCAAGGCCCGCATCGCGCGCTCGCTCTTCGTGAGCAATTCGTCGCCGGCGAAGCGGACCGAGCCGGAAAGCTCGGCATCGCGCAGAAGGCGCAGGATCGACAGCGCCGTCACGCTCTTGCCCGAGCCGGATTCGCCGACGAGCGCCACGCGCTCGCCCGCTTCGATCGTGAGGCTGACATCGTCGACGGCGATGGTGTCGCCGAAGCGCACGCGCAGCTTGTCGATTTGCAGCAGCGGCACGCTCACTGGCCGCCTCCGGCCCGCACCGCATCGGCGATGCGCGCATCGAGCGCGTTGCGCAGCGCGTCGCCCATGAAGGTCAGGAGCAGCAACGTGGCGACCAGCACGCCGAAGGTCGACAGCGAGATCCACCACGCGTCGAGGTTCGCCTTGCCTTGTGCGAGCAGTTCGCCGAGCGACGGTGTCGGCGACGGCACGCCGAGGCCGAGAAAATCGAGGCTCGTGAGTGCGAGGATCGCGCCGCTCATCCGAAACGGCAGGAACGTGATGACGGGCGTGAGGCTGTTCGGCAGGACGTGACGCCAGATGATCTGCCAGTTCGACAGCCCCATCGCCCGCGCGGCGCGCACATAGTCCTGCATGCGATTGCGCAGGAACTCGGCGCGCACGTAATCCGACAAGCCGATCCAGCCGAACAGCGACAGCAGTATCACCAGCAGCAACAGGCTGGGCTCGAAGATCGACGCGAAGATGATCAGCAGGTAAAGCTCGGGCAGCGCGCTCCATATTTCGATCAGGCGCTGGCCGGTGATGTCGATCCTCCCGCCGAAGTAGCCCTGCACCGCGCCCGCGAGCACGCCGAGCACCGTGCCGATCGCGGTGAGCACGAGCGCGAACAGCACCGACACGCGAAAGCCGTACACGAGCCGCGCGAACACGTCGCGGCCGCGATCGTCGGTGCCGAGCCAGTTTTCGCGCGACGGCGGCGCCGGGTTCGAGCCCTTCGAGAAATAGTTGAGCGTGTCGTAGTAGTAGTGATTCGGCGGATACACCGCGAAGTTGCCCGGCGCGCTGAAGCGGTCGCGAATATACGGGTCGAGATAATCGGCGGGCGTCGGGAAGTCGCCGCCGAAGGTGGTTTCCGCGTAGGTCTTCACGAGCGGAAAGTAAAGCTGCCCCTGATAGCGCACGACGAGCGGCTTGTCGTTCGACCACAGCGGCCCTGCGAGACTGATCGCGAATGCGACGACGAACGCAATCAGGCTCCAGTAGCCGAGCCGATGCTGCCTGAAACGCAGCCAGACGCGACGTCCCGGCGTCATCGAGATGGGCGCGCGAAGCGGCTGCCCGTCGGAGTCGGCAGCGGTTCGTCGCGACGATGCGGCTCGGTTCAAGTCAGCGCTCCAGTTGTTCGAATTGAATCCGCGGATCGACCCAGACGTAGCACAGGTCCGAGATCAGCTTGGTCGCGAGCCCGATCAGCGTGAATAGATAGAGCGTGCCGAGCACGACCGGATAGTCGCGCCGCACGACGGATTCGTAGGACAGCAAGCCGAGGCCGTCGAGCGAAAACAGCGTCTCGATCAGAAGACTCCCGGTGAAGAACGCGCCGATGAACGCCGCCGGAAAACCCACGATCAGCGGCAGGAGCGCATTGCGAAACACGTGCTTCCACAGCACGCGCCGCTCCGACAAACCCTTCGCCCGCGCGGTCAGCACGTATTGCTTGCGGATTTCGTCAAGGAAGGCGTTCTTCGTCAGCATCGTGATGACGGCGAAGCTGCCGACCACCGACGCCACCACCGGCAACGTGATGTGCCACAGATAATCGACGATCTTGCCGCCGACGGAGAGCGTCGCCCAGTTGTCGGAGGTGAGGTTGCGCAGTGGGAACAGTTGCCAGAACGTGCCGCCGCCGAACAGCACGAGCAGCAGCACGCCGAGCACGAAACCCGGAATCGCGAAGCCGACGAGCACGATGAGGCTCGTCGCGACATCGAATTTCGAGCCGTTGCGCACGGCCTTCGCGATGCCGAGCGGCACCGATATCAGGTACGTGATGAAGAACGTCCACAAGCCGATGCTGATCGACACCGGCAGTTTCGACACGATCAGCGACCACACGCTCTGATGGCGGAAATAGCTGTCGCCGAGATCGAAGCGCGCGAACTTGCCGAGCATCGACACGTAGCGTTCGAGCGGCGGCTTGTCGAAGCCATACAGCGCCTTCAGTTGCGCGACCTGCTGCGCATCGACGCCCGTGTGCGTCCGCATGCCGAACGCGCCGCCCTGCTCGTTGCCGCGGCGCAGGTCGTGCACTGCCTGCTCGACGGGGCCACCCGGCACGAACTGGATCACGGCGAAGGTCAGCGTGAGCACGCCGAGCAGCGTCGGGATCATCAGCAGGATTCGCTTGAGGATGTAGCTCCACATGGCGGCGGTCCGGGTTGGATAAGAGGGGAGCTTACTTCGCGGCGGGCTTGAACCACCACGTCGACGTGATCCAGTCCTCTGCGGTGTAGTAAAGCGGCAGCGTCGACGGAAAGCCAAGGGTGTTCCGATACGCCACCCGATGCGTCGCCGAATACCAGTGCGGGACCACATAGTAGCCGTGCATCAGCACCCGGTCGAGCGCGTGCGTGGCGTCGACGAGTTGCTCGCGCGTCTCGGCCGACACCACCGCCTGCAAAATCGCGTCGACGGCAGGCGACTTCACGCCCGACAGATTGTCCGAGCCCTGCTCGTCGGCGGACTTGCTGCCGAAGCGCGAAACCTGCTCGGTGCCCGGCACCTGCACGTCGGGCATGCGCACGCTCGTCATGTCGAAATCGAATGCGTCGAGACGCTTCTGGATCAGCGCGTAGTCGACCGTGCGAAAATTGCAGGTGATGCCGAGCTTCTGCAGATTGCGCGCGAACGCGGCCGCGACCGGCTCCATCGATGCGCCGCCGCCCGTGTCGTCGAGAATCTCGAAGACGAACGGATCGCCCTTCGCGTTGCGCAAGGCGCCGTCGCGATAGGTCCAGCCAGCGTCCGCGAGCAACTGGCGCGCCTTGATCAGGTTCGCGCGCAACGAGTTCGGCGGCGGTGCCGTGCGCGGCTGCTGCGTCATCTCGCCGAAGACCGACGGATCGAGTTGCGAGCGCAACGGCGCGAGCAGCGCCAGTTCGCCCTCGCTGGGCGTGCCCTTGGCCTGCAAATCGGTGTTGACGAAGAAGCTGTCGGTGCGCTTGTACTGGTTGAAGAACAGTTGCCGGTTGAGCCACTCGAAGTCGAGCGCGAGATCGAGCGCTTGCCGCACGCGCACGTCCTTGAAGAGCGGCCTGCGCACGTTCATGAAGAAGCCCTGCATGCCACTGCCGTTGTGCTGCGGGAATTCGCGCTTGATCAACTCGCCGCTGTCGAAGCGCTTGCCGATGTCGCGCCGCACCCAGTTGCGCGCGACGTTTTCGACGAGCGCATCGTATTCGCCCGCCTTGAACGCTTCGAGCCGCGCGACGCCATCCGAATACAGCTTGTAGTTGATGCGCTCGTAGTTATACGTGCCGACTCGCACGGGCAGCTTGTCGCCCCAATACGAAGGATTGCGCCTGTAGGTGATCGTGCGGCCGTTGTCGTACTGCTCGATCAGATACGGGCCGCTGCCGATCGGCTTCTGGAACGCGAGTTGGTCGAAAGGAATGCGCGTGCCATCCGGGTTCATGCCCCACTTGCGCGAGAACACGGGGATGCCGCCCGCGAGCAGCGGCATCTCGCGCGTGCGCTGCTTGAAGTCGAAGCGGATCGTGAGCGGATCGATCACGACCGCGCGCGCGATCTGCCCGAAATAGACCGCGTATTGCGGCGCGGCCTTCGGGCTCTTCAGCGTTTCGAACGAGAACTTGACGTCCTCCGCCGTGACGGGGTCGCCGTTAGAAAAGCGCGCCTTCGGGTTGAGGTGGAACGTGGTGGAAAGACCGTCGGGCGCGATCGCGATATCGTCGGCGAGAAGGCCGTAGGCGGTCGCCACTTCATCGAGACTGCCCGTCGTCAGGCTCTCGAACATGAAACCGAGGCCGGGTGCCGGATTACCGCGCAGCGTGAACGGATTGAACTTGTCGAAGCTGGTCAGGCGGTTCGGATTCGCGAGCACGAGCGTCCCGCCGCGCGGCGCGTCGGGATTCACGTAGTCGAAGTGACGGAAGTCCGGCGGGTATTTGGGCTCGCCGTATTGCGCGATCGCATACACGGCGAACGCTGCGTGAGAAAGCCCCAAGCCGATCGACCCGATGGACGCGCTTGCGAGCAGAACACGTGTGATCCGTCGCGACGCGGTCGTGATGCGAGTCGTCATAAGCCCTTTTGGAGGAAAATTGGACGAAAAGTAAGGATTGGCCGATGGCGCAAACGCCGCACGAGGTGTAGGACGGCCATCGCAATGTGAGAGAATTCTACCCAAATCCCACGCGGTTCCGCTCGTGTGTTGCCTCGGCCGAGACAGCAATCCGCAGGAGCGCACGCGTGATATTACTAACCGCAGCTATGTTGCAGGGGATCAGCGTCACCGCTGAAGCGCTAACTCTGATCGACCGCGGCGATGCTGCATGGGATCAGCGCAACCGCTGAAGCGCTAACTCTGATCGACCGCAGCGACGCTGCATGGGACCAGAGTAAGCGCTAAAGCGCTAACTCTGGTCGACAAAGGAGCATTCATGGGCTTTCTCGCTGGAAAACGAATTCTGCTGACGGGCTTGCTGTCCAACCGATCGATCGCCTACGGGATCGCGCAGGCGTGCAAGCGCGAGGGCGCGGAACTGGCGTTCACGTATGTCGGCGAACGCTTCAAGGACCGCATCACCGAGTTCGCCACCGAATTCGGCAGCGACCTGGTGTTCTCGTGCGACGTCGCCGAAGACGCGCAGATCGACGCGCTGTTCGCGTCGCTGAAAGAACGCTGGGATACGCTCGACGGCCTCGTGCATTCCATTGGCTTCGCGCCGCGCGAAGCGATCGCGGGCGATTTCCTCGACGGCATGACGCGCGAGAACTTCCGCATCGCCCACGACATTTCCGCGTACAGCTTCCCTGCCCTCGCGAAGGCCGCGGCGCCGATGCTGGCGGCGGACGCATCGCTCCTCACCTTGAGCTACCTCGGGGCCGAACGCGCGATCCCGAACTACAACACGATGGGCCTCGCGAAGGCATCGCTCGAAGCCAGCGTGCGCTATCTCGCGGCGTCGCTCGGCACGAAGGGCGTGCGGGTCAACGGCATTTCGGCCGGCCCGATCAAGACGCTCGCGGCGAGCGGCATCAAGGGCTTCGGCAAGATTCTCGAGTTCGTCGAAAACAATGCGCCGCTCAAGCGCAATGTGACGATCGAACAAGTGGGCAACGTGGCGGCGTTCCTGCTGTCCGATCTCGCGGCCGGCGTCAGCGCGGAAATCGTGCACGTCGACAGCGGGTTCAATGCGGTCGTCGGCGGAATGGGGGCGGTCGCGGAATAACGCGGCGGGTCGTCTCATTGCTTGCCACGGAAACCGTTCCCTTTGCGGGGGACGGTTTTTTTTCGCGCTCGCGACTCAATGACGATGATTGTCATGCCCATGCCCGTGCCCATTACCCTTCCCGTGATCATGATGCTTGTCGTACCCGCGACCGTGATGTCGATACCAGTCGTCGCGATCCCAATACCGGCGGCCGTCGTAATAGCGGTTGCCATACCAGCCGATCACGACCGGCGGTCGCACATACACGGGCGCCGGCTGATAGATGACGGGCGGCGGAGGCGGCGCATAAACCGGCGGCGGCGCGACATAGACCGGTGCCGGAATGCCGACGTTCACGCCAATGTGGACGTCGGCGGCCTGCGACGCGCCGCTGGCGAAGAGTGCACCGGCCGCAATGGAGCCTGCCAGAAACCGGACGATCGAATTCCTTGTCATGCGTAGCGCACCTCGGCGAGTTCGTTGATTCTTGTCGAGAGCGAATATAACGGATAGCTTTCAATACGATATTTCAGTTTTGTAAGTTGTTTCGCCGATCGGGGAAATGTCAGGAGAAACCTTACCTTTTGTTACATCGGACGATAGCGCAAACGCCCAAGAAAAAAGCCATCTGGCTCGCACCAGATGGCTTTTTTGTTCCGCTACCGCGGCGCTCAGTGCCAGCCGTTGTGATGTCCGTGATCGTAGTGCTCGTGATAATTGTTCGGATGATGGCGATACCAGTCATCGCGATCCCAGTAGCGACGGCCATCGTAGTAACGATCGCCGTGCCAGCCGATCACGATCGCCGGTTGCACCGCGTACACGGGCGGCGGAGGCGGCGCATACACGACGGGCGGAGGCGGCGGCGCATACACCGGCTGCGGCGCCACATACACCGGTGCGGGAACCCCGATGTTCACGCCGATATGCACCTGCGCCATTGCCACGCCCGACATGCCCAGACTGCCGAATGCAACCACTCCTGCCAGCAAATAAGCCTTCGATACCTTGTTCATGTGAAGCCCACCTCGACGGGTTGTTTATTGTGTTGAGGCAAATATAGCGGATTGATCCCGGCGAGTTGTTTCAGGCTGGTAACCCCGTATTACCGTCCGATGGATGCTGATTTCTTACACCGCGAAAGCTACCTCAGCAACCGGAACCGGCGCGGCCTTCGCCCTGGAAATCTGATTGGCTAACCGGCACACCGCCGAGTTGTCGGGCTTCGCTGGATCGCTGCGTCCGAAGGTGCCATCGGCGCGGGGAACCTCGGCCCGATGGCTGTTCCATTCGCAACCTCTCCCGGGTTATTCCGGCGCCGAACAACAACGCGCGGAGACCGATCCGGAACGCGTTCACCGTGCGCACGACCTGCAGTTGAGTACCTTCATGCCAAGCATGGCCGGGGCGACATTCACCGCGCGTGCCTCTCGGTTTGCTAACATCTTCCTTACGATCACCGTCACGCGCGCATGGCGGCCAACACGGCGCCGTAAGCAAATAGGAAACATCGGGTAGCGCTGCCCTTTCCTTCTGCCGACCATCGCGCACCAGCGGCGCATGCCGCTATCGACGTTCTTCAACACAGGAAAAGCAAACAATGAGACTTCACCGTTACTTCATCGCGGCTTCGCTTGGAGCGTGCGTCGCCGGCTGCGCCGGCATGGACCCTAACGCGCTCGCACAGTCGGGCCAGCTCGCCACGCAGGCCGCCATGCTCACCGACGCCGACGTCCGCACGCTCTCCGCCAAATCGTGCGCGCAACTGGACAGCGAGAACCAGATCGCCCCGGCCGACAGCCCGTACACGCAGCGCCTGAACAAGATCGCGACGCAACTCGGCGACAACATCAACGGCGTCCCGGTCAACTACAAGGTCTATCTGACGAAAGACGTCAACGCATGGGCAATGGGCAACGGCTGCGTGCGCGTCTATAGCGGCCTCATGGACCTGATGAACGACGACGAAGTACGCGGCGTCGTCGGACACGAGATGGGGCACGTCGCGCTCGGCCACACGAAGAAAGCGATGCAGGTGGCTTACGGGACGTCGGCGGTGCGCTCGGTGGCGTCGGCAGGGACGGGCGTGATCGCGAGCATGTCGGCGTCGCAGTTGGGCGACCTGTCGGAGAAGTTCGTCAACGCGCAGTTCTCGCAGTCACAGGAAACCGCCGCCGACGATTTTTCGTTCGACATGCAGAAGAAAAAGGGACTCGACCCGTCGGGGCTGGTGACTTCGTTCAACAAGCTCGCGCAGATCGACGGCGGCCAGTCGAGCATGCTCAACTCGCATCCGGCCTCGGCCGCGCGAGCGAAGCATATCCAGGACCGGATCGCGTCGGGGAAGTAAGGCGCCTTGTTTGATGAGCGGTGGAACGCATGGAGACTCCGCCGCTTCGCGCATCGAAGCAGGTGCGCTGGCCACCGGCGTACCTGCTCACATCAAGCACAGTGTCGCGAGTTGGTGGCGAACCGGTGCTCGCACGCAAACACTGGAGCTTATGCGTAGCTTGCAGAGACGGAAAAGGGCCTCTCGTCCGCTTGTGCTTAGTCGAGCCAATCAATGCAAACGGGGGCCGCCTGCGTGATGTCGATGAAACGGCGCGACGCGATATTCGGTTGGAACATCGGCGCATCGCGGAACATTTCGCGACCCGCAAAACAAAAACCCCGCAGAGCCTAGACTCTGCGGGGTTTTCTCCACCATCGCTGGCGGAGACGGAGGGATTCGAACCCTCGATCCAGGTTTTGGCCCAGATGCTCCCTTAGCAGGGGAGTGCCTTCGACCTCTCGGCCACGTCTCCCAAACTTTCGGTCGCGCAGGGAGTCAGCGCGACGAAGCCAAGATAATAGCGGGTTCAAACGCGCTGGTCAAATTCGCAGACGAATTTTTTCATCCATCCAGCGCTTGTCCTGCACGCGAAAAAACCCGCCACGACACTTGCAGCCCGCAGGCCGCCAACGCCGCATCAAACGGCCATGCCAAACAGCAACATCAAACCAGCCTCATCAAGCCTGATCGAGTTCGAACGCCTTATGCAGCGCGCGCACGGCGAGCTCCGTGTACTTCTCGTCGATGAGCACCGAGATCTTGATCTCGGACGTCGAGATCATCTGGATGTTGATGCCCTCTTCCGACAGCGTGCGGAACATCGTGCTCGCGATACCGACATGCGAGCGCATGCCCACGCCGACCACCGACACCTTCGACACCTTCGAGTCGCCCAGCACGCGCTCGGCCTTCACGTGATCCTTCACCTGGCCGTTGAGAATCTCCATCGCGCGATGGTAGTCGCCACGACCCACCGTGAACGTGAAGTCGGTCTTGCCGTCCACGCTCTGGTTCTGGATGATCATGTCGATGTCGATGTTCGCATCGGCAACGGGCCCGAGGATCTGGTACGCGACGCCCGGCTTGTCGGGCACGCCCATGACGGCGATACGCGCTTCGTCACGCTGGAACGCGATGCCCGAAATCACTGCTTTTTCCATGTTCTCGTCTTCTTCAAAAGTAATCAGGGTGCCCGAGTGCATTTCGTCTTCGAGCGGAATCAGCGGGTCGGTCAGGCTGGAGAGCACACGCGTCTTCACCCGATACTTGCCGGCGAATTCCACCGAGCGGATCTGCAATACCTTCGACCCGAGGCTCGCCATCTCCAGCATTTCCTCGAAGGTCACGCGGTCGAGCCGGCGCGCTTCCTCGACGACGCGCGGATCGGTCGTATAGACGCCGTCGACGTCGGTGTAGATCAGGCATTCGTCGGCGGCGAGCGCCGCTGCGATCGCAACCGCCGACGTGTCCGAGCCGCCGCGCCCGAGCGTCGCGATGTGGCCTTCCGGGTCGACGCCCTGGAAGCCCGTGATGACGACGACCTTGCCGGCGTCGAGATCGGCGAGCACGCGGCCTCCGTCGATCTCGTTGATGCGCGCTTTCGTGAACGCGCTGTCGGTCTTGATCGGCACTTGCCAGCCGGCGTAGCTGACCGCTTCGAGGCCCTCGGCATGCAACGCGATGGCGAGCAGGCCGACGCTGACCTGCTCGCCAGTGGAGGCGATCATGTCGAGTTCGCGCGGGTCGGGATTGGGCGTGATGTCTCTCGCGAGGCCGAGCAGGCGATTCGTTTCGCCCGACATCGCGGACGGCACGACGACCATCTTGTGGCCGGCCTTGTGCCATTTCGCGACGCGTTTGGCGACGTTCTTGATGCGCTCGACGGAGCCCATCGAGGTGCCGCCGTATTTGTGTACGATGAGTGCCATTGTCGTTTTGAACTGGAGGGGAAACCGCGCTTCAGGCTGCTGGCGTTGCGATCGACGACTTCGGGTGGCGTTGGATCCGGCGACACGTCAGGCAGCGAGTAACTACGATAGGCGGATGCCGCTCGCGCCGGCTCGTGTGAGTCGTCTTGCGCGAAAGTGCGGTTCAGGCGGCGGAAATCGGGTCTTTTGGACGGAGATGCTGCAGGAAACGCACGGCGGACAAACGAGTTAAATTACCCGATCGGACGTCAAAATACAAGTCGAAACAGGCATTTGGCCATCGCTGCGGTCGGCCATTTCGCGTCGCAACGATCACGCGATGAGCAGGTCGGGCCGCCACGCGATACGTCGAAACGGCCCGTCGCGATCCATCGGCCGAGCGTCGCGATTCAGGCCGATCAGCGGGACGAACAGCAGCGTCTCGCCGACGAACAGCAGCGGCACATCGCGCTTCCATGCCGGCACGCCGCGCTCCTGAAAAAGGTTCTTGAGCGTACGGCTCGGTGCATCGGCGGCGAGCCGCACGCGTTCGCCGCCCGCGCGCGAACGGGCGCAAAGCCGCGTTGAACGCAGGACGCTTTCCGCGACGGCATCGTCGTGGTCCGCATCGCACGCCTCGAAGACGAACGCGCCGCGCCATTGCGCCAGGCGCCAGACCTCGTCGCCCTGCCATCGCAATTCGACCGCCATCCTCGGCGCGGGCGCGCCTTCGTCGAGATCGGCCGGATCGGCGCTATCGCCCTTTTCCCAGAAGATCGCATCGCGATACTCGCGCAGGCAATGCCCCGCGTGATCGATGCGCAGCGCGTGGCCGTCGCGCGTGGCGAGTGCATCGCGCAGTTGCCGCAGGATGTCGGTCATGCGCGCCGTCGATGCCGCCGCGAACCCGAGCGAACGCATCCAGTAACGCAGCAGGTTGATGGCGCGTTCGTCGTCGAGCGCGAGCAGCGTTTCGAGCGCGAGCGCGTTCTCGTTACTGTCATTGCGTGCATGTTCGAGATCGATGCGCGCGAGTTCATCGAGCAGGCGCTGCGCCGACGCCGCATGCGACGCCGTGCGTGCGAGCGCATCGCGAAAGCCCGGAAAGTGCACGGCGAGCACCGGCAGCACGTCGTGGCGCAATGCGTTGCGTGCGTAACGCGTATCGATGTTCGATTCGTCATCGATCCAGTTCAGGTCGCGCTCGTGCGCGTAGTGCTCGAGTTGAGCGCGCAGCAGGTTGAGCAGCGGCCGCACGCGCGGCACCGACATCGTACCGTCGATCCGTTCGGGCGACATCGCGGCGAGCCCCGCCACGCCCGCGCCGCGCAGCAGTTGCAGCAGCACGGTTTCGGCCTGGTCGTCGGCGTGATGGGCGAGCCAGAGCGCCTTCGCACCGTGCTCGTCGCAAAGCTGATCCAGCGCGCGATAGCGTGCATCGCGGGCGGCCGCTTCGAGGCTTTCGCCGCCCGCGCGCACCACGTCGACGCAGCGCGCTGCAAAACGCACGCCGAGCGAATCGGCGAACGACTCGCAATGCGCGGACCATGCGTCAGCGTTCGGGCTCAACCCGTGATGCACATGCAACGCGACGACACGCGACGCGCCCGCGCATCGCGCGGCGGCGTCGAGCAGAACGGTCGAGTCGAGACCGCCGGAGAGCGCGACCGCGAACAGCGAATCGGAGGAAGAAGCCGCCACTCGACCGAGCGCCACGCGAACCGCCTCGATCACGAGGCGGCTGGCGGGAGTGTCGGTGTCGGAGGTCACGGGGAATGTGCGCGCGTCGAGCGCGTCGGGCGATTGGCGGCGTGGGCGTGTCTTACGCGCCCGGCAGCGTTTCCTTGAACTTGCCGTAGGCCATCAGCTTGTCGAAGCGGCGTTCGCGCACGTCCTGCACGCTCATGCCGTGGAACTGACGCAGCGAATCGGCGAGCGCGCGGCGCAGCAGTGCGGCCATGCCCTTCGGATCGCGATGCGCGCCGCCGAGCGGCTCGTTGACGATCTTGTCGATGAGACCGAGCGCCTTCAGCCGATGCGCGGTCAGCCCGAGCGCTTCGGCGGCTTCCGGCGCCTTCGCCGCGCTCTTCCACAGAATCGACGCGCAGCCTTCCGGCGAGATCACGGAATACGTGGAGAACTGCAGCATCATCACGCTGTCAGCGACCGCGATAGCGAGCGCGCCGCCCGAGCCGCCTTCGCCGATGATCGTCGTGATGATCGGCGTCTTCAGTTCGGCCATCACATACAGGTTGCGCCCGATCGCTTCCGACTGTCCGCGCTCTTCCGCGCCGATGCCCGGATACGCGCCCGGCGTGTCGACGAACGTGAAGATCGGCAAGCCGAACTTCTCGGCGAGGCGCATCAGGCGCTCAGCCTTGCGATAGCCTTCCGGACGCGGCATGCCGAAGTTGCGCAGCGCGCGCTCCTTCGTGTCGCGGCCCTTCTGATGACCGATCACCATGCACGGCTGGCCGTTGAAACGCGCGAGGCCGCCGACGATCGCGAGGTCGTCGGCGAACGAACGATCGCCGTGCAGTTCGTGGAAATCGGTGAACAGCTCGTTGACGTAGTCGAGCGTATAAGGCCGCTGCGGATGGCGAGCAATCTGCGAAACCTGCCACGGGGTGAGGTTCGCGTAGAGATCCTTGGTGAGCTGCTGGCTCTTCTTCGACAGCCGCTCGATTTCTTCCGAAATATCGACAGCGGAATCGTCCTGGACGAAGCGCAACTCTTCGATCTTCGCTTCGAGTTCGGCGATCGGCTGTTCGAAATCCAGAAACGTGGTCTTCATTATTCGAATCCTAGGAGCTGGGCAGCGCGTATTCTAACCGCGCGTCACCCTTTCAAATTCGGGTCGCAACTATCGATTATAAGATAACGATAGCGGCCACGGCTTCTTCTGATTTTCAATGATCCGCAGGTATCGGATCGAGACTGCGCCACATGTACCATGTTGCCACCGTCCGCCAAGGCTCCCAGTTTGCCGCTACTTCACGCGCTTCGCTTCGCGTGACCGGCTCGCCGCTGAAATAGTTGACGCTGATCGCCTGGATGAGGCCGAGGTCGTCGAGCGGCAGAACGTTCGGGCGCGACAGGTTGAAGATGAGGAACATCTCCGCCGTCCATCGCCCGATGCCGCGAATCTGCGTCAACTCGCCGATCACGGCTTCGTCTTCCATCGACGTCCAGGTATCGACGTGCAGCGCGCCCGATACGAAATGCTGCGCAAGATCAAGAATGTATTCCGACTTGCGCCTGGAGAGTCCGCACGCCTGCAGTTTTTCGTGACCGAGCTTGATGAACTGCTGCGGCGCAAGTTTCGCGCACGCGGTCTCGACGCGTTCCCAGATGGTCTGCGCGGCACGCACGGAAATCTGCTGGCCGACGACAGAACGCGCGAGCGTGGTGAACGGATCGTCGCGATTGATCAGGTGAACGGGGCCGAACTTTGGAATCAGTTTCTTGAGGATGCGGTCGCGCTTCACGAGGTCGGCGCACGCCTTGTCCCAGTACTCGGGACGCGTGATCTCGGCCTTGAGCCCGGCGATCTGGACCGGCACCGCAGCCTGCTCCGTGACCGCGCGCGACTTGCGTACGACCTCGCCTTCGTGCTGCGGGTCACGCACGAGCGCCTGCGCCGATGCGCCGTCGCCTTTGCCCGGTGCGGCCTCGCCGTTGCCGCTGTTGCCGCTGTTGCCTTTGGTGTTCGCACGTTTTCGCGATGCCGGCACTTGCGCGCCGGTCTTGCTCGCGCCCGCAGCGCCGTTGCGACGGCCGGTGAGCTTTACCTCGGCGCTTGCGGCCTTCTTCGCGGTGGTCTTGCGCGCGCTGCCATGCGTGGCTCCATTCACTGCCTTCGCCGGCGCCTTCGCCGACGTGCGCCGCGTGCTCTTCGTCACGGGCGACGTGCTTACTGCGGACGCGGCTCGTTTAGCCGGCGCCTTCCTGGCCGTTGCCATCATGCCTCCTGCCTGGTGAGTCGATTGAGGGTGTGAATGGCCGCGCTCAAACGCGGCGCCATTCCGTCGACCCACCCGGTTTGTCTTCAAGCGCAATACCGGCTTCGAGCAATTCGGCGCGAATCCGGTCTGCTTCGGCATAGTTCTTCGCCTGCTTCGCTGCAACGCGAGCGGCGATCATCGATTCGATCTCGGCCGGTGCGATGCTCGCGCCGGCCGTGTTGCTGGCGCCCACGGCCTGCTGAAGGAACGCGCGCGGCTCGCGCCCGAGCAATCCGAGCACGCCGGCGAGCTGCTTCAACTGGCGCGCGAGCGCGCGCTCACGCGTGCGGTTCACTTCGCTTGCGAGGTCGAACAGCACCGACACCGCGACGGGCGTGTTGAAGTCGTCATTCATCGCCGACTGGAAACGCTGCGCGTTCGCTTCGTTCCAGTCAAGCGCTTGATCGTCCGGCTCCACATCCTTGAGCGCCGTATACAAGCGCGTCAGGGCACCACGTGCGTCGTCGATGTGCACGTCGCTGTAATTCAGCGGCGACCGATAGTGTGCCCGCGCTATAAAGAAACGCACGACTTCTGCATCAAATTTTTCAAGTACTTCGCGGATCGTGAAGAAGTTGCCGAGTGACTTCGACATCTTCTCGTTGTCGATCTGCACATAGCCGTTGTGCATCCAGTAGTTCACGAACTGCTTGCCGGTCGCGGCTTCGCTCTGGGCGATCTCGTTCTCGTGGTGCGGGAATTGCAGGTCCTGGCCGCCGCCGTGGATGTCGAACTGTTCGCCGAGCAGCGTGCATCCCATCGCCGAACATTCGATATGCCAGCCCGGACGGCCACGGCCCCACTTCGAGTCCCAGCCGCTGTCGGCGGGTTCGTCGGGCTTCGCCTGCTTCCACAGCACGAAGTCGAGCGGATCGTCCTTCGCGTCGTTCGCGGCCACGCGCTCGCCCGCGCGCAGGTCCTCGATCGACTTGCCAGAGAGCTTGCCGTAGCCCGCGAACTTGCGCACCGCGTAGTTGACGTCGCCGTCCTTCGCCTGGTACGCGTAGCCGTTGGCTTCGAGCATATCAATCATGCCGAGCATCGGCGCGATGAAGTCGGTCGCGCGCGGTTCGAGATCGGGGCGAGCCACGCCGAGCGCATCCGCGTCTTCGTGCATCGCGTCGGTGAAGCGGCGCGTGAGCGCCTTGATCGGCTCGCCATTCTCGAGCGCGCGGCGAATGATCTTGTCGTCGATGTCGGTGACGTTGCGCACGTAGGTCACCTTGTAGCCGAGCGTGCGCAGCCACCGCTGCACGATGTCGAACACGACCATCACGCGCGCATGGCCGACGTGACAATAGTCATACACCGTCATTCCGCAGACATACATGCGCACCTCTCCATCCCGGAGCGGCACGAAAGATTGCTTGTCACGCGCGAGCGTGTTGTAGATGCGCAGTGAATTCATAGAAGACGGTGCGGGTCGGGAAACATCCGTGTGTTGGTGTCGCTGGGTCACGTATCGGCACTACCATGCTGGCAAAAGTGGCAAGAGCGGCGCGAAGATCCAGCCGTGCGTTGCGCTGAAGGACCCAGGCGAGGATCCAACCAAGGACCAGACATCCTTCGGCAACAGCCCTGGATCACGCGTGCCACCTGAGCAAAACACGGGGCTCACGCTGCGATCAAAACGGAGACGACCACGAGTGGCGTAAAGACAGCCTGACGTCCGACGGAACGTGCAGACCTTTTGTTAGAATGGGTCGGAGTATAACATCCAGACTTGAGCCTATGAAACCTTCAAGCGGCCGCGCACAAGGCGTTGCCAACCGAGCTGCAAGCCCCGTCGCCACTCGCGCCGCGGGCATCGTCGCAACCGCGATCGCCACCACTCTGGCCACTGCAAGTTTCGGTCTCGCCGCAAGTTTTCTTTGCATCGCCACCGCTCATGCGCAGGTGTCCACCGCCACCTCGGACGGCACGCCGCAGATCGACGCATTGATCGCGCAGAAAGACTGGACCCACGCGCTCGCGCAACTTGACGAGCGCCTCAAGACGAACCCGCGCGACGCGCAGGCGATGTTCAAGCGCGGCACGGTACTCGCGCGCCTGAATCGCGACAACGACGCGATCGCCGCGTTTACCGAACTGACGCAGGCCTATCCCGAACTGCCCGAGCCGTACAACAATCTCGCCGCGCTGTACGCGAAGCACGGCCGCTATGAAGAAGCGCGCGCCGCGCTCGAAACTGCGGTCAAGGCGAACCCGAGCTATGCGCTCGCGTACGACAATCTCGGCGATCTCTATCTGCGGCTCGCCAGCGAGTCGTACAAGCGCGCGCAGTCGCTCGGGTCGAAGAGCCCGCTCACGCGGCAGCGCGTCGCCGATATCCAGAACGTCATCACGCCGCCTCCGGTGTCGAAGAAGCGCGTGGGACCGGCCGGCGCGTCAGCCGCTCCCGCTGCAAGGGCGCCTTCCATCGAAGACTGGGCGCCGGGCGCGGCAGGCACCACGCCGGATGCGCCTGCCTTCGCGGTGCCCGGCGTCTACTCGCCGTTCGGCGGTCCGACCGGCCCGTTCCCGACCACGCCCTACGTCGCACCGAACACCCAGCCCTGACATCGGACGCCTCAGCGGCGTTCAGCGCGATAGAAAGCCGTACCCGTAGCAACTCTAACCAGAGGATCGATTGTTCATGAAATTGCTGATGTTGGCGCTCGGCAGCGCCGCACTGATCGCGAACGCTCCCGCCTTCGCTCAAGCTGCACCGCAGGCCGCGCATCCGGGCGTGCTGTTCAAGACCTCGCAAGGCGACATTCGCGTCGAACTCTATCCCGAGAAGGCGCCGAAGACCGTCGCGAACTTCCTCGATTACGTGAAGTCAGGCCAGTACAACGGCACGATCTTTCATCGCGTGATTCCGGGCTTCATGATCCAGGGCGGCGGCTTCAGCACGAGCTTCGTCGAGAAGCCGACGCGCGCGCCGATTCCGCTCGAGAGCAAGAACGGCCTGAAGAACAGCGTAGGCACGCTGGCGATGGCCCGCACGAGCGACCCGAACTCGGCCACCGCGCAGTTCTTCATCAATACGGTCGATAATACGGGACTCGACTATCCGAATCCGGACGGCAATGGCTATGCCGTCTTCGGCAAGGTCACGGCGGGCATGGACGTCGTGAAGAAGATCGAAGGAACGCCCACCACCACGCGCGGGCCGATGGCCGACGTGCCGCAAAAGCCGGTCATCATCGAATCGGCAACGGTGGTCTCGAAGTAAGCCGCGCAGGATGTCGCCCGCGGGCGGCGCATGGTGGCATTCGCCAGCCACACATCAACAAACAACATCGGAGAGCAACACATCATGGTCGAACTGCATACGAACCACGGCATCATCAAGATCGAACTGGATGCCGAGAAGGCGCCGAAGTCAGTCGAGAACTTCCTCAACTACGTGAAGAAGGGCCACTACGACAACACGGTGTTTCATCGCGTGATCGACGGCTTCATGATCCAGGGCGGCGGCTTCGAGCCGGGCATGAAGCAAAAGCCCACCGACGCGCCGATCGACAACGAAGCGAACAACGGCCTGAAGAACGAAAAGGGCACGCTCGCGATGGCGCGCACGAACGACCCGCATTCGGCCACCGCGCAGTTCTTCATCAACGTGAACGACAACGAGTTCCTGAACCATACGTCGCCGACGCCGCAGGGCTGGGGCTATACGGTGTTCGGCCGGGTCGTCGACGGGCTCGACATCGTCGAGAAGATCAGGAAGGTCAAGACGGGTTCGAAAGGCTTTCACCAGGACGTGCCGGTCGACGACGTGGTGATCGAGAAGGCGGTGGTGGTCGAGTAATCGTCGAGCAATGATCGACGCCACGCATTTCGATGCGCAAACAGCGGGTGCGACCAGCGAGCGCCCGCTGTTTTTTATTGCGGACCTGCATTTGAGCGACGCGATCCCGAATACGGTCGCGGCGTTCGAACACTTCATCGGCGTGACGGCCAACGAGGCCGATTCCGTGTTCATCCTCGGCGACCTGTTCGAGTTCTGGGTGGGCGACGACGTGCTCGACGCATCGGTCGATCACGAACGCGGGCGCTTCGCGCGCCGCATGACGACGCTGATGCACACGCTTGCGGAGCGCGGCATCGCGCTTTACGTGATGCACGGCAATCGCGATTTCCTGCTCGGCAGGCGCTTCATGAAGGAAGCCGGCGCGCTGCCTCTGCCCGATCCGTTCGTCATCACGGCGTTCGGCACGCGCATCGTGCTCGCGCATGGCGACGCGCTCTGCACCGCCGACGCGGGCTATCAGCGCTTCCGGCGTTTCGCGCGCAACCGGCTCGCGCAAGGTCTCTTCCTGAGTCTGCCGCTCACGGCACGGCTTGGGATCGCGGAACGCATGCGCTCGAAAAGCGAAGATGCGCGCATGCAGCCGGTGTCGGCGAAATACGATGTGACGCGCGAAGCCGTCGCGCAATTGTTCGCGTCGAGCGGCACGCACACGATGATCCACGGGCACACACACCGGCCGGCGCGGCATCGCGAAGCCGACGGCACGCGCTGGGTCATCCCCGACTGGGAACTCGACCATGGCGAACCGCGCGGCGGCTATCTGCGGCTCGACGCCGACGGAATCCGCGCGCTGCCGCTCGAACTCGAATCAGGCGCGCGCTTCAGCGCCGCGCCGTCTCCCCTTCCATTGCCGCCGACAGCCGCTTGAGATCGAGCAGCGCCGCGCCGTCAATCCCGTTCAACGCTTCCACGCGCGTGCCGAGCCGCTCCAGCGCCGCGACGATCTCGTCGATGCGCTGTGTTTGCGTCGACGCGTGGTCGATCAGGCCGTGGATCGCGAGCGAGACGGGATCGTCTGCGTTCGGCGTGATGCCGTACGCGCAAAAGCCGCCGCGTCCGGCGGCGCTCGACGCATCCGCGGCTTGCGCCGTCGCGGGCACAACGATCCGCGCGGGATTGCCCACCGCCGTGCCGCCTGCCGGCACCGGCTTCACGACCACCGCGTTCGAGCCGATCTTCGCCCCCTCGCCGACCGTGAAGCCGCCGAGCACCTTCGCGCCCGCGCCGACGATCACGCCGCGTCCGAGCGTCGGATGGCGCTTCGCGCCGCGCGTGAGCGAGGTGCCGCCGAGTGTCACGCCCTGGTAGATCGTGCAGTCGTCGCCGATCTCGGCCGTCTCGCCGACCACGACGCCCATGCCGTGGTCGATGAACACGCGCCGTCCGACGGTCGCGCCGGGGTGGATCTCGATGCCGGTCAGAAAGCGCGCGATCTGCGAGACGAAGCGCGCGAGCCAGCGCCATTGCCCGCGCCAGCACGCGTGCGCGAGCCGGTGCAGCACGATCGCGTGAAAGCCCGGATAGCACGTGAGCACTTCCCAGGCGCTGCGGGCGGCGGGATCGCGCTCGCGGATGGCGGCAATGTCTTCGCTCAGGCGTTTGAACATGTCGATGGCTCTGTGAGGGGGATCGGCCTTGCGTCGACCGGGCTTTAGCACGGAGCGCGCAATCCTTATATGGTTTTCGCCAATGGCTTCGACGGATTGTAGGACGGCCTCGCGGACTCTGCTCAATGCCCCCGTCGCCCGCGCGGTCGCTTCAGTCCTGCTTCAGCCGCAGCAGAATGTGCTTCGCGATGCCGCGCAGGATGTTCACCTCTTCGCGCTCCAGTCCGGAACGCGCAAAGAGCCGCCGCACGCGCGACATCAGCTTCTTCGGGTTCGCGGGATCGAGGAAATCGAGCGCGACCAGCGCGCTTTCGAGATGCGCGTACATGCCTTCGATTTCGTCGCTGGACGCGCTGGCGCTTGCCACGCTCAAAGCTCCCGACGCGGCCGGCGCGGCCGGCGCCGTGGATTGCAACGCCAGGCGCAACTCGTACGCGAGTACCTGCACCGCCTGCGCCAGATTCAGCGAGCTATACGCCGGATTGGCCGGAATGTGGGCCAGCGCGCTGCATCGCTCGACATCCGCGTTCGACAGGCCGGTGCGCTCGTTGCCGAACACGCACGCGATCTCACCGTGTCGCACGAACGCGTGCGCGCGCTCGGCGGCGGCGCGCGGCGGCAGTTGCGGCGGCCCGTATTCGCGCAGGCGCGCGGTGAGCGCGACCGACCAGTGCACGCCCGCGAGCGCGTCCGCGAGCGTATCGACCACAACCGCCGAGGCGAGCACGTCGTCGGCGCCCGACGCCATTGCGATGGCTTCCGGTTCGTTCTTGACATTGGCGACGCGTGGCGCCACGAGCACGAGGCGCGCGAAGCCCATCGTCTTGAGCGCGCGGGCCGCCGCGCCGACGTTGCCGGGATGGCTCGGTTCGACGAGAACAAAGCGCGTCGACGTGAAACCGCCGCTCAGGTTGGGGGAATCGAGTGAGTCCAAAGCTTGAATCGCCGGTCGGAGGGAATAACCCAATATGTTAGCGCCTCTCGCGTCCGGCTCCCGAAGCCGGACGCAATAGGACACCGCAGGACACCGCCGAAACGTCTCCGGGCCTGGCTTGCTTTCAGGTAAAATACCGCCTTCGCGCGCCTCGGACTGCCGCCGGCCGCCCCGCTCTTCTCCAATTCGTCTTTCGTCGACATTGTCGTTGTCGCCAACTTTCCGGCTCGCCCGCGTACCCGCAAGGCACACCCCGCGCGCCGGCCATAGGATTTCGCTCATGCATCCGATGCTCAATATCGCTGTCAAGGCCGCTCGCCGCGCCGGGCAGATCATCAATCGCGCGTCGCTCGACCTGGACCGCATCCAGGTCAGCAAGAAGCAGCACAACGACTTCGTGACGGAAGTCGACAAGGCGTCCGAAGCCGCCATCATCGAGACGCTGCACACCGCCTACCCCGACCACTCGATCCTCGCCGAAGAATCCGGCAAGGACGATCGCAAGTCCGAGTTCCAGTGGATCATCGATCCGCTCGACGGCACGACGAATTTCATCCACGGTTTCCAGTATTACTGCGTATCGATCGCGCTCGTGCACAAGGGCATCGTGACGCAGGCGGTGATCTACGACCCGACGCGCAACGACCTCTTCACGGCGTCGCGCGGCCGTGGTGCATACCTGAACGAGCGGCGCATTCGCGTCGGCAAGCTGGACCGCCTCTCCGACGCGCTGATCGGCACCGGCTTCCCGTTTCGCGACGGCGCGGGCCTCGACGCCTACATGAAGCTCTTCTCCGACATGACGCTGTCGTGCGCGGGCCTGCGCCGTCCGGGCGCGGCCGCGCTGGATCTCGCGAACGTCGCGGCTGGCCGGATGGACGGCTTCTTCGAACAGGGCATTCACGCGTGGGATGTCGCGGCGGGCAGCCTGCTCGTCACGGAAGCAGGCGGGCTGGTTGGCAACTACACCGGCGAATCGGACTTCCTGCATGAGAACGAGATCGTCGCGGCCAATCCGAAGGTCTATGCGCAGATGATCAAGATTCTCGATCCGTACACGCGCACGCGTGAAAACGCTGCCGGAGGGAAATAACAGGTAGCGATTTGCATCGATGAAAGGCGGCCTCGGCCGCCTTTTTCGTTTTTGCAGGCGCGATCCGCCGACCTCCTTTCAATAGGCCTCGCTCGCCCGGCGACGCACTGGGCGCGCATCGTGCTGCGCGTTCTGCAAGCGGAGCGCCGCTCCGCTACAGTGCATTTCCTTGCCGCCCGTGTCGCCAGTCACCTCGTCCCCATGAAAAAAGGCTTCTACACGATCATCGCCGCGCAGTTCGTCTCGTCGCTCGCCGACAATGCGCTCCTGATTGCCGCGATCGCGATGCTTACCGTGATGAAGTCGGCGTCGTGGATCACGCCGCTCCTGCAAATCTTCTTCACAATCTCCTACGTGCTGCTCGCGCCCTTCGTCGGTGCATTCGCCGATGCCCTGCAGAAGCGCCATGTCATGTTCATTTCGAATGCGCTCAAGGCGGCCGGCTGCGCGATGATGATCGCCGGGCTGCATCCGATGATCGCGTATGGCATCGTCGGCCTCGGCGCCGCGGCTTATTCGCCGGCGAAATACGGCATCCTCACCGAGCTTCTGCCGCCCGAAAAGCTGATCGCGGCGAACGCATGGCTCGAATCGGCGACGGTCGGCTCGACGATCCTCGGCACCGTGATCGGCGGCGCGCTCGTGAGCCAGTACGTGAACCACTGGGTGACGGATGCGCACTGGCCGCTCGTGCGCACCGCCGCCGACGCCGCCATGACCGCCGTGATGCTCATCTACGCGGCGGCGGCCGCGATCAATGTTGGCATCCCGGACACGGGCGCGCGCTATCCGAACCGGCTCACCGAGCCGACGAAGCTCGTCGGCGATTTCTCCCACTGCTTCAAGGTGCTGTGGTCCGACAAGCTCGCGCAGATCGCGCTTTGGGTCACGACGCTTCTCTGGGGCGCGGCGGTCACGCTGCAACTGCTGGTGCTCAAATGGGCCGGAACGAACCTCGGCCTCACGCTTTCGAAGGCGGCGGTCCTGCAAGGCGTGACGGGCCTCGGCATCGCCCTCGGCGCGGGCGCGGCGGCGGCGTTCATTCCATTGCGGCAGTCGCTGAAGGTGCTGCCCGTCGGTGTGGTGACGGGCGCGGTCGCCGTCGCGATGGCGTTCTACAACAAGGACCTCTTTCCGGCCGGCGCCGGCGTGCATCTCGGGCCGCTGTTCGCGCCGGCCTATATCCTGATGGCGTATCCGCTGATGATCCTGCTCGGCAGCCTGTCGGGATTTTTCATCGTGCCGATGAACGCGATTCTCCAGCATCGGGGCGCGACGCTGCTCTCAGCCGGGCATTCGATCGCGGTGCAGAACTTCAACCAGAATCTCGCCGTCCTCGGCATGCTCGGCTCCTACGCGCTGCTTCTGACGATCAAGGTGCCGGTGCAGTGGATCATCGTGATCTTCGGCTTGTTCGTCTGCGCGATGATGTGGCTCGCGATGCGCCGCCATGCGCGCAACGAGCGGCAATTCGACCTGGGCGGGCTGGTTGAGGAATGAAGCTTGCTGATGGGTATACTCTCGCTCTGTCACCCCGCTCTCGCGACGTCAAAACAAGCGGGGAACGATGAGGCGGGGTCAGTCGTAAATACTGGACGACTCGTCGCGCACCCGGTTGCCACGCGCCCGGGCGCCCGAGCGAGCCGCGATTTTCACTTTCCGGCACGTCAAAAGGAGCAGCAAATGGGATTGTTCACACGTTCGACGCTCGATAGCAAGATCAATGGCGCGGCCGACCTCGGCCAGCGCGCCGTCAGCGGAGCAAGCGATGCGATCGACAGCGCCAGCAGCCAGTTGCGCAGTCTTCTGGACGACCTGGACAGCTCGATTCGCGACGCCAAGGATCTTGATGCCGACAAGCTTCGCAAGGAATTGCAGTCGAAGCTGAAATCGGTGCGCTCGCAGATGGATGGCGCAAGTTCGGCGGTCACGGCCAAGCTCGGCGACGCCGCCGGCTACGCCGACGAGTTCGTGCACGACAAGCCGTGGCATACCCTCGGCGCAGTGGCGGGTCTCGCGCTGCTTGTCGGTTTTCTCGCGGGACGCGCCTGATCTTTTTTCTTGCATGCGGCAGACAGGCCGGGCGCCGGTTTTCGAACCGGCGCCCGGCCTTTTCATAGGTATCACGCATAGCACCGTTGGCCATTCGGCCGACGGCGCATCGCCCGCCCGACGGGTTACACTCTCGCCCTATATGACCGGCTCGTCTCGTAGCTGGTCCTCCTGCACCGAACGCACGCAAGATGGGCACTCAAACCGCGACTCCCGACACATCAAGCGCTCCGGCGGCGACAGTCGATCTGTCGCATCACACGCCGATGATGCAGCAATACCTTCGCATCAAATCGGAGCATCCCGGCACGCTCGTTTTTTATCGGATGGGCGATTTCTACGAGCTCTTTTTCGACGACGCCGAAAAGGCCGCGCGCCTGCTCGACCTGACGCTCACGCAGCGCGGCGCATCGGGCGGCAATCCGATCAAGATGGCGGGCGTGCCGCATCACGCGTGCGAGCAATACCTCGCGAAACTCGTGAAGCTCGGCGAGTCGGTCGCGATCTGCGAACAGATCGGCGACCCGGCGACCTCGAAAGGTCCGGTCGAACGCAAGGTCGTGCGCGTCGTCACGCCCGGCACGCTCACCGATGCCGCGCTGCTTTCCGACAAGAGCGACGTCTATCTGCTCGCGCTGTGCCCATCGCACAACCGACGCGGCGTGGTGACGAGCGTCGGGCTCGCGTGGCTCAACCTCGCGAGCGGCGCGCTGCGTCTCGCGGAAGTCGCGCCTGAAGAAGTTGGCGCGGCGCTCGAGCGCATCCGGCCGGCCGAGACGCTGATCGCCGATTCGATCACCGATATCGGCGCGTCGTTCAGCGTGCCGGGCATCGGCGCGACGACGCGGGTGCCCGCATGGCATTTCGACGTCGTCTCCGGCGGCCAGCGGCTTTGCGAGCAACTCGACGTCGCGAGCCTCGACGGCTTCGGCGCGCATTCGCTCACCTGCGCGTGCGGCGCGGCGGGCGCGCTGCTGCTCTACGCCGCCGCGACGCAGGGCCAGCAACTCAGGCATATCCGCAGTCTCAAGGTCGAGCACGAATCCGAATACATCGGGCTCGATCCCGCAACGCGGCGCAATCTCGAACTCACTGAAACTCTGCGCGGCACCGAATCGCCGACGCTCTGCTCGCTCCTCGATACCTGCTGCACGACGATGGGCAGCCGCCTGTTGCGCCACTGGCTGCATCATCCGCCCCGTGATGCATCGATCGCGCGTGCGCGTCAGCAGGCGATCGGCGCGTTGCTCGACGCGCCGCCGGGTGCGAGTCTCGACACGCTGCGTTCGTCGCTGCGGCAGATATCGGACATCGAACGGATCACCGGACGGCTTGCGCTGCTGTCGGCGCGGCCGCGTGATCTGTCGAGCCTGCGCGACACGTTCGCTGCATTGCCCACGCTGCGCGAACAGGTGAGCGCCGTGAGCCTGCACGCGGCTGCGCTCGAACGCATCGATGCCGCGCTCGAACCGTCGCCCGAATGTCTCGACTTGCTCGCCGCCGCCATCGCGCCCGAGCCTGCCGCGCTGATTCGCGACGGCGGCGTGATCGCGCGCGGCTACGACGCCGACCTCGACGAGCTTCGCGACATCTCCGAAAACTGCGACCAGTTCCTGATCGACCTGGAAACACGCGAACGCACGCGCACCGGCATCGGCAACTTGCGGGTCGAGTACAACAAGGTGCATGGCTTCTACATCGAAGTGACGCGCGGCCAGACCGACAAGGTCCCCGACGACTATCGCCGCCGCCAGACGCTGAAGAACGCCGAGCGCTACATCACGCCGGAGTTGAAGGCGTTCGAGGACAAGGCGCTCTCCGCGCAGGAACGCGCGCTCGCCCGCGAGCGCGCGCTGTACGACGCGCTGCTGCAAAGCCTCTTGCCGTTCATCGCGGATTGCCAGCGCGTCGCCGGGGCGCTGGCGGAGCTCGATTTGCTCGGCGCATTCGCCGAACGGGCACGCGCGCTCGACTGGGTCGCGCCCGAGTTCGCCGCCGATGCGGGCATCGACATCGAACAGGGACGGCATCCGGTCGTCGAAGCGCAGGTCGAGCAGTTCATCGCCAACGACTGTTGTCTCTCCACCGAACGCAAGCTCTTGCTGATCACCGGCCCGAACATGGGCGGTAAATCGACGTTCATGCGGCAAACCGCGCTGATCGCGCTGATGGCGTATGTCGGCAGCTACGTGCCGGCAAAACGCGCGCGCTTCGGCGTGCTCGACCGCATCTTCACGCGCATCGGCGCCGCCGACGATCTGGCCGGTGGCCGCTCCACGTTCATGGTCGAGATGACCGAAGCGGCCGCGATCCTCAACGACGCGAGCGCGTCGAGCCTCGTGCTGATGGACGAAATCGGCCGCGGCACGTCGACCTTCGACGGTCTCGCGCTCGCGTGGGCCATCGCGCGGCATCTGCTGTCGCACAACAACTGCTATACCCTTTTCGCCACGCACTACTTCGAATTGACGCAGTTGCCGAACGAGTTTTCCCACGCGGCGAACGTGCATCTGTCGGCGGTCGAGCACGATCACGGCATTGTCTTCCTGCATGCCGTGAACGACGGGCCCGCCAACCAGAGCTACGGCCTGCAGGTCGCGCAACTGGCTGGCGTGCCGTCGGCGGTGATCCGTGCCGCGCGCAAGCATCTCGTGCATCTGGAGCAGCAGTCGATCGGACAGCCGTCGCCGCAATTCGATCTGTTCGCGGCGGCACCGTATGTGGAGGATGCCGTGGAGCCTGAGCCGGTCGTGGCGGCGGCGGAGCATCCGGTGCTGGAGAAGCTGCGCGCGCTCGATCCGAACGACCTGCGTCCACGCGAGGCACTCGATCTGCTCTACGAACTGCATGAACTGGCGACGCTCGCGCCGGATGCATCGCGTTGAGATGATTTCGCCCGCGCGCTCGCCATGCGTCGAACGCATGAGGGCGCGCGCATTGCTCGCCGCATTGGTGTGCGGCGCATTGATGCAGCACGCGGCCGCGCAAGACGGGCCGCTGACCTTCGCCATCGTCGCCGATGCGCTGACCCGACCCGCCGACGAAGCGCCCGTGCGGCACATGCTCGATGAGATCGCGCGCGAGCACGAGGTGTCGTTCATTGTCTACGACGGCAACGTCAAGGGTCCCGCCGAGGCGTGCCGCGACAAGGTCTATGAAGCGCGGCACGACCTGCTCGATGCGTCGCGCACGCCGCTCGTCCTCGTGCCGGGCCAGCACGACTGGGCCGATTGCGGTCTCGCGCAAGCCGGCGGCTACGACCCCGTCGAGCGGCTCGACTTCATGCGGCAATTGTTCTTCGGCGACTCGAATTCGCTCGGGACCGTATCGCTTTCCGTGACGCGCGAGAGCGAAGTCGCGCGCTTTCGTCCGTTTCGCGAGAACGTGCGCTGGCAGGCGCAGGGGGTCGCGTTCATCGGCATCAATGCACCAGGCCCGAACAACCACTACCTGACGGCCGGCGGACGCAACGGCGAGTACGAAGACCGGTCGGTGGCGAACGCGTTCTGGCTCCAGCATGCGGCGGAATCGGCGCGGCGTTCGGAGCAGCGCGCGCTCGTCGTCATCCTGCAAGGCGATCCGGATTTCGCGCGCTACGAGCGACGCGACCGCTTCTCGTGGCTGCGTTTCACTCGCAGCAGCCAGCCGCACGACGGCTTTGTCGAGTTCAAGCGCAGCCTCGTCAAGGTGGCCGAACTGTTTCGCGGTCCTGTGATCGTGATTCACGGCTCCGAAACGCCGGTGCCGGGCGGCTTTCGTATCGACCAGCCGCTCCGTGACGAAAAGGGCACGGTCGTCGGCAACCTGACGCGGATCGCGATCGCGCTCAAGAAACCGCAAGGGCAATGGCTCGAAGTGCAGACGGATCCAGGCTGGCGTCCGCCGTTCAGGCTGCGGGTGCGCGAGATGCCCGCGCGCGCCGGCGCGCGATCCGCCGAGCCGGCCATCGAAACGAGCGAGCCGACGACGACCAACCCCGCGCCGCCCCAGCCTCGCGACGACCTGCCGGCGTCGCTCCCCGTGCCGCCGGGCTTGCCGCCTTCTACGCAACCTTCGCAACCTTCGCAACCTTCACTGCCGCCGCTCCTCAATCCGCCGCAAGCATTGCCCCCGATGCTGCCGACGCCCGCCTCGGGTGTTCAGAACGGCACCTACCGCGGGAATCCGGCAAGCGCGGCTGAAGAATGAGCGCACCATGAAAAAGGGCGCAGCCGTTGCTGCGCCCTGCTTCATTCAATTCGCTTCGATTCGCTTCGGTTCAAGTGCTTAATGCAGTGTCGGACCTGACTCCTTGCCCGGTTCATCGTCGGCATCGTCTTCGTCCTCGTCGAGGATTTCGAGGCCATCGGCGCCATGCGCGTGCTGGTGTTCGATTTCGTCTTCGGTCGCGGTGCGCACCTCCTGCACCGACAGCGCGAAACGCAGCGCCATGCCCGCGAGCGGATGATTGCCGTCGAGCACGACCTTGTCTTCAGCGACGTCGGTCACCGTGTAGATCAGCGAATCGATGTCGTCTTCGCCGTCTTCGGGCGTGCCTTCGAACTGCATGCCGACTTCCAGCGGTTCGGGAAAGCGGTTGCGCGCCTCGACCTTCACGAGATCGGGATCGTACTCGCCAAAAGCGTCCACGGGTTCAAGCTGGATCTGCGTCTGATAGCCAGCTTCCTGGCCGTCCAGCGCTTCCTCGATCTTGGGGAACGTGCCATCATAGCCGCCGTGCAGATAGACCATCGGCTCTTCGCTTTCCTCGATCAGATTGCCCTGCGCATCCGAGAGCTTGTAGGCGACTGATACGACGGTGTCTTTTGCGATTTTCATTGGATTCTCCAAGATACAAGCCTTAATTATACGATGCCAAAGCGGCCCCCTGAAGCAACCGCCGGCCGGCTGAACGCGCCGCTCCCGGATGAAGTCACCCCCTTGCTGGGCAACCAGACGCCGACGCAGTTCATGCGTCGTTACTGGCAGAAAAAGCCGCTCCTGATCCGCCAGGCGATTCCCGATATCCAGGCACCGCTTGCGCGCGAAGACCTGTTCGAACTCGCCGATCTCGACGACGTCGAGTCGCGCCTCATCACCCATTTTCGTAACACGTGGGCGCTGGAACATGGCCCCTTTGCGCCTGACGAATTGCCGTCGGTGAAAAAGCGCGAATGGACTCTGCTCGTGCAAGGGGTGAACCTGCACGACGACCGCGCCCACGCGCTGATGAACCGCTTTCGCTTCATTCCGGACGCTCGCCTCGACGATCTCATGATCTCCTACGCGACCGATGGCGGCGGCGTCGGCGCGCATTTCGACTCCTATGACGTGTTCCTGCTGCAGGTGCACGGCAAGCGCCGCTGGCGAATCGGCGCGCAGCGCGATCTCTCGCTAAAACCGGGACTTCCGTTGAAAGTTTTACAGCATTTCGACGCGGAAGAAGAGTGGGTGCTGGAGCCGGGCGATATGCTGTACCTGCCGCCGCATATCGCCCACGACGGCGTGGCCGAAGGCGAATGCATGACCGCGTCGATCGGCTTTCGCGCGCCGTCCACGCAGGAACTGACCGGCCAGTTTCTCTATCACCTGGCGGAGCGCGCAGGGGACGCCAACGGCGCCGCCGCTCATTATCGCGATCCGAAGCAGGAACCCGTCGCCCATCCGGCCGAGTTGCCGCCTTTGCTCGTCGAACGGGTTGGCGCGATCCTTGCAACCGTCAGTTGGGACGAAAAAGATGTGGCGTCGTTTCTCGGATCGTATTTGAGCGAGCCGAAAGCGAATGTGGTCTTCGATCCGCCTGCTCGCCCATTGAGTGAGCAAAAGTTTGTCGAGCGTGCAAAGAAGTCCGGCTTGAGGCTCGATCGAAAAAGTATTCTGCTTTACAACAAGCGATCGTATTTCCTCAATGGAGAAGCAGAAATACTCGATGCGAAACTCAAAAAATGGCTGCCCGAATTGGCCGATAACCGGCTTCTGGAGGCGAAACGCTTTGTAACACTTGCAGACGATTCGTCAATGACAGCCTTGCTGCACGAGTGGTATCGTGCGGGCTGGATTCAGGCAGACGCTTACGCCTGACTAAGCGACTTTGCTGTTCCGCAATGTGGAAATTTGTATGAGAAAGACAACGTATTGGCCCCGCATTTATCGACGGTCGGTACGAAAGGCCATATAATTTCCGCCCAAGCCGTGGGAAGTCTCACACTCTCCAATAAAATGTGGGTCTCCACAGCGGCCCTGGTCGGTGTTGGAGCACACATTACCGGTACTTTGCGCTGTTGCTTACCTTTAACCATAAAAGGACGTGATCATGAAGAAATCTCTCCTCGTAGCATCCCTGTTGGCTGCTGTTGCGCTTGCTGCATGCAACAAGTCTAGCGATACGGCTGCTCCGGGCGCTGCAAGCGATACGTCGGCTGCTTCGGCACCGGCTGCTGCTGCATCGGACGCAAACACCGCAGCATCGAGCGCATCGGCTGCCGCAAGCGACGCCAGCGCCGCTGCAAGCGACGCTTCCGCTGCTGCTTCGGGCGCGATGGCCGCTCCGGCATCGGGCGCAAGCCAGTAAGGTTTGCATGCGGGTCTCCTAGCGGGACTTGCGTAAAAAAACCGGCTCTCGAGCCGGTTTTTTTACGCCTGCGCCATGCGCGCTTTCTGCACGGCTCGTCACTTATAGCGTGAGCCAGTCGAAGCCGTCCGCCTGAGTCGCGACGACCACTTCCGCGGACGAAGCCCCCAGCACCGCCGACAAGGCCGCCTGCGCGAGATGCGGCAGGTTGTTCTGCTGGCTGAGATGCGCCGCCACCAGATGACGCAGCTTCGAACGATCGAGCGAGGCGAGTATTTCTGCGGCCGCGTCGTTGTTCAAATGCCCATGCATGCCGCCGATGCGCGCCTTCAACGACGCCGGATAACGGCTCGTCGCCAGCATTTGAAGGTCGTGATTGGATTCGAGGACGAGCGCGTCACAGCCCGAGAGAACGCTCGTGATATGCGGCGTCGAGACACCGACGTCGGTCAGGACACCGAGACGGCACGCGCCGTCGGAGAAGACGTATTGCAGCGGTTCGCGAGCGTCATGCGGCACCGTGTACGGCAGCACGCTCAGGTTCCCGATAGCGACGCTCTCGTCGCCCCACAGCACGTGCAGGTCGACGCTCGCCTCGTCGGCGCCGGTCGCGCGCGCCGTGCCCCAGCTCATATGAAGCGGAATGGACCACTTCCGGCCGAGCGTCAGTGCGCAGCCGATGTGGTCCGTGTGTTCATGCGTGATCAGGATCGCGTCGAGATCGTCGACGCGCAGCCCGATCCGGCCGAGCCGGCGTTCGACTTCCTTCGCTGAAAAACCGCAATCGAGGAGGATTCGCGTGGTCGTCGTGCCGCACTGTGACTCGACCAGCAACGCATTGCCTTCGCTGCCGCTGCCGAGACTGGCGAATCGCACGGCGCGTGCTCAGTTCAACTGGGCATGCAGCAGCGAGACGATGCGCTGCGCATCGGTCGATGCATCCACTTGACCGTTCGCATCGACGACGGCGACCTGCGTAATCGAATCCGCTTTCGGACGCACGTTGACGAGGAACTGGCGGGTCGGCTTCGGCGTGTTGCTCGAGAAGAACTTGCCGAAGAGTCCATCCTTCTTCAGCTCCTGCGTCGAATCCGAGTAGTGCACGTAGTACAGGCCCTTCTCGCGATCGCGGTTGTCGACGGTGAAGTTCGTGCGATCGAGCGCGAGACCCACGCGCAGCCATGCGCGATCGAACGGCTCGGCGATATCGAGCGTCGACGCACTGCCCGACTGCTCGACCGCCACCTTCGCGCCGGCCGGACGCGCCTGGGTGATCAACTGCTTCGCTTGCGCGTCGGTCAGGCCGAACTTCTCCATGATCTTCGCGAGGAACGCCGCTTCGAGCGCCGGATTGCGCGGACGCGCCTCCCAGCGCGACGACGTCTTGTCCTGACCCGTCAGCACTTCTTCCATCGCGCTGTGCGTGACGGAGATGTCGGTCGAGCCGTCCGCCGCGCGATCGACCTGCGTGCGGAACATGTCGCGCGTACCCGACGAATACGCGAAGTCCATCAGCTTGCCGATGCTGTTCCTGAACCAGTCGTCCGGGATGTTCGCGCGGTTCTCGGCCCAGTCGGTCGTCATGATGCCGGTCTGCGGCGCGTCGGTTTTCAGCGTGAAGCCGTTGTCCTGCCAGAACTCCTGCAGTTGCGGCCAGATCTGGTCCGGCGTGCGGCCATCGACGACGAGCCAGCGGCGATCGCCGTCGATTTCGACGTGCATGCCGTACGGGTCCTGCGCGCTCGGCACGCCGAGCGTTGCGTTGCCGGCGGGCGTGAGCGCGCGCTCCGTGCCGCCGCCAAGCGAGTTGACCTTCGGCGGCGCGGCGTAGCGCTGGCTGATGTTGGCGGTCGAGAGGTCGTTCGGCACGTTCAGGTTCGGCGCGGTTTCGGCGGCCTTGTAGTTGACGCGGTCGGGGGCGAGCCAGTCGTTGAGCGTATCGCAACCGGAGAGCGCGACGACCGTGGCAAGGCCAAGCGACAACGCGCCCAGGCGCGTGGCGTGAGTGGAAAGTGCGGATCGTTTCATGGGGTCCTTCGTGATGCTGAAAGCGCGTTGCCTGGAGCAGATGCCGGGAACGGGGTAGATAACGGGCGGTTGATGACGGGCTGCGTGGCTGGTTTCGATGATTTGCGGCGGCACGGTCCGATGGTTCTGTGTGCGCCGCCGCGAGCCATCAGGCCAGGAGCCCTGTTTCGCGCAACGCGTCACGCACGATGTCGTGATAGCGCGCGTCGAGCGGCGTGAGCGGCAGGCGGATTCCGCCGGCCATGCGCCCCATTTCCTGGAGCGCCCACTTCGCCGGAATCGGATTCGATTCGCAGAAAAGCTGCTTGTGAAGCGACAAGAGGCTCAGGTGAATCTTGCGCGCAGTGATCGCGTCGCCTTCGAGCGCCGCGCGGCAAAGCTGGCTCATCGCCTTCGGCGCGACGTTCGCCGTCACCGAAATATTGCCGTGGCCGCCGAGCAGCATCAGCGCGATCGCGGTGGGATCGTCGCCGCTGAAAATGCCGAAACCCGCGGGCGCATACTTGATCAGATGCGCGGCGCGATCGATGTTGCCCGTCGCTTCCTTCACGCCGATGATGCCCGGCACGCCCGCGAGACGCAGGATCGTTTCGTTGCTCATGTCGGCAACCGTGCGGCCCGGCACGTTGTACAGCACGACCGGCAGGTCGACCGATTCCGCGATCTTCGCGAAATGGCGATACATGCCTTCCTGCGTCGGCTTGTTGTAATACGGGACGACCTGGAGCGTCGCGTCGGCGCCGACTTTCTTCGCCGCCTTCGACAGTTCGATGGCTTCCGACGTGGAGTTGCCGCCCGCGCCCGCGATGATCGGAAAGCGCCCGGCCGTGTGCTCGACCGCCGTCTGGATCATCAGCACGTGTTCTTCGACCGAGAGCGTGGCCGATTCGCCGCTCGTGCCCACCACGACGAGGCCGTTCGAGCCTTCCGTGACATGCCAGTCGATCAGCTTTCGAAACGCCGGCAGATCGAGACTACCGTCCTCGTGCATCGGTGTGACGATGGCAGGAATGCTGCCGCGGAGCTGGATGCCGCCGTGTGTTCCGTTTGTCATGAAACGCTATGATTTAATGGGTAAACCGCGATTGTAGCGGATTAGCCCGCCAACTCGTAACGCGGCGGGTAAGACGCATTGTTACGAATGGTGAGGCCGGTTGAGGATCGGTCCGGCTCGCGGACCGCGCAGATTCGCTGCACATAGGATGCGCGCGGAACGCTCGCAAAGCCATCCTGATAAGCGATGATCCGCAAGCGCGGATGAAAGGCATCGAGCAGCTCGCCGGGCTTCAGGAGGAACGCCGGATTCGACGGCTTGCCGACGCTTTCGTTGCCCACCGCGAAGGTTTCGTAGATCAGCACGCCGCCGGGCGCGAGCGCACCGGCGAGATGCGCAAACAGCGGCCGATGCAGGTAGTTCGTCACGACGACCGCGGCGAACCGTTCATCGGCCTTTAAGGGCCACGCGGCGTTTTCCAGGTCGGCGGCAAGCGTCGAGATGCGAGCGGCGTCCGCCATCGAGCGAAGCGCTTCCTCGTCGCGATCGACGGCGAGCACCGCATGACCGCGCGACGCAAACCAGCGCGCGTGCCGGCCGCTGCCCGCCGCGACGTCGAGCACCGTGCCGCCCGCCTCGACGAGATGCGCCCACTGCCTCACCCATGCGCTCGGGACGTTCAACCCGTCCGCCATCAGTTGTACGACAGGCCCATCGCCTCGCGCACGTCGCGCATGGTTTCGGTCGCGAACTTGCGCGCCTTGTCGCAGCCATCGGCGACGATCGCGCGCAAGAGCGACGGATCGTCCATGTACTTTTGCGCGCGCTCGAGCATCGGCTGCTGTTCGCGCAGGATGCCTTCGATCACCGGCTGCTTGCAGTCGAGACAGCCGATTCCCGCCGTGCGGCAGCCCTTCTGGACCCATTCGTGGGTGGCTTCGTCGGTATAGGCCTGATGCAGCTTCCACACCGGGCATTTGTCCGGATCGCCCGGGTCGGTGCGGCGCACGCGCGCCGGATCGGTCGGCATCGTGCGGACCTTTTTCGCGATCGTCTCCGCGTCTTCGCGCAGGCCGATCGTGTTGCCGTAGGACTTCGACATCTTCTGGCCGTCGAGGCCCGGCATGCGCGACTCGGCCGTGAGCAGCACCTGCGGCTCGACGAGAATGATCTTGCGCGCGCCTTCGAGATAGCCGAACAGCCGCTCGCGATCGCTCATCGACAGGCTCTGCGACTCCTGCAACATCGCGCGAGCCTGTTCGAGCGCTTCGTCGTCGCCTTCCTGCTGGTACGCGACGCGCAACTCGTGATACAGCTTCGCCCGCTTGCCGCCGAGTTTTTTCGCGGCGTCGAGCGCCTTCTCCTCGAAGTCCTTCTCGCGGCCGTACAGGTAGTTGAAGCGGCGCGCGATCTCACGCGTCATCTCGACGTGCGGCACCTGGTCCTCGCCGACCGGCACCAGCGACGCGCGATACAGCAGGATGTCGGCGGCCATCAGCACCGGATAGCCGAGAAAGCCGTACGTCGACAGGTCCTTTTCGCGCAGCTTCTCGATCTGTTCCTTGTAGGTCGGCACGCGTTCGAGCCAGCCGAGCGGCGTGCCCATGCCGAGCAACAGCGACAGTTCCGCATGCTCCGGCACGCGGCTCTGGATGAACAGCGTAGCCTGCGCCGGGTCGATGCCGGACGCGAGCCAGTCGATCAGCACTTCCCAGACGTTCTGCTCGATCACTTCGGGCGTTTCGTAGTGCGTCGTGAGCGCGTGCCAGTCGACGACCGCGAAAAAGCATGGGTATTCGGACTGCAGCCGCACCCAGTTTTTCAGCACGCCGTGATAGTGGCCGAGATGCAGCGAGCCGGTCGGCCGCATGCCTGAGAAGATACGGTCAGGGAACATGGTTTTATAGAAAGAACGAAGCAAAGGGATTCAGGATGGCCGACACCGCCGCGTAGCCCACGTTCACGAGCGGGCCGAGCCAGTAGCGCGTGAGCACGCCCGTCACGACGAGCGCCATCACGATGAAAAAACCGTAAGGCTCGAGCCGCTGCAGGGTGAGCGAGGCGCGAACCGGCAGGAGCGCCATCAGCACGCGGCCGCCGTCGAGCGGCGGCAGCGGAAAGAGGTTCAGCACGCCGAGCACGAGATTCACGCCGACGCCGGCCGCCGCCATGCGCGTGAAAAACGCTTCGTCGACGTGAAAGCCCGCCAGCATGACCGCGATCACGCCCCATACGAGCGCCTGCACGAAGTTGCTGGCAGGTCCCGCGGCCGCGACCCAGAGGCTGCCCCAGCGCGGATTGCGCAGGTTGCCGAACGCGACGGGCACGGGCTTCGCGTAGCCGAACATGAATGCGCCGCTCGTCACGAAGTACAGGACGATAGGAATGACGATGGTGCCGATGGGGTCGATGTGACGCATCGGATTGAAGGACACGCGGCCGAGCACGTAAGCGGTGTTGTCGCCGAGCAGGCGCGCAACGTAGCCGTGCGCGGCCTCGTGCAGCGTGATCGCGAAGATCACCGGGAGCGCGTAGACCGCGATTGTCTGTATCAGGGAAGAATCCATAGCTCGCTATTCTATCAAGCGTATCTTGCAGTTCAGGCGCCACTCATGGCGGGAAAGTCACGGTTGCGCGCGGCGAGCGTGGGCAGGCATAGGTGGGCGGGTTTCGGGCCCGCTTGCGGCAAATTGCGGGAGGCGAACGCAGATGATGCCTCCTGTCGGGAAATTTCGCCCGATTTTATGCCGTCAGGCTCAGGGGCGAAGCTCAGGGGTCGGGCTCAGCTTTCCGCAGTAAGGCCGAACGGCTCCAGACTTCCGCGGCCCGGGCGCACCAGCACCGGTGCGGCGCCGGTCAGGTCGATGACCGTCGACGGCTCCGCGGCGCAAGCGCCCGCATCGATCACGAGGTCGATCTGCTTTTCGAGGCGGTCGCGGATTTCCTCGGCGTCGTTGAGCGGCTCGGTGTCGGGCGGCAGGATCAGCGTCGAGCCGAGCAGCGGCTGGCCGAGCGCTTCGAGCAGCGCCAGCGTGATGGCGTGCTCGGGCACGCGCAGCCCGATCGTCTTGCGCGACGGATGCGAGAGCCGCCGAGGCACTTCCTTGGTCGCCTGCAGTACGAACACATACGGCCCCGGCGTCACCGATTTGATCAGCCGATACTGCCGGTTGTCGACCTGCGCGAAATTGGCGAGCTGCGACAGGTCGCGCACGAGCAAAGAGAGCAGTTGCTTCTCGTCGAGCCCGCGGATGCGGCGGATGCGCTCGACGGCGTCCTTGTCGTCGAGATGACAGGCGAGCGCATAGCTCGAATCGGTCGGCATCGCGATCACGCCGCCGTCGTTGATGATCTGCACCGCCTGGTTGATCAGGCGCGGCTGTGGATTGTCCGGATGAATGCGAAAGAATTGAGACATGGCGGCGTGGTTTTTATGATGTCGCTTGACGCGGGACGCGGCGGGACGCGTGTCCGCGCAACGTTCGCGAAGACCGGACGGTTCGGTGCGATTCAGGACGCGAAAACTGGCGTGCTGCATGATGTGGCCCCAGCATTGGATAGCACGGGTGGAACATGCGAGAAGCGTGCCAGCTTTGCGCCTTGCAGCGCACCGCGAGCTGTCAGAGCCAGCGCTCCCAGACCGGCTTGAGATCGGATGGAAGCGGCGGAAGCTGGCCGAGGTCAATGCGGCCCTCGCCGGCGCCGTGGAAGTCCGATCCGCGCGACGCGTAAAAACCATAGCGGCGCGCCACATCCGCGTACTCTCGATACTGGTCCGGCGTGTGGCTGCCGGTCACGACTTCGATGGCGCCGCCGCCCAACTGTATGAATTCGTCGAACAGTGCGGCGAATTCTGTTGGCGAATAATCGTAACGGCCGGGATGCGCGATCACCGGCTCGCCGCCCGCCCCCTTGATCCACTTGACGGCGTCCGGCAGCTTCGACCAGCGATGGCCGACGTAGCCCGGCTTGCCCTCGCCCAGGTAGCGCGCGAACACGTCCGACGTGGACTGCGCAAGCCCTTCCTCCACCAGATAGCGCGCGAAGTGGGTGCGTGAAATCATCTTCGGATCGCTGACGTAACGCAGCGCGCCTTCGTACGCATTTGGAATGCCGACTTTCTCCAGCGCCTCGCCGATCGCGACACCCCGCGCGGCACGGCCGTCGCGCGTGGCGGCGAGCCCGTCGAGCAGTTCCTGGTTCTCAGGGTCGACGTTCAGGCCGACGACGTGCACCGTGCGCCCCGCCCACGTCACCGAGATCTCGACGCCGCTCAGGTACTGCATGCCGAGCGCCTCGGCCGCCTCGCGCGCCTCGCGCTGGCCGCCCAACTGGTCGTGATCGGTGAGCGCCCACAGCGTCACGCCGCCCGCGTGCGCACGCTCCGCAACCCGCGCGGGCGTGAGCTGGCCGTCGGAAACAGTGGAATGGCAGTGGAGATCGGCGTTCATCGTGGGCTTCATGTGCATGGCTAACATTCTACTGCAATGCAAGTTTCAGTCCGTGCGGGCTCTTACGCGCAAAAATCCGCGATCAGCGCCGCGACCTGCTCCGGCTGGTCATGGTGCAGCATGTGTCCCGCGTCGCCGACAATGGCCTCGCGCCAGTCCGGAAAAGCCGAAAAACGTGTCTTGAACTCGTCGACCGGAAGATTGCCCGCGAACATCGTGAGCGTCTGCGACCGCGCCGCCTCGACGTGCAGCACCTTCGCGCGCACCTGCGACCAAGCCGCCATCACTTCATCCAGCCGATACAGCAACGGCCCGCGCAACTTGTGCGCCGGATCGGCGAGCAGGCGGTAACGGCCGTCGTCCGCCTGTTTCGACCAGTGCTGCGCGAGAAACCGGGCACGTGTCCGGGCAAGACGCGGGTTGGTGCGGATCAGGCGCTCGGCGACTTCCTCGAGCGTGGCGTAGGTCCGCAGTTCGGGCGGCACGCGCAGGTCGTCGAGCCATTGCGCGATGCGCGCCGGGGAGCGCTTCGGATCGGCGGCGGCAAGCCCGAAGCCTTCGAGATCGACCACGCGCCGCACTCGCTGCGGCCGCACGCCCGCATACAGCGCGACGACGTTCGCGCCCATGCTGTGGCCGACCAGGTTCACTTCGCCATGCGGCGCGTAGCGGTCGAGGATGACGTCGAGGTCCGCGAGATAGTCCTGGAACCAGTAGCTCCCGCCGCCGCGCTCCGCAACCGGCCACGCCGACAGCCCGAAGCCGCGCCCATCGGGCGCGATCACCTGCCAGCCGTCGCCGAGCGCATCGACGACGAACTGGAACGACGCCGCGACGTCCATCCAGCCGTGCAGCATGAAGAGCGTCGGCGCGTCGGGGGCGCCCCAGCGCCGTATGTGCAGACGCACGCCGCGCGCATCGACGAAATCGGAAGAAGACACACGCATTGGGTCGATCCAGAAAGGAATGATCGTTCGATTATAGCCAGCAGCGAACCTTTTCGAGATGGATTCAGCCGTCCAGCCCGGCCAGCGCACGCAGTTCCGCTTCGTCGAAGCCGGCGTCGCGGCGCGCTTCGAAGTTGAACGGCCCGCGGAGTTTCGGCGCGTGGTACTGCTCGGCGAGGCGCGCGTAGGTGGGATGCGGATCGGCGCCCGCCGCATCGCACAGATGACGAAACCAGCGGTTGCCGATCAGCACGTGGCCGATCTCGTCTTCAAGGATCACGTCGAGGATTGCCGCCGATGCGTGGTCGCCCGCCTGTGCGAGACGCTTGCGGATCGGCGGCGACGCATCGAGGCCGCGTGCCTCCAGCGTGCGCGGCACAAGCGCCATGCGCGCGAGGACGTCGCCGCAGGTGCGTTCGGCCATTTCCCAAAGGCCGTCGTGCGCCGGGAAGTCGCCGTAGACATGCCCGAATTCCCCGAGCCGCGTGTTCAGCAGCGAAAAATGATGCGCTTCTTCCGCCGCTACTTTCAACCAGTCGAGATAAAAATCGTCCGGCATCGACGCGAAACGCCAGACGGCGTCGAGCGCCAGGTTGATCGCGTTGAATTCGATATGCGCGAGCGCGTGCAGGAGCACGGCGCGCCCCGCTTCGGACTGCATGCCGCGGCGCTTCAGCGAACCCGGTTCGACGAGCGGCGGCCGTTCGGGGCGGCCAGGCAAGTCCGCAGGCTCGCTCAACTGCAACGACGGTTCGATCACCGCCTTCCCGTCCCGCGCCGCGTCGTAAAGCGGACGGGCGCGCGTGGCTTTCGTCTGCGGATCGCGCTCGCGAAGGATGTCGAGCGCCGTCTGACGCGCACAGGGAAATGAAGAGGAATCAGTGGACATGGAAAAGGACATTCAAACTCGATCGACGGACCGCCGCCCTGCGCGTCGCCCGCGCCCGCGACGGCGGCTTTACCGCGCAAACGGCTAAAATAGCGCTTTGCGCATCAGACATTGCCTAAAAGCACACCGCCGCCCGGCATTGTAGCGCCGGCGCCGGCAGCCATCGGTGCTCCAACCCGAGCATCGCCCAGACCGCTAAGGAGACATAGTTGGCCATCTACAAGCTCGGCGAAGAAGCCCCCACGATCCACGAAAGCGTGTTCCTCGCGGATACCGCGACGATCATCGGCCGCGTCACGCTGGAAGAGAACGCGAGCGTCTGGTTCGGCGCGGCACTGCGCGGCGACAACGAGCCGATCGTCGTCGGACGCGGCAGCAATGTCCAGGAAAACGCGATCCTGCACGCCGACCCCGGCTTTCCGCTGACGATCGAAGCGAACGTCACGGTCGGCCACCAGGCGATGCTGCATGGCTGCACCATCAAGGAAGGCTCGCTGATCGGAATTCAGGCCGTGGTCTTGAATGGTGCGGTCATCGGCCGCAACTGTCTGGTTGGCGCGGGCGCGGTGGTGACGGAAGGCAAGGTGTTTCCCGACAACACGCTGATTATCGGGTCGCCTGCGAAGGCGGTGCGCGAAATCACCGAGGCGGATATCGCCCGCATGCAGTCGGCCACCCGCAGTTACACGGACCGACGCGAATACTACAAGGCGCAACTCGTGCGAATCGGCTGATACCGAACCCGCATCGAGGTTTCCCGCCGCATCGATCAAGGAAGAGTTGTGAACGACCAGTTGCAGAAATTCATGTTCAACGCGGCGCCCGTGCGCGGCGAGATCGTCTCGCTGCGCGACACCTGGCAGGAAGTGCTCGCGCGCCGCTCGTACCCGCTGCCCGTGCGCAACCTGCTCGGGGAAATGATGGCCGCGTGTGCGCTCCTGTCGGCGAATCTCAAGTTCGACGGCACGCTCATCATGCAGATCTACGGCGACGGGCCGGTCAAGATGCTGGTCGTGCAGTGCAACTCGGACCTGTCGCTGCGCGCGACGGCGAAGCTCGTCGCCGGCGCCGAAGCGCTCATCGGCGACGACATGACGCTGCCCGACCTGCTCAACCAGCACGGCCACGGCCGCTGCGTGATCACGCTCGATCCGGGCGCCAAAAAGCCGGGACAGCAGCCGTATCAGGGCATCGTGCCGCTGTCGGGCGAACATGGGCCACTCGCGTCGATGGCCGAAGTGCTGGAACACTACATGCATCATTCCGAGCAGCTCGACACGCGCATGTGGCTTGCGGCGAACACGGACCGCGCGGTCGGGATGTTGCTGCAGAAGCTTCCTGGCGACGGCGGCATCGTGCCCCATCCCGGCGAGCATGATGCGGATACGTGGCAGCGCGTCTGCCATCTCGGCGGCACGCTGTCGAGCGCCGAGATGCTCAAGGAAGAGCCGGAAACCCTGTTCCGGCGCCTTTTCTGGCAGGAGAACGTGCAGCATTTCGAGCCGGCAGCAACGCGTTTCCAGTGCTCGTGCTCGCGCGAGAAGGTTGGCTCGATGCTGAAGATGCTCGGCCGCGAGGAAGTGGATGGCGTAATCGACGAGCGCGGCACGGTCGAAGTGCATTGCGAGTTCTGCAATCAGCGCTACGAGTTCGACCCGGTCGACGTTGCGCAACTTTTTGTCGCAAAAGAACTCTCACAAGGCGTGAGCGAGGCATCTCAACAGCGGCATTGAGGCTTGATTTTCAAGGGATTTTTCGGGATCGGCCGCTTCGGGCCGCCCGCAGTTGGCATCGCCCGGACACTGCCCGCGAGTGATCTGGCACGATATGATTCGAGCCTGTCCAGTTGTCCGGCCCGGTGGAGGTCGAAATGAAAAGCGCTTTGTTGTTCCGGGGTCTGTCGGTGTCGGTCGTGGCCGTCGCGTTGCTCGCCGGTTGCATGATGGACCCGCCCGGCCCTTCGCCCATCTACAGCCGCCTGCCTGCCGCGCAGACGCAGCCGCCGCAGCCGTTGTCGAAGGAAGAGCAGGAACGTTATAACCAGATCGACCGGCAGGCGCTCGCCGAACAGCAGCAGGCCATGAGCTACGATGCCGCCGCGCAGGCGGCGTCGCAGTATTACCGGGCACCGGTCAGCGTCTACGGCGGCTACTCCACCGGCGGATGGGGCTCGGGCTGGGGAACCGGCGTGGGCTTCGGAACCGGATATCGGTGGTAAGCGGCCAGAGTTAGCGGTCCATAAATAAAAAAAGCGCGGTCGATGACCGCGCTTTTTTATCTTCAATCACTCAGCCGCTTGTTTCTTCTTCGCTGCGTCTTCCTTGTCCTTCGTGGCCTTCTTTTCAAAAGCCCGGCGCTCTTCCTTCGAGCGCGACACCGGATTCGGCACCACCCGCAACGGCGCCGCCGACACCTGGCCCCGCGTCGATGCATTCGCTCCAGGTGCGTTCGCCGAATTCACGGGCGCAGCCGAATTCGGCGCGACGAACTGCACGAAAACCTCGCTGTCCTTCACCATGCCCATCTCATAGCGCGCGCGCTCTTCGACGGCAGCCGTGCCGCTTTGCAGATCCTGCACTTCGCCCTGCACGCGTTCGTTGCGCAGTTTCAGGTCGGCGTTTTTCTGGGTCTGCTGCGCGAGCTGTCCCTGCAATTCGTGGACGCGCAGCCAACCACCGTGCCCCCACCAAAGCGGATATTGGATCAGTGCCAGCAGAAGCACGAGGACGACAGTAACAAGCCGCATTGATAGAGCCGAAATAAGCGCCGCCCTGCGTCCGGAAGACGCGAGGGCGGCGGGCTGAAAAATTAACTAACGTCCAATTCGGCTAAAAACTTTAGCGCAGGTTGTAGAACGCCGACTTGCCCGGATAGCTCGCGATATCGCCGAGATCTTCCTCGATGCGCAGCAACTGGTTGTACTTCGAGATGCGGTCGCTGCGGGAAAGCGAACCGGTCTTGATCTGACCGGCGTTCAGGCCGACCGCGATATCCGCGATCGTCGAATCTTCGGTTTCGCCCGAGCGGTGCGAGATCACGGCCGTGTAGCCCGCGCGCTTCGCCATTTCGATCGCGGCGAAGGTTTCCGTCAGCGTGCCGATCTGGTTGATCTTGATCAGGATCGAGTTCGCGATGCCCTTCTCGATGCCTTCCTTCAGGATGCGCGTGTTGGTCACGAACAGGTCGTCGCCGACTAGTTGGATCTTCTTGCCGAGCTTGTCGGTGAGAATCTTCCAGCCTTCCCAGTCGCTTTCGTGCATGCCGTCCTCGATCGAGACGATCGGGAATTTGTCGGCGAGTGCCGCGAGGTAGTCGGTGAATTCCGCCGACGACAGTTGCAGGCCTTCGCCCGCCAATTGGTACTTGCCGTCGTGGTAGAACTCGCTCGCGGCGCAGTCGAGCGCGAGCAGCACGTCTTCGCCCGCGCGATAGCCCGCCTTCTCGATGGCTTGCAGGATGGTCGACAGGCATTCGTCATTGCTGCCGAAGTTCGGCGCGAAGCCGCCTTCGTCGCCGACGGCCGTGCTCATGCCGCGATCGGACAAAATCTTCTTGAGCGCATGGAACACTTCGGCGCCGCAGCGCAGCGCTTCTCGGAAAGTCGGCTGGCTGACCGGGACAATCATGAATTCCTGAATGTCCAGGCTGTTGTTCGCGTGCGCGCCGCCGTTGACGATGTTCATCATCGGCACCGGCAATTGCATCGCGCCCGAGCCGCCGAAATAGCGGTACAGCGGCAGGCCGGCTTCTTCGGCGGCCGCTTTTGCAACCGCCATCGACACGGCCAGCATCGCGTTCGCGCCGAGGCGCGACTTGTTGTCGGTGCCGTCGAGTTCGAGCAGCGTCTTGTCGAGGAACGCCTGCTCCGACGCGTCGAGGCCCATGATGGCTTCAGAGATTTCGGTGTTGATGTGCTCGACGGCTTTCAGTACGCCCTTGCCGCCATAGCGATTGCCTTCTTCGTCGCGTAGTTCGATCGCTTCGCGCGATCCCGTGGATGCGCCCGACGGCACGGCGGCGCGGCCCATCGTGCCCGATTCGAGCAGCACGTCGCATTCGACGGTGGGATTGCCTCGCGAATCGAGAATCTCGCGGCCGATGATATCTACGATAGCACTCATGGTTTCCTCAAGAAATGACGTTGAATTCCTGCTGCCGGCGGCGGCTTTCTGCCGGCTTCACTTAAGATTTTCGAAGGAAACGGTCGCCTGAACCCTCAAATGACACAGGCCGACCGTTCAGACTCCTTCGACTACCATCAGGTTCATCTGCGCCGCGTACGCGCGCTCGTTTCGCGCGATTTCGTATTCGGCGGAATGATAGAACGTCTTTGCTGCATCGGAGGAGGGAAATTCGATGACGACGGTGCGCGCACGGGAAATGCCTTGCGTCTCGCTTAGCGCGCGATACGCGGCATGTTGATCGGGGTTCGTCATTTCCACGTTCGCGATGATGCAACCCTTCGCCACTGCGTTCTCCCCCATTTTGACGCGCCGCTTGCTGCAGCACTTTATGTGAAGCGGACGTCCGCCATGTGAAGGGGACGCCCGCTTTGATGCATCAATTGAAATCGTTCTCGAGAAACGGGCCGCGCTTGACCGCCTGGTCGAGTGCGACGAGCGTTTCCAGCAACGCTTCCATCCGATGCAGCGGCACCGCGTTCGGGCCGTCGGACTTCGCGCACGCCGGGTCGGGATGCGTCTCCATGAAGAGCCCGGAAACGCCCGTTGCGACCGCCGCGCGCGCCAGCACCGGCACGAACTCGCGCTGGCCGCCGGAACTCGTGCCCTGCCCGCCCGGCAACTGCACCGAATGCGTGGCATCGAAGACGACGGGCGCCGCGGTCTCGCGCATGATCGCGAGCGAGCGCATATCGGAAACGAGGTTGTTATAGCCGAACGACACGCCCCGTTCGCACGCCATGAAGCGATCTTCCGACAAACCCGCTTCGCGGGCGGCGTCGCGCGCCTTGTCGATGACGTTCTTCATGTCGTGCGGCGCGAGGAACTGGCCCTTCTTGATGTTCACGGGCTTGCCCGAGCGCGCGCAGGCGTGGATGAAATCGGTCTGGCGGCACAGGAAAGCGGGCGTCTGCAGCACGTCGACCACCGATGCCACCGCTTCGATTTCATGCTCCGAATGCACATCGGTGAGCACGGGAACGCCGAGCTGCTTCCTCACTTCGCCGAGGATGCGCAGGCCTTCGTCCATGCCGAGGCCGCGAAACGACTTGCCGGAACTGCGGTTCGCCTTGTCATACGACGACTTGTAGATGAACGGCACGTTCAGCTTCGCGCAGATTTCCTTGAGCCGCCCGGCGACGTCGATCGTCATTTGCTCCGATTCCACGACGCACGTGCCCGCGATCAGGAAAAACGGCTTGTCCAGCCCGACTTCGAAATCGCACAGTTTCATGCCTGCGCTCCAGCCGTGGCACGCACGGCAGCGACTGCCGGCTTCGCCTCACCCGGCGCCTCGCGATGCACGCGCGCAGCGTCGACGAACGCCTTGAACAACGGATGCCCGTCACGCGGGGTCGACGTGAATTCCGGGTGGAACTGGACGCCGACGAACCACGGATGCATCGATTGCGGCAACTCCATCATTTCCGGAAGGTCCTCGCTCGGGGTACGGGCGCTGATGATAAGGCCGCCCGCTTCGAGCTGGGGCACGAATCGGTTATTGACTTCATAACGGTGACGATGACGCTCGTTCACATCCGTGCCGTAAATGCGCGAGGCCATCGTGCCCGGCTTGATCGGGCACTTCTGCGAACCGAGGCGCATCGTGCCGCCCAGGTCCGATTCCTCGTTGCGCTTCTCGACGCGGCCCGCGCGGTCGTACCACTCGGTGATCAGCGCGACGACCGGGTTCTGCGTGTCCGAATCGAACTCGGTGCTGTTCGCGTCGGCGAGGCCGGCGACGTCGCGTGCGAATTCGATCACGGCAAGCTGCATGCCGAGGCAGATGCCGAGATAAGGCGTCTTCGATTCGCGCGCGTACTGGATCGCCTTGATCTTGCCTTCCGTGCCGCGCCGCCCGAAGCCGCCCGGCACCAGCACGGCGTCGAGGTGCTTGAGGCCCTCGACGCCTTCCGCGTCGATCTGCTCGGAGTCGATGTACTCGATGTTGACCTTGGTCGACGTATGGATCGCCGCGTGGCGCAGCGCCTCGATCAGCGACTTGTACGATTCGGTCAGCTCGACATACTTGCCGACCATGCCGATCGTCACTTCGCTCTGCGGGTTCTCCAGCTTTGCGACGAGTTTCGACCACATGGAAAGGTCGGCGGGCTGCGGCGAGAGCCTGAGTTCCTCGCAGATGATTTCGTCGAGGCCCTGGTCGTGCAGCATCTGCGGAATCTTGTAGATGCTGTCCACGTCCCACACCGAGATGACCGCGTCTTCCGGCACGTTCGAGAAGAGCGAAATCTTCTGGCATTCGTCCTCGGGGATCGGACGGTCCGCGCGACACAGGAGCACGTGCGGCGAGATGCCGATCTCGCGCAGCTTCTGCACGCTGTGCTGGGTCGGCTTTGTCTTCAGTTCGCCCGCAGTGGCGATGTAAGGCACCAGCGTGAGATGCACGAAGCAGGCGCTGTTGCGGCCGAGGCGCAGGCTCATCTGGCGCGCGGCTTCGAGGAACGGCAGCGATTCGATGTCGCCCACCGTGCCGCCGATCTCGACGATCGCGACATCCGGCTCACCGCACGTCGCCGCTGCGGCGCCGCGTTCGAGGAATGCCTGGATTTCGTTCGTGATGTGCGGAATGACCTGGACCGTCTTGCCGAGATACTCGCCGCGGCGTTCCTTGCGAATCACCGATTCGTAGATCTGGCCGGTCGTGAAGTTGTTGGCCTTGCGCATCTTCGTGCTGATGAAGCGCTCGTAATGGCCGAGATCGAGGTCGGTTTCCGCGCCGTCTTCCGTCACGAATACTTCGCCGTGCTGAAACGGGCTCATCGTGCCGGGGTCGACGTTGATGTAGGGATCGAGCTTGAGGAGGGTGACTTTGAGGCCGCGCGATTCGAGGATCGCGGCGAGGGAAGCGGCGGCAATACCTTTGCCAAGGGAAGAAACTACGCCGCCGGTGACGAATACATATTTGGTCATCGCTGGGTGCTCGCGGGAAAAACGGATTATACCGTAAAGGCGCCTTCCCACCCAGCGCCCGCGACGCGAGTTTTGCGCTGCAGCGTAGCTGCTTTCAGGCGTTCACGAAAGCGACTCCGAGAGCGCATTAAGCATTCGCTGCACTGCGCGCGCCGTGTCGATCGGCCGCTCCATCGGGTACAGATGGCTGCCCTCGATCCATTCGAAATGCTCGCCCGCGATGCGCCGCGTGAGTTCGAGTCCCACTTGCCGCACCTCCTTCGATTGCGTCCCCGCGATGAACCCGACCGGCACCTCGACGCCGCGCGCAAGCCGCGCGCCGATCGTGCGCGGCAAGGTCCGGTAGACGAGATATTCGACGTGCCGGTCGAACGCGAGCGTGCGGCCGCCGTTTGCGCCCGTTTGCGGAATCGCGAAATCGATGTAGTCGGACAGCATGCGCTCGTCCCAGCGCGCAAACGCCGGCTTCGAATGAAAGTGCCGCCACGCTTCGTCGCGGCTCGCCCACTGCGTGCGCCGGTTCTTGGTCGCGGCGGCGGGCGACAGGCGCTCGTCGAGCCCCGTCCACTGCGACACGCCGAGGAGACTGCTGCGCCAGCCGCCGATCACCGGCGAATCGAGCATCACGACGCCCTTCACCCACTGCGGGCGTTTCATCGCCGCCATCAGCGACAGGTAACCGCCGAGCGAATGGCCGACCAGCCAGACTTTCGGTTGCGTCGGCCGCTCGCCGTAGCGCACGCTGCCGATGTCGTCGAGCAACTGGTCCACGAGATGCGGCCAGTCGCGCGTGACCGGATAGCGCGGATCATGGCCGAAGCGTTCGACCGAGCGGATTTCGTAGTCGTCGGCGAGTTCGGCGAAGATCGTCCGGTAGGTCGAGGCCGGAAAACCGTTCGCGTGCGAAAAATGAATGATGTCCTTCAAGCGGTGCCGGCTCCTTGCTTTTATGTTTTGTGTTCTGGGTAAGTCACCGGTTCATCCAGTAGCGCGCGTGCGTCTGACGGTAGCGTTCGAGCGTGATCGACGACGAGACTTCGATGCGCGCGGCGCCGTCGTCGTCGCTGCGCGAGAGTTCGATCGCGCGCAGTTGGTAACGCTCAAAGACAGTCGGATGCGGATGGTGAAAACGGTTGCGATAGCCTACCTGAAATACCGCGACGAGCGGCCCGACGGAGTCGAGGAAAGGCTCGGTCGATGACGTCCTGCTGCCGTGATGCGGGACGAGCAGCACGTCCGCTTTCAGCGCCTGGCCGTCGCGCCGCAGCAGGGTGCGCTCGACGTCGGCTTCGATGTCGGCGGTGAGGAGCGCGGAGCGGCCGGCCGCGCTCGTCACTTTGAGCACGCATGACGTCGCGTTCGGCTTGACCGCAAGCGGACCCGGGTCGGGCCACAACATCGAGAACTCGACGCCGTCCCAGGTCCAGTGCTGGCCTGCCGCGCAGCGCAGCGATTGCGCGTGGCGCTCGCTGGCTGTGTGCCACAACGCGTCTCGCGCCGGCAGCGAGGCGAGGAGTTGACGCACGTCGGTCGCCTGCAATACGGCCGGCGCGCCGCCCGCGTGATCCGAATCGGAATGACTGATGACGAGGGAGTCGAGCGTCACGGTGCCCGAGGCGAAAAGATACGGCACGACGATGCGCTCGCCCGCATGCGTCGATTCGGGTCCGGGGCCGGCGTCGAAAAGCAAGGCGTGGCGCGCTGTCTCGACCACGATCGACGAGCCCTGCCCGATGTCCAGCGCCGTCAGTCGGAACGCGCCCGGTGCCGGCGCATTGGGCGCCGGAAGCACGAGGGGCAGCCACGTCAGCGGCGCCGCGAAACGCAGCGGCCAGCCACGCGGCGCGAGCGCCCACGCGACGCCGACTGCGGCCGCGGCCAGCGCGAACGGGCCGGGCTGCGGCAGGCGCCACAGCGCCCATGCGGGGCCGCAGAGCCAGGCGAGCGCGTCGCACATGATGGCAAGCAGGCCGTGCGCGGCCCGATAGGCGAAGGCGTCGAGCGGCGCGGGCAGCAGGACGGCTGCGAGCACCGTCGGCGTGACGAGCAGGCTGACCCACGGAATCGCGATGGCATTCGCGAGCGGGCCGATCAGCGGGATTTGCGAAAACCAGTAGGCGGTGAGCGGTGCGAGGCTGATCGTCACCGCGTACTGGACGCGGCCGCTCGATGCGAGGTGGCCGTGGAGTCGTCGGGCTTTGCGGTGGAAGATGGCGCGGAGGCGGTCTACGGATTGTGGCACTGGCTCACGCACGCGACCGGTGGAATCGTAGGGCACCGGGTCCGCGTGAGCCTCGCCGCCAGCGTCGCGCCAGTCGCGCCACTTCGACGCGCGCCGCCCGTACGCCGCCATCGCATACAGGATCGCCGCGACCGCGCAGAACGACAGCCAGAACCCGGCCGCCGTGACGGCCCAGGGATCGGCGACAAGCACCAGCGCAAGCGCCCACGCCAGCACCAGCGACGACGCGATCCGTCGCCCGCTGACCAACGCGATTGCGGCGAAACAGAGCATCCACAATGCGCGCTGCGCGGGCACGTTGAAACCCGCGAGACCCGCGTAGCAGGCCGCAAACACCGCAGCGCCGGCCGCCGACACTTTCGGCGCCGACACGTAGAGCGGCAACGGCACGCCGCGCCATCGCGCTCGACGCCAAACGAAGCCCGTCAGCAGCGCCGCCAGCCCCGCGACGAACCCGATGTGCAGCCCCGAGATCGCCACGAGATGGCTCGTGCCGGTGGCGCGCATGAGGGACCAGTCGTCGTCGCTGACGCCGTCCTGCGCGCCCACCGCGAGCGCCACGACGATCCCCCGATGCGGCGCATCGCCGAGCACCCGTTCGATGCGATCGCGCAGGTGCGCACGCCATCGATCGATTGCGAGCGTGATTCCGAAGGCATCGCGAGCCAGCCTCCGGGCGCTCGATGCCGCCGTCACGTATCCCGTCGCGCGGATGTCGCGCGCGAGGAGCGCCGCCTCCGCGTCGCGCGCGCCGAAGTTCGCGTTGCCGTGCGGCCGCTTCAGGCGCACTGTCAGCGACCAGCGCTGGCCGGCCTGCAACGCAGGCGGCGGCGCGTCATCGATATTCAGCCACGACAACCGCACGACGCGTGGAAAGTCACGCAATCGCGCATCGTTCGATTCGACTTGGAACAAAAAGCGCGTGCCCTCCGCGCCGATCGAGGGCAGGCCGCGAACAAATCCCGCGACTCCAATGTTGCGGGTTTCGTAGGCGATCGGCAGTTGCGCTTGCAGGCGGATTTCGGCACGCAATGCGGCATAGCCGAAGCCGAAAGCAAACGCGGCGACCGGAAACGCAACGCAGCGCCAGCGACGACACCAGCACGCCACGCAGAAGCCAGCGCACAGCACGGCCCAACCGATCCACCCCGGCAACGCGGCCTGCTGCTGCAAGCACCACACGCCCAGCGCGAAGCCAACGAGAACACCCCGCACACGCGCCCCTCATAAAGTCCGCGGCGAGCGCATCCACACCGGATGACCGCCTCATCCGGTGCCCGCATTCGACCCGCAAACGATTATGAAGAGATAAGCCCAAGCCGCGGCAGCGCGGCGTGCGCGTTAGCCGTTGTGCCTATGGAAAGCGCCTCTTCGCCGATGCCGCGCAGTTCCGCCAGCACCTTGGCGATGCCCGCGACCTGATCCGGCGCATTGCGGCCCTTGTAACACCACGAAGGCGCGATATCGGGCGCATCGGTTTCGAGCACGATTGCAGCGAGCGGCAGTTGCTCCGCGAGCCGACGAATCTGCCGCGCGCGCTCGAACGTGAGATTGCCGCCGAAGCCGAGATGCATGCCCTGCGCGATGAACGCCTCGGCCTGCTGGAAACTGCCATTGAACGCATGCGCGATGCCGGTTTTCACGCCGTGCACGCGCAATCCCTTGAGCACCTTGTCCTGCGACTTGCGCACATGGCAGATCACCGGCAGATCGAACTCGCGCGCGAGCTTCAATTGTTCGTTGTAGAAGAACTGCTGGCGCGCATCGTCGAGGGTCGGCACGAAATAATCGAGGCCGATCTCGCCGATGCCCACGAAGCGCGGATCATCGAGACTCGCTTCGATTTCGGCGCGCAAGACGCGCAGATCGTCGTCGGTCGCGCGCGGCGTGAAAAGCGGATGGATGCCGAGCGCATACGCACCCCCGTCGATGCGATGCGCGAGGGTGCGCACCGTCGCGAAGTTCGCGCGCTCGACGCCCGGAATCACGATACGCGTGACGCCCGCCCGCCGCGCCGATGCGGCGACCTCGTCGCGGTCGGCGTCGAATTCCGATGCATCGAGATGGCAGTGCGTATCGATCCACATGATGCGTTTTACACCGGTACGGGCGGCTCTTCGTGCAGCACGCCGTCGCGCAGACGCATGATGCGGTCGCAGCGCGCCGCCAGATCGGGATCGTGCGTGACGATCACGAAGCTCGTCTCCAGCGTCTGCGACAGTTCGAGCATCAGGTTGAACACAGTGTCGGCGGTGCCGCCGTCGAGGTTGCCCGTCGGCTCGTCGGCGAGCACGCAGGCCGGATGCGTGACCAGCGCCCGCGCGATCGCGACGCGCTGCCGTTCGCCGCCCGACAGTTCGCCCGGCCGATGCTTCGCCCGATGCCCGATGCCCACGCGCTCCAGCATGTCCATCGCCTGCCGGCGCGCATCGTCCTCCGACATGCGGCGAATCCTGAGCGGCATCGCGACGTTGTCGAGCGCCGTGAATTCCGCGAGCAGATGGTGGAACTGATACACGAAGCCGAGCGCGCGATTGCGCAACTCGTTGCGCTCGCGCTCCTTCAGATCCGTGAACGGCTTGCCGAGCAGCGACACGCGGCCGGCGCTCGGCTCGTCGAGCCCGCCGAGCACGTGCAGCAGCGTGCTCTTGCCCGACCCCGACGCCCCGACGATCGCCAGCTTCTCGCCGCGATGCACCTGCAATTGCGCGTTGTCCAGCACCTGAACGTTGAAGCCGCCCTGCACGAAGGTCTTCGAAATCGCCGATGCCTGCAGCACGACGTCCTTGTCATTCACATCACTCATACCGCAGGGCCTCCGCCGGACGAACCTTCGCGCCGCGCCAGCTCGGATAGAGCGTTGCGAGCGACGACAACACAAACGCGATGACGCCGATCTTCGCGACATCGGCGGGGACGAGTTCGGATGGCAGCTCGCTGATGAAGTACACCGACGGCGGCAGGAACTGCACGCCGATCAGATGCTCGATCATCGGCACGAGCCACGGAATGCTCCACGCGATCAGACACCCGAGCGTCACGCCGATCGCCGTGCCGATGAAGCCGATCGTCACGCCCTGAATCACGAAGATCTTCATGATCGAGCCGGGCTGCGCGCCGAGCGTGCGCAGGATGGCGATGTCGGCCTGCTTGTCGGTGACGGTCATCACCAGCGACGACACCAGGTTGAACGCCGCCACCGCGATGATCAGCGTGAGGATGATGAACATCATGCGCTTCTCGATCTGCACAGCGGAGAACCAGGTCTTGTTCTGCTGCGTCCAGTCGCGGATATAGAGGTCGCCCGACAGCGTGCGCGCGAGCTGGTGCGCGACTTCCGGCGCGCGCTGCATGTCCTTGAGCTTGAGGCGCACGCCGGTCGGCGCGGGCAGGCGGAACAGCGCCTCGGCGTCCTGCATCGAGATGAGCGCGAGCGTCGAATCGTATTCGTAGTGCCCCGACTCGAACACGCCGACGACCGTGAACTGCTTCAGGCGCGGCATCATGCCGGCCGGCGTGATGGTGCCTTCGGGTGCGACGAGCGTGATCTTGTCGCCGTCGGTGACGCCCAGGTTGGTCGCGAGGTCGGCGCCGAGCACGATGCCGAATTCGCCCGGCACGAGGCTCGTGAGCGAGCCGGCGCGCATTTCCTTGCCGATATCGGAGACCTGCGGCTCCAGCGACGGCTCCACGCCGCGCAGCGCGACCCCGCTCACCGCACCCTGCCGCGTGAGGAGCGCCTGCGCCTCGACGTACGGCGCGGCGCCGATCACTTCCGGGTTGCGGCGGGCTTCCTGCGCGGTCAGTTGCCAGTTGGGCATCGAACCGGTCGGCGAGAAGATTTCGACGTGCGAGAGCACGGAAAGCATGCGGTCGCGGACTTCCTTCTGGAAGCCGTTCATGACCGAGAGCACGACGATCAACGCCGCGACGCCGAGCGCGATGCCAGCCATCGAAACGAGCGCGATGAACGAGATGAAGCCGTTGCCTGTCGTGCGTTTGCCGGCGCGCGTATAGCGCCAGCCGATCTGCCATTCGTACGGTAGTTTCAAGCGGGTCCTTTGTTTGTTTATTTCCATCCACGCGCGCGAAGCGGACGGCGTTTCAGCCGGCACATCCGCAAGGTAGCTGCGCCGATCGAGTCCTTTGGGTTTTCCGGAAATATCCTCTTTCGGACGTTTCCGTACGCATTGCGGCCACCCTTTTTAATGGGTTTCTAAATGGGTTTCTAATGGGAATGGTTTTCGGATAACCAAGAAGTTTGCCATACAATGCGCACCATCATGCCGCTTCCCGACCTCCACCTCCTGCTCCCCTTCGCGCTGCCCTCGGCTGCGGACGCCGCGACCGCGCTGCACAACCTGGAGACGCCGGCCCTCGAAAAGCTGCTCGCCCGCGCGACGCTCGACGAACGCGTGATCGGCGAGGATTTCCAGCGCACCCTGCCTCACGAACGCTGGATCGCGCGCCAGTTCGGCCTCGCCAGCGCATCGGCGGACGCGAAACCGTCGGACGATGCGCCGCTCGCGCCCTACATGCTCCTCGCCGATGGCGGCACGCCTGGAGCCGCGCTCTGGGCCTGCATCGAACCCGTGCACGTGCGCATCGCGCACGATCACCTGGTGCTGATCGATCCCGCGACGCTCGACGTTTCCGCCGACGAAGCCCGCGCGCTCTTTCAGGTCGTGAAACCGCTGATCGAGGAACTGGGCGTCGAGGTCCAGGCGCCCAATGCGACGCGCTGGTACGTCTCCGGTGCGAGCCTCGGCACCTTGACGGGTGCGTCCCCATTGCGGGCGAGCGGCCGCAACATCGAGATCTGGCTGCCGCACGAAGCGAAGACCGGCGAACGCTCGCGCGCGTGGATGAAACTCCAGAACGAAGTGCAGATGGCGTGGTTCGAGCATCCGCTTAACGAAGCGCGCGAAGCGCGCGGACTGCCCGCCGTCAATTCGATCTGGCTGCACGGACAAGGCGCATTTCAGCCGGTGACGAGCCCGTTCGCCCGCGTGATGTCGGACGCCGCCGCGACGCGCGGCCTCGCGCTCGCCGGCGGCGTCGCGCCCGACGCGCCGCCGGCATCGTTCGCCGCGTTGATGGCGTCGGATAACAAAGGCCGCACGCTCATCGAACTCGATCCGTTCTCGGTGCCGTTCATCGAGCAGGACTGGGCGCGCTGGAACGCATCGCTGCAGCAGCTCGAAGCCGACTGGTTCGCGCCCGCCCTCGCCGCCCTGAACGACGGCTCGCTCGGCACCCTGCGCTTCACGCTTTGCAGCGATACCGGCTCCGTCATGCTCACGGTCACGCGGGGCAGCCTGCGCAAGTTCTGGCGCCGCCGCCCGATCGCGGCCCTTTTCATCGAATAACTCAACGGCTTACTTCGCATGACCCGAATCGTCACCCGCGCCTCATCCCCCGCCGATGCAGAAGTCCTGATGCGCCACGGCCTGCATCCGGTGATCGCGCGGCTTTACGCGTCGCGCGGGGTGTCGTCGCCGGACGAGATCGAGACCGAACTGAAGAAGATGCACGCGCCCGCCGGCCTGAAAGGCTGCGAGGATGCCGCCGTCGTGCTGGCCGACGCGCTCGCCGCGCAACGCCGGATGCTGGTCGTCGCCGACTACGATTGCGACGGCGCGACCGCCTGCGCCGTCGCCGTGCGCGGCCTGCGCATGTTCGGCGCGCAGATCGACTATCTCGTGCCGAACCGCTTCGAATACGGCTATGGGTTGACGCCCGAGATCGTCGGACTGGCCGCGCGCCGTCCCGGCGGCAAGCCCGACCTGCTGATCACGGTGGACAACGGCATCGCGAGCGTCGACGGCGTCGAGGCGGCGAACGCGCTCGGCATCGACGTGCTCGTCACCGACCACCACTTGCCGGGCGACCAGTTGCCGCCCGCGCGCGCGATCGTCAATCCGAACCAGCCGGGCTGCTCGTTTCCGAGCAAGTGCATCGCGGGCGTCGGCGTGATGTTCTACGTGCTGCTCGCGCTCAGGGCGGAATTGCGCCGCCGCAACGCCTTCACCGACGCGCATCCCGAGCCGCGCCTCGACGGCCTGCTCGACCTGGTCGCGCTCGGCACGGTCGCCGATGTGGTGAAGCTCGATCCGAACAACCGCATCCTGGTCGCGCAGGGCCTGAGGCGGATTCGCGCGGGCCGCATGCAGCCCGGCGTCGCGGCGCTGTTTCGCGCGGCCGGGCGCGATGCGCGCGTCGCGTCCGGCTTCGACATGGGCTTCGCGCTCGGACCGCGTCTGAACGCGGCGGGACGGCTCGCGGACATGTCGCTCGGCATCGAGTGCCTGACGACCGACGACATCGGCCGCGCCTGGGAACTCGCGCAGCAGCTCGACTCGATCAACCGCGAGCGGCGCGAGATCGAAGCGGGCATGCAGCAACAGGCGCTCGACGACCTCCAGTCGGTCGATGCCAGCGACCGCGCCACGCTCACGCTGTTCAATCCGGACTGGCATCAGGGTGTGATCGGGATCGTCGCGGGGCGGCTGAAGGAGCGCTTTCACCGGCCGTCGTTCACGTTCGCGCACGCCGACGGCAGCGGCGTGCTGTCGAAGGGTTCCGGGCGCTCGATTTCCGGCTTTCACCTGCGCGACGCCGTCGACCTGATTTCGAAGCGCGAGCCGGGGATGATCGTCAAGTTCGGCGGCCATGCGATGGCCGCCGGCCTCACGATCGCCACCGCGGACATCCCGCGCTTCACGGCGGCGTTCGAGGCGATTGGCCGCGAGTGGCTGACGGCGGAAGCGCTGTCGCGGGTGGTGGAAACGGATGGCGAACTGGAAGACGCGTATTTCACGCCGCAGTTCGTCGAGTTGATCGATGCTGCTGTCTGGGGCCAGGGATTTCCGGCGCCGGTGTTTTCGGGCGAATTCGACGTGGCGTCGCAGGCGCTCGTGAAGGACAAGCACCTGAAACTGCAATTGCTGCGCGGACGCCAGCGCTTCAACGCGATCTGGTTCAACCACGTCGATCCGTTGCCGGCGCGCACGACGGTGGCCTACCGGCTGGTGAGCGACACGTGGAATGGCGTCGCGCGCGTGCAGATGATCGTCGAATATGCGGGGGGGTGATCGCTGGCGCTTGGGGGT
>NZ_FCON02000015.1 GCF_001544535.1 Caballeronia choica | reverse complement strand
GGGGCGCTTCCGTTTTGCGTCGCTGCATCAGCAGCAGAGAAACGAGATTATGAACAACGTTTCGCGATTCGTCAACAGGTTTTTAAACTTTCCTATCGACCCGGGTGCATGCTTACCGCTCCAGATACACCCCTAAGACTTCACTCTTCCCAACCAAATGCAAACGGGTCACGCAAATAGCGCGTGACCCGTCGACACTTGTCTGGTGCCGGCTGCAGGACTCGAACCCGCCACCTCATGATTACAAGTCAAGTGCTCTACCAGATGAGCTAAGCCGGCGAAGCGAGAAATTCTACTTCATTTGATCACTTTGAGGTGCGATCGACCGGCCGATTTTGATGCCTCCTCGTCAGCCGAACCATTGTCTTCCGTCGAAGATGCAGACAAAGCCGCCGAACCGCTTCCTGATTCACCATCGATCTCAGCAATATCCAGTTCCGATGAACGGGGCGCCTCGGGTGTCTCGGAGGCAGACGCAAGCGTCGCCGGCTCGACCGGGAACGCCATGCCCTGCCCGTTCTCTCGCGCATAAATGGCGAGCACATTGGCAACCTGCACCTCAATCTTGTGCGACTTGCCGGAGAAGCGGGCGCTGAACTCGATCCACTCGTTGCCCATCTGCAACTGGCTCGTCGCCTCGAAGCTGATGTTCAACACGATCTCGTCGTTGCGCACGAACTGGCGCGGCACGCGCGTGCCGTTGTCGACCCGGACCGCAATATGCGGTGTAAAGCCGTTATCCGTGCACCACTCGTAGAGCGCGCGCAGGAGATACGGCTTGGTGGAAATCTCTTGCATCAACTGTCCTTTACGGGAGCGCGGCACCCCGAAGTCAGCGCCGCCGCGCCCCAACTCTCGCAAAACCTAACGGCGCATCACCTTTTCCGAAGGCGTCAGCGCTTCGATATAGGCCGGGCGGCTGAAAATCCGTTCGGCATACTTCATCAACGGCGCGGCATTCTTCGACAACTCGATGCCGTAGTGATCCAGGCGCCACAGAAGCGGCGCGATCGCCACATCGAGCATCGAAAACTCTTCGCCGAGCATGTACTTGTTCTTCAGGAAGATCGGGGCGAGCTGCGTCAGGCGATCGCGGATTGCGTTGCGCGCTTTCTCGTGATTCTTCTCGGCCGCCTTGCCCTTTTCGTTTTCGAGCGTGCCGACGTGCACGAACAGTTCCTTTTCGAAGTTCAGCAGGAACAGGCGAGCGCGCGCGCGCTGCACCGGATCGGCCGGCATCAGTTGCGGATGCGGGAAACGCTCGTCGATATATTCGTTGATGATGTTCGACTCGTACAGGATCAAGTCGCGCTCGACCAGAATCGGAACCTGTCCGTACGGGTTCATCACCGCGATGTCTTCCGGCTTGTTGAACAGGTCGACGTCGCGAATTTCGAAATCCATGCCCTTTTCGAACAACACCAGCCGGCAGCGCTGGGAGAACGGGCAAGTAGTGCCGGAGTACAAAACCATCATGTTTTTAAAGTCCCTTCAGAAAACTTGACGGGCCAACGCACGAAAAGCGCCTTCGAAGAGGCGCTTGTCGTCAAGCTGGCCCACACCGTTCGCGGTGTGTTTATTTAATGTCCTTCCAGTATGACGCATTCAGGCGCCACGCGAGAAAGCTCAAAAGCCCCAGGAAAATCAGCACCCAGACACCCAGTTGCTTGCGGGTCTGCTGGGCGGGCTCCGACATCCACGAAAGGTACGAAACCAGATCGGCCATAGCAGAATCATAATCCACTGGCGACATCGACCCCGGCGTAACCTGCGTGTATCCGGTGAAATGTTTCACCTTTTCGCCGGTCTTTTCGTCCGTTTCGGTCTCGAACTTCGCCGTGCGGATGCCCTGCAAGGTCCAGAGCACGTGCGGCATCCCGACATTTTCGTACACGCGGTTGTTCCAGCCCGTCGGCCGCGTTTCATCCCGGTAAAAACTCCGCAAGTAGGTGTAAAGCCAGTCCTTGCCCCGTGCCCGCGCTTCCACTGACAAATCCGGCGGCGATGCCCCGAACCACGCCTTGGCATCCTCCGGACGCATCGCGATCGACATCGTGTTGCCGATCTTGTCCGTGGTGAAAAGGAGGTTCTTCTGGATTTCGTTCTTGTCGATGCCGAGATCGGTCAGCCGGCTGTAGCGCATCAGGTTCGCACTATGGCAATTCAGACAATAATTTACAAACAATTGGGCGCCGTGCTGCAAGGACGCGAAATTGTCCGCGTTGTCGGGCGCGCGGTCGAGCGCGACTTCCTCTTCCGCGTGAGCCGGCGACACGCCGAGCGTGAACATCGCTGCCCCGACCAACGCCAGTGTAGAGAGCCATTTTTTCATCGTGTTGTCTCCGTGCGCAGCGTCAGTGGGATTTGAAGCGCACGCGCTCAGGCGGCTGCTTGAAGCGGCCGCGCGTCGTCCAGAAAGGCATGCCGAGAAAGAACGCAAAGTAGATCAGCGCGCAGATTTGCGCGATGAGCGTCGCGGCAGGCGATGGCGGCCGGGTCCCGAGATAGCCGAGCGTCAGGAATGCGAACACGAAGATGCCGTAGAAGACCTTGTGGAACAGCGGCCGGTAGCGGATCGATTTCACCGGACTGCGGTCGAGCCACGGCAGGAAGAAGAGCGAGACGACCGCCGTCCCCATCACCACCACGCCCCAGAACTTCGACTCCGTGACGGCCATGAACACCACCACCGCGATGGCGAGCACGGGCAAGCCCAGCCGCCACTTGCCGCGCGCGCGCAACAGCGCCAGCACGCCGAGCAGCGCGATCACGATCATCAGCACGATCTTGAACGGATCGGTGGTCGCGCGCAGCATCGCGTAGAACGCGGTGAAGTACCATACCGGCGCGATTTCCGGTGGCGTCTGGAGTGGGTTCGCCGGCACGAAATTGTTCGCTTCGAGGAAATATCCGCCCATTTCTGGCGCGAAGAAGATGATCGCGGAGAAGATGAACAGGAACACGCAAACGCCCATGAAATCGTGGACGGAGTAGTACGGGTGGAACGGGATACCGTCGATCGGAATGCCGTTTGCGTCCTTTTTCGCCTTGATCTCGATGCCGTCCGGATTGTTCGATCCGACTTCATGCAGCGCAACCAGGTGCGCCACAACCAGGCCGATCAGCACAAGCGGAATCGCGATCACGTGAAACGCGAAGAACCGGTTCAGCGTGACATCGGACACCACATAGTCGCCGCGAATCCATAGCGACAGGTCCGGGCCGATGAACGGAATCGCCGAGAAGAGGTTCACGATCACCTGCGCGCCCCAGAACGACATCTGGCCCCACGGCAGCAGATAGCCGAAGAACGCCTCGGCCATCAGGCACAGGAAGATCGCGCAGCCGAAAATCCAGACGAGTTCGCGCGGCTTGCGATACGAGCCGTACATCAGCCCGCGGAACATGTGCAGATACACGACGACGAAGAACATCGACGCGCCCGTGGAATGCATGTAGCGGATGAGCCAGCCCCACGGCACCTCGCGCATGATGTACTCGACCGACGCGAACGCGAGCGTCGCATCGGGCTTGTAGTTCATGACGAGAAAGATGCCGGTGACGATCTGCAGCACCAGCACGAGCAGCGCAAGCGAACCGAAGAAGTACCAGAAGTTGAAATTCTTCGGCGCGTAGTATTCGGAGACGTGCTTCTTCCACGTCGACGTCAGCGGAAAACGACGATCGATCCAGCCGACAAGCCCGGTTGTTTCCACATCTTTTTCTGCGAGCGCCATTAAGCCTCTCCCTTTTCGTCCTTGCCGATCACGAGTTGCGTCGCGGACGTGAACATGTACGGCGGCACGTCCAGGTTCTGCGGCGCTGGCTTGTTCTTGAAGACGCGGCCGGCCAGGTCGTAGGTCGAGCCGTGGCACGGGCACAGGAAGCCGCCCGGCCAGTTATCGGGGAGATTGGGTTGCGGGCCTTCCTGGAAGCGCGGCGTGGGCGTGCAGCCCAGATGCGTGCACACAGCGACCGCCACGAAGATGTTCTTGTGGTCGGCGCGCGAGCGGAACTCGTTGTTGCAGTACTCCGGCAACGGCATCGAGAATTCCATCTTCGACTTGGGATCGGCGACTTCGCCGTCAGCCTTCTTCACGTCGGCCAGTTGCTCGTCGGTGCGATTGATGATCCAGACGGGCTTGCCGCGCCAGGCGACCGTCATCATGTCGCCGGGCTTGAGACTGCTGATGTCGACCTCGACCGGCGCACCCGCCGCCTTGGCCTTTTCCGAAGGAGCAAACGAACTAACAAAGGGTACGACAGTGGCCACGCCTCCAAAGCCACCCGCTACGGTCGTCGCTATCAGCCAGCTACGGCGGCTGCCGTCGACGCGCTTATCTTCCTTGTCTCGCATCACACGCCCCACTTCTGAGTTGGATTTATACCGTCACATCAGTTCTTCCGCCGCTAGTGTGCGCGAATGGAGCCGTCATTTACAAGGCCCGAGTAGCAAAAATCACTCGAAGTCCTTGATGCTTCAGGGTTTCCCCGCACCTTTTCCCGGCTTCTTACGAAGTGTTTATTTACCGCTATTGCGGTGCCGCAATTAATCGCCGCGCCGGGCGTTATTCAAACAGGATTATCGATATCAATAAAGAGATGTTCGATATCGAATCGCTCTGAAAGGTGCGAACCGACCGCCTGCACGCCGAACCGTTCGGTCGCGTGGTGACCTGCCGAGAGGTACGCGACGCCGCTTTCCGCCGCGATGTGCATCGTCTGCTCGGAAACTTCGCCGCTCAGATAGACGTCGGCGCCGGCGGCGATGGCGTCGTCGAAGAAGCCCTGCGCGCCGCCCGTGCACCACGCGACGCGCCGCAGTTCGCGATCCGCGTCGCCGAGCACCAGCGGCTTGCGGCCCAGCGCGTTCTCGACCGATGCCGTGAAATGCTCGAGCGACAGCGGCATCGGCAGTGGCGCGATCCAGCCGAGATCCTGGTCGCCGAAACGACCGTCGGCGATCAGGCCGAGCCGCGCGCCGATCTGCGCGTTGTTGCCGAGTTCGGGATGCGAGTCGAGCGGCAGGTGATAGGCGAAGAGGTTCAGGTCGTTGGCGATCAGCGTGCGCAACCGCTGGTATTTGCGTCCCGTGATCTGCGGCGCCTCGTTCTTCCAGAAATAGCCATGATGCACGAGCACGGTGTCGGCGCCCCATTCGACGGCCGCCTCGAGAAACGCGAGCGAAGCGGTCACCCCGGTCGCGATTTTCTGGACCCGCCGGCTGCCTTCGACCTGCAGTCCGTTCGGGCAATAGTCCCGGAAGCGGCCGATTTCCAGCAGATTGTTCAGATACAATTCGAGTTCGATCCGATCCATGAAATCCTCTATTCCATCAAATGCTTAGACGCTTCTGGCTGTTTTTTGCCCAAGCGGTGACCGTGCTTTTGGCGCTGATGTTCATCGTCGCGACCTTAAAACCGCAGTGGCTTCAACGCCAGGGCCAGTTCGGCAAGCAACTCGCCGAACCGATCGTCGCGTTGCAGGAGGTGGCGCCGAGCATCGGCGCGCGGCCCGCGCAATCGTCGTACGCGGAAGGCGCCCAGAAGGCGATGCCCGCGGTCGTCAACGTGTTCTCCAGCAAGGATGGCACGCTGCCGCCCGACCCGCGCGCGAAAGATCCGCTCTTTCGCTACTTCTTCGGCGACAAGAACAAACGCAAGAGCGATGAACCGCCGGCGTCGAATCTGGGCTCGGGCGTCATCGTCAGCTCGGAAGGTTACATTCTAACGAACCAGCATGTCGTCGATGGGGCGGATCAGATCGAAGTCGCGCTGGCCGACGGCCGCACATCGAGCGCGAAGGTGATCGGCGTCGATCCGGAAACCGACCTCGCCGTGCTCAAGATCAACATGACGAACCTGCCGTCCATCACGCTCGGGCGCATGGACCAGACGCGCGTCGGCGACGTGGTGCTCGCAATCGGCAATCCGTTTGGGGTCGGGCAGACGGTCACGATGGGCATCGTGAGCGCGCTCGGGCGCAACCACCTCGGCATCAATACGTTTGAAAACTTCATCCAGACCGACGCCGCGATCAATCCGGGCAATTCGGGCGGTGCATTGGTCGATGTCAACGGCAACCTGCTCGGCATCAACACGGCGATTTATTCGCGGAGCGGCGGCTCGCTCGGCATCGGCTTCGCGATTCCGGTTTCGACGGCGCGCAGCGTGCTGGAAAGCATCATCACGACGGGCACGGTGACGCGTGGCTGGATCGGCGTCGAGCCGCAGGACGTGACGCCGGAGATCGCGGAATCGTTCGGGCTTGCGCAGAAATCGGGCGCGATCGTCGCGGGGGTGCTGCAGGGCGGACCGGCCGACAAGGCGGGCATCAAGCCGGGCGACATCCTCGTCAGCATCAACGACGACACGATCACCGATACCACGCGCCTGCTCAACGTCGTCGCGCAGATCAAGCCGGGGACGGCGGTGAAGGTCCACGTGATGCGCAAGAACAAGGAACTGGACGTCAACGTGACGATCGGCAAGCGTCCGGCCCAGCCGCGCGCGCCGCAGTTGCCCGAGGACGACCAGGGCGATCAGGGTCAGGGCGACGAGTAAGCGTCGATTCCTGGTGCGCGCTTCAAAAAGCAAGGGCAGCTTCTCGCGAAGCTGCCCTTTTTTTGACCGCTCCTGGCGGGCGAATCCTACTCCGCAGCCGCCTCTTCTTCCTGCTTCTTCACACCATCCTTGCCGACGACGATTCGCGCCGCAATGATCCCGGCCTCATAAAGCACGATCAGCGGAATCGCGAGAATCAATTGCGAGAAAACGTCCGGCGGCGTCACGACAGCTGAAATGACGAAAGCGCCGACGATCACATACGGCCGGATTTCCTTCAGCTTCTTGATCGACACGACGCCCATGCGCGCCAGCAGCACGACCACGATCGGCACCTCGAACGTTACGCCGAACGCGATGAACATCGTGAGCACGAAGCTCAGGTAATTGTCGATGTCAGTGGTCATTTCCGCGCCGAGCGGCGCGTTGTAATGAGCCATCACGCGAAAGATCGTCGGGAAAACGACGAAATACGCGAACGCCATGCCGCACAGGAACAGCGTGTAGCTGCTGCCGACGAGCGGCGCGACCAGCTTCTTCTCATGCTGGTAGAGCCCCGGCGCGACGAACGCCCAGATTTGATACAACACGAACGGCAGCGCGATCACGAACGCAACGAGCATCGTCACCTTCATCGGCACGAAGAACGAGCCGGTGACGTCGGTCACGATCATCTTGCCGTCCTTCGGCAGGTTCTGCATCAGTGGCCGCGCGAGCAGCTTGAAGATGTCGGGCGCCCAATAAACGAGGCCGATGAAAACGACGATGACCGAAATGCCTGCGCGGATGATGCGGTCGCGCAATTCGACCAGATGCGAGATGAACGTCTCTTCGACGGCCTCGTCTTTGTTTTGTTGCGGGTCGCTCACGCCGGCCCTCGGTTGGGGATCATTCAATGGAAGGGATCGCAGACCGGATCAGAAGAACTTCGACGGACGACGCATCGTCGCGGGCGTGTGACGGGCAACGCGCGCCGCCCCCGATTGCACGCGGGTCCGCTGGCCGGTCGTGCGCTTGTACCAGTTCGGCACGGCGCCTTGCTTGACGCGCCAGTTCTTGCGCTTGCCCGAAGACGAACCGCTGCGCCAACTATTGCCGACGGCTGCGGTATCCGCTTCGCCGCTGCCCGCGATGCTGGGCGTGACCGACGTGCCCTGATTCCACGCGTCGTTGAGTTCGGCCTCGTGCTGCTTCAGATTGTCGTGGATCGTGCTCTCGACATTCGACGCCGCCGTCTCGAACTCGGTGCGCATTTTTTTCAGTTCGTCGAGTTCCATCTCGCGCGCGACTTCCGATTTCACGTCGTTGATGTAGCGCTGCGCACGCCCGAACAGGGCGCCGGCCGTGCGCGCAACGCCGGGCAGCCGCTCCGGCCCGAGCACCACCAGCGCGACGACGCCGATCAGCGCCATTTTGGTCAGACCGAGGTCGAGCATGGAGTCGAAAGTTCCTGAGGTCTTGAGTGCCTGTAACGATCAGCGATAGTCGCCGGAGCGCGTCTTGTCCTTCGCTTCGACGTCGACAGCGCCGTTGCGCGGCAGCTCACGCTGGTCCGCCGGCGTTTCGCCTTCGCGCATGCCTTCCTTGAAGCCCTTTACCGCGCCGCCCAGATCACCACCGATGTTGCGCAACTTCTTGGTGCCGAACACGAGTGCCACGATGAGCAACACGATCAGCCAGTGCCAAATGCTTAATGAACCCATGAATGAAAACTCTCCTTGATTCCACCGCGTCCGATCGGTCGTGGCGGCGAATTCCAGCCTTGTGGCCGCGAGCCGAAGCGAAAAAATGCTTCGCTGCGTCAACCTTTATTCCGCGTGGTCAATATTTCGTTGACACGCGCGCTTCGCGTCTTTCTCGCGCGATTCAGCCCATACGACGCCACGGACGAGCACCGGCCAGCAGATGCGCGTGGATGTGATAAACCTCCTGCCCGCCTCCCGGCCCCGTATTGATCACGGTACGAAACCCTGTGTCGCCGCCGGTATAGGCCACGCCGAGTTCGTCGGCGAGACGCCCAACCAGACTTACCATTCTACCAAGCAGCGGCGCATCGCTTTCAGTGCAATGCGAGAGTGTCTCGATATGTTTGCGAGGAATCACCAGCACGTGAACCGGCGCGGCGGGATTGATGTCGTTGAACGCGACGAACTCGTCGTCCTCGTACACTTTCTTGCTCGGAAGCTCTCCCGCGGCGATTTTGCAGAAGATGCAGTTTTCGTGGCTCATGGATTTCCTGGTTTGTCCCGAATTCAGGCGCGTGGCTCAAAACCACGCGCGGGGCTCGATTGGCTTCTCTTCGTACAGATACAGCCAGCCTTTGATCACGCGATACAGCGTCCAGATACCGACCGCAAAAAGAATTGGAAAGCCGATCAGCAGAAAAATCAGCGCTGCCCCGATCAGATGTCCGAGCACGGCCCACCAGAAAGTGCGGATCTGCCACTCGAAATGCGCCTCGTAAGGCGTGCCCACGACGTCGCCGCGCTTCAGGTAATTGATGATGATCGCGATCAGCACCGTAATGCCGCCGGTCACCCAGTACGCGGCGTACAGGCCGTAGAGCACGTGCGTCAGCGTGCGCAGGCCGCGCTGGCGTTCGGCTTCGGCCGAATTCTGATAGGCGGGCGGCGGGTAGGGTTCGTAAGGCTGGTTCATCTTGGGTCCCTCCTGGGTGCCGGCGAAAAGGCTCGTCAGCCGCCGTTTTGTTCGCGCTCGCGCGATTTGCGCAGCGCCTTCTCTTCGATGCCCGACAAGCCTTCGCGCCGTTCGAGCTCGGCGATTACGTCGGCCGGGTTCAGGTCGAAGTGCGACAGCATCACGAGACAGTGAAACCACAAATCGGCGACTTCTCCGACGAGCGCCTTGGGCGCACCGCCATGCCGCGCGTCTTTCGCGGCGAGAACGACTTCCGTCGCCTCTTCGCCGATCTTCTTGAGAATGGCGTCGTCGCCTTTATGAAAGAGTCGCGAAACGTAGGATTGTTCCGGGTCGCCGCCCTTGCGGCCGTCGATGACAGCGGCCAGGCGCAGCAGCGTATCCTGCGTGGAGATTTGCGTCATTTGTAGATGTGTTCGGGGTCTTTCAGGACAGGATCGACGGCGATCCAGTCGCCGTCTTGCACCGATCCCTCGAATTTCTGGAAAAAGCACGAATGCCGGCCGGTGTGGCATGCGATGCCGGACACCTGTTCGACTTTCAGCAGCACGACGTCTTCATCACAGTCGAGCCGCACTTCGTGCACATGCTGAACGTGCCCCGATTCCTCGCCCTTGAACCACAGGCGCTTGCGCGAGCGCGAAAAATAAACGGCGCGCTTCAGCTCCACCGTCTTGGCGAGCGCTTCGCGGTCCATCCACGCGAACATCAGCACGTCGCCGCTGGACGCTTCCTGTGCGATCACCGGCACGAGGCCGTTCGCGTCCCATTTGACCTTGTCGAGCCACTCGTTGTGCGCGCTCATGGCTCAGATCCTCACTGAAATGCCCTGGTCGGCCATGAAGCGCTTGGCTTCGCCGACCGTGTGCTCGCCGTAGTGGAAGATGCTCGCAGCCAGCACGGCGTCCGCGCGGCCTTCGACGATGCCATCCGCCAGATGCTGGAGCGATCCGACGCCGCCCGACGCGATCACCGGCACCGGCACCGCATCCGACACCGCGCGCGTGAGCGCGAGATCGAAGCCGGACTTCGTGCCGTCGCGGTCCATGCTGGTCAGGAGGATTTCGCCCGCGCCGAACTCGGCCATCTTGCGCGCCCATTCCACTGCATCGAGCCCGGTGCCCTTGCGCCCGCCGTGCGTGAACACTTCCCAGCGCGGCGCCTCGCCTTCCGCCGACACGCGCTTCGCGTCGATCGCGACGACGATGCATTGCGAGCCGTGCTTGTCCGACGCGTCACGCACGAGTTGGGGATTCGCGACCGCCGACGAATTCATGCTGATCTTGTCCGCGCCGGCGTTCAGCAGCCGCCGCACGTCTTCGACGGCGCGCACGCCGCCGCCGACCGTCAACGGAATGAACACCTGCGACGCCACCGATTCGATGATCGGCAGAATCAGGTCGCGCTGGTCGGACGTGGCGGTGATGTCGAGGAACGTGAGTTCGTCGGCGCCCTGATCGTCGTAGCGGCGCGCGATCTTAACCGGATCGCCCGCGTCGCGCAATTCGAGAAAGTTGACGCCTTTGACGACCCGGCCGGCGGTCACGTCGAGACAGGGGATGATGCGTTTAGCGAGAGCCATGTTCTTGCAGATACCGTTTGGTGCAGGTGGGGCGCCGTTCAAGCCGAAGCGGGCCAAAGCAGCAGGCCAAAGCACGCCGGCCTTGACCCCGAACGCCGCGGGAATCAGGCGTCGTCGGCTTCGCGCAGCATGTCGGCGCGCGTCTGCGCGGCGGCGAAATCGAGATCGCCCGAATAGATCGCGCGGCCGCAGATCACGCCTTCGATGCCTTCGTCTTCCACCTCGCAAAGCGACGCGATATCGGCGAGATTCGACAGCCCGCCGCTCGCGATCACCGGAATCTTCACCGCCTTCGCGAGTCGCACCGTGGCTTCGATGTTGATGCCCTGGAGCATGCCGTCGCGGCCGATGTCGGTGTAGATGATGGCCTCACAGCCGTAGTCCTCGAACTTGCGGCCGAGATCGATCACTTCGTGGCCCGTCAGCTTGCTCCAGCCGTCGGTCGCGACCTTGCCGTCCTTCGCGTCGAGGCCGACGATGATATGGCCCGCGAACGCCGTGCAGGCGTCCTTGAGAAAGCCGGGGTTCTTCACCGCGGCCGTGCCGATGATCACGTATTCGAGCCCGTCGTCGAGATAGCGCTCGATGGTGTTCAGGTCGCGAATGCCGCCGCCCAATTGCACCGGAATGTCGCTTCCGACCTCCTCGATGATCGCGCGAATCGCATCTTCGTTCTTCGGCTTGCCAGCGAATGCGCCGTTCAGGTCGACGAGATGCAGACGCCGCGCGCCCCGCTCGACCCAGTGCCGGGCCATCGCCGCCGGATCTTCGGAAAAAATGGTCGCCTGGTCCATATCGCCTTGCTTGAGGCGTACGCACTGACCGTCTTTAAGATCGATGGCCGGAATGAGCAACATAGAAATCGCGTGTTATCAGGTGAGGGTTGGTCAAGCGGTTGCCGATTTCAGCCGGAAAGCCTTTTCAGAACCGTTTCGCTAGTGTAGTACAAGTCTCGCAAGGCTCGCCGATGCATTCGGCATACGCCAAAACGTCGGGCTCGCGCGGCAATCACGGATTCCAGTGCACGAAATTCCGGTACAGCCGCAGGCCCGCGTCGGCGCTCTTCTCGGGATGGAATTGGGTCGCGAAGATGTTGTCGCGCGCAACCGCCGACGTGAACGGCGCGCCGTAGACGGTTTCGCCCGACGTGTGCGCCGGATCGGCCGGCACGACGTAGTAACTGTGCACAAAGTAGAAGAATGCGCCGTCGGCGACGCCGTCCCAGAGCGCGTGCCGCTGCGCCTGGCGCACGCGGTTCCAGCCCATCTGCGGCACCTTGAAGCGCGAGCCGTCGTCCTGGAGCTGCCCGTCGAGCTGAAAGCGCACGACCTTGCCGGGCAGCAATCCGAGGCCCTTCGTATCGCCTTCCTCGCTCCAGTCGAACAGCATTTGCTCACCGACGCACACGCCGAGCATCGGCTTCTCGCGCGCGGCTTCCATCACGGCTTCCTGCAGGCCCGACGCGGCGAGGTGCGCCATGCAGTCGCGCATCGCGCCCTGGCCCGGCAACACCACGCGCTCCGCTGCCCGAATCGCCTCGGGCTGCTCGACGATCGCCACGTCGGCTTCCGGCGCAGCCTTCTTCAGCGCCTGATAGACCGAGCGCAGGTTGCCCATTCCGTAATCAACAATCGCTATCGAAGTTTTCATTTCAAGGTAGGCAGCAAGGCCTTCAATCCGTCGACGATGAATTCCACCGCCAAAGCCGACAACATCAAACCCATCAGACGCGTGCCGATATTGATGCCGGTGCGCCCGACCCAGCGCGCAATCGGCTCGGCGAGGTTCAGCGCCCCGAAGCACAGGCCGGCGAGCACCGCGCCGATCACGATCAATCCGATCCGGTCGTACCAGTGATGCGCATTTGCAGAATAGATGATCACCGTGCTGATCGAGCCCGGCCCGGTCAAAAGCGGGATGGCGAGCGGCACGACGGCGACGCTGTTCTTCAATTCCGCCTCGTGACGCTCTTCGGGCGTGGACCGCGTGTTGCCGATCTGCGCGTTCAGCATGTTGATCGCCATCAGCAACATGATGATGCCGCCGCCGACTTCAAGCGAGCCGACCGAAATCCCGAAAAACGCGATAATCTGCTGCCCGAGCAGCGCCGTCACGGCGATCACGCAGAACACCGAAATCGAGGCGATGCGGATCGTGTTGCGCTTTTCGAACTCCGACTGCTGCGCGGTCAGGCTCAGGAAAAACGGGATCGCGCCGACCGGATTGATCAGCGCGAGCAGTGAAATAAACGATTTGAGTAGGTCCATTGCGGGCCGTTGCGACACATTTCAGCGCAGGCGAGAGCCCGGCCCTTTCCAACCCTTCGAGCAGGCTCGACGGGACTTCCTAGAGACTGCCCTTGGTCGACGGAATCTGGCCCGGGGCGCGTTCGTCGAACTCGACGGCCATGCGCAGCGCGCGGCCGAACGCCTTGAACACGGTCTCGACCTGATGGTGCGCGTTGATGCCGCGAAGGTTGTCGATATGCAGCGTCACGCCCGCGTGATTCACGAAACCGCGGAAAAATTCGATGGTGAGGTCGACGTCGAAGGTGCCGATGCGCGCGCGCGTGAACGGCACGTGGAATTCGAGGCCCGGACGGCCCGAAAAATCGATCACGACGCGCGACAGCGCTTCATCCAGCGGCACGTACGAATGGCCGTAACGGCGAATGCCCTTGCGATCGCCGATCGCCTTCGCCACGGCCTGCCCGAGCGTGATGCCGGTGTCTTCGACCGTGTGGTGGTCGTCGATATGGAGGTCGCCATGCGCTTCGACGTCGAGGTCGAAAAGGCCGTGGCGCGCGATCTGGTCGAGCATATGGTCGAGGAAAGGCACGCCGGTGGCGAGCTTCTGCTTGCCGGTGCCGTCCAGATCGAGCTTCACACGGATCTGCGTTTCGCTGGTGTTGCGAACGACTTCCGCAATGCGCATGGTGTTTCCTTGAGACTTTTTAAGAAAATGGGGCAATCAATGCAGCGCAAGCTTGAGAGCGGCGATCATTTTCGCATTCTCTTCAGCCGATCCAACCGTCAAACGCACGCAATTCGCCAGTAATGGGTGCATTTTACTCACGTTTTTGATCAAAACCCGCGACGTCAGCAGGGTTTCGAAGGTCACGGCGGCGTCCGGCACGCGCACGAGAAGAAAGTTGGCCGCGCTCGGGAAAACCGTGGCGCCGGGCAGCGCCGCGACTTCCTTCGCCAGCTTCGACCGTTCGGTTCGAAGCTCGGCGGCCTGGGCGTCGAGGACGTCGAGATGATCGAGCAGGAAATCGGCTGTCGCCTGCGTCAGCACGTTGATGTTATACGGCGGCCGCACCTTGTCGAATTCGGTGATCCACGTCGCCGTGCCCGCCATGTAGCCGAGGCGGATGCCTGCCAGACCGAGCTTCGAGACGGTGCGCATCACCACGACGTTGTCGAACTCCGCTGCGCGCGGCAGCCAGGTCTTTTCGGCGAACGGCTGGTACGCCTCGTCGATCACGACCAGGCTCTTGCCCGCCGCCGCAATCACGCGTTCGATGTCGGCGTCGTCGTAGAGCGTGCCGGTCGGGTTGTTCGGGTACGCGAGATACACCAGCGCGGGCGTGTGCTCTCCGATTGCGGCGACCAGTGCGTCCGCATCGAGCGTGAAATCCGCGTTCAGCGGCACGCCGATGAAGTCGAGCTGCGCAAACGCCGCCGACATCTGGTACATCACGAAGCCCGGCACTGGCGCTACGACCTTCGCGCCCGGCTTCGCGCACGCCATCGACATCATGCTGATCAATTCGTCCGAGCCATTGCCGAGCAGAAGCTCGCACGCGGGCGGAACGTTCAATTCGCGCTTGATCTTGGCGAGCAGGCCGGCCGGACGCGGCGCCGGATAGCGATTCAACGCGACGCCCGCGAGATGTTCGCCGAGTCTGGCGGCGAGATCGGCGGGAAGGCGGTACGGATTCTCCATCGCGTCGAGCTTGATCAGGCCCGTCGCGTCGGGCACGGGGTAGCTCGTCATCGCGAGGACGTCGGGGCGGATGATGTCTTGGGGTGTCGTCATGGTTTTGCCGGCCGCTCTCATCGGTCGTGCGGCGGCTCTGAGGCCGCCTTGGTCATCGTAATATCGTAATGGGCCGTGTGCTGCTTACTGGGCCGTGTTTTTCATCCGGTATTCGGCACTGCGCGCGTGCGCCTGCAGGCCTTCGCCATAGGCGAGTTCCGCCGCGATCTCGCCGAGCGTCTGTGCGCCTTCCGCGCTCACTTCGATCACGCTCGAACGCTTCATGAAATCGTAGACGCCGAGCGGCGACGAAAAGCGTGCCGTGCGCGAGGTCGGCAGGACGTGGTTCGGGCCGGCGCAATAGTCGCCGAGGCTTTCGCTCGTGTAGCGGCCGAGGAAGATCGCGCCGGCGTGGCGGATCTGCGCGGCCCAGTGATGCGGGTCGAGCGCGGAAATTTCGAGGTGTTCCGGCGCGATGTCATTGGCGATCGCGCAGGCTTCGGCCATGTCCTTCACCTTGATCAGCGCGCCGCGATCCTCGAGCGAGCGCTGGATGACGTCGCGGCGCGGCAATGAAGGGAGCAGCTCGACGATCGCATCTTCCACGCGCTGGATGAACGCCGCGTCCGGGCACAGCAGGATCGACTGCGCGAGTTCGTCGTGCTCGGCTTGCGAGAAGAGGTCCATCGCGACCCAGCGCGGATCGGTGGTGGCGTCGCAGATCACGAGAATCTCCGACGGCCCCGCGATCATGTCGATGCCGACGGTGCCGAACACGCGGCGCTTCGCCGACGCCACATACGCGTTGCCCGGGCCGCAGATCTTGTCGACTGCGGGCACGGATTCCGTGCCGTAAGCGAGCGCGCCGACCGCCTGTGCGCCGCCGATCGTAAACACCCGATCCACGCCGCCGAGCAGCGCCGCCGCCAGCACGAGCGGGTTTTTCACGCCGTCGGGCGTCGGCACGACCATCACGATTTCCTTGACGCCCGCGACGCGCGCCGGAATCGCGTTCATCAGCACCGACGACGGATACGCCGCCTTGCCGCCCGGCACGTAGATGCCGGCGCGATCGAGCGGCGTGACCTTCTGGCCGAGGACCGTGCCGTCGGCTTCGGTGTATTGCCAGCTATGGCTGCCGCATTCGATGCGCTGTTTCTCGTGATAGCCGCGCACGCGCGCCGCCGCTGCTTCGAGCGCGGCGCGGCGCTTCGGCTCAAGCCCCTCGAGCGCCGCGTCCATTTCGGCCGCCGGCAGTTCGAGCGCAGCGACGCTCGACGCCTTCAGCCGGTCGAACTTGTTGGTGTATTCGAGCACGGCTTCGTCGCCGCGTGCCTTCACGTCGGCGAGAATCTGCGCGACCGAGCGTTCGATGGCTTCGTCCTCGCCCGCCTCGAACGCGAGCACCGCGCGAAGCGCCGTGTGAAATCCGTTGGCGCCGGAATCGAGTTTGCGAATCTTGATAGACATGCTGTTTTCCGTTTCAGTATCGCGTGCAGCGCGATGCGCCCGCGTTCAGTTGCCGTTCGCCACGGATGCGCGCTCGAACGCGTCGAGGAACGGCTTCAGCGCTTCGCGCTTCAGCTTGAGCGCCGCCTGATTGACGACGAGGCGCGACGAAATCTGCATGATCTCCTCGACCTCCACGAGATTGTTCGCCCGCAGCGTGCCGCCCGAGCTGACGAGGTCGACGATCGCATCCGCGAGGCCGACGAGCGGCGCCAGTTCCATCGAACCGTAGAGCTTGATCAGGTCGACGTGCACGCCCTTCGACGCGAAATGCTCGCGCGCCACTTCCACATACTTCGTCGCGACGCGCAGACGCGCGCCCTGGCGCACCGCGCTCGCGTAGTCGAAGCCGGCCTTCACCGCCACCGACATCCGGCAGCGCGCGATGTTCAGGTCGACCGGCTGGTACAACCCGCCGCCGCCGTGCTCGATCAGCACGTCCTTGCCCGCGACGCCGAAGTCCGCCGCGCCGTATTCGACGTAGGTCGGCACATCGGTGGCGCGCACGATGATCACGCGAAGGTTCGGATTCGTGGTTGGCAGGATCAGTTTGCGCGAGGTTTCCGGGTCCTCGGCGACCTCCACGCCGGCGGTTGCCAAGAGCGGCAGCGTCTCTTCGAAGATGCGCCCTTTCGACAACGCGAGCGTCAGCGGCGCGCTCGCCTCGACCGACGACGAAGTCTGCGGCACCGCGCTCATTGCCCGCTCCCGCTGCCCTTGATGCGGCTCACCTTCGCGCCGACGGCCGTCAGCTTCGCTTCCATGCGGTCGTAACCGCGGTCGAGGTGATAGATGCGGTCGATCAGCGTCTCGCCGTCCGCGCACATCGCCGCGATCACGAGGCTCGCCGACGCGCGCAGGTCGGTCGCCATCACTTTCGCGCCCGACAACTGCTCGACGCCGGAGACCAGCGCGGTATTGCCGTCGATGGTGATGCTCGCGCCGAGGCGGTTCAGCTCCTGGACGTGCATGAAGCGGTTCTCGAAAATCGTCTCGACGACCTGCGATGTGCCCTTTGCCATCGAATTGAGCGCCATGAACTGCGCCTGCATGTCCGTCGGGAATGCGGGATATTCCGACGTGCGGAAGCTCACCGCTTCGGGACGTTTGGCCATCCTGACGCGCATCCAGTTGTCGCCTTCCTCGATCGTCACGCCCGCTTCGCGCAGCTTCGACGTTACCGCGTCGAGCAGCGACGGGCTCACGTGGCGCAACGTCACGTCGCCGCCCGTGGCCGCGACGGCGCACAGGAACGTGCCCGCTTCGATCCGATCCGGCACGACCGAATGGCGCGCGCCATGCAGCTTCTCGACGCCGTGGATCACGAGCCGGTCGGAACCGATTCCGTCGATCTTCGCGCCCATCTTGACGAGCAGATGCGCGAGATCGCTCACTTCCGGCTCGCGCGCCGCGTTTTCGATCACCGTCTCGCCCTCGGCGAGCACCGCCGCCATCAGCAGGTTTTCCGTGCCGGTGACGGTGATCATGTCGGTGATGATGCGCGCGCCCTTCAGGCGCTTCGCCCGCGCTTCGATGAAGCCATGCTCGATGTTGATCTCGGCGCCCATCGCCTGCAGGCCCTTGATGTGCTGGTCGACCGGACGCGCGCCGATCGCACAGCCGCCCGGCAGCGACACCTTCGCCTCGCCGAAGCGCGCGACGAGCGGCCCGAGCACGAGAATCGAGGCGCGCATCGTCTTGACCATTTCATACGGCGCGATGAGGTTCGTGACCTTCGACGCGTTCAGCGTCACGCGTCCGTCGCTGCTCACTTCCGACTGCACGCCCATCTGGCGCAGCAGCTTGAGGATGGTGCGCACGTCCTGAAGGTTCGGAACGTTTTCCAGATGGACGTCGTCGGCGGTGAGGAGGCTCGCGCAGAGAATCGGCAGCGCCGCGTTCTTCGCGCCCGATACGACGATTTCGCCCGAGAGCGTCGTGCCCCCAGTGATGACCAGTTTGTCCATGCTTGCTGTCCTTCTGCCTAGCTTCTCTGCTGCGACGTCGACATCGGCGTCGCGGTTGACTTGAATATTGCGCGCTGGCGTTCCAGCCGCGCAGGTTGTTGGCTTATGCCGGCTTCCATTCCTCGGGCGTCAGCGTCTTCATGCTGAGCGCGTGAATCTCGGCGCGCATGCGGTCGCCGAGCGCCGCGTAGACCATCTGATGCCGCGCGATCAGGCGTTTGCCCTGGAACGCGTCGCTCACGATGGTCGCGAAGAAGTGCTGGCCGTCGCCTTCCACTTCCAGATGCTGGCAGGCCAGGCCGCCAGCGATGTAATTCTTCACTTGTTCCGGGGTCGGCAACATGGGAACCCTCCTTGAATGTTCAGTGACGCAGCTTGTAGCCGCTCGCCAGCAGGCGCACGGCGATCACCGCCAGCACCGCGAAAAAAGCGGCGACGATCCCGAAGCTCGCGAGCGGGCTCACGTCGGACATGCCGAAGAAGCCGTAGCGGAAACCGTCGATCATGTAGAAAAACGGATTCAGGCGCGACACCTCGCGCCAGATGGGCGGCAGCGTATGGGTCGAGTAGAACACGCCCGAAAGGAATGTGAGCGGCATGATCAGGAAATTCTGGAACGCGGCGAGCTGGTCGAACTTCTCGGCCCAGATGCCGGCGATCAGGCCGAGCGTGCCGAGAATCGCCGAACCCAGCACCGCGAACGCAATGATGTAGAGCGGCGCGGAAAAAGTCATCGGGATGAACCATACGGTCACGATGAACACGCCGAATCCCACGCTCAAGCCCCGCACGACCGACGCCAGCACGTACGCAAAATACATCTCCCAGTGCGCGATCGGCGGCAGCAGGACGAACACGAGATTGCCCGTGATCTTCGACTGGATCAGCGACGACGAACTGTTCGCGAACGAATTCTGCAGCACGCTCATCATCACGAGGCCGGGCACGAGAAAGCTCGTGTACGCGACGCCCGGATACACCTGCACGTGGCCGGTCAGCGCATGGCCGAAAATCATCAGATACAGCAGCGCCGTGATCACTGGCGCGAGCACCGTCTGGAAGGCGACCTTCCAGAAACGCAGGATTTCCTTGTAGAACAGCGTTCTGAAACCGCTCATGAAAGTCCCTCGACCACTTCGGGTTCGTTCATGATCTGCACGAAAACATCTTCCAGATCGGCTTTGCGCACGTCGATTTCGTCGAATGCGCAGCCAGCCGCGCGGCATTTCGCGAGAATCGGCTCGACTTCGTCGTAGCTCGAAAGGCGCAGCAAGTGCTGCGTTCCGGAGACCGCGTGCGGATCGACTTCCAGCGAACGCAATTCGGCTGGCAGCACGCCGTGCCTGAAGCGCAACGACAACTGCATGCCGGAGAACCGCTGCAGCAGCGTGTCCGTCCGTTCCAGCGCGACGACTTCGCCACGACGCAGCATCGCGAGGCGGTCGCACAGCGCCTCGGCCTCTTCCAGATAGTGCGTGGTAAGGACGATCGTGTGGCCTTCGCGATTCAGGCGCGAGATGAATTTCCACAGCGTCTGGCGCAATTCGACATCGACGCCGGCGGTCGGCTCGTCGAGCACGATCACGGGCGGCCGGTGCACCAGCGCCTGCGCGACCAGCACGCGCCGCTTCATTCCGCCGGACAGCGCGCGCGTGTTGACGTCGGCCTTCTCGGTCAGGTCGAGGTTGGCCATGACCTCGTCGATCCAGTCGTCGTTGTTGCGCAAGCCGAAGTAGCCCGACTGGATGCGCAGCGATTCGCGAACCGTGAAGAACGGATCGAAGACGAGTTCCTGCGGCACGATGCCGAGCGCCCGGCGCGCGGCGCGGAAATCGGTGACGACATCGTGCCCGCGCACCGAGATCGTGCCGCTGTCGGCGCGCGCGAGGCCCGCGAGAATGCTGATCAAAGTGGTTTTGCCCGCTCCGTTGGGACCGAGCAGGCCGAAGAATTCACCTTCTTCCACCGAGAGACTCACGCCTTTGAGCGCTTGCAGCTCTTTGTAGCGCTTCCTGACGTTTCGGATTTCTATGGCTGACATGACAGTGCGCGCGCTGAAAAGGGCGGCGCCTCGGTTGTGCGGTAACGGCCCGGGTGCGCGCAAAACGCGCTCAAGAAGCGATTCGGATCGGGCCGAAAAAAGGGCCGGTTGCGTGGCCGAAAAAACGTTTGATTATAGGGCAAACCGGCTGACGCCAGCTTTAAGGCGATCCTGCCGGACGCGGCGGGAACGTGTCCCGTACCGCGCCGGTCGCGGCGAGAGCCACAGGATCAATGTCGGAAGGAGAGCAGCGTATCGACGCCGTAGGCCTGCGCGAGACTGGCGAGCCCTGAAGGAAGGTTGACGATCGAAAGCGGACCGCCGCGCGCGGTCGCCGCGCGCTGCCATGCGAGGAGCACGGCAAGCGCGGACGAGTCGAATTGCCTGAGCGGCGCGCAATCGACTTCAGTGGCGCCCGCCGCGATCCGCGACAGGCCTGCTTCGAGCGCGGCGTTCGCGCTTTCGTGCGTGAGCGTCGCGGCGGTTTCGAATCGGCCGGGGGCAAGCCCGGCGGAACTCACGCTGCTCACGATGCCTTGCCGCTCGCGAGTTGCTGGTTACGCTGCGTGAGGAACTGCAGCAGTCCGTCGACACCATGCTGCGAGATCTGCTCGTTGAACTGCTGCTGGTAAGCCTGGATCAGCCACGCGCCGAGCACGTTGATGTCGTAGACCTTCCAGCCTTGCGGCGTCTTGTACAGACGATAGTCGAGCTGGATCGGCGAGCCGTTGTTGATGACGACCGAACGCACCACGACGTCGGTATCTTCCGGCGCGGCGCGGAACGGCTTGTATTGCACCTGCTGGTCGCGCACCTGCGCGAGCGCGCCCGAATACGTGCGAATCAGCAGCATCTTGAACTGCTCGACGATGTCCTTCTGTTGCTGCGGCGTCGCGGTGTTCCAGTTGCGGCCCATGACGAGACGCGTCGTGCGCGTGAAGTCCGTGTACGGGAGGATCTTCTCGTTCACGAGTTCGGTGATGCGCGTGATGTTGCCGGACTGGATCTGCTTGTCGGCCTTGATCTGGTCGAGCACCTGCTGCGTGACCGTCTTGATCATGACATCGGGATTGCTCGTATCGACAGCCTGCGCCGATGCGCCGTTGCAAACCGCGAGGAAGAACGCGAAAAGGGGAAGCAAAAATAGTTTTTTCATCACAGACCCTGCTTGAAAGTGGCTTGGGTTTGAACGTGGCACCGAATCCGAGTTCACGCGCCACGCATGCCAAACCGTCGAAAAACCTGTCAAAAATGTTACCGGACGTTATGCGCCGATGAATCAGCGCAAGCGAATCGATGGAAAGGACGGGATTCGCGGCGGAACCATCTGATTGCTCGGGATTGTGTTGCTGCCCGCCCCACTTGCCGCCGCCGGCGCCTCGGCCGTGCCGGATGCGCCTTGCGCAGCCGACGCCGCCGTCGCCGGCGCCGCGGTGGCCGAAGCCGGCGCCAGCGGAACCGCTGCGGCCGATGCGGCCGCCGGCGCCGCCGCGTTCTCATCGTAATTGGGCAACGGCGCTTCGCCGTAATCCGGCGCCGAGCCTTCGCCGCCGGTAATCAAGTACTGGCGCCGCTGCAAGTATGCATTGCGGACGAACGAATACTTGTCGAGCGCGGCATCGGAAAGAACGTCGCTCGCGCCGAGCAGGTTCGCGCGCACGTCGATCAGGTTCACGCCGTACAGCGCCCAGCTCAGCGAATCCGGCTTCACGTACGTGAGCGGATTGCCGAAATAATCGACGACCGTGCCGCCCGTGTCCCGCACCGTGCTCGGCCCGAGCAACGGCAACACGACGTACGGACCCGCCGGCACGCCATAGTGCCCGAGCGTCAGCCCGAAGTCGGCTTCGTGCTTGGGCAGCTTGGCGATCGTCGCGACGTCGAACAGGCCGCCAACGCCGAACACCGTATTCATCGCGACGCGCACGATGTCCGACACGCCATCGGCGATCTTCAACTGCGCCAGATTGTTCGCCGCGATGTAGACGTCGCCGATGTTCGAGAAGAAGTTCGTTACGCTGTTGCGCACCAGCTCCGGCACCGCCCACACGTAAGCCTTCGCCACCGGCTTCAACGCGAGCTGGTCGATCTTGTCGTTGACCGTGAACATCGTCCGGTTGTAGCTCTCGAACGGATCGCCCTTGGTCGGCGTGGTCACCGTCGCACAGCCGGCGAGCAGCGCCACGCCAACTACGATGGCCGCGCTTCTCACGCGCATCGCCTGCATGTCCTTCTCCTTATTGACCGGCCGCGCTCGCGCCCGTCGCACCCATGGCGCTCGCGGCACCCGGGAAAGCCGGTGCCGACGCTGAGGGCGTGGAAGACGCGGCGCCCGGCTTCGAAGCGCCGGAATCCGCTGCCTTGTTGTACAGGAACTGGCCGATCAGGTTTTCGAGCACCACGGCCGATTGCGTCATGGAAATCGTGTCGCCGTTCTTGAGCATCTGGTCGTCGCCGCCCGGCTCCAGGCCGATGTACTGCTCGCCGAGCAGGCCCGACGTCAGGATCTTCGCCGACGAGTCTTTCGGAAACGTGAATTGCTTGTCGATATCGATGGTGACGACCGCCTGGTAGGTGTTCTGGTCGAAGCCGATGGACCCGACGCGGCCGACCGTCACGCCCGCGCTCTTGACCGGCGCGCGCGCCTTCAGGCCGCCGATGTTGTCGAATTTCAGCTTCACCGCGTAAGTCGGCTGGAACGACAGCGAACTCATGTTGCCGGCCTTGAGCGCGAGAAACAGCAGCGCCACGAAACCCAGCACCACGAAGAGGCCGACCCAGAAGTCGAGAGCAGTCTTTTTCATCGTCTATCCAAAGAGAATCTTGTCGCAGAACGGGTGTGCAGGTCTGCGCCTTGCACAACGCCCGCGCTGCGGGCGCCCATTCAATGAGTGCCCTAGCTGAACATCAGCGCGGTCAGCAGGAAATCGAGGCCGAGTACGGCGAGCGAGGCGTACACGACGGTCTTGGTTGTCGCGCGCGATACGCCTTCCGGGGTCGGCTTGGCTTCGTAGCCCTGGAACAGTGCGATGAACGTCACCGCGAAGCCGAACACGATGCTCTTGACGACGCCGTTTCCGACGTCGCGCCACACGTCCACGCCGCCCTGCATCTGCGACCAGAACGCGCCGGCGTCGACGCCGATCAAGAGCACGCCGACCACATAGCCGCCGAACACGCCAACCGCGCTGAAGATCGCGGCGAGAATCGGCATTGCGATGATGCCGGCCCACATGCGCGGCGCAACCACGACCTTGACCGGGTCGACGGCCATCATTTCCATCGCGGTCAGTTGCTCACCGGCTTTCATCAGACCGATTTCGGCGGTCAAAGACGTGCCCGCGCGCCCGGCGAACAGCAGCGCGGTCACGACCGGCCCCAGTTCGCGCACGAGCGACAGCGCGACGAGCAGCCCGAGCGCCTGCTCGGAGCCGTAGCGGTTCAGCGTGTAATACCCCTGCAGGCCCAGCACGAAGCCGACGAACAGCCCCGACACCGCGATGATCACCAGCGAATAATTGCCGACAAAATGAACCTGTTTCGTGACAAGACGCGGCCGGCGCAGCAACGGGAAAAATTCGAGCACGAGGCGCAGGAACATGCGCGTCGCGTAACCGGCGGTGCCGAAGCCGTCGAGCACGCGACGTCCGAGCGCGCTGATCATGCCTTGCCTCCGATACCGAAGTCCGCCGCGAGCGGCGGGCTCGTATAGTGAAATTTGAACGGACCGTCGGGCGCGCCGTCGATGAACTGGCGCACCGACGCGTCTGTCGAGGCGCGCAATTGGGCCGGCGTGCCTTCGGCGAGAATGCCGCCGTTCGCGATGAAGTACACGTAGTCGGCAATCGCGAACGATTCCGGCACGTCGTGCGTGACGAGGATCGAGGTCGCGCCGAGCGCGCTGTTCAGCGTGCGGATCAGGTTCGCCGTGATGCCGAGCGAAATCGGGTCGAGGCCGGCGAACGGCTCGTCGTACATCATCAGTTGCGGATCGAGCGCGATGGCTCGCGCGAGCGCCACGCGGCGCGCCATGCCGCCCGAAATCTCCGACGGCGCGAGGTCGCGCGCGCCACGCAGCCCGACCGCGTTGAGTTTCATCAGCACGAGGTCGCGCAGCAGCGCTTCGGGGAGATCGGTGTGTTCGCGCAGCGGAAAGGCGACGTTCTCGAACACGGACTGGTCGGTGAAGAGCGCGCCGAACTGGAACAGCATGCCCATCTTCCGGCGCAGCGCGTACAGGCCGTCGCGCGTCTGGGCGCCGACATCCGCGCCGCCGAACAGCACCTGGCCGCGATTCGCCTTGACGAGCCCACCGATCAGACGAAGGATCGTCGTCTTGCCGCAGCCCGACCCGCCCATGACCGCGACCACCTGGCCACGCGTGAAACGCATGTTCAGGTTGGACAAAACGAGCCGGTCGCCGTAACCGAAGTCGACGTCGCGAAGCTCAAGCAGGGTCTCGGGGAAAGCAGGCACGGAAGCGGGGGGTCCTTTTACGCAAGAGGCCGAATTATAGGGCCTGTGCGTAAACGCTGCGCTGGCCTACCTTTCGACGAGATAACTTTTCCGAATTTCCGACATTATCGCTCAAACGTCTGTTGCAACGCAGCAACCGCAGCCGCCGTGTCCTGTGCTTCGGTCACCGCGCGCACGACCGCCGCGCTGCCGACGCCGGTCGCGAGCACATCGCGCAACACGTCACCATTTACGCCGCCAATCGCGACGAGCGGCACGCGCCCGTCGAGCAACCGCACGTAGCGCGCCAGCCGCGCGAGACCTTGCGGCGCGGTCGGCATGACCTTGGTCGTCGTCGGGAAGATGGCGCCGAGCGCGAGATAGCTCGGGCGGAAATGCAGCGCGCGCAGCATCTCGTAGTAACCGTGCGTCGACAGTCCCAGGCGCACGCCGGCGTGCGCGATCGCGTTCAGGTCGGCGGTCTGCACGTCTTCCTGGCCGAGATGCACGCCGTATGCGCCCGCCGCGATCGCTTCGCGCCAGTGATCGTTGATGAACAACTGCGCCTGATGCTTTCGGCCCGCACTCACCGATTGCCCGATTTCGCGCTTCAGGTCGTCGGCGTCGGTCGACTTGCGGCGCAATTGCGCTGTCGTGACGCCCAGGTCGAGCACGCGCGCGACCCACTCGGCGCTCGGCAGCACCGGATACAGCCCGAGCCGCGACGGGCAGGACGGAAATGCCTCGGCCGGCGCGTCGGGCAGGTCGCCGACGCGCGGAAACGTAGCGAAATCGACGGGCCACGCGTCAGGCTTGTTTTCGTCACCGGCGCGCCATGCGAGCGCGAGCACGAGCGCATCGTGCGGTTCGAAATCGCAGTCGAGGAACGCCGCGAGCGCGGCCAGCCAGTCGTCGGACCACACGCCCTCCAGCACGAACCGCTCAGCGCCACGACGCAGCACCGCGCGGTCGCCATGCGCTTCGAGCACCGCGGCGCCGTCGGAAAGCAACCGCTCGACATCCGCGCCGTGCGTTTCGGTGAACACGATCAGGTCGTCCGGGCCATGCGCATCGGGCGCGGTCAGGCAGACGCGCCATTGCCTCGACGCCGCCGGCCAGTCGCCCAGCCGCGCCCGGATTCGCTCGGCGACCTCGACCAGTTCGTCCGCCGGCGGCCAGAAGATTTCGCGATTCAGCAGGCTCATGCGGCGCTCCCGTCCTGGTGCCAGAACGGCATGCCGACCACCGGCGTGCTCGCCTGCGCGCTGTCGCGCTCGGCCATCGGGCCGGCGAGATAAGCCATGCGCCCCGCCTCGACGCCCAATGCGAAGGCGCGCGCCATCTGCGGCGGGAAAGTGGCCTGCGAGACGGCCGTGTTGAGCAGCACGCCGTCGAAGCCCCACTCCATTACCTGGCAAGCATGCGACGGCACGCCCAGCCCGGCATCGACGATCAGCGGCACGTTCGGCAGCCGCTCGCGCAGCGTCCGCAACCCGTACGGATTCGTCACGCCCTTGCCTGTGCCGATCGGCGCGCCCCACGGCATCAACGCTTCGCAGCCGACGTCGAGCAGGCGTCGCCCGATCACGAGATCCTCGGTGCAATAGGGCAGCACCTTGAAGCCGTCGCGGATCAGCTTCGACGCCGCTTCCACCAGACCGATCGGATCGGGCTGGAGCGTGTAGTCGTCACCGATCAGTTCGAGCTTGATCCAGGGCGTCTCGAAGACTTCGCGCGCCATGTGGGCGGTGGTCAGCACTTCATCGACGCTCTGGCAGCCCGCCGTATTCGGCAACAGCGCAACGCCGTGGCGCTTCAGGACGTCGAAGAAGCCGGCTTCGCCGGTCGCCGACTGGCGACGCAGCGCGACCGTGACCATGCCGGGTCTGGCGGCATCGATGGAATCGGAGAGCGATTGCAGCGACGGATAACGCGACGTGCCGAGCAGGACGCGGCTCGGAAACGCCTCGCCGTAGAGCGTGAGCGCATCGGCGGTAGTGATGGTGGTAGTGGTCATGGTTCGATCCTGGTATTGATCAGCCGCCCGCGACCGGCGCGACGACATCGAGCTTGTCACCCGTACTGAGCGCCTTCGACGCATGTTCCGCGCGCGCCACGAACTGGCCGTTCAGCGCGACGGCGAACGGCGGTTTCGCGCCGAACGCGGCGAGGGCATCGGTGACGGTGGCCGCGTCGGGCAGATCGAACGGCCGCTGATTGATGTGGATGTTCATGGCAGGGTCTTTTATCTAGAGCGCGGGCACGGCATGTTCACAGTGAAGCATCTCCGGCCAGCGCGTCCGGAGGCGAAAATCGTCGAAGGAATCGGCGCCGGAGACGGCGCGCGCGAGCAGCGCCTCGGCGAGCTGCGCGGCGCTGTCGGCGACTTCCGGCGCGATCATGAAGCCGTGCCGGTAGAGACCGTTGACACGCAAGGTTCGCGCCCCGTCCCAGACGATGGCGGGCCGGTGATCGGGCAGCGTCGGGCGGCAATGGGCGTTGAGTTCGAGAATGCGCGCCTCGCCGAAACCGGGATGCACGGCGAACGCCGCGCTCAGCAGTTCGAGCGCCGAGCGCACCGTGACGGGCGACATGTCCTCGCCCTCCACTTCCGTCGCGCCGATCACGTACAGGTCGTTTTCCTTCGGCGCGATGTAGAGCGGATAGCGCGGATGCAGCAGGCGCACCGGCCGCGTGAGCCCGATGCCCGGCGCGTGCACGCGCGCGACTTCGCCGCGAATGCCGCGCAGCGCGGGCCACGCCGGCTTGGCGCCGAGCCCCCGGCAATCGATCACGATACGCGCGTCCGGCATGGCGTCGATCGCGGTATGCCAGTGCGTTTCGACACCGCGCGCCGACAGGCCCGCCGCAAGCGCCGACAGCACCTGCCGGTTGTCGAGCTGGCCTTCGTGCGGCAGCAGCCAGCCCTGCGCGAAGCGCGTCCCGAGCGCCGGCTCCGTCGCCGCGACCTGCGCGCCGGCCAGCTTGACGAAGCCGTTGTCGAAGAGCGCGGCGGGCGCGTTGGCGCGCAGGCGCCGCTCGAAGAGCGGTGCTTCGGCGCGGTCGCCGGCATGCCAGACGACCAGCGTTCCGTTGCGCTGGAAAAACACCGGCTCGGGCAGTTCCGCGATGAGCCGCGGCCAGCGTTCCAGCGACGCCGCGCCGAGTTCCGTAATCAGCAGCTCGGCGCTGGCCGCTTCCGCGAGGGGCGCGAGCATCGCGGCCGCGACCCACGCCGCCGACTGCGTGCCAGCCGCGTCGCCGCGTTCGTAGAGCGCGACCCGATGCCCCGCGCCCGCCAGTTGCCACGCGACGAGCCGCCCGCACAGCCCCCCGCCGACGATGGCGAAATCCAGCCGCTGCGACGTTCCGCGCGCGCTCTGGTCGAAGAAAATGTTCACGATGCGATGCCTCCTCAGCAACGAGCTGCGGCACGCGGAGAAGTCGATGGCGGGTGCTTCCGTTCCCGAGCCTTCCGTAGCGTGCGGCAGACGCACAATCAAAGGACGGAACAGCGGCGAGACCGGCGGGGCGTCGGAAATGCTTTGAGCCCCAGGCGGGTGGAATACTGGAAGAGACTGGAAAAACAATGCGTTTTCCGGAAACTTCCCTCGCCGGTATTACCCGGATCGGGTGCAAAGGGTTTCTCTCAGCCTCGTCGCGCGCCGGTTCTGCTCGGAACGCGTGCGAAGCACCCCTGTTTCGTCGACGACCATTAAAGCATGAAAGCCGAAGCCGCCGCAAACCGGGGATTCCCGGCTTTTTTCGCCGGCGGCAGCACTCTGGCACAATGCCGCCAACGCGCTCTGCGCGGCGTTTGGACGGCAGGATCGGCCGCTTGCCCGCTTGCCGCTTGTCAATTAAGCAGCAGTTAAGGGAAGCCCGAAACAATCTGCCTGGTCCGGTCGCCTCGCGCAAAGGCCGCATTTGCTCTGGACTCGCGCCGTTACGGGCAGCGCGACGTTACAACCCGCCGTGACGCCGGCTCATCATCAGGAAGCTCATGACCAACATCACGCCCGACAACTCACAGCAAAACGCCGACAACGTGTCGGCGTGGAGCCTGATCAAGCCCTACTGGATCTCGGAAGAACGCGGCATCGCGTGGGGCCTCCTGGTCGCGATCATCGCGATCAACATGACGGTCGTGTGGATCAACGTCCGGCTGAATCGCTGGAACGCCGACTTCTACAACGCGCTGCAAAGCAAGAACGTCCACGATTTCCCGCAGTTGCTGCTGGTCTTCACCGTGCTCGCGTTCGCGTACATCCTGCTCGCCGTGTACGGGCGATATCTGCGCCAGATGCTCGGATTCCGCTGGCGCCAATGGCTCACCGACAAATATCTCGAACAATGGCTCGGCGACCGCGCGTTCTACCGCATCGAACGCGACCGCCTCGCCGACAACCCCGACCAGCGGATCAGCGACGACCTCCAGTCGTTCGCGACCACGACGCTCTCGCTGTCGCTCGACCTGCTCTCGACGCTCGTCACGCTCGTCACCTTCATCACGATCCTGTGGACGATCGCCGGCGCGCTTACGCTGACCGCGTTCGGCACGCCGCTCGTGATTCCGGGCTACATGGTCTGGGCTGCCGCGCTGTATGCGATCGCCGGGTCGCTGATCATCCAGAAGGTCGGCCATCCGCTGGTTTCGATCAATTACCAGCAGCAGAAAGTCGAGGCCGATTTCCGCTTCGGCCTGATTCGCGTGCGCGAGAACGCCGAGCAGATTGCGTTCTACGACGGCATCGGCACCGAGACCGCCAACGCCAAGACGATCTTCGCGCGCATCCGCGACAACTGGTGGATGATCATGAAGTACACGAAGCGCATGACCTTCGTGCTGAGCTTCTACGGCCAGATCGCGATCATCTTCCCGATCATGGTCGCGGCGCCGCGCTACTTCGCGGGCGCGTTCTCGTTTGGCGTGCTGATGCAGATATCGTCGGCGTTCGGTACGGTCAGCGATTCGTTCTCCTGGTTCATCAACAGTTATTCGACGTTGGTCGAATGGCGCGCCACGGTGAATCGTCTGCGTGAATTCAAGCGCGTGATGCGTTCGACGCACATTCGCGAGGCCATTTCGCCGGCGACTGTGCACGGCGGCATCAATCTGCACTACACGGACACGAACGCCCTGACGACGAGCGGCCTCTCGCTTGCACTGCCGAACGGGACGCCGCTTGCGCGAGTCGCGGATGTGTCGATCGAGCCCGGATCGCGCTGGCTCGTGCATGGGCCGTCGGGATCGGGCAAGAGCACGCTGATGCGCGCGCTCGCCGGGCTCTGGCCGTTCGGCGACGGCACGATCGACGCGCCCGTCGACGCGAAGATGATGTTCATCCCGCAGCAGAGCTACCTGCCGATCGGCACGCTGAAGGCGGCGCTGGCGTATCCGTCGCCGGGCGGCACGTTCAGCGACGAGGAATCGCGCGAGGTGCTGCGCGCGTGCAACCTGGCGGATTATGGGGATCGGCTGGAGCAATTGGGGCACTGGGCGAAGATGCTGTCGCCGGGCGAGCAGCAGCGGCTGGCCGCCGCGCGTGTCCTGCTGCACAAGCCCGACTTCGTGTTCCTCGATGAAGCCACCAGCGCGCTCGACGCCGATAACGAACTGCACATCTACAACACGCTCGTCGAGCGGTTGCCGAATGCGGCGATGCTGAGCGTCGCGCATCGCGACTCGGTCGCGATGTTCCATGATTACAAGATCGAGATCGAGCGGGCGATGGCGGAGGTTTGAAGAAGCTGAGCGTTGCGTCGCAAACCTGAACGTGGCGCAACGCGAACGCGAGCACGATGCGTTTTTTCTGAATTTGCAGTCCGTGGGACTCGGTCAAAATTGCTGACGCGTAGACTGTCCGCTCGCCAAACGCGATGCCGGATCTGACTAGCGCATGGACTTTCAAACTCTCTCGGATTTCGATCTCGACGCGATGCGGCGCGTGTCCAAAACCATCATGAATCCCGCCGCGCGCTGGGTGACGAAGGGCGGCCATCGAGAAAAGAACTTCGTTCTTTGCGACACGGCAAGTCCCGCGGCGCAATATCGCTTGTTCCTCAGAGTATCGGCAACTCGAAGCAACGTGTTTTCCGTAGGACTTGCCCGCACATACTCATCGGAAGAAGTACTCGTCCTTGCTCGTTATAACAGTGGGCACCATGCGCATCGGAACATCCTCGAGCGCACGAAAGTTCCAGCCGTGTGCCACAGGCACTTGGCCACGCAGCGCTATATCCGCGCCGGCCTCGACCCGGACGGATACGCCGAACCCATATCCGACTACAATTCCGTCGATGGTGCCTTCGACTGCTTGTGCAGAGATTGCGGCATCCCTCCACTCAAGCACAATCCGTTTCAAGCCGACCTCGAGTTCTGACATGTTGCACGATGCACCGGAGACGGTGAAGCGATTACTGTGCGAGTCGTGGTGCTCCGAGCTAGACGTCGCGGAGGACGGTGATTCCCTGCGCCTTTCGATGCCGCTGCTCGAGCCAGACGGTGACTACACAACGGTCTGGCTACGGCAAACGATGGGCGGATGGCGTATCGAGGACGCCGGCACGACGCTGATGCGCATCTCCTACGATTCGGATGCCGCTGCCATCACCCGTGGACCAAGGCGCGTCCTGCTCGACAAGATGCTCGCCGAATACGGCGCGAGGCTCGACGATGACGGACAAATCGTCTCGGAAACCGAGGAGCAGCATATCGGCATGGCGCTGCTCCGCTACGGTCAAGTCATGCTGCGGGTCAATGATCTCAAGAGGTGGAACAAGTCACGCGTTGTCTCGACGTTTTTCGATGATTTGAAGTTGAGTCTGACCGAGATCGTCGGTGTCGAGCGAGTGCTCGAAAATTATCTGGCGCCCGAAGTGCCAGACGCAGTCGACTACCCCATCGACTTCGCCATCGCCGGCGGCTCGTCCCCGCTGTTCGTCTTCGGCGTCCCGACACGCGAGCGTGCCCGCCTCGCCACGATCGTGCTTCAACATGTCGACCAGTACATCGGCTCGTTCGATTCGATCGTCGTTTTCCAGGATGCGAGCCAGATTCCAAGCGGCGACCTGCGCAGGCTCATGAATGCCGCGAACGATATGGTGGATTCGATCGAAGCGAAGAGTGCGCTGGAAAAGAAGATTCGCCACAGACTCAGGGCCGCCTGACCGCAATCGACGCGCGTACAAAACGCAAAAAAGCCGGACCGCTCAACAAGCGATCCGGCTTTTTTCATTCCACAAAACGCGGCAAAACCCTACCGCGGCAACTCGCTATGCCCCATCAAAAACGCATCGACCGACCGCGCGCACTGCCGTCCTTCACGAATCGCCCACACCACCAGCGACTGTCCACGCCGCATATCGCCTGCCGTGAACACCTTCGCTTCCGACGTGAAGTAAGCCTTCTCGCCCTCGGTCGCCGCGCGCACGTTGCCGCGCGAATCCTTGTCGACGCCGAATGCGTCGAGCACCGGTGACAGCGGCTGCGTGAAGCCCATCGCGAGCAGCACGAGATCGGCCTTCATCTCGAACTCCGTGTTCGGCACTTCCTGCATCTTGCCGCCCTTCCACTCGACGCGCACCGCGATCAGCTTCTCGACCTTGCCGTTCTTGCCTTCGAAGCGCTTCGTCGCCACCGACCAATCACGCTCGCAACCCTCTTCATGCGACGACGACGTGCGCAGCTTGATCGGCCAGTACGGCCACACGAGCGGCTTGTTCTCTTCGCCGGGCGGCTGCGCGAGCAGCTCGAACTGCGTGACGCTCTTCGCGCCATGCCGGTTCGACGTACCGACGCAGTCCGAGCCCGTATCGCCGCCGCCGATCACGACGACATGCTTGGCGCGCGCGACCAGTTGATCGTCGACCTTGTCGCCCGCGTTGACCTTGTTCTGCTGCGGCAGGAATTCCATCGCGTAATAGATGCCCGCGAGCTCGCGCCCCGGCACCGGCAAGTCACGCGGTGTTTCCGAGCCGCCCGAAAGCACGATCGCATCGAACTGTTCGCGCAGTTCGTCCGGCGTGACGGTCTCCTTCGCCATGTTGCCGATATGCGACGGCAGTGGTTCCTTGCCCACGAACACGCTGGTGCGGAACGACACGCCCTCGGCTTCCATCTGCCGCATGCGGCGGTCGATCTGCCACTTTTCGAGCTTGAAATCGGGGATGCCGTAACGCAGCAATCCGCCGATCCGATCGTTCCGCTCGAACACGGTCACGTCGTGGCCGGCGCGCGCAAGCTGCTGCGCGGCGGCAAGCCCGGCAGGCCCCGATCCGACGACCGCCACCTTCTTGCCGGTCTTGTGCTTCGGCGGCTGCGGCGCGACCCAGCCTTCGGCCCAGGCCTTGTCGATGATCGCGTGCTCGATCGACTTGATGCCGACCGGATCGTCGTTGATGCCGAGCGTGCAGGCCGCTTCACACGGCGCCGGGCAGATCCGGCCGGTGAACTCGGGGAAGTTGTTGGTCGAATGCAGGACTTCGATCGCGCTCTTCCAGTCCTGCTGGAAAACGAGGTCGTTGAAATCCGGGATGATGTTGTTCACCGGGCAGCCGTTGTTGCAAAACGGAATGCCGCAATCCATGCAGCGCGCGCCCTGGATCTTGGCGTCATCGTCTGAAAGCGCGTGGACGAATTCCTTGTAGTGCTTGACGCGGGTCAGCGGTGCTTCGTACGCCTCGTGGCGGCGTTCGAACTCGAGAAAACCGGTTGCCTTGCCCATAGGGTTCTCTTCTTTCTCTGTATTTGGTGAGGAACTGGCTCTCCGGCGCCGTGCGCCGGAGAGCCCTTCTAACTGCCGGAACCGCGCGCTTTAAGCGGCGAGCGCCTGCTTCGCCTTCTTCGCGCCGAGTTCGCCGAGCGCGCGCTTGTATTCCGTCGGGAAGACCTTCACGAACTGACGGCGCGACGCGTCCCAGTTCTCGAGCAGCGCCTTCGCACGCGGCGAACCGGTGAACTGGAAGTGACGCTCGATCAGGCCCTTCAGAAGCGCTTCGTCGGTCTGGCCGGTGTGCCACAGCGCGCGGTCGATCGTGCGTTCCTGTTCGGCTTGCTGCAGCACCGGATCGAGCGCGACCATCGACTTGTTGCACTTGCCGGCGAACGAGCCATCCGGGTCGTAGACGAATGCGACGCCGCCCGACATCCCCGCCGCGAAGTTGCGCCCGGTCTCGCCGAGCACGACGACCGTGCCGCCCGTCATGTATTCGCAGCCGTGGTCGCCCGTGCCTTCGACGACCGCCGTCGCGCCCGAGTTGCGCACGCAGAAGCGCTCGCCCGCGACGCCGCGGAAATACGATTCGCCTTCGATCGCGCCGTACATCACTGTGTTGCCGCAGATGATGTTTTCCTCGGACTTGCCGCGGAAGTCGTTGGTCGGGCGGATGATGATGCGGCCGCCCGACAGGCCCTTGCCGACGTAGTCGTTGCCGTCGCCGACGAGGTCGAGCGTCACGCCCTTCGCGAGGAACGCGCCGAAGCTCTGGCCGGCCGTGCCCTTCAACTGGATGTGGATCGCGTCGTCCGAGAGCCCGTCGTGACCGTACTTGCGCGCGATCAGCCCCGACAGCATCGCGCCGACCGTGCGGTTCACGTTGCGCACCGGCTGGATGAACGAGACGTGCTCGCCCTTCTCAATCGCCGCCTTCGACTTCTCGATCAGCACGTGATCGAGCGCTTTGTCGAGGCCGTGATCCTGCACGTCGACGTGACGCGTCGCGATTTCGCCATGCTGCGGCACCTGATAGAAGATGCGCGAGAAGTCGAGGCCCTTCGCCTTCCAGTGCTCGATGCCCTTCTTCATGTCGAGCAGTTCGGGGTGGCCGATCAGGTCATCGAACTTGCGGATGCCGAGTTGCGCCATGATCTCGCGCACTTCTTCGGCGACGAAGAAGAAGAAGTTCACGACGTGTTCCGGCTGGCCCGTGAACTTCGCGCGCAGCACCGGGTCTTGTGTCGCGACGCCGACCGGGCACGTGTTCAGATGGCACTTGCGCATCATGATGCAGCCTTCGACGACGAGCGGCGCCGTCGCGAAGCCGAATTCATCGGCGCCGAGCAGCGCGCCGATCACGACGTCGCGGCCGGTCTTCATCTGGCCGTCGGCCTGAACGCGGATGCGGCCGCGCAGGCGGTTCAACACGAGCGTCTGCTGCGTTTCGGCAAGACCCAGTTCCCACGGCGTGCCCGCGTGCTTGAGCGACGACAGGGGCGAAGCACCTGTGCCGCCGTCATGGCCCGCGATCACGACGTGATCGGCCTTCGCCTTGGCAACGCCGGCGGCAACCGTGCCGACACCCACTTCCGACACGAGCTTCACCGAAATGCTCGCCGACGAATTCGCGTTCTTCAGATCGTGAATGAGCTGTGCGAGGTCTTCGATCGAATAGATGTCGTGGTGCGGCGGCGGCGAGATCAGGCCGACGCCCGGCACCGAGTAACGCAGCTTGCCGATGTAGTCCGACACCTTGTGGCCCGGCAACTGGCCGCCTTCGCCCGGCTTCGCGCCCTGCGCCATCTTGATCTGGATCTGGTCTGCCGACGACAGATACTCCGCCGTCACGCCGAAGCGCCCGGACGCCACCTGCTTGATCTTCGAGCGCAGCGAATCGCCGTCCTTCAGCGGGATGTCGGAGACGACCTCATCGCCGATGATCGACTTCATCGTGTCGCCGTTCTTGATCGGAATGCCGCGCAGTTCGTTCCGATAGCGCTTCTCGTCCTCGCCGCCTTCGCCCGTGTTCGACTTGCCGCCGATGCGGTTCATCGCCACCGCCAGCGTGGCGTGCGCTTCCGTGCTGATCGAGCCGAGCGACATCGCGCCCGTCGCGAAACGCTTGACGATGTCCTTCGCCGGTTCCACTTCGTCGAGGGCAATCGCCTTGTGCGGATCGACCTTGAACTCGAAGAGACCGCGGAACGTCATGTGACGCTTCGTCTGGTCGTTGATCAGGTGCGCGTATTCCTTGTATGTCTGGTACGAGTTGCTGCGCGCCGAATGTTGCAGCTTCGCGATCGCATCCGGCGTCCACATGTGCTCTTCACCGCGCACGCGATACGCGTACTCGCCGCCCGCGTCGAGCATCGTCGCGAGGACGGGGTTGTCGCCGAACGCATCGCGATGCAGGCGGATCGCTTCTTCCGCGACTTCGAAGATGCCGATGCCGCCGACCTTCGACGCCGTGCCCTTGAAGTATTGCTCGACGAGATCGCTCGCCAGCCCGACCGCTTCGAAAATCTGCGCGCCGGTGTAGGACATGTAGGTCGAAATGCCCATCTTCGACATGACCTTGTGCAGGCCCTTGCCGACTGCCTTCGTGTAGTTGTAGATCGCCTTGTCGGCCGACAGGTCGCCCTTCAGGCCTTCGGCCATCTGCGCGAGCGTTTCCAGCGCGAGGTACGGGTGCACGGCTTCCGCGCCGTAGCCCGCGAGCAATGCGAAGTGGTGCGTTTCACGCGCCGAGCCGGTTTCCACGACGAGACCCGTGCTCGTGCGCAGGCCGTGCTGCACGAGATGCGTGTGAATGGCGGAGGTGGCGAGCAGCGCCGGAATCGCGACGTTGTCGCGGTCCATCCTGCGGTCCGACACGATCAGCATGTTGTAGCCGGACTTCACCGCATCGACGGCTTCCGCGCACAGCGAAGCGAGGCGCGCTTCCACGCCTTCCTTGCCCCACGCGACCGGATAGCAGATATTCAGCTCGTACGAGCTGAATTTGCCGCCGGTGTACTTGTCGATCGCGCGGATCTTCGCGATGTCCTTGAAGTCGAGCACCGGCTGCGACACTTCCAGGCGCATCGTCGGGTTGATGTTGGTCGTGTCGAGCAGGTTCGGCTTCGGGCCGATGAACGACACGAGCGACATCACCATGTTTTCGCGGATCGGGTCGATCGGCGGGTTCGTCACTTGCGCGAACAACTGCTTGAAGTAGTGATAGAGCGTCTTGTTCTTGCTCGACATCACCGCGAGCGGCGAGTCGTTGCCCATCGAGCCGACGGCTTCCTCGCCCGACTGCGCCATCGGCGCCATCAGGAACTTGAGGTCTTCCTGCGTGTAGCCGAACGCCTGCTGGCGATCGAGCAGCGCAGCGGCTTCGCGGCGCTGCGTCTCGACTTCCTCGGCCTTCGGCTCGATTTCGTCGAGCTTGATGCGCACCGCGTCGATCCAGCTCTTGTACGGCTTGCCGTTCGCGAGGTTGTCCTTGAGTTCCTTGTCCTCGATGATGCGGCCCTGCTCCATGTCGATCAGGAACATCTTGCCCGGCTGCAGGCGCCACTTCTTGACGATCCTCGATTCGGGAATCGGCAGCACGCCAGCTTCCGACGCGAGGATCACGAGGTCGTCGTCGGTGATGAGGAAACGCGCCGGACGCAGGCCGTTGCGGTCGAGCGTCGCGCCGATCTGGCGGCCGTCGGTAAACGCGATCGCGGCGGGGCCGTCCCACGGCTCCATCATCGCGGCGTGGTATTCGTAGAACGCGCGGCGGTTGTCGTCCATCAGCGTGTGTTGTTCCCACGCTTCGGGGATCATCATCATCATCGCGTGAACGAGCGGGTAGCCGGCCATCACCAGCAGTTCGAGACAGTTGTCGAACGAAGCGGTATCGGACTGGCCCGGGTAGATCAGCGGCCAGAGCTTCGGCAGGTCGTCGCCAAGCACGTAGCTCGCGATCGCGCCAGTGCGCGCGTTCAGCCAGTTGACGTTGCCTTTCACCGTGTTGATTTCGCCGTTGTGGGCGATCATCCGGTACGGGTGAGCCAGTTCCCACGCCGGGAACGTGTTGGTCGAGAAGCGCTGGTGCACGAGCGCGAGCGCCGAGACGGTCCGCTCGTCCTGCAGGTCGCGGTAATACACGCCGACCTGCCCGGCCAGCAGCAAGCCCTTGTAGACCACCGTGCGCGCCGACATCGACGGCACGAAGTATTCCTTGCCGTGCTTGAGCTTGAGCGCCTGGATGCGGTGGCTCGCGGTCTTGCGGATCACGTAGAGCTTGCGCTCGAGCGCATCCGTCACGACGATGTCCTTGCCGCGGCCGATGAAAATCTGGCGGATCAGCGGCTCGCTCGCCTTCACGGTCGGCGAGATCGGCATCGTGGCATCGACGGGCACGTCGCGCCAGCCGAGCACGGTCTGGCCTTCGGCCTTCACCGTGCGTTCCAGTTCCTGTTCGCACGCGAGACGCGACGCGTGTTCCTTCGGCAGGAAGATCATGCCGACGCCATATTCGCCGGCGGGCGGCAGCGTCACGCCCTGCTTCGCCATTTCCTCGCGATAGAAGCCGTCCGGCACCTGGATCAGGATGCCCGCGCCGTCGCCCATCAGCGGATCGGCGCCGACGGCGCCCCGATGGTCGAGGTTTTCGAGGATCTTGAGACCCTGCTGAATGATCTCGTGGCTCTTCTTGCCCTTGATATGCGCGACGAAGCCGACGCCGCAGGCGTCGTGTTCGTTGGCGGGGTCGTACATACCCTGCGCGGCGGGAAGCGAACCGATGACCGGCTGCTGTTGATCGTTCATAGGGACACCGTCTTCTGTGAGGGGCCGAGTGGGCCGTTGAACCATGTTTTTATGCCCGCGCCTTCCATTTCATTGCTGAACCGAAGCCGCGAAGCCGGTCGCGCAGCGGGCGCAGTGCGCCCCGAATCGCCGGAAATCGAAATATACGCGACGAATCAAGAGGATGGCAAATAAAACGTGATGATCTGACACCGATTATCGATATGGTGCAAAGATGCCCCATTTAATTGGGTCTCTATCATCAAATGGGCAAAATAAAACGGCTCATCGCAAATTCGAGATGCCGTTTCATTAAACGCTTCAGCTTTGGCAAGCCGCGCCGTTATTGAGTCTGAGGAGTTTCACGGATCTTGCGGGGCCGGCCGCGCGGCAGCGGCGAGACGCGGCGGTTCGCGGCACGCCCCGCCCACTCGCGGTACGAGTCGCTGCCGAGCACCCAGCCCTTGAGCGTTGCCTGAAGGAGACGGTTGGCCTCGCGCTCGTCGAGCGGCTGTTCACACAGTTCCTTGTACGCGTGCTGTCGCTCGAACGGCGTGTTGCCGAGCGACCAGTACAGCGGATGGTCGGTGATGAGGCCGTCGAGCGTCATGCCGATGTGATGCCGATAGCTCGACCACTTGTAGTCCTGGGGAGCGGCGGCGAGTTGCGCGCGCACCGGCGCCATCTCCACGACGCGGCTCGCGAGCAGGAAGTAGCGCTCGCCTTCTATCACCGTCGCGCGATAGCGGCCCTCCCAGAGCGTGCCGCGCCGCACGTAACGTCGATTGAAGTGCGCGACATAGCGACGGCCGACCGCCTGCATCGCTTTGGGCAAGCTGGATTCGTCGCGCGGTGTGACAAGCAGATGCACGGCACCGGGCATCAGCGCGTATGCGTGAACGGCGAGTTGATGATCGCGTGAGGCTGTTCTCAGGCAGTCGAGGAAGAGCTCGTAGTCCTGGTCGTCGACGAAAGCGGGCTGCTGGTCGAGACCGCGCAGGATGACATGCTGCGGCTGTTCGGGAACATAGAGTCGTGCAAGCCGTGCCATGCTGAAGTATCCGTTGATCGCGTTGGTGTTCACCCGTAAGGGGCGCTCTGTTGGCCGCATCGACGTATCGCATGGGAGCTTGAAACATCGCGCAGCCGAGCCTTCGAGCCGCTTCCCGACTAGGGAATTTGCTCTACGGCTTCGCTGTGGTTACTTTGAAACGTTATGTACATAATGAGCGTGCTTTTTCTGGAGGAGCACAAATTGAAAATAAAACAAGTCGTTACTGGAACGGCTGCGCTTCTGTGCATATCGACTGCGGCACATGCGCAAACCGCCGGTTCCATCTATCTCACGACAGGCTGGTTTCATCTCGCACCGCAAGACAGCAGCGGCCCACTCAAAGAAACAAGTGTAGGCGGAACTCCGGTCAATATCAGCGTACCGGGCACGGGTGCGGGACTCTCCGATGCCGACACTGCCGGCTTCACGGTGGGTTACTTCGTTACCGACCATATTGCCGCCGAACTTGAAATGGGTATTCCCCCGAAGTTCGATCTGAAAGGCACGGGTTCACTGGAACATTACGGCACGCTCGGCACCGCGAAACAATGGAGCCCGACGCTGCTGTTCAAGTACGTATTCCTCGAGCCGCAATCGAAGTTCCGCCCCTACGTTGGCATCGGTGTCACCCACACGTGGTTCACTGACGCGAAGATCACCAACACCGCATTCGAAAGCGGCGTTCTGCATGGTCCGACCAGCGTCGACACGGATAGTTCGTGGGCGCCGGTGTTTAATGTCGGCTTCAACTACGCGTTCACCGAGCACTGGTTCGCGGGCTTGTCCGTCTCTTTCATCCCGATGAAGGCCACGGCGAAGCTCAGCACGCAGGCGCAAACGCCCGTCGGTACGCTCAACGTGAAGTCCGAGGCACGCATCACGCTGAACCCGATCGTCACGTATCTGAAGGTCGGCTACAAGTTCTGAAGTGGCTCAAGCACCGGTCGATGCAGGACCGGTCGAACGCCGCCATTGCATCGCGCATGGCGGCGTTTTTCGTTTTTGGCGCGCGTGCAGCTTGTAAATGTGACTGCCCGGCGTTTCCGTGATTGCATTTCTTACGTCCTGCGCGCAGGCTCTCCTGCGGGAGCACGAGTTTCGGTGCTTGCCCCCAAAAGCGTTGGCCGGAACGGTGAACGTCTGCGTCGAATCGGCATCGAACTTGCTGCACCAGTCATTCCCCGCCGCAATCTAGCGGCCCATCCACGACTCATCCATCGACGGAGCGATCCAATGAACGCACTTCCCAACACGCGCGGCGCCATCGGAGATTCATGGACGACGACGAGCCGTCGTGCACGCCGCATGGCGCGCCACGGCCGCGAAGCAGCCGCGGATATCGGCGGCGAACTGCGCACGCTGCTCGCGGAGCTTGAAGAAACGCTGTCGGACGGCACGCAGGCCGATGTCGCCGCGTTGCGGGCACAACTGAGAGGGCGCATCGATTCGGCCCGCGCTCGCCTGAACGACACGCACCAGGCGTTGCGTGAGCGCGCAGGCGCGGCTTTCTCCGATGCCGACGCCTATCTTCACGAAAAGCCGTGGCAGACCATCGCGCTCGTCGGCGGCCTGGCGCTCGTGGCGGGCGTATTGCTCGCACGCGCTCGCTGATTCAAACGCGCGCGTCGGCGTCAATCCGGGCGCGCGTCCTGCTCGATGAAACCAGCGCCGATGATGTCGATGCGATCCGTGCAGATTGCATCGACGCCCCATCGTGCAAGCAGCCGCGCGCGCTCAGGATCGTTCACGGTATAGGCGAGAATGCGCAGCCCGGAATCCTTGATCTGCGCGACGAGGGCTTCGTTCAGCTTCCGGTGGTCCGCATGCAGCGACACGCACGCTAACGCGGCGGTCTGCGCGTGCCAATCGCCGGGAACATCTCCATAGAGCATTCCGCGCGGCAGGTCGGGCGCGGCTTCCCGCGCGGCCGCGAGCGCAGCGTACGAAAATGACGACAGCAACGGCGCCGTTTCGGCATCGGACCACAGGCGCGCCGCTTCCTGCGCCACGACACGGCCGGTTTCGACATCGCGGCCCTCGCATGGCTTGATCTCGACATTGGCCGCCAACCCGTGTTCCTTGCAGCGCGCGGCCACCTGCGCCAGCGTCGGCATCCGCGCTCCAGCGAATTTCACATCGAACCAGCTACCTGCGTCGAGCGCTTCCAACTGCGCATAGCTCAGCGCCTTCGCCGCACCGTGTCCGTTCGACGTGCGATCGACGTCATCGTCGTGCAGCAGAAAGACCACGTTATCCGCCGAGAGTTTCGCGTCGAACTCGATCATCTTCAGGCCGAGCCGGGCGCCTGTATCGATCGCTTCCAGCGTGTTCTCGGGCGCGAGCTTGCCGCCGCCGCGATGCGCGACGACGCGCGGATAAGGCCAGGTTCTCATGATCGCGTCTCCTTCAATTGGCGCGCAGGCCCGTCGCCGGATCGAAGAAATGTAGGTGCTGCGCCGGTACCGCGACCGGCAGCGCGGAGCCGACTTCCGGTCGAAGCGCGTGCGGCAAGCGCGCCGCCACGTCGTGCTTGCCCCACTTGCCGTGGGCGAGGTTGTCGGCGCCGAGCAGCTCGCACGAATCGACATTCAGCGTCACCTGCGCGATGCCCGGCTGCCCGGGGGTCATGTGCTCGGGCCGAATGCCGACGATCCACTCGCGGCCGTTCATCTCGCCGCCGATTCCCATGCCCTGCACGCCCGCCAGCGGCAACCGCGGCCCATCGCCCGCGACGACGAACACGGAGCCGTCGTCCGATACGCGGCCTTCGAGCAGGTTCATCGCCGGCGACCCGATGAAGCTCGCGACGAATACCGTCGCCGGACGTTCGTACACGTCGGTCGGCGCGCCGATCTGCTCGGCGTGCCCGCGATTCATCACGATCACGCGCTGCGCCAGTGTCATCGCTTCGATCTGGTCGTGCGTGACGTACAAGCTGGTCGTCGACAGGCGCGCATGCAGCCGCTGGATTTCGAGGCGCATCTGCACGCGCAACTTGGCGTCGAGATTCGACAGCGGTTCGTCGAACAGGAACACGGCCGGCTCGCGCACGATCGCGCGGCCCATCGCGACGCGCTGCCGCTGCCCGCCCGACAACTCGCGCGGCTTGCGCGCGAGCAGCGGTTCGAGTTCGAGTATGCGCGCGGCGTTGGCGACGCGCTTGTCGATCGTCGCGCGATCCACGCCGCCGATCTTCAGCGCATAGGCCATGTTTTGCGCGACGCTCATGTGCGGATAGAGCGCGTAGTTCTGGAAGACCATCGCGATGTCGCGATCCTTCGGCTCCAGCTTGTTCACCACTTTGCCGCCGATCGAAATCGTGCCTTCCGACACGCTCTCCAGACCCGCGACCATCCGCAGCAACGTGGACTTCCCGCAGCCTGAAGGACCGACCATCACGACGAACTCACCGTCCTCGACGGCCACGTCGATGCCGTGCAGCACGAACGTCTTGCCGTCGTAGGTTTTCCTGACGGCGTTCAGAGTCAGTGCAGCCATCGATCAGCCTTTCAACGCGCCCGCGACCGTCGCAAAATGCGCGACCGCGATGCCGGGTTCGTAGAAGCGATGGAGCAACTCGCGCCACCGCTGATAACCGGCGGATTGACGAAAGCCCGGGTCGTGCGCCTCGACCGAATCCCAGCGCACGAGCAGCACGTAACGCGAGCCGTTGCCGGCATCGGCGCCGCGCACGAGTTCGTGTGAGCGATAGCCGGGCTGCGCGGCGATGATCTTTTGCGCTTCGTCGAACGTGGCTTCGAACGCCGCTTCCTCGCCGGCCCTGACGGGCAACTGCGCGATTTCGAGAATCATGTTTCAGGGTCTCCCGTTACTTTTCAGAATCGACGAGCCCGCGCACGAACCAGCGCTGCATCGTCAGCACGACGACGAGCGGCGGCAGCATCGCGAGCAGCGTCGCGCTCATCACGAGATGCCATTCGGTGGCGGTGTCGCCGGATGCGATCATGCTCTTGATGCCGACCACCGCCGTTTGCAGCGACTGCTGGCTCGTGATCAGGATCGGCCAGAGATACTGGTTCCAGCCGTAGATGAACGTGATCACGAAGAGCGCGGCAATGTTCGTTTTGGACAGCGGCAGCACGACGTCCCAGAAGAAACGCAGCGGCCCCGCGCCATCGATGCGCGCCGCCTCCATCAGTTCATCGGGCAGCGTCATGAAGAACTGGCGGAACAGGAACGTGGCCGTGGCCGACGCGATCAACGGCAGCGTGAGCCCGGCATACGTGTTCGAAAGATGCATCGACGAGACGACTTGCACCGTCGGAAAAATCCGCACTTCGACGGGCAGCATCAGCGTGACGAAGATCAGCCAGAACGCGAGGTTCTTCAACGGAAAGCGGAAGAACACGATCGCGTAGGCGGAGATCATCGATACCGCGATCTTGCCGATCGAAATCACGAGCGCCATCACGAGGCTGTTCAGCAACATGCGGCCGAAAGGCGCGGCCGCGTTGCCGCTGCCGTGTGTCCAGATGTTCGCGATGTTTTCGAAGAGATGCGTGCTCGGGATCAGCGAAAGCGGCACGCTGAATACTTCCTTCTCGTTCATCGTGGCCGCGCAGAACGCGACATAGACCGGAAACACGACCAGCACGACGCCCACGATCAGCACCGCGTGGCAAAAGATATCGAAGCCGCGACGATTCTCGATCATGAGTATTGCACCCTGCGCTCGATGAAGCGGAACTGCACGACCGTCAGCCCGACGACGATCGCCATCAGCACGACCGACTGCGCGCCGGAACTGCCGATGTCGAGCCCCTGGAAACCTTCGGCGAAGATCTTGTAGATGAGTGTCTTGGTCGATTGCGCGGGGCCGCCGCCGGTGGCCGCGTCGATGACGGGGAAGGTGTCGAAGAACGCGTAGACGAGATTGACGACCAGCAGGAAGAAACTCGTCGGCGAAAGCAGCGGCAGCGCGATGCCGAAGAAGCGTCGCACGGGACCTGCGCCGTCGATCGCGGCGGCTTCGATCAGCGAGCGCGGGATCGCCTGCAATCCCGCGTAGAAGAACAGGAAGTTGTAGCTGACCTGCTTCCACACCGATGCGAGCACCACGAGGAACATCGCCTGCGAGCCGTTGAGCGCGTGATTCCACACGATGCCGTACTTCGAGAGCGCGAAGGTCACGAGTCCGATGCTCGGGTTGAACAGGAACGACCAGAGCACGGCGGCGATCGCGGGCGCGACGGCGTACGGCCAGATCAGGAGCGTCTGATACGCCTTCGCGCCGCGCGTGACGCGATCGGCGCAGGCGGCGAGCAACAGCGAGATCACGAGCCCGGACACGGTGACGAGCGAGCAGAAGATCAGCGTCGTATTGAACGACGACAGATACAGCGGATCGTTGAAAAGCTGCTTGAAGTTGGCGAGCCCGACGAACTCGCTCGACGTCCCGAACGCGTCCTGGCTTTGCGTGGCCTGCCAGAGCGCTTCGCCCGCGGGCCACAGGAAGAACAACGCCGTGATCGCGAGTTGCGGCGCGACCAGCAAGTACGGCAACACGCTCGTGTTGAAACGAGACCGCTTTTCCATCGACGATTCCTGGAGCGGGAATGAACGCGGCCGGGCTTTTCCGAAGCCCGGCCGCGAGGGCGTCAGCTACCCGCTTTCTCGAAGCGGCGCAGCAGATCGTCGCCGCGCGAGACGGATGAATCGAGCGCTTCCTTCGGCGACTTCTTCTGCGCCCAGACCTGTTCGAGTTCCTCGTCGACGACCGTGCGGATCTGCGGCATGTTGCCAAGCCGCAAGCCCTTCGTGTACGCCAGCGGCGGCTTGTTCAGCATCTGCCTGATCGCGACATCGGCGCCGGGGTTCTTGCCGTAGAAGCCCTGGCTTTTCGTCAGGTCGTAAGCAGCGGTCGTGACGGGCAAGTAACCCGTGTCCTGATGCCACTTCGCCGCGACCGGCGGCGACGTCAGGTAAGCCAGGAACTTCGCGACGCCCTTGTAGACCATTGGGTCCTTGCCCGCGAGCACCCACAAACTCGCGCCGCCGATGATCGCGTTCTGCGGCGCACCCTTCACGCTCGCGTCGTACGGCATCATGCCGACGCCGAAATCGAACTTCGCGTACTTCTTGATCGTCGCGCGCGAGCCCGACGAGTTCGTGATGATCCCGCAGTCGCCGCTATAGAACTTCGACACCGGTTCGTCCTTGCGCCCGACGTAGGTGAAGGTGCCTTCCTTCGCCATGTCCTGCAGGAACTGGATGTGCGCGACCTGCAGCGGCTTGTTGAACTCGAGCTTGGCGTCGGGCCCATTGAAGCCGTTGTTCTCGGTCGCAAACGGCGCGGCGTGCCACGCGCTGTAGTTTTCAAGCTGAATCCAGCTTTGCCAGCCCGACGAATAGCCGCACGACATGCCTGACGCCTTCAGCTTCTTCGCGTCGGCTTCGACGTCGGCCCAGGTCTTCGGCGGCTGGTTCGGGTCGAGCCCGGCCTTCTTGAACGCTTCCTTGTTGTAGTAGAGAACGGGCGTCGAACTGTTGAACGGCATCGAGATCAGGTGGCCCGTCTTCGCGTCGCTGTAGTAGCCGGAGATGGTCGGCACGAACGCCTTTTCATCGAGCGGCACGCCCGCCTGCCTGAACACGTCCGAGACGGGAACCACGGCCTTTTTCGCCTGCATCATCGTGGCCGTGCCGACTTCATAGACCTGCAGGATCGCCGGTGCATTGCCGCTGCGATATGCCGCGATGCCTGCTGCAAGTGTCTGGTCGTAGGTGCCCTTGAACACCGGCACGATCTTGTAGTCGCTCTGCGACGCGTTGAAATCGTTCGCGATGTCATTCACGCGTTCGCCGAGGGCCGCTTCCATCGCGTGCCAGAACTGGATTTCCGTCGCGGCCTGCGCGGCCGTGCTGGCGCCGAGAGCGAGGACGGCCGCAGCGGACATCGAGCGGAACAAGGGCTTCAAACTCATCGATACATCTCCATTAATGTGGCGCACTTCCGGCAGGTGGAAAAGCGCCGATTCTAGTTATCGTCGATGACAAACAGGCGTTGATATTCCTTCAATGCATAGCGATCGGTCATGCCCGCGATGTAATGCGCGATCAGACGTGCCTGCGAGCTGTCGTAGGTGGGCGCGGCGGCGTCGTTCGCCGATTCCTCCGTCACCGGTCCGCGTACCTGGTAAGCCGGCGGCAGCAGGCGCGGATCTTCGGTGAACGCATTGAAGAGGCCGGTCACGATGCGCTGCGCCTTGTTCGCCATGCGCATCACGCGGTAATGGCGATAGAGGTTCTTGAACAGGAAGCGCTTGAGCGCGGCGGCCTGTGTCGCGATTTCCTCGCTGTGCTCGACGAGCGGCGGCGAGCGGCGCACGTCGTCGAGCGACTCGGGCGCGACGCGCACGAGGTTGGCGTTGGTGGTGTCGATCAGGTCGACGATCAGCGTATTGATGATGCGGCGGATCGTCTCGTGGATCAGCCGCCGACCGTCGATGCGCGGAAACTCGTTGCGTGCGGCCTCGTGATGCGTGTGCCACAGGCACACGTCCGACAACTGGTCGAGCGTGATGAAGCCGGAGCGCAGGCCGTCGTCGACATCGTGATTGTTATAGGCGATTTCATCGGCCACATTCGCGATCTGCGCTTCGAGCGACGGCTGCCGGCCAGTGAGAAAGCGCTCGCCGAGATCGCCGAGCCTGCGCGCGTTTTCACGCGAACAATGCTTGAGGATGCCTTCGCGCGTTTCAAAGCAGAGATTGAGGCCGTTGAACGCGCCGTAGTGCTCTTCGAGCTGATCAACGACGGCGAGGCTTTGCAGGTTGTGCTCGAAGCCGCCGTGATCGCGCATGCATTCGTGCAGCGCATCCTGACCCGCGTGGCCGAATGGCGTATGACCGAGATCGTGCGCAAGCGAAATCGCTTCGACGAGATCCTCGTTCACGCGCAGGTTACGCGCAACCGACCGCGCGATCTGCGCCACTTCGAGGCTGTGCGTGAGCCGCGTGCGGAACAGGTCGCCCTCGTGATTGACGAACACCTGCGTCTTGTATTCGAGCCGGCGAAACGCGGTGGAATGCACGATGCGGTCACGATCGCGCTGGAATTCGGTGCGCGCGGAAGGCGGTTGCTCGGCGTAACGCCGGCCGCGCGAAGCCGCCGAATGGGCGGCGTACGGCGCGAGATGCGCTTCCAGCGCGAACGACGTGGGCGTAGCCACGAAGACTTGACGTTCTGTTTCGCTCACCGGCTGCTCCGCATCATCGTGTGTCCGGCCGCCGCTGTTCGCTTCAGACGTTTGCCGCGAGGGTCGCGCGCACCGCTTCGTCGGGTGCGCTCGTGATCTGCGTGTCGCCGAAACGCGTCAGCAGGATGAACTTGATTTCGCCCGCCTGCGCTTTCTTGTCGACCTTCATCAGGTCGATATAGCGGTCCGCGCCGAGCGTGGGCGCCTTGACCGGCAGTTTCGCCGCCGCGATCACGTCGACGAGACGCTGCTTCGATGCCTCGTCGAGCTTGCCGAGACGCACCGACAGATCGCCCGCCATCACCATCCCGCAGCCGACCGCCTCACCGTGCAGCCACTCGCCGTAGCCGAGACCGGCCTCGATCGCGTGGCCGAACGTGTGGCCGAAATTGAGGATCGCGCGCAGTCCGCCTTCGCGTTCGTCGGCGGCCACGACCGAGGCCTTGATCTCGCACGAACGCTTGACTGCGTGCGCGAGCGCCGCCGGGTCGCAGCGGTTGAGCGCCTCGATGTTCGCTTCGATCCACTGGAAGAATTCGGCGTCGGCGATCGCGCCTGTCTTGATCACTTCGGCCAGGCCCGCCGCAAGTTCGCGCTGCGGAAGGCTCGCGAGGACGCCGATGTCCGCGATCACCGCCTGCGGCTGGTAGAACGCGCCGATCATGTTCTTGCCGAGCGGATGGTTGATGCCGGTCTTGCCGCCGACCGACGAATCCACCTGCGACAGCAAGGTGGTCGGCACCTGGATGAACGCCACGCCGCGCATGTAGCACGCGGCGGCGAAACCCGTCATGTCGCCGACCACGCCGCCGCCGAGCGCGATCAGCGTGGTCTTGCGATCGGCGCGTTCGGTGAGCAGCGCATCGAAGATCCGGTTGAGCGTTTCCCAATTCTTGTGCGCCTCGCCGTCGGGCAGAACGACGGTCGTCACTTTCTTGCCGAGCGGCGCGAGGGCGCGCCGCAGCGCGTCGCCGTAGAGCGGATCGACGGTGGAATTGGTCACGATCGCGACCGACGAGCCCGCGATATGCGGCGCGAACAAGTCGGTCTGTCCGATCAGCTCGGCACCGATGTGAATGGGGTAGGCGCGCTCGCCCAGTTCGACGTTGACGGTATTCATGGCGGACATTATGACTCAGCCGGCTTGACGACGCCGGCCATCTCCAGTTGCATCAGGACCATATTGACGAGCGCATTGACGGTCGGCCGCCCGGTTTCGACGACGAAATGCGCGCACTCTTGATACAGCGGATCGCGCACGTGATAGAGCGCTTCGAGCTTGCCGCGCGGATCGTCGGTTTGCAGCAGCGGCCGGTTTTTGTCGCGGCGCGTGCGTTGCCACAAATCGTGCGGATTGGCCCGCAAATAGATGACGATGCCGCGATTCTTCAGATGTTCGCGGTTTTCCGCCCGTAGCACCGCGCCGCCACCGGTCGCGAGGACGACGCCTTCGCGCTGCGACAGCTCGTCGATGATATGGGCCTCGCGCTGCCGGAAGCCCTCTTCGCCTTCCAGTTCCCAGATGACCGGAATCCGGGCGCCGGTGCGCGCCTCGATCTCGTGATCCGAATCGATGAACGAGCGCTGCAACCGGCGCGCAACCGCACGGCCCACGGTGGTTTTTCCTGCCCCCATGAGTCCGACGAAAAATATGTTCGCGTTCGCGTGCCCGGCGTGCAACTCGGTTCCTTTGCTATCAATCTGGTTTTGTTCGTGCGGCAGCTTAAGGGCAAACCGCCCGCTTTGTCGAGTCTGGAAGGGCTTTCGGCGGGCTTCGTCAGCCCGGCGGAACGACCACGTGCGGCGTGATGAAGATCACCAGCTCGCTGCGCGAGGTCCGCCGCGCGTCGTGCCTGAAAAGCCAGCCGACCAGCGGGATTTTCGACAGCACCGGCACGCCCGTCACATCGCTGCGTTCGTCAGCGGAATAAATCCCGCCGATCGCCACGGTCCCGCCATCCTCCACCTCGACGCGCGTCTGCACGTGCTTGGTGTTGATCGCGGGACCGGCCGCCGTCTCTTCGCCGACGCTGTCCTTCGAGACATCCAGGTCCAGAATCACGCGCCCGTGCGGCGTGATTTGCGGCTCGACCTCCAGTTTGAGCGCAGCGCGCCGAAACTGCACTCCCGAGACGCCATTTCCGACCTTCGCCTGATAGGGCAGCTCGGTGCCCTGCTCGACGAGCGCCTTGGCCCGATCCGCCGTGATCACCCGCGGACTCGACACGATCTGCCCGCGCCCCTCGGCCTCCAGCGCGCTCAATTCGATGTTCAGGAGGCGCGTCGCCTGCGCGGCGAAGAGCGTGAGACCCGCCGTGGCCGCGTCGAAACCGGAAATCGGCCGCGCCGACAAATCGTAAACCGCGCCGTCCTTGCCGCCGACGATCCCGTGCGGCGAGTCGCCCGTCGACGTCATCGACAGCTTGACGCCCAGGTTGCGCGAAAAGCCCGTGTCGCCCTCGACGATCCGCGCCTCGATCATCACCTGCGGCGTCGGCTTGTCGATCCGCGCGATCAGGTCGGCGATCTGCGCGATGCGAGCGTCGAGATCGGTGACGAAAAGCAGATTGGTGCGCGGGTCCGCCATCACCGAGCCGCGCTTGGATAGCACCCGCTGGCTGCCCGCGCCGGTCAGGAGCTTGCGGACGTCGTCGGCGCGCGGATAGCGCAGCACGAAGGTGCGGCTGGCGAGCGGTTCCAGGTCGGCGGCACGCGCGTGGGCCTCGAAGCGCAGTTTCTCGCGCGCCGCCAGTTCCGCAAGCGGCGCGACCCAGATCACGTCGCCGTGGCGTTCCATCGCGAGGCCGTTGACCTCCAGCAGCGTGTCGAAAGCGCGGCGCCACGGCACGTTTACCAGATTCAGCGAAACGAGGCCGCGAATTTTCTCGCTCGCGATGACGTTCAGGCCGGAGAATTTCGCGAAGGTCTGGAGCACGGCGGGCAGGTCGGCATTTTTCAGGTTCAGCGTGATGGGCTTGCCGTCATCCGGTTGCCCGCCTTTCAAGTCTGACGCGTCGCTCAGACGCTCGAGCGGTGGCAACGGCACCGGCGGACCTTCCAGCGCGGGGGCCGTGTCGGGCGCGGGGGTCTTTTCTGACGGCGCGACCCAGCCCGAATCCTGCGCTGCGGCGTCCGCCGGCTCCGGCAAAGCGACAGCCGGAACCGGCGGCACGCTCGTATCGACCGCGAACTGGTCCGTCGGCAGCGTGTCGGGGAGCGGCGGCAAGGGCGGCACGGCGCTCTCCGCCGCCAGCGCCTGACACAGCAAAAGCGCGCCAGCGGCTAACGCGTGCCGTCGCGTGACGTGCGAGCGCGCCATCACGGACGATCCTCCGCGAACGCCACCGTGCGCGACTGGCCGTCGCCGCGCGCGAGATCGATCGAACGCGCCTGGACGCGGCCGAGCCGTTCATCGCCGATCATCTGCCCGGGCGCGAAGCCGTCGACGCCTGCCGTCGTCTCGACGAGCGCCATCGCGCGCTGTCGGCCGACCAGCGTCCCGACGAGCAGCATGTCGGCCGCTGGCCCGAACGCAGCGGCGCCCTTCTTGCCGAACGGATCGATGACGGAGACATCGCGGCGGTCGACATCCGCGGGACGCGCGACGGCGGGCAGCGTTTCAAAGACGTGCAACGTCGCCTCGAAGGCGACGTCGTTCGGGCCGCGCTTCAACTGCACGGCATCGGCGACGACGAGACGCGGCAGCCCGCCGAGCGCGTCCAGAAAGCGGCGCACCTCACCGAACGTGCCGTCCGCCCGCAGCTTGAGCACCCGCTCGCCGGCCGGCGTGGTGCCCGCCGCCGCTGCGGGTTCGATCACAGCGCCTTTCACCGCCGCAGGTTCGATCGCGGCGACGCGCAAGCCGTTCTGCGTCGCGAGAGCGGGAATGGCATGCAGCGCGTCGGCCGAGGTCCAGCGCTGCGGCGCCTGCTTTTCCGCCGCCACCGCCCGCGCACGCAGCGCCGGCAGCGCGTCGCGCATGCGCTTGGCCTTCTCGATACGCTTCTGCGCTTCCTCGAGCGCCGAGCGGCCCGCGTCGAGCCCATTCAGGCCGGACGCACGCCACATCTGCGCGCCGAGAACACCGACCAACACGCCGAAGACGACGCCGGCAAGCACCGTGCGCCGACGGCTCCATGTGTCGATCGGCTGCATGAGCCGTCGCTTCAGGTCAAATTCGCGCCGCAACGGGCGATTCATCGCGAGCGTGTTCATTTGTTCGAACTCCGTTTGGAGGAAACCGAAACCGCCTTGGGCGGATGCCGGGGCGATGTTTCGCCGATCCATCGCACGAGCGCGGTGAATTCGTAGCCGCTCGCGACGCCCGGTGTCTTACCCGGCTTCGAACGCAGCGCCGGCAAGACGGGCCGTTTCATCTCGACGACTTCCACCGTCTGCACGTCGCGCACCGTTTCCAGGTGCTTGAGCCAGCGCGCGGCCGTCTGCGAATCGGGCGCGAACGCGGCGAGTTCGACCTCCTGCGGCCGTTGGGTAACGCGTTGCAACACGACACCGCCCGGCGGCGGCTCGGCGAGCGCATCGAGCAAGGCGAGAAAGCGCGCGCCGGGAGCAGCGAGCGGCCCGGCGGCCTCGCGCGCACGCCGCCGCTGCGACTCGGCGTCCGTCAGGCGGCCATGCTCGGCGGCATCGGCGCTCGACCGGCCGAGCGCCGCTTCCAGTTGCGAACGCTGCTTCTCCAGGCGCGCGAGTTCGAACGCATCCCAACCCGCAACCGCGCCGACCGCCGCACACCCGGCAAATCCAGCCGTGGCGAGCGCCACGAGCCGCCGGTTGCGCGCCTCGCGACGCTTTCTCGACCGATATGGCAGCAGGTTGAACCCATCGAGTCGTACGAGGCCCGTCATTGCATCACCTCGCGAAGTGCCAGTCCGAACGCGACCGCGAAGAGCGGCGAGTGCCGCAGCGCATCGTCGATGGGCGCCGCGCCGTTGCAGAACGGCGCGCATTCGAACGGCAGCACCGGGCAGCGGAAGATGGCGGTCAGCTCGGTCGCGGCATAGCCCGCGCGGGTCAGCAGATCCACGTCACCGCCGACGAAGATCCAGTCGGGCGGCCCCTTCGGCCCGATCAGGTCGAGCAAGGCGTCGGTGATGCTCGGATATTCCGGCGCCGGATAGCGCAACGCGTTCTCCACGCCCTCCTCGCCCACGAGCCACGCGTGGAGGCCCGTGCTCTCCGCCCAGCACACGATGTAGTTGTCCCGCGCGTCGAGTTCGATGGTTCCGGCATGGCGCATCGCGCGCAATGCGGCGGCGGGCTCGCCGTCGATAGCAGAGAGCGAGATGCCTGCCGCCGCCGCCGTCTCGACGCGAGACTCGACGTGCTGCCGCGCAGTCGCCGCGATCGACACCTGCGCGCAGCCGTCGTTGCGTGCTTCGATGGACCAGTCGACCGCCAGCGCGGCCCGTTCGATGCCCGCCGCGCGCTCGGCTTCGGCCAGCACGGCGGGTTCGAGCACGCCGAGCGGGTCCCGGCCGCCCGGCTCGCCGTGACGCGCCTCGATCAATCGGGCGAGCGGCACCTGCGTCGTGAGCGTCGCCGAGGCCGGCAGCCCCATCGCGCAGCGCAGCGCGCGCCAGGCGCCGCGTGCGGGCAGGCGCCCGAACGCTTCCCGCAACGCGGCGACGACGGCGTTCCGGTCGACGAAATCGCCGCCGATCACCGCGCCCGCCGCGAGCGGCACCGATTCCAGGTGCTCGACGCATATCGGCCCGTTCGCCCGCAACCGGCGGCTCACGACGGCGAGCCGCACGGCCCGCTCGCTCACGTCGATGCCCGCCGCGTAACGGCGCGTGACGGCCAATATGGATCCGCGCAACGCTTGTTCCCTGCTCATCCCCGCCTCCTTCTTTCATGCGCGCCGAACCGTTCGAGCGCTTGCAGTAGGAGAATTGTGGTTAGAGCGGAGCGCGGCGAACATTCGGCCGGATGGCTAACGCGAGCGGAACGCGGCACAGTCCATGCGTCCAGCCGACACCACCGTGCTGCGAATGCCTTGCCGCCGACTGTCACGCTCGCAGGGCTGGACGAGCCTTCCGCGACGAGGGCGGTAAAGTGGGACAGCTATAATCGCGGGACCGTTTTTTGGTGGTGCTATGCAATCTTCTTCTCCGTCGTCCCCGCCGTCACAGCCGCCCAAGCGGCAGAAGCGTCCGCTTTTGTTGCGGCTGCTGTTCGGATTTTTCATATGTATCTTCGGGCTGGTCATCTCGGCGGTACTCGTGCTCGGTTATGCGCTCGTCGTCGCGCAGCCGAACCTGCCCTCGCTCGACGCACTCACCGATTACCGGCCGAAAGTGCCGCTACGCATCTATACGGCCGATCACGTGCTGATCGGCGAATTCGGCGAGGAGCGGCGCAGCGTCGTGCGCATCCAGGACGTGCCGGATCATCTGAAGAAGGCCGTGCTCGCCATCGAGGACGCGCGTTTCTACGATCACGGCGGCGTCGACCTGACCGGCATCCTGCGCGCGGGCACGGTCGCGCTGACGAACGGCCACGCGTCGCAGGGCGCGAGCACGATCACGATGCAGGTCGCGCGCAACTTCTTCCTGTCGAGCGAAAAGACCTACACGCGCAAGATCTACGAGATGCTGCTCGCGTACAAGATCGAGCGGGCGCTGACGAAGGATCAGATTCTCGAGGTGTACATGAATCAGATCTATCTCGGCCAGCGCGCATACGGCTTCGCCAGCGCGGCGCGCGTGTATTTCGGCAAGGACCTGAAGGACATCTCGCTCGCCGAGGCGGCGATGCTTGCCGGCTTGCCGAAGGCGCCGTCGGCGTATAACCCGGTCGTCAATCCGAAGCGCGCAAAGGTGCGCCAGGAGTACATCCTCCAGCGGATGCTCGAACTGCACTACATCACGCAGGACGAATACGACCAGGCGTCAAAGCAGCCGCTCGTCGTGAAGGGCGCCGGGCGCGAATTCAGCGTGCACGCCGAATACGTCGCGGAAATGGTTCGTCAGATGATGTACGCGCAGTATCGCGAAGAGGCGTACACGCGCGGCCTGAACGTCGTGACGACGATCGATTCCGCCGACCAGGACGCCGCCTATCGCGCGGTGCGCAAGGGCCTGATGGACTACGAGCATCGCCACGGCTATCGCGGACCGGAAGGCTTCATCGACCTGCCCGCTAACGCCGACGACCGCGAGCAGGCGATCGACGACGCGCTCGTCGAGCATCCGGACAACGGCGAAATCGTCGCGGCGGTGGTGACGTCGGCGAGCCCGAAAGAGGTGAAGGCGAGTTTCATCGACGGCAATGTGGTGACGATCGACGGCAACAATCTGCGCTTCGTCGCGAGCGCGCTCTCGACCCGCGCGCAGCCGAACCAGCGCATCCGGCCGGGCGCGATCGTGCGGCTCGTGAAGGACGACGACGGCGCCTGGACCATCACGCAACTGCCGCAGGTGGAAGGCGCGCTGGTGTCGGTCGTGCCGCAGGACGGCGCGATCCGCGCGCTCGTCGGCGGCTTCGACTTCAACAAGAACAAGTTCAACCACGTCACGCAGGCATGGCGCCAGCCGGGGTCGAGCTTCAAGCCGTTCGTGTATTCGGCGTCGCTGGAAAAGGGCTTGTCGCCGGCCACCATCATCAACGACGCGCCGCTCTTCTTCAGCGCCGCCGAAACCGGCGGGCAGGCTTGGGAGCCGAAGAACTACGGCGGCGGCTTCGACGGCCCGATGACGATGCGCCAGGCGCTGATGAAGTCGCGCAACCTCGTGTCGATCCGGATCCTGAGCCATATCGGCACGAAGTACACGCAGGGCTACATCACGAAGTTTGGCTTCGACGCCGACCGCCATCCGGCTTATCTGCCGATGGCGCTCGGCGCCGGTCTCGTCACGCCGCTGCAGATGGCGACCGCGTACTCGGTATTCGCGAACGGCGGGTATCGCGTGAATCCGTACCTGATCGCCGATATCACCGATCCGCGCGGCGCGGTGGTGTCGCATCCGCAGCCGCTCGTCGCGCAGGAAACCGCGCCGCTCGCGATCACGCCGCGCAATGCCTACGTGATGAACAGCCTTCTGCAAAGCGTTGCGCAGCGCGGCACGGGGTCGAAGACGAATCAGTTGAAGCGCGGCGATCTCGCCGGCAAGACGGGCACGACGAACGACTCACGCGACGCGTGGTTCGCGGGCTACCAGCATTCGCTCGTGGCGATCGCGTGGATCGGCTACGACAATCCGCGCAGCCTCGGCGACAAGGAAACGGGCGGCGGGCTCGCCTTGCCGGTGTGGATGGACTACATGACGCGCGCGCTGCGCGGCGTGCCGGAATGGCGTCCGCTGCAGCCGCCCGACGTGACCTCGCTCGGCAGCGAACTGTACTTCGACGACATGACGCCGGGACACGGCTTCGTGGCGACGATCGGCGTCAGTCAGGCGCCGCCGCAGGAAGGAGGCGTATCGGGCGTGACGGCGCCGGCGCCCGATGTCGGCGAGCAGGAAAAGCAGGACATCATGAATCTCTTCAAGGGACAGTGACCGCGCCGTTTCGTTGCGGTCACGAACCCGGGCCGGTCACGCTGAAAAGCTGACCGGCTCGCCTGCCTGTTCCGTCGCGTACTTGGTCAGCGTCGCGAAGAATTCGGAGTTGTCGCGCGTGTCGCGCCACTTGCCGTCGACGTATTTGTAGTGAAATCCGCCCGCCTTCGCCGCCAGCCAGATCTCGTGTTTCGGCGGCTGCAAATTGACGATCAGCTTCGTGCGGTTTTCGAATTCCAGCGTCAGAACGTTGCCGCTGCGCTCGAACTCGATATCGGCCTCCGCCTTGTCCACTGAGCGTTCGATGGCCGTCAGCGCGGCCTCGGCGAGGGTCAGGTATTCCTGGTCTGTCATGCTAAACTCCAGCGATCAATTATTCAGGGACAGTCATGCGAGTGGTTTTCAGGATGAGCGCGATTGTAACGGCTTTGGCCGTTTCCGCCGTCGCGGCGGGTGCGCTCAGCGGGTGTGGACAGCGCGGTCCGCTCTATCTTCCCACCACGCCGCCGCTGCCCCAGCGTCCAGGCGACCTCCCGGAAACGCCGTCGTCGAACGTCACGCCGAGCGGTGAACCAGCATCGCAGACGGGCAACGCAGCGGGAACAACGCCTGCCGCCACCGTGCCCGATACCTCGGGCACACCGCTCACGCTGTCGCCGGACACCGACCTGAAATCCAACGCCGCTGCGCCCAAAGCCGCCTCGTCGGCTTACTAACCTCGCCGCTTCTCCAGGTTTCGCATGACTCAATCCGCATTCTCCTACGTCGACGACGTGCTGCACGCCGAAGGCGTGTCGGCCGCGTCGCTCGCCGAACAGTTCGGCACGCCGCTCTACGTCTACTCGCGCAGTGCGCTGACCGAGGCTTACCACGCGTACGCCGATGCATGCGACGGCCGCCGCGCGAAGATCCACGTCGCCGTCAAGGCGAACAGCAACCTCGCGGTGCTCAACGTGTTCGCGCGGCTCGGCGCGGGCTTCGACATCGTTTCGGCGGGTGAACTGGCGCGCGTGCTGGCCGCGGGCGGCAAGGCGGAGAACACGGTGTTTTCGGGCGTCGGCAAGACCGCGGCCGAGATGCGCGAGGCGCTCGACGCGGGCGTCAAGTGCTTCAACGTCGAATCGATTCCCGAATTGCATGCGCTCAACGAAGTAGCGAAGGCCGCGGGCAAGAAAGCGCCGGTGTCGCTGCGCGTGAACCCCGACGTCGATGCGAAAACGCATCCCTATATTTCCACCGGCCTCAAGTCGAACAAGTTCGGCGTGGCGTTCGCCGATGCCCGCGCAACCTACGCGCAGGCCGGCGCGATGTCGAATCTCGACGTGATCGGCATCGACTGCCATATCGGGTCGCAGATCACCGAGATCAGCCCATATCTGGACGCCGTCGACAAGCTGCTCGACCTAGTCGAACAGATCGAAGCGGACGGCGCGCAGATTCGCCACGTCGATGTCGGCGGTGGCCTCGGCATTACGTACGACGACGAAACGCCGCCCGATATCGGCGATTTCGTGCGCACGCTGCTCGCGCATGTCGAGAAGCGCGGACACGGCCAGCGCGAGGTGTATTTCGAGCCGGGGCGCTCGCTCGTCGGCAATGCGGGCGTGCTGCTTACGCGCGTCGAATACCTGAAGCCGGGCGAGGAAAAGAACTTCGTCATCGTCGATGCCGCGATGAACGACCTTGCGCGCCCGGCAATGTACGAGGCGTTTCACCGGATCGTGCCGGTCGTGAAGCGCGCGGCGCAGGCGCATGTCTATGACGTGGTCGGCCCGGTGTGCGAGAGCGGCGACTGGCTCGGCCGCGACCGCGAACTGGCGGTCGAACCGGGCGACCTGCTCGCGATCTGCTCGGCCGGCGCGTATGGCTTCGTGATGAGCTCGAACTACAACACGCGTCCGCGTGCCGCCGAAGTGATGGTCGATCATGAACGCGCGCGGCTCGTGCGCGAACGCGAGGAAGTGAAGCAGTTGTTCGCCGGGGAATCGATCCTGCCGGAGTGATTTTCGATGCCTTACGAGTAAAAAAAGCGATGCCTCGGCATCGCTTTTTTTTAACGCGTCTGGCGTGCGTTTCTGTCCTTCAGCCAGACGACCAATCGCCAGCCCAGCAGCGCAACCACAATCGCGCCATAGGTCTTCGGCAAAATCAGATCGTGCTTGCCTGCTCTCATCCACCAGAAATGCAGGATCGCGAGTGTCGCGACCAGGTAGATGGCCTTGTGCAGCGTCTGCCATCGGCGGCCCAGTTTCTTCACCATCGCTTTCGGCGACGTCACCGCGAGCGGAATCAGCAGCAGGAACGCGGCGAAGCCAACCGTGATGAACGGCCGCTTGACGATGTCCTTCAGAATCGCGGCGACATCGAACCACTTGTCGAACCACAGGTACGTCGTGAAATGCAGCACGGCGTAGAAGAACGCATAAAGCCCGAGCATCCGCCGAAATCGCAGCAGCGCATTCACGCCGGTCAGCCGCCGCGCCGGCGTGATCGCAAGCGTGATGCAGAGGTAGACGAGCGTCCAGAGGCCCGTAGAGCGTGTGATGAATTCGATCGGGTTCGCGCCCAGCCCGTCGGTGACGCCGAGCAGCACGATGCGCGCGAGCGGATAAAGCGCCGCGACGAACACGATCACCTTCGCCGGAACGATCCAGCCGACGCCGCCGCGCGTGACTGCCGGCCGCTTGATATCGGATGCGGTTGGCATGGTGTCCATTCAGAAATTCTTCTTCAGGTCCATGCCCTGGTACAGCGACGCGACCTGATCGCCGTAACCGTTGAACATCAGCGTCTTGCGCTTCGGCGTGAAGAAGCCGTCCTCGCCGATGCGCCGCTCCGTCGCCTGGCTCCAGCGCGGATGGTCGACGTCCGGATTCACGTTCGAATAAAAACCATACTCACTCGGCGCGTAGGTGTTCCAGCTCGTCGGTGGCTGCTTTTCGACGAAGCGGATCTTCACCAGCGACTTCGCGCTCTTGAAGCCGTATTTCCACGGCACGATCACGCGCACCGGCGCGCCGTTCTGGTTCGGCAGCACTTGCCCATACAGGCCGACCGTCAGGAGCGCCAGCGGGTTCATCGCCTCATCCATGCGCAGGCCTTCGGAATACGGCCAGTCGAGGATCGGCGTCGACAGGCCCGGCATCTGCGACGGGTCCGCGAGCGAGATGAATTGCACATATTTCGCGTTGCCGTTCGGCTCCGCGCGTTTGATCAGCTCCGAAAGTGAAATGCCGATCCACGGAATCACCATCGACCACCCTTCCACGCATCTCAGCCGATACACCCGCTCTTCCAGCGGCGCGAGCTTCAGGATTTCGTCGATGTCGTACACCTTCGGATTCTTGATCGCGCCTTCGACCGAAATCTTCCACGGTTTCGGACGCAGCGAATGCGCGTTTTGCACCGGATCGCCCTTGTCGGTGCCGAACTCGTAGTAGTTGTTGTACGACGTGATGTCCTTGAATGGTGTCACCTTGTCGACGACGACAAACTTCGGATTGGTCTTCGCCGCGAGCTTGGGCGCTTTGGCATCGGGCGACGTCATCGTGGCGAAAGCTTCGCCGTTCAAGCCGGCGAGCCCTGTCGCCGTCGCCGCGACCGCGCCCATCGCGCGCAACACGCGACGGCGGTTCTCGAACACCTCGCGCGGCGTGATCTCGCTACGCGCGATATCGTCGCCAAATAACTGGCGATTTCGTTTGTTCCACATGTGCTGTTCCTGAGCAGACACGCTGGCGTGCCTGCGTTCCAAATAGATATAACGGTTAAACAGGCGTTCGGATGCCGCTATTCCGGCGACGGCGAAAAAAAACCGCCAGCAGAATGTGCATGACGGTTCTTAGTCGGCCGACGGCGCGCCAGATTACAGCTTGCCGTAGCTGTGCAAGCCCGAGAGGAACATGTTGACGCCGAGGAAGGCGAACGTCGTGACCAGCAGTCCCGTCAGCGCCCACCATGCGGCCGCCGCGCCGCGCAGGCCCTTCATCAGACGCATGTGCAGCCACGCCGCGTAGTTCAGCCAGACGATCAGCGCCCAGGTTTCCTTCGGGTCCCAGCTCCAGTAGCCGCCCCAGGCTTCGGCAGCCCACAGCGCGCCGAGGATCGTCGCGATCGTGAAGAACGCGAAGCCGACCGCGATCGACTTGTACATCACGTCGTCGAGCACTTCCAGCGATGGCAGGCGATCGCCGAGCACGCCGCGTTCTTTCGCCAGATAGGCGACGGCGACCATCGCCGACAGCGCAAAGCTGCCGTAGCCGATGAAGTTCGCGGGTACGTGAATCTTCATCCACCAGCTTTGCAGGGCGGGGACGAGCGGCTGGATTTGCTGCGCATCGCGGGCGATCGAGTACCACATCAGGAAGCCGACGGCCGCGCTGATGACCAGCAGCACGAACGCGCCCATCGCGCGGGTGGCGTAATGCTGCTCGTAGTAGAGGTAGAACAGCGACGTGATCAGGCAGAACAGCACGAACACTTCGTAGAGATTCGAAATCGGAATATGGCCGACGTCCGCGCCGATCAGATACGACTCGTACCAGCGCACCATCAAACCGACAAACCCCATCAGCACCGCGACCCACGTCATTCGCGAACCGATCGCGCCGCCCGTCTGCGAGCGCGTGAGCAGGCCGATCCAGTAGAACACCGTCGCGAGGACGAACAGCGCGCTCATCCAGAGAATCGCCGACTGGCTCGACAAGAAGTATTTCAGGAAGAAGTTCGTGTCGGCGCGGGCGAGATCGGCGTGATAAAGCTGAATCGACATCAGCGACAGCACCGCGATCATCGCGATCAACAGGCGCACCGGTTTCCAGCGCCAGCCGAGCACGACGAAGGTCGGCACGGCGCACACCAGTACTGCCTTGTCGTACACGTTCATGAACGGGTGATAGCGGTACAGCGCGAACCCCGCGCCCGCGACCATCGCCAGCGCGAACAGCCAGTCGAGTGCGCCGAGTTTCTTGAGGAACGGACGATCGTCGAAAAGGGCCGCATCGGCGGGGCTTTGCGCGGGACGCTGGGCCGCCGGAGTCGAACGGGAGGAAGCTTGTGTGAGGTCCATGATCTTACCGGGTTGATTCGTGCGAGCCGACGGATTCGGGTTGCGCGGCGGCCGGCGGGGAAGCCGGGGCCGCGACGACCGGCCTGCCGCCGAGCGTGGCGGCGACCGTGTCGCGCGTCTGGGCGAATTCCTTTTCGAAGTCGAGTGTCCTGCGCGCGGTGGACATCGCCATCAGCACCGTCGCGCCGCCTTCGCCTTTATCTTTGAGCCAGAACCAGAGCCGGCGTTCACGTACGTAAAACATCGAGAAGATGCCGAGTACGAGCAGGAGGCTGCCAAGATACACCAGTTTTTTGCCGGGTGCGCGCGTTAGCTGGAACACCGACGCCTGGATCTGCTTGAACGAATCGAGTTGCAAAAAGACCGGCGATCCGTACAGAAAGCTGTCCGAAAGTGCATTGATCGACGATTGGACGAATGCGGTGTTTTTTTCGTCGACCTTGGCTTCGGGCAGGCCGTTGTGCTCGCGGGAAATCTGCCACAGGTCCCAGGTCGCGCCTTCCAGCATGCGCAGCAGGAGGCCCGCCGCCTTTTCCTGCTCGCCCTTCGGCACGGAACGGTCGATGAAACCGGCGATCGCCTGGAAGCCGCCAATGCCCGGGCCATTCGGCTGCGCTGCGCCGGCTTCGTCGGCGCCGGCGAACAGGTTCAGCACGCGCACGGCGCTTTCCTCCAGATGCTTCTGCAACTCGGCGTTCGCCTGCGGCACCGAACGCTGCGCGAACCGGTGCGCCGCTTCGACACGCATCGCGGGCGTCGCCAGTGCCGCGCGCAGGTTCATCCACTGCTTGACGGAGCTTTGCTCGTCGGCGGGAATGCGCAGGTAGCGGAACGAATCGTTCGGGCTCTCGCGCATGCCCGCGAGGAACATCGGCTGGCCGGCCACGTCCACCGGCAGCATGTAGTTGTTGTACTCGCGCGCCTGGCCATCCGTGCTGCGCACCTTGTATTGCACCGACGGACCCACGTTGCGCAGGTCGCTCGGCTTCGATGTCTTCGCGCCCGAGCCGAGCCGCTCGTCGAAGGCTTGCTTGAGCGAATGCGACTGGCCGACGCCGCGTGCATCCACCGCGCCGCTTCCATTCGTGACGTTTTCGACGTTGATCGCGCGGAAATCGCTGAATTCGACCGTGTCGCCTTTCGCGCCGATGATGTGCGGATCGATCGGCGCCGTGCCGCCGATGGTGCCGCCGAATGGCGTCGTTGTCGCGCGGTCGCCGGTCATCGGCCAGGCGGTCATGTCGAGCTTCGAGCCGCCGTCCTGGAAGCTCGACTGATAGATGGAAATGCCGTCGTAAGTGAACGGCTTGTTCACTTCCACGCGCGCGGGAATGCGCTTGCCGGTGGCGTGGTCGATCACGACGATGTCGCTCGCGAAGAGTTTCGGCATGCCGGTCGAGTAGTAATCGACGATGAACTTGTCGAGCTGGATCGAGAACGGCAGGTCCTGGATCAGCGACCCATCCTGCTGGTTCAGGATCGCCGTGCCGACGTACTGGCCTTCCGGCACCCACGCATAGCCGCGAAACGTCAGGTTCGACGACGAAAGCCGATGTTCAGGCGGAATATCGTTGATAACGGCGTTGGTGCTGACCGGCGTCTTGTTGAAGAGCCACATTTGCAGCTTGATCGGCAGGTTGCTGTCGAGCAGCCCGCCCAGGCAGATGATGACGATCGCCAGATGCGCCGAGATGTAGCCGAGCTTCGTCAGCGCGCCGCGCTTGGCGGCAATCAGCGTCGCGCCAGTGTCGGTTTCGCGCGTGATGAACTTGTAGCCGAGCTTCGCGGAAAGCAGCTGCAGCGTGGCGGCGGTGTCGCCACGGCTCGTCGGCACGTCGAATTCGCCCTTGTGGTGGAACGCGCGCAGGCTGCCTTCGCGCACGCGATCCTTCCAGCTTTTCATGTCGGCGATCATCTTCGGGCCGTTGCGGATCACGCACAGCGAGACCGAGATCACCAGGAAGATCAGGATCAGCATGAACCACCACGCGCTGTACACGTTGTACAGGCTCACGCCGCGAAAGATGTCAGCCCAGAACGGACCAAACTGATTGACGTAGTTCGGGTACGGGTCTTCCTGCGTGAGGACCGTACCGATGATGCTCGCGATGGCGAGAATGACCAGCAACGCGATCGCGAAGCGCATCGAACTGACGAGTTCGACAAAATGCCTGACAGCGCGGCGACTCGACTTCGACTGCAATCCCGAGGTGGTGACGCTCATTCAAACTCCGACTGGACAGCAAAAAAGGGTGGCGACGTTAGCGGTCATCGACCGACGTCCCACCCTTTTCTTGTTTGCGCCGGTCTCGTGGGACCGGCTTCGTAATGTGGGCGACTGCTGCGTGATCTGTTGCTGCGCGGCAGATCGCTGGACGCTGCTAATGCCTCGAAACCTGGTGCTCGGTGCTTTGGTTGGTGCTTAATGCAGGCCTGCGATGTAATCCGATACGGCCTTTACTTCGGCGTCGGTCAGGCGCAGCGAGATCGTGTGCATCGGCTCGCTGTTGTTGCGCGTGCCCTGCGCGAACGCGTTCAACTGCGCCGCGGTGTAGTCGCCCCACTGCCACGACAGCCTCGGATACTGCACCGGAATGCCCATCCCGGTTGCGCCGTGACAGGCCGCGCATGCCGGCACGCCCTTGTCCGCGATACCGCCGCGATAGATCTTCTGACCAAGCGCCACGGTGTTCTTGTCGCGCGCAAAGCCGGGCTTGGTTTGCTGCGACGCGAAGTAAGCCGCGACGTTGACCATATCCTGATCGGACAAGGCGCCTGCGATGCCCGCCATGATCGGATTGTTGCGCGCCGGTGCTTTCGCGCCCGGCTGCGTCTTGTAATCCTTCAACTGCTTGACGAGATACTCAGCGTGCTGGCCCGCGAGCTTTGGAAATGCGGCGCCGGCGCTATTGCCATCCGCCGCGTGACACGCAGCGCATACCTGGGTTGCGATTGCCTGTCCCCGGTTCAGATCCGGTTTTGCAGGCTGGGCGGACTCCGCCGCCTGTCCTGACACTGCCAATCCGCCGAACGTTGCTGCTACTTGAAGCACCATCAGAGACTTGTACAGTCGGTTCATTCGCGTACCCTGTTTTTCGTCTTGTGAGAATGTGAGGTTCTGCAAAAAACGACGGCGACCGTTTTGCCACGATCCGCCGCAAGACACCCGAACGAAGGGCTCAAAAAATGCCCCGAAATCCGTCTCGCTCCTTATCTGGCTTGGGTCTTGCGCGCCCGTGCTGGTCTTCGGAAAACCGCCGTATTGTACAATAACCTGCTAATCGCAAAGACGCCAGTCGGGGCATGCCCAGTATTTGCCGGGTATTCAAGGCTTGGGTTTTCACCGCTTTTCCTAATCGGCCCGCCAATGTCATTCCTGCTCCATCAAGCCCGCTTCTTCACGACCGTCAATCATTTGCGCGATTTGCCGCCCACGCCGCAACCGGAAATCGCGTTCGCGGGACGCTCGAACGCGGGTAAATCGACTGCGATCAATATCCTGTGCAATCAGAAACGGCTGGCTTTCGCGAGCAAGACGCCGGGACGCACGCAGCATATCAATTACTTTTCGGTCGGTCCGGCCGATGAGCCCGTTGCGCATCTCGTCGATTTGCCGGGCTACGGCTACGCCGAAGTGCCCGGTGCCGCGAAGGCGCACTGGCAGCAGTTGCTCTCCACGTACCTGCAGAGCCGCGCCCAGCTTTGCGGAATGATCCTGATGATGGATTCGCGCAGGCCGCTCACGGAACTCGACCAGATCATGCTCGACTGGTTCGCGCCGACGGGTAAGCCGATCCACGCGCTCCTCACCAAGTGCGACAAATTGACGCGACAGGAGATGACCAATGCCCTGCGCGCCACCAAAAAATCGTTCGCCGAATACAAGGCGGCGGGCTATCGCGGCGAACTGACCGTGCAGCTGTTCTCGGCGTTGAAGCGCACGGGTATCGAAGAGGCGCACGAGTTGATCGAAAGCTGGCTCATCCCCGAAGCGGCGGGCGAAAGCGATCCGGAAGATGCGGCGCGGTGAGCGGAGTTCGCCTTGCCTGGACGCGCTGCGCTGCGGTAAACCGTCCGCACATAAAAAAACCCGCCGCATGACGGCGGGTCAAACAGCCTAATCGAATAACGACAGGCACCCGCTCAGGGAGGAGAAGCGGGGAGTTCAGCGCAAAGCGCCTAGCTCGATCGGTATGATATACCATTGTCTCGAAAAGTTTCTGGGCGGACCCGCGAGGCACAGCCAGCAAGGCTCCGGACATTCGGAGCAACATCGCCGCCCATCAACCGAATCACTCCTCACGTCGAAAAGGCCATGAGTTTCTATCCGCATCACCGTCCGCGCCGTATGCGCCGCGACGACTTCTCGCGCCGCCTGATGCGCGAAAACATCCTCACCACGAATGATCTGATCTATCCGGTTTTCATCGTCGAAGGCGTGAATGTGCGGCAGGCAGTGCCTTCGATGCCGGGCGTCGAGCGCACTTCTGTCGATCTGTTGATGAAAGTGGCCGAGCAGTGCGTCGAGTTGGGTGTGCCGGTGTTGTCGCTGTTTCCCGCGATCGAACCCTCGCTGAAGACGCCCGATGGCCGTGAGGCGACGAACGCGGAAGGACTGATCCCGCGTGCCGTGCGCGAACTGAAGAAGCACTTCCCCGAACTGGGCGTTCTCACCGACGTCGCGCTCGACCCATATACGAGCCACGGCCAGGACGGCGTGCTCGACGAGGAAGGCTACGTGATGAACGACGAAACCAGCGAGATCCTCGTCGATCAGGCTCGTACGCAAGCGGAGGCGGGGGTCGACATCGTGGCGCCGTCGGACATGATGGACGGGCGTATCGGCGCGATTCGCGAGATGCTGGAAAGCGACGGCCACATTCACACGCGCATCATGGCGTACGCGGCGAAGTTCGCGTCGGCGTTTTACGGGCCGTTCCGCGATGCCGTCGGCTCGGCCGCGAATCTCGGCAAGGGCAACAAGATGACGTACCAGATGGACCCGTCCAACTCCGACGAAGCCCTGCGCGAAGTGCGCATGGACATCGAGGAAGGCGCGGACATGGTGATGGTCAAGCCGGGCATGCCGTACCTCGACATCGTGTATCGCGTGAAGGAGGAGTTCCGCTTTCCGACCTACGCCTATCAGGTCAGCGGCGAGTACGCGATGATCAAGGCGGCCACGCAGAACGGCTGGCTCGATCATGACAAGGCGATGATGGAATCATTGCTAGCTTTCAAGCGCGCGGGCGCCGATGGCGTGCTGACGTATTTCGCGTTGGACGCCGCGCGGATCCTGCGAGCATCGAGATAAGCGTTCCGTTCTCATGAAAAAGGGCGATGCCGCTGTCGGCATCGCCCTTTTTGGTTTTGCGCCGTGTGCGCTTACGTGGTCGGTGTGCCGACCTTCTCCATGCTCTTCAGGAATTTGTCCGGCGACTCATAGCCGACCACTCGCGCGATTTCATTGCCTTGAGCATCAAAAAAAATGATGCCGGGTGGCCCGAACAGTCCGAAGCGCTTGAGCAGAGCCTGATCGTCGTGATTGTTGGCGGTGACGTCGGCGCGCAGCAGGTTGAGTTGCGCGAGACGCGTCCGCACGCGCGGGTCGCTGAACGTCAGATGCTCCATTTCCTTGCAGGAGACGCACCAGTCGGCATAGAAATCCAGCATCGCCGGCCGCGCGGCGGCTTTGACCGCGAGATCGAGTTCCGCGGACGAGCGCACCGGCGCGAACGTCGGATTCTGGGCCTGTTGCGCACTCGAAATTCCGCCTCCGCCTCCTCGTGCTGCGAACACCGCGAGCGGGCGCACCGGGTCGGTCGAACCGGCGGCAAGGCCCACGAGCAGCGTTGCCGCCCAAATCGCGAGCGCGGCGCCGAAACCGCGGCCGAGCCGCCGCCAGATCGACATCGTCGGGGTGCCCGCTGCGAACAGGCCGAGCGCCGCGGCCGCGATCAGCAGCCACAGGGCGCCCAGCAACATTTGCGCGACGCCACCGAGAACGGGCCACACAATCCACAATGCCGCGCCCAGTAGCACGACGCCGAAGAAGACCTTTACGCCGTCCATCCACGCACCCGCGCGCGGCAGCAGTGCGCCGGCGCCAAGTCCGATAATCAGGAGCGGCACGCCCAGCCCAACACCCATCGAAAACAGTGCAGCGCCACCGAGCACCGCGCTGCCCGTGTGCGCGATGAAGGCGAGCACGGCGAAAAGGGGCGCCGTCATGCAAGCGCCGACGACCAGCGCCGACAGCGCGCCCATCGTCACGACCGCTGCGAATTTGCCGCCCGAGCGTTTCTGCGACGCAGCGTTCACGCCGCTTTGCCAGCGTTCGGGCAGGGCGATGTCGAATCCCGCAATCAGCGTGAGGGCGAAAGCGGTCAGCAGTATCGCGAACGCGCCGAGCACCCACGGATTCTGGAGCCACCCGCCCAGGCTTTGGCCGACCAGCGCCGCCGCCACGCCAAGCGCCGTGTAGACGAGCGCCATGCCGAATACATAAGCGATTGACAGCGCAAACCCGCGCGCTCGCGTGACGCGGGTGCCCTCGCCGATGATGATCGCCGACAGGATTGGAATCATCGGGTACGAGCAAGGCAGGAGGCTCAACACGACGCCCGCCGCAAAATACAGTCCGACGATGGCGAAAAATCCACCGCCTTCGAGTAGCGACTGTGCGTAATCGGCGTTCGTCGCCCGTTCGTACCACGGCACATCGGACATCGTCGTGTCGCTGCGGGCCGGCGGAGCGTTTGCATCGGCCGCGTGCAGCGCAGCCCCGCTCACGTGATACACACGTTCCATCGGCGGATAGCAGATGCCCTGATCGGCGCATCCCTGCGAGGTGACGGCGAGGTCGAACGGTCCGCTCGCCTGCTTCACCGGAATCCGGATGACGACGTTACCGCGATACGTCTCGACGTCCTTGTTGAACGTCTGGTCGAAATGGACCTTGCCGGCCGGCAATTGCGCGGGGCCGAGCGTTGCATCGCCGCCCTTGGCCGCGAAGGCGAATCGCTCGCGATACATGTAATACCCGTCCGCGACGTTATACCGCACCTCGATCTCGCCGGGGCGTTCTGTCGCGCTGAATTTGAATGCGACGGCTGGGTCAAGGAAGTCGTCGGCCGCACGGGCGGCGCTCGACGTGCCAAACAGCACGAATAAACACGAGAGTAGATACGCGACCGCCAACAGCGCGGGACGCGCGACAAAGTCAGAAAACTTAAGCATGAAGAGGACGTGATGTTTCCGCGACGACCCACTGCCCGTAACCCGGCGAGGCGTCCGCCTGCCACGAGAGAATTTCGGGTGTTTCGTAGGGGTGATTCGATTCAATGAAACGCTGAAGCTCCGCGCTGCGGGCGATGCTGGTTTTGAAGAGCATCTGAATTTCTTCCGCTGCTTCAAGTTTTCCTTGCCAGTGATAGCGGGAACGGACCGCGCCAAGCTCTGTGACGCACGCGGCGAGTCGCCCCTCCAGCGCTTGCTGCGCGAGGTCGTTGGCTGCGATGGCATCGGGCAGCGTCGTGAGGATAAGCACGACAGGGATATTCACTACGGTCTCCATCGCGCGTCGCGGTGCTAAAAAGGGATACGGGCGTATCGTAGCACCGGCCGCGGAATGCGATGTCAGTGGGCCGCCGAACTGGAATCAGCTGTCCCTCAAAAACAAAAAGGCCAAGCAGAGCTTGGCCTTTTCAGTCAAACGAACTTGGAAGCTTACTCAGCTTCTTGTACGTCTTCAGCTTCAGCGACTTCCGGGCGGTCCATCAACTGGACGAGCGCCATAGGCGCGTTATCGCCGACGCGGAAACCGAACTTCAGGATGCTCAGATAGCCACCCGGACGGCTTGCGTAGCGCGGGCCGAGCACGTCGAACAGCTTCGCGACGGAATCGCGATCGCGCAGGCGGTTGAACGCCAGACGACGGTTTGCCAGCGACGGCTTCTTGCCCAGCGTGATCAGCGGCTCGACGACCTTACGGAGTTCTTTCGCCTTCGGCAGCGTCGTCTTGATGACTTCGTGCTCGATCAACGAGTTCGACATATTACGGAGCATAGCCAGACGGTGGCTGCTCGTGCGGTTCAGTTTCCGCAGACCATGTTTATGGCGCATTTTCAGTTCCTAAATGGCTTTGAGTTTTGATCCAGCTCTTCTATTACGCTCCGAGGAACGCACGGGCCGGTCGGGAAAAGGCAAGACGCGGATTTTAAAGGAAAATCCGCGTCTTGACCACTTACGCGTACAACCTAAAACTTACTTATCGAGACCAGCCGGCGGCCAGTTTTCAAGCTTCATGCCAAGCGTCAGACCGCGTGAAGCCAGGACTTCCTTGATTTCGTTCAACGACTTGCGGCCGAGATTCGGCGTTTTCAGCAGTTCGTTTTCCGTGCGCTGGATCAGGTCGCCAATGTAGTAGATGTTTTCGGCCTTCAGGCAGTTCGCCGAGCGAACTGTGAGTTCCAGATCATCCACCGGACGCAGCAGGATCGGATCGATCTGCGGCGCGCGCGACGGTGCTTCCGCTGCCGCTTCGGTGCCTTCCAGTGCCGCGAAGACAGACAACTGATCGACCAGGATACGCGCCGACTGGCGAATCGCTTCCTCGGGCGAAATCACGCCGTTGGTTTCGATGTTCATCACGAGCTTGTCGAGGTCGGTACGCTGTTCGACACGCGCGCTTTCGACGGCATAACTTACACGGCGAACCGGCGAGAACGACGCGTCCAGCACGATACGACCGATGATCTTGGCCGATTCCTCGCCGTAGCGACGCACATTGCCCGGCACATAGCCGCGGCCTTTTTCGATCTTGATCTGAACGTCGAGCTTGCCACCCTTCGACAGGTGGGCAATCACGTGATCCGGGTTGATGACCTCGCAATCGTGCGCGAGTTCGATATCGCCGGCCGTGACGAGGCCTTCGCCTTCCTTGCGCAGCGTGACAGTCACTTCGTCACGGTTGTGCAGCTTGAAAACGACACCCTTCAGGTTCAACAGCAGGTTGACCACATCCTCTTGCACACCGTCGAGCGTCGAGTATTCATGTACGACGCCTGCGATCGTCACTTCGGTCGGCGCATAGCCCACCATCGACGACAGCAGCACGCGCCGAAGCGCGTTACCCAAGGTGTGGCCGTAACCGCGTTCGAACGGCTCCATGACCACTTTCGCGTGGCTTTCGCCAAGCGATTCAACTGCAATAATCTTGGGCTTCAACAAACTGGTTTGCATAGGTTTTCCTTTTCAATACCCTCGGCTCGTTACACCGATAAGGCTGACCGGTAACAACCTGAAAATAAACAGCCGAGGCAACCCCTTGCCACCGGCAATCAGGGTCCCCCGGCCGCCAATCCGATTACCGCGAATACAATTCGACGATCAGGCTTTCGTTGATGTCACCAGCGATGTCGCTGCGTTCCGGCATGGCCTTGAACGTGCCTTCGAATTTCTTGGCATCGACTGCAACCCAGCTCGGCATTCCGCCTTGTTCAGCCAGCGAAAGCGCTTCGACGATACGAGCCTGCTTGCGCGCCTGTTCACGTACGGCAACCACGTCGCCCGACTTCACCTGCAGCGACGGGATGTTTGCGACCTGGCCGTTGACCGTGATCGACTTGTGGCTCACGAGCTGACGCGCTTCTGCGCGCGTCGAACCGAAACCCATGCGATACACGACGTTGTCGAGACGCGATTCGAGCAATTGCAACAGGTTTTCACCCGTCGGACCCTTGCGACGATCGGCTTCGGCGAAGTAACGGCGGAATTGGCGCTCGAGCACGCCGTAGATGCGCTTCACTTTTTGTTTTTCGCGCAACTGCGTGCCGTAGTCGGACGTACGAGCGCCCGACGTGCGGCCGTGCTGACCAGGCTTGCTATCGAGCTTGCACTTGTCGGCGAGCGAACGACGCGCGCTCTTCAGGAAGAGGTCAGTGCCTTCACGGCGGGACAGCTTGGCTTTAGGACCGGTATAGCGTGCCACTTTGCATCCTTAAAAATTGATCACGCGAACTTTCATCCGCGCTAGTCCGAACCCTTTGGGTCGAACGGTGGGCTTAGTTAATTCATAACGCAAGCAACCCGCCGGCGCGCTAGCGCCAGCAGGACGTTTGCGGCAGCGACGTCTTAGATGCGACGGCGCTTCGGCGGACGGCAGCCGTTGTGCGGGACCGGCGTCACGTCAGAGATTGCAGTGATCTTGATGCCAAGACCATGCAGCGCGCGCACCGCCGATTCGCGACCAGGACCAGGGCCCTTAATCCGCACTTCGAGGTTCTTCACGCCGTATTCCATCGCCACGCGGCCAGCCGATTCGGCTGCGACCTGAGCTGCAAACGGCGTCGACTTGCGCGAGCCTTTGAAGCCTTGGCCACCCGATGTTGCCCAAGCAAGTGCATTGCCTTGGCGATCGGTGATCGTGATGATGGTGTTGTTGAACGACGCGTGAACGTGAACCACGCCCTCGGCGACGTTCTTCTTGACCTTCTTGCGAACGCGTTGCGCCGCGGAGTTGTTCGAAGCCTTAGCCATTACGTTTTCCTGTAACTGTCAGTTCCGCTTACTTCTTCAGCGATTGCGCTGCACGACGCGGACCCTTGCGCGTACGGGCATTCGTGCGCGTACGCTGGCCGCGCATGGGCAAGCCCTTGCGATGGCGCACGCCACGATAGCAGCCCAGATCCATCAGGCGCTTGATATTCATCGTCACTTCGCGACGCAGGTCGCCTTCTACGATGAACTTACCCACTTCGTCACGCAGCTTTTCGAGGTCTGCGTCAGTGAGGTCCTTGACCTTCTTCGAAAATTCCACACCAGAAGCAACGCAGATGTCGCGAGCACGCGTGCGGCCGATACCAAAGATAGCCGTCAGGCCGATTTCGGTATGCTGGTGATTCGGGATGTTAACCCCTGCGATACGAGCCATTGTTTTTCCTCAAACAAGAAGCGCAAGCAAAAGCGCGGCGTTCAGCCTTGACGCTGTTTGTGGCGCGGATCAGAGCTGCAAATCACGCGCACAACGCCCTTGCGCTTGATGATCTTGCAATTGCGGCAAATGCGCTTAACCGATGCCATCACTTTCATGATATTACCCTTTTTTCAAATCACTTCGCCCGGAACACGATCCGCGCACGAGACAGATCGTAAGGCGTCAACTCAACCGTAACCTTGTCGCCCGGAAGAATACGGATGTAGTGCATCCGCATCTTCCCTGAAATATGCCCCAGCACCACATGGCCATTTTCCAACTTCACCCGGAAAGTAGCGTTGGGGAGGTTTTCAATCACCTCGCCCTGCATCTGGATTACATCGTCTTTGGCCATAGTCCTTAATTAGCGCATCGGGACGTTGCCGCCCTTGAAGTTGGCCTTCTTAAGCAGCGACTCATACTGTTGCGACATAACGTACGACTGCACCTGCGCCATGAAGTCCATCGTGACGACGACAATGATCAGCAGCGACGTTCCACCAAAATAAAACGGCACGTTCCAGCGCAATACCAAAAACTCAGGCAGCAAGCACACAAACACGATGTAGATCGCACCGGCCAGCGTCAGACGCGTGAGGATGCGGTCGATATACCGTGCGGTCTGGTCGCCCGGGCGGATCCCAGGAACGAACGCACCGCTCTTCTTCAAGTTGTCGGCCGTTTCCCTGCTGTTGAACACCAAAGCGGTGTAAAAGAAGCAAAAGAAAACGATCGCCAACGCATACAGCAACACGTACACAGGTTGACCAGGCTTCAGGGCCTCGGCCACGTTGTGCAGCGTGTTCGCGAACCAACCGGTCCGCGTTCCCGAACTGAACCAGTTCAGGATGGTTGCCGGGAAGAGAATGATCGACGATGCGAAAATCGGCGGAATCACACCCGACATGTTCAGCTTCAACGGCAAATGTGAAGATTGGCCGCCGTAAATCTTGTTACCGACCTGGCGCTTTGCGTAATTGACGAGGATCTTGCGCTGACCGCGTTCGATGAACACGACCAAATACGTAACCGCCGCAATCAACACCACGATGATGATCGCCGAGATGATGCTCATCGAGCCGGTGCGAACCAGTTCAAAAAGACCACCGATCGCATTCGGGAAGCCCGCCGCGATGCCGCCGAAGATGATGATCGAGATGCCGTTGCCCAGACCGCGTTCCGTGATTTGCTCACCCAGCCACATCAGGAACATCGTGCCGGTCACCAACGTGACGACCGTTGTCAACCGGAAGACCATGCCGGGATCGAGCACCAGGGCCGGCTGATTCTCCAGCGCGACGGCGATACCGAAAGCCTGGAACGTCGCGAGAACCACCGTAAAGATCCGCGTGTACTGCGTAATCTTCCGTTGCCCCGCCTGCCCTTCCTTCTTCAACGCCTCCATTTGCGGCGACACGATCGACAACAACTGCATGATGATCGACGCCGAAATGTAGGGCATGATGCCCAGCGCAAAAATCGTGAACCGCGATAGTGCGCCACCCGAGAACATGTTGAACATGCCAAGGATGCCGCCCGACTGGCTCTGGAACAGCTTCGCCAGTTGGTCCGGGTCAATACCCGGCACCGGAATATGCGCACCGATTCGGTAGACAATCAACGCCAGCAGCAGGAACACTGCCCGCCGACGCAGATCGCCAAACTTCGCCGCGCTTCGACCGGGTTTTGCGAGACTCGGGCTGTTAGCCAAGAACCTTCTCCGATGCTATTGCTAGTAACGGCTATAAAGCCAGTTACTCGGCGAACGAGCCGCCAGCGGCTTCGATTGCAGCACGGGCGCCCTTCGTAGCACCAAGGCCCTTCACCGTGATCTTGCGCGTCAACTCACCCGTCTTGATGATCTTTGCGCTCGTGATGAGCACACCGACCAGACCGGCCTGCTTCAACGCCAGCAAATCGATTTCGTCGACCGGCAGCTTTTCCAGATCCGACAGACGCACTTCGCCGATGAATTCCTTCGTCAGCGACGTAAAGCCACGCTTCGGGAGACGGCGTTGCAGAGGCATTTGACCGCCTTCGAAGCCGACCTTGTGGAATCCGCCCGAACGCGACTTCTGCCCCTTGTGACCGCGACCTGCTGTCTTACCGAGGCCGGAGCCGATACCGCGACCGACGCGACGCTTTGCATGCTTCGCGCCTTCTGCCGGCTTCAGGTTATTCAAATCCATATTCAACTCCTTGAATCCCTAGTCAGCCGCTCAGTTGATGACCTTAACAAGGTACGAAACCTTGTTGATCATCCCACGAACAGCCGGCGTATCCTGCAGTTCGCTGACCGAGTTGAGTCGGCGCAGGCCCAGGCCACGCACCGTTGCACGATGCGATTCGCGGGTCCCAATCAGGCTCTTGACGAGCTGAACCTTGACAGTTTTATCAGACATGGTGACCTCGAGGCTTAGCCCAAAATATCTTCGACGGACTTGCCGCGCTTCGCCGCGATGTCACCCGGGGTCGATTGCTTGCGCAGACCGTCGAGTGTTGCACGAACGAGGTTGTACGGGTTCGTCGAGCCGTGGCTCTTTGCCACCACGTTTTGCACGCCCATTACGTCGAACACTGCACGCATCGGACCGCCAGCGATTACACCCGTACCGTCCTTCGCCGGAGCGAGGAGGACCGCGGATGCTCCGTGCTTACCGTGCACTTCGTGTTGCAACGTACCGTTCTTCAGCGGCACCTTGAACATGTTGCGGCGGGCCTGCTCCATTGCCTTTTGAACAGCAACCGGAACTTCCTTCGCTTTGCCCTTGCCCATGCCAATGCGGCCGTCACCGTCGCCAACCACGGTCAGTGCGGCGAAACCGAGAATCCGGCCGCCCTTCACCACCTTGGTTACGCGGTTGACCGCGATCATTTTCTCGCGGAGGCCGTCGTCGCGTTCTTCAGCCTTCACATTCGCTTGCATCTTTGCCATGACGAATTCTTCCCTTAGAACTTGAGTCCGGCTTCGCGCGCCGCATCAGCCAGCGCTTTCACGCGGCCGTGGTAACGGAAACCCGAACGATCAAAGGCGACGGATTCGACGCCGGCAGCCTTGGCCTTTTCAGCAATACGCTTGCCGACAACGGTCGCGGCATTTACGTTGCCGCCCTTGCCCGACTTGTCGGCCAGTTCGGCACGAACTTCAGCTTCGAGCGTCGACGCGCTTGCCAGCACCTTGGTGCCGCACGGCGAGAACACTTGCGCATAGATATGCGTGTTCGTGCGATGCACGGCGAGACGCGCGACCTGCAGTTCAGCGATCTTGACACGCGTCTGACGAGCGCGGCGCAGGCGAGATTGAGTCTTATCCATGATTGCGCACCCTTACTTCTTCTTCGTTTCTTTGAGGATCACAGTCTCGTTGGCATAGCGCACGCCCTTGCCCTTGTAGGGCTCCGGCGGACGGTAACCGCGCACTTCCGCAGCTACTTGGCCAACTTGCTGCTTGTTGATCCCCTTGATCACGATTTCGGTTTGCGTCGGAGTTTCAGCCTTGACGCCTTCTGGCATCTGGTGCACCACGGGGTGCGAGAAACCCAGCGACAGGTTCAGCTTGTCGCCTTGCGCCTGTGCGCGATAACCGACGCCAACCAGCGTCAGCTTGCGCTCGAAACCCTTCGTCACGCCGTTCACCATGTTCGCAACCAGTGCGCGCATCGTGCCCGACATCGCATTCGCTTCACGGCTTTCGTCAGCCGGCGCAAAGTTGAGCGTGCCGTTTTCGTTTTCCACCTTCACCAGCGGATTGGCCGCCTGGGAAATCGTGCCCAGCGGACCCTTCACGGTGATGACATCGCCGCTCAGGGCCACTTCGGCGCCTTGCGGCAGCGCGATCGGGCTCTTACCTACTCGAGACATGTTTCTTCTCCTTTTCGGTTAAGCGACGTAGCAGATGACTTCGCCGCCGACGCCCGTCTGGCGCGCCTTGCGATCGGTCATCACACCCTTCGGCGTCGATACGATTGCAACGCCCAGGCCGTTCATCACGACCGGAATGTCATTGCGACCACGATACACACGCAGACCAGGCTTCGAGACGCGCTCGAGGCGCTCGATAACCGGGCGGCCAGCGTAGTACTTCAACGCGATATTCAATTCCGACTTCGCACCTTCGGACTTCACTGCGAAATCGTCGATATAACCTTCGTCCTTCAAAACCTGCGCAATCGCAACCTTGACTTTCGACGAGGGCATAGTCACCGAAACCTTCTCGACCATCTGCGCGTTGCGGATGCGAGTCAGCATATCGGCGATAGGATCACTCATGCTCATTTACGTTTCTCCTATTACCAGCTCGCCTTGGTCAGGCCAGGGATTTCGCCGCGGAACGCGATTTCACGAATCTTGCTACGCGCCAGTCCGAATTTGCGGAACGTGCCACGCGGACGACCCGTGATCGCGCAGCGGTTACGCTTGCGAGTGGGGTTCGAGTTACGCGGCAGTTGTTGCAACGCCAGACGAGCCAAATAACGCTCTTCGTCGGACTTGCTCGCGTCGTCAATGACGGCCTTCAGTTCAGCGCGCTTGGGAGCGTACTTGGCTGCGAGGCGTGCACGCTTCTTTTCACGTTCGATCAGTGCCAGTTTAGCCACGGTAACCTCAGTTTCTGAACGGGAACTTGAAGCTGGCGAGCAGTGCCTTTGCTTCGTCGTCAGTCTTCGCAGTCGTCGTGATGCTGATGTTCAGCCCACGAAGCGCGTCGATCTTGTCGTAGTCGATTTCGGGGAAAATGATCTGCTCTTTCACACCGATGTTGTAGTTGCCGCGACCGTCGAACGCACGACCCGAGACGCCACGGAAGTCACGCACACGCGGGAGCGCAACCGTCACGAAGCGATCGAGGAATTCGTACATGGCCTGGCCGCGCAGCGTAACCATCGCGCCAATCGGATAACCCTGACGAATCTTGAAGCCAGCGATTGCCTTGCGTGCCTTCGTGATGACCGGCTTTTGGCCAGCAATCTTCGTCAGGTCGCCAACGGCGTTTTCGATGATCTTCTTGTCGGCGACCGCTTCGCCAAGACCCATGTTCAGGGTAATCTTGGTGATGCGCGGCACTTCCATGATGGACTTGTAACCGAACTTCTCGACGAGGCCGGGTACAACCTTCTCTTTATAAAATTCTTGCAGACGAGCCATTTTTTAACTCCGCGTCAGGCGTTGAGCGTGGCGCCCGTCGACTTCAAGAAGCGAACCTTCTTGTCGCCTTCGACCTTGATGCCCACTCGCGACGCCTTGCCATTCGCGTCGACCAAAGCGACGTTCGAAATATGCAGCGGCATCGTTTTGGCTTCCACACCGCCCGTCGTACCCTTCATCGGGTTCGGCTTCACGTGCTTCTTGACGAGATTAATGCCCTCGACGGTCACACGATCTTCCCCAACGGCCAGCACGATACCGCGCTTGCCTTTATCCTTGCCGGTGATGACGATGACTTCGTCACCCTTGCGAATCTTGTTCATCGCGACTCCTTACAGCACTTCCGGCGCGAGCGAAACGATTTTCATGAATCGTTCGCTACGCAGTTCACGCGTGACCGGCCCGAAAATACGCGTGCCGATGGGTTCGAGCTTCGCATTCAAAAGAACGGCGGCATTACCGTCGAACTTGATCAGCGAGCCGTCCTGGCGGCGCACGCCCTTGGCCGTGCGAACGACCACAGCGTTGTAGATTTCGCCCTTCTTCACGCGTCCGCGCGGCGTTGCCTCTTTGACGGTCACCTTGATGATGTCGCCAATGCTAGCGTAACGACGCTTCGAGCCGCCGAGCACCTTGATGCACATGACTTCACGCGCACCCGTGTTGTCGGCCACTTCAAGCCGAGTTTCGGTCTGGATCATGGTTTATCTTTCCCAACTTAATCCGACTGCGCCACCATGGCACACCCGGTCAGTCTTGGTCCCGTCAGCCAATCGGCTGCTTGGGTTAGAACAGGCAGCGAGGGCAGACGAAACCCGCCATCGCAATCCGGTGAATCTGTCGATACAGGCATGGCGCCTGAACCGGCTTCCCCCACCAACTTCGCCCGCGACGGGGCTCCCACAAAGAGGGAAGACCGAGATTATAACTCATAATCCCGGTCTTGCAAGCGAAAGTTACTGCGATACTACTTTTACCGCATTCGACGCTTAGATCACGCGAGCCGCTTCGAGCAACTTCGATACAACCCAGGCTTTCGTCTTCGAAATCGGACGCGTTTCCTGGATCTCGACGAGATCGCCTTCGTTGTACGTGTTCGCGTCGTCATGCGCGTGATACTTCTTCGAGCGCACGACGTACTTGCCGTAGATCGGGTGCTTCACACGGTGCTCGACCAGCACGGTGACCGTCTTGTCCATCTTGTTGCTGACGACCTTGCCGACCAGCGTCCGCTTGAGCGAGGTTTTTACGCTATCGTTCATTTCTGGTTCGCCTTCTCAGTCAGGACGGTCCGCACACGTGCAATGTCGCGACGAACCTTCTTCAGCTGGCTCGTGTTCGTGAGCTGCTGCGTCGCGAGTTGCATGCGGAGGCCGAATTGCGCCTTCAGCAGGTCCGTCAGCTCTTTGTTGAGCGCGGCCTGGTCTTTCTGGTGAAGTTCAGAAGCCTTCATCATTCACTCCTTAGGCGCCGAGCTGGCGCGAAACGAAGTACGTCTTGAGCGGCAGCTTCGCTGCAGCCAGACGGAACGCTTCACGTGCCAGTTCTTCGGTAACACCGTCCATTTCGTACAGCATCTTGCCCGGTTGAATCTCTGCGACGTAGTACTCGGGGTTACCTTTACCGTTACCCATCCGTACTTCAGCCGGCTTTTGCGAGATCGGCTTGTCCGGGAAAATGCGGATCCAGATACGGCCGCCACGTTTGATGTGACGCGTCATTGCACGACGTGCCGCTTCGATTTGGCGCGCGGTCAAACGGCCGCGACCGATGGCCTTCAGACCGTACTCACCGAACGATACCGCGTTGCCGCGCGTCGCCTTGCCGGTATTACGACCCTTTTGCTCTTTGCGATACTTTCTGCGTTTCGGTTGCAGCATCGTTATTCTCCAGTCTTCCCGTCACTGCCGGCACCGCCAGCACGACGGGGAGCGCCACGGCGCGCACCTGCCGGGCCACCACCTTCACCATCGCGACGCGGACGGCGATCGCCACCCGGGCGTGCGTTGCGGCGCGGACGCTTGTCTTCGGCTACTTCTTCGACCACCGGTGCATCGTTGCGGCCCAGCGTGTCGCCCTTGTAGACCCACACCTTGACGCCGATGATGCCGTAAGTGGTTTTCGCTTCTGACGTTGCGTAGTCGATGTCGGCGCGCAGCGTATGGAGGGGCACGCGACCTTCGCGATACCACTCGGTACGAGCGATCTCAATGCCGTTCAGACGACCGGCGCTCATGATCTTGATGCCTTGAGCACCCAGACGCATCGCATTCTGCATCGCACGCTTCATCGCGCGGCGGAACATTATCCGACGCTCGAGCTGTTGCGTGATCGAATCGGCGATCAGTTGCGCGTCGGTTTCCGGCTTGCGGATTTCCTCGATGTTGACGTGAACCGGAACGCCCATGCGCTTCTGCAGTTCCGACTTCAACAGTTCGATGTCTTCGCCCTTCTTGCCGATGACAACGCCAGGACGCGAGCTGTAAATCGTGATGCGCGCGTTCTTCGCCGGACGCTCGATGACTACCCGACCTACCGAAGCGTTCTTCAGCTTCTTCTTCAGGTATTCACGAACCCCGATGTCTTCCTGCAGCATCGACGCGAAATTGTTGTTGTTCGCGTACCAACGCGACGCCCAATTCCGGCTGACGGCCAAGCGGAAGCCTGTCGGATGAATTTTTTGTCCCATCGTATGGCTCCTTAATTCCCGACCGTCACAGTGATGTGACAGGATTGCTTCTCGATGCGATTGCCGCGGCCTTTAGCGCGCGCGGTAAAACGCTTCAGCGAAGCTGCCTTGTCGATGTAGATGCTCGTGATCTTGAGCTCATCGATATCGGCGCCTTCGTTGTGCTCCGCATTCGCGATCGCAGACAGCACGACCTTCTTGACGATACCCGCCGCCTTCTTCGGCGAGAACGTCAGAACGTTCAGCGCCTTGTCGACCGGCAAACCACGGATCTGGTCAGCCACAAGGCGCGTTTTCTGCGCCGAGATGCGGGCACCGCGATGAATAGCTTTTACTTCCATCTTGATAGCCCCTTATTTCTTGGCCTTCTTGTCGGCTGCATGACCCTTGAACGTACGGGTCAATGCGAACTCGCCAAGTTTGTGGCCGACCATGTTTTCCGACACATACACCGGAACGTGTTGACGGCCGTTGTGCACGGCAATCGTCAGACCGATGAAATCCGGGAGAATCGTCGAGCGACGCGACCAGGTTTTGATCGGCTTCTTATCGCGCGAAGCTGCAGCCGCCTCAACTTTCTTCAGCAAATGGGCGTCGCAGAACGGACCTTTTTTAACAGAACGTGCCATTGCCTACTCCTTAGCGCTTGTGACGGCGCTGGACGATCATCGTCGTCGTGCGCTTGTTGCTGCGGGTGCGATAACCCTTGGCCGGCGTGCCCCACGGGCTGACCGGATCGCGACCTGCGGCCGTCTTACCTTCACCACCACCGTGCGGGTGATCGACCGGGTTCATTGCAACGCCGCGCACCGTCGGACGGATACCGCGCCAACGATTCGCGCCGGCCTTGCCGATTTGACGGAGGCTATGCTCTTCGTTGCCTACTTCACCGATCGTCGCGCGGCACTCGACGTGCACGCGGCGGATTTCGCCCGAGCGCAAGCGAACCTGCGCGTAGGTGCCTTCGCGAGCCAGCAACATCGCCGACGTGCCAGCCGAACGCGCCATCTGCGCGCCCTTGCCCGGCAGCATTTCGATGCAGTGAATCGTCGTACCAACCGGGATGTTGCGGATGGGCAGCGTGTTACCTGCGCGGATCGGAGCTTCCGAACCCGACAGCAGTTGCTGGCCCACCGTCACGCCCTTCGGAGCGATGATGTACTTGCGTTCCCCGTCTGCGTACAGAACCAGCGCGATGTTCGCGCTACGGTTCGGGTCGTACTCGAGACGCTCGACCTTCGCCGGAATACCGTCCTTGTTACGACGGAAATCGACCAGACGGTAATGCTGCTTGTGACCGCCACCCTTATGACGGGTCGTGATACGGCCGCTGTTGTTACGGCCGGCGGTGACGGACTGCGAGTCGAGCAACGCAGCGTGCGGCTTGCCCTTGTACAGATCCTTGTTCACCACCTTGACCATCGCGCGGCGACCCGGCGAAGTCGGCTTAACTTTTACGATTGCCATGATTACTTGGCCTCCGCTTCAAAGTTGATTTCCTGGCCGGGCTTCAGACAGACATACGCCTTCTTCACGTCCTTGCGCTTGCCCATGAAGCGGCCGAAGCGCTTGGCTTTGCCCTTCGTGACCAGCACGTTGACGGAATTGACTTCTACCTTGAACAGCAGCTCGACAGCGGCCTTCACTTCCTGCTTCGTGGCATCGGGCGCGACTTCGAACACGACTTGCTCGTTCTTGTCGGCCACCAGCGTCGCCTTTTCGGAGACCACCGGCGCGAGCAGGACCTGCATCAAACGATGATCGTTCTTGCGAATCTCGCTCATGACAGCAACTCCTCGATCTGGGCGACCGCAGCCTTCGTGATCAGGATCTTCTTGAAGTAGATCAACGAGAGCGGGTCGGCGTAACGCGGCTCGACAACTGCCACATGGGCGAGATTGCGCGACGCGAGGTACAGGTTTTCGTCGACCGTATCGGTAATCACCAATACGGACTCGAGACCCATCGCCTTGAATTTTTCGGCCAGCAGCTTGGTCTTGGGCGCTTCGAGCGTCAACTCGTCCACGACCGAGATACGGCCTTCACGGGCCAGCTGCGAGAAGATCGAGCAGAGACCTGCGCGATGCATCTTCTTGTTGACCTTATGCGAAAAGTTTTCTTCCGGCGAATTCGGGAAGATACGGCCACCGCCGCGCCACAACGGGCTCGACGACATACCGGCACGAGCGCGGCCCGTACCCTTTTGACGCCACGGCTTCTTGGTCGTGTGCTTGACTTGCTCACGGTCCTTCTGCGCGCGGTTACCGCTGCGTGCGTTGGCTTGATAAGCCACGACGACCTGATGGATCAGGGCTTCGTTGTAATCGCGACCGAACACGACGTCCGATGCGTTCACGCCTGCGCCTTCCTGACCATTGGCGTTCAGGAGCTTAAGTTCCATTATTTCGCTCCTTTCACAGCGCGCGTCTTGACAGCCGGCGTCACGAAAACCTTGCCGCCCTTGGCACCCGGAACGGCGCCGCGAACCAGCAACAGATTGCGGTCGGCGTCGATACGAGCGATCACCAGGTTCTGAACCGTCACGGTTTCATCGCCCATGTGACCCGTCATGCGCTTACCCGGGAAAACACGACCCGGATCCTGCGCCATACCGATCGAACCCGGAACGTTGTGCGAACGGGAGTTACCGTGCGATGCGCGGCCTGATGCGAAGTTGTAGCGCTTGATGGTACCGGCGTAGCCCTTACCGATCGACACGCCCTGCACGTCGACTTTCTGGCCAACTTCGAAAAGATCCGTACCGATCACAGCGCCGCTCGACAACTCGGCAGCTTTGGCGGCATCGATTTGAAATTCTTTGAGGACTTCACCGGCTTGAACGCCGGCTTTGGCGAGGTGACCTGCCAGCGGCTTCGTCACGCGCGAAGCGCGGCGAGTACCGAATGCAACCTGAACGGCGGTATAACCATCCGTTTCAACGGTCTTGATCTGCGTCACGCGGTTGTCCGACACGTCCAGTACGGTGACGGGAATCGAATCCCCTTCAGGCGTAAAGATACGGGTCATGCCAACCTTGCGACCTACGAGTCCAAGGCTCATCGTTTTCTCCATTCCCAACTGCGATTGGTCGGGGCTGATTTACAAAATGCCGGCTCTCCTCGCGAAGATTTGAACCAGCTTTTTTGCGCAAATGCGCGAAAAGCCTTGAAGTATAACAAGGCTTTTCGTTTTCTGCAAGCAATCAAAGACTTAGCGCCGCCGAGCATGCTTGGCGGCGTGCACTGCCTTACTGCAGCTTGATTTCGACGTCGACGCCAGCCGGCAGGTCAAGCTTCATCAGCGCATCCACGGTTTTGTCCGTCGGATCGACGATGTCCATCAGGCGCTGGTGCGTCCGGATTTCAAGCTGATCGCGCGAGGTCTTGTTGACGTGCGGCGAACGCAGAATGTCAAAACGTTGAATGCGGGTCGGCAGCGGCACCGGACCACGAACGATTGCGCCAGTCCGCTTCGCGGTATCGACGATTTCGGCTGCCGATTGATCGATCAGACGATAGTCGAACGCCTTCAGGCGAATGCGGATTTTCTGGTTCTGCATGACAATTCCTTGGAAAAGAGCGAGGCGATATTGCATCACCGATTTGGTAAAAGAGCGTGAAACCGGGCATCCGCTGAGGAAGGACGCCCAGTCCCGAGGCACGTTACTTCGTTACAGCAACCAACAACTATAGGTCAGATCAAGATTTTACTCGAGAATCTTGGCCACGACACCTGCGCCGACGGTACGGCCACCTTCACGGATGGCGAAGCGCAGACCTTCTTCCATCGCGATCGGGTTGATCAGCTTCACCGTGATCGACACGTTGTCGCCCGGCATCACCATTTCCTTGTCCTTCGGCAACTCGATCGAACCGGTCACGTCCGTCGTACGGAAATAGAACTGCGGGCGATAGTTGTTGAAGAACGGCGTGTGACGACCGCCTTCGTCCTTCGACAGAACGTACACCTCGGCCGTGAAGTGCGTGTGCGGGTTGATCGAGCCCGGCTTGGCCAGCACCTGGCCACGCTCCACGTCTTCACGCTTCGTGCCGCGCAGCAGGATACCGACGTTGTCGCCCGCTTGACCCTGGTCGAGCAACTTGCGGAACATCTCCACGCCCGTGCAGGTCGTCTTCACCGTCGGGTTGATGCCGACGATGTCTATTTCCTCGCCAACCTTCACCACGCCGCGCTCGATACGGCCCGTCACCACCGTGCCGCGACCCGAGATCGAGAACACGTCTTCCACCGGCATCAGGAATGCGCCATCCACAGCACGCTCCGGCGTCGGGATGTACGTGTCCAGTGCGTCGGCCAGGTTCATGATCGCCACTTCACCCAGCTCGCCCTTGTCGCCTTCCAGCGCCAGCTTGGCCGAACCCTTGATGATCGGCGTGTCGTCGCCCGGGAAGTCGTACTTCGACAGAAGCTCGCGCACTTCCATTTCGACCAGCTCGAGCAGTTCGGCGTCGTCGACCATGTCGCACTTGTTCAGGAACACAATGATGTACGGCACGCCAACCTGGCGAGCCAGCAGGATGTGCTCGCGCGTTTGCGGCATCGGGCCGTCGGCTGCCGAGCACACCAGGATCGCGCCGTCCATCTGCGCGGCACCCGTGATCATGTTCTTCACATAGTCGGCGTGGCCCGGGCAATCGACGTGCGCGTAGTGACGATTCGCCGTTTCGTACTCGACGTGCGCCGTGTTGATCGTGATACCCCGTGCCTTTTCTTCCGGCGCCGCGTCGATCTGGTCGTACGCCTTGGCTTCGCCGCCAAACTTTTGCGTCAGCACCGTCGTGATCGCTGCCGTCAGCGTCGTCTTGCCGTGGTCAACGTGACCAATCGTTCCAACGTTCACGTGCGGCTTGGTCCGCTCGAATTTACCTTTTGCCATGATTGCCTTCTTTCAAAAATGTTGATCGGTTAAGGATTTTCGGCTTGCCGAATTACTTGGATTTCGCGTTGATGATCGCGTCAGCAACGTTACGCGGAGCTTCGGAGTAGTGCTTGAATTCCATCGTGTACGTGGCGCGACCTTGTGTCGCAGAACGCAGCGACGTCGAGTAGCCGAACATTTCCGACAGCGGCACTTCAGCGCGAACGATCTTGCCGCCACCGATCATGTCTTCCATGCCCTGGACAATACCGCGACGGCTCGACAAGTCGCCCATGACGTTGCCCATGTAGTCTTCCGGCGTTTCGACTTCGACGGCCATCATCGGTTCGAGGATGACCGGGCTCGCCTTGCGCATTGCTTCCTTGAACGCCATCGATCCAGCCATGCGGAACGCGTTTTCGTTCGAGTCGACATCGTGGTACGAACCAAAAGTCAGGTGAACCTTCACGTCAACGACCGGGAAGCCGGCCAGCACGCCAGCCTTCAGCGTTTCCTGGATACCCTTGTCGACTGCCGGAATGTATTCACGCGGAATCACGCCGCCCTTGATTTCGTCCAGGAACTCGTAGCCCTTGCCCTGCTCGTTCGGCTCGAGCGTGATGACCGCGTGACCGTACTGCCCGCGACCACCCGACTGCTTGACGAACTTGCCGTCGACGTCTTCCGCCGTGCCACGAATCGTTTCGCGATACGCAACCTGCGGCTTGCCAACCGTGGCTTCCACGCCGAATTCGCGCTTCATCCGGTCGACCAGAATTTCCAGGTGAAGCTCGCCCATGCCCGAAATGATGGTCTGGCCCGATTCTTCGTCCGTTTGAACGCGGAACGACGGATCCTCCTGAGCGAGACGGTTCAGCGCCAGACCCATTTTTTCCTGGTCGGGCTTTGTCTTCGGCTCAACTGCCTGCGAAATCACCGGCTCCGGGAAGATCATGCGCTCGAGCACGATCGGATGTGCCGGATCGCACAGCGTATCGCCCGTGGTCGCGTCTTTCAGGCCAACGGCAGCGGCGATGTCGCCCGCGTGCACTTCCTTGATTTCTTCGCGCTGGTTTGCGTGCATCAGCAGAATACGACCAAGACGTTCCTTCTTGTCCTTGGTCGCGTTCAGCAGCGTGTCGCCGGACTTGGTCGTACCCGAGTACACGCGGAAGAAAATCAACTGGCCGACGAACGGGTCCGTCATGATCTTGAACGCGAGCGACGAAAACTTCTCGTCGTCAGCGGCGCGACGTTCAGCCTTTTCACCGTTTTCGAGTTCACCCGTGACCGGCGGAATGTCGATCGGCGACGGCAGGAAGTCGAGCACGGCGTCCAGCATCCGTTGCACGCCCTTGTTCTTGAACGCGGTGCCGCACAGCATCGGCTGGATTTCGCAAGCGATCGTACGGTCGCGCAGGCCCTTGATGATTTCCGCTTCGGTCAGTTCACCCGACTCGAGGTACTTGTTCATCAGTTCTTCGGTCGACTCAGCCGCCGCTTCGATCATCTTTTCACGCCAATCGTTGCACGTGTCGACGAGTTCAGCCGGGATCTCTTCATACGAGAACTTTGTGCCCTGGGACGCTTCGTCCCAAATGATCGCCTTCATCTTGATCAGGTCGACCACGCCCGTGAACGTGTCTTCTGCGCCGATCGGCACCACGACCGGAACGGGATTGGCCTTCAGACGCAGCTTGAGTTGGTCGTAAACCTTGAAGAAGTTCGCGCCGGTACGGTCCATCTTGTTGATGAACGCGAGGCGGGGAACCTTGTACTTGTTGGCCTGGCGCCAGACGGTTTCTGACTGCGGCTGCACGCCGCCCACAGCGCAGTACACCATGCACGCGCCGTCGAGCACGCGCATCGAGCGCTCGACTTCGATCGTGAAGTCGACGTGGCCCGGGGTGTCGATGATGTTGATGCGGTGCTCCGCGCGGTCGCCCGCCATGCCTTTCCAGAACGCCGTCGTAGCCGCCGACGTGATGGTGATGCCGCGCTCCTGCTCCTGCTCCATCCAGTCCATCGTTGCTGCGCCGTCGTGAACTTCACCGATCTTGTGGTTCACGCCTGTATAAAACAGGATGCGCTCGGTCGTCGTCGTTTTGCCGGCGTCGATGTGAGCGCTGATACCGATGTTACGGTAGCGCTCGATAGGTGTCTTGCGAGCCACTTTGAATCCTTTATTGGGTCGACGCGTCGGCTCGTGGCCAGCCGCGTCCTAACACAAACGGGCGAGGCGCTTTGAAAGCGCACCCGCCCGGATTTTTCCGTTCGACCTAGGTCGGGAGACTTAGAAACGGAAATGCGAGAACGCCTTGTTGGCTTCTGCCATCCGGTGAACTTCGTCGCGCTTCTTCATCGCGCCGCCACGGCCTTCGGCCGCTTCCGAAAGTTCACCTGCAAGACGCAGGGCCATCGACTTCTCGCTGCGCTTCTTCGCGGCTTCACGCAGCCAACGCATCGCCAATGCCATACGACGCGACGGACGCACTTCGACCGGAACCTGATAGTTCGCACCACCAACGCGACGGCTCTTCACTTCGACGACCGGTTTCACGTTGTTGAGCGCAACCGTGAACACTTCCAGCGGGTCCTTGCCACCCTTGGTCTGGATCTGTTCAAAAGCGCCGTACACGATACGCTCGGCAACCGATTTCTTGCCGGAGAGCATCAGCACGTTCATGAACTTGGCTACATCTACGTTGCCGAATTTCGGATCCGGCAACACTTCCCGCTTGGGGACTTCGCGACGACGCGGCATGTTTCTTCCTTTGACTTTTCAGTTGGAGCTCTTTCAAGCCCCGCGGCCACCAACAAACCCGATCCATCTCACTTGATTAACCAGCTTGGCCGGGTGACCACTTACTCGACAGCACCGGCAATTCCGGCACCACCGCTTTGAACGCCCTTTTACGGGCAGCCTGAAAACACTTGAACCGGCAAGAATTTACTTGCCAGCCTTGGCACGCTTCGCACCGTACTTCGAACGAGCCTGCTTACGATCCTTGACGCCCTGGGTATCCAGCGAGCCGCGAACCATGTGGTAACGCACACCCGGCAAGTCCTTCACACGACCGCCGCGAATCAGCACGACCGAGTGTTCCTGCAGGTTGTGGCCTTCGCCACCGATGTACGAAATGACTTCGAAGCCGTTCGTCAGACGAACCTTGGCAACTTTACGAAGCGCCGAGTTCGGCTTCTTCGGCGTCGTCGTGTACACGCGAGTGCACACGCCGCGACGCTGCGGGCAGTCCTGCAAAGCCGGCGACTTGCTCTTCACTGTTTCGGAAGCGCGGCCTTTGCGAACCAATTGATTGATGGTTGGCATTGTCTATTCCTGAAATTGATCAAAATCGACGCGCCCTTTTCGGGCAAAGCGAAAAACGACGCGCATCGAACTTCTTGTCCCTGACATGGCTCGCAACTTACGCCGGAGTACTTTCGGAGTACTTTCGGAGTGCGCACGAGAAAGCCAAGAACGAGAACCTAGCATAATAGTCTGGAAATCCCAATCAGGTCAATAGGTTGCGGCTTTTCTCGCCCGAGACGGATTCCAAAAGCGCTAATCCGCAGCCACGACTTCGAGCAATTCAGAGCCGAACCGGTCGAGCTTGCGTGCGCCGATTCCAGGAATTTGACGCAGATCCTCGATCGAATCGGGGTCGTTGCGAGCGATTTCCGCAAGCGTCGCGTCGTGGAAAATCACGTATGCCGGCACGCCGTCGCCCTTCGCTGTCTCAGAGCGCCACAAGCGCAAGCGCTCCCAGCGCGCCTTTTCTCGCGATGACATACCCGCGGTCGGGTCGGCGCGTTCGCCCGTGCGTCCGGACGACGACTGGCGCGTCCGCGTCGGCTTAACGTATTTGCGCAGCGTGACGTTCTGCTCGCCCTTGAGCACCGGCTTGCTCGCGTCGGTGAGCACGAGGGCACCGAACCCGTCGTGATCGACCGCAAGGTAGCCGAATGCCACCAGTTGCCGAAAGACTGCGCGCCACTCCTGTTCCGACAACGCCGCGCCAACACCGAATGTCGAAATCCTTTCGTGCCCTCGCTGCAACACCTTTTCCGTGCGATTGCCGCGCAGGATATCGATCAGATGGCCCGCGCCGAAGTGAAATCCGCTGGCCTTGAACGCGCGATACACGCACGAAAGCGCCATTTGGGCTTCGCGCGTTGCGTCCCATGATGCCGGCGGCTCCAGGCAAGTATCGCAATTGCCGCACGGTTGGCTTGCCTCGCCGAAATAACCGAGCAAGCGCACGCGCCGGCACGACGCAGTCTCGCAGAGGCCGAGCAACGCATCGAGCTTGCCGCCCTGGACGCGCTTGTGCATATCGTCGGCATCGGATTCATCAATCATCTTGCGCTGCTGCACGACGTCGCCGAGGCCGTACGTCATCCACGCATTCGCCGGCAGCCCATCGCGCCCCGCGCGTCCCGTTTCCTGGTAATAGCCTTCGACGCTCTTCGGCAAGTCGAGATGGGCCACGAAGCGCACGTCCGGCTTGTCGATGCCCATCCCGAACGCGATCGTCGCGCACATCACGATGCCTTCCTCGCGCTGGAACATTTCCTGATGCTTCTGACGGGTCCCGAACTCCATGCCCGCGTGATATGGCAAAGCACGCAGTCCCTGGCTCTTCAGCCAGTCGGCAGTCTCTTCGACCTTGCGGCGCGACAGGCAATAGATCACACCCGCGTCGGTCGTGCCGTCCTTGTTCGTGTGCTCGGCGCGGATGAAATCGAGCAGTTGCGCGCGCGCATTGTCCTTTTCGACGATGCGATAACGAATGTTCGGTCGATCGAAGCTCGATACGAAAATACGCGCCTCGTCGAGCGCGAGGCGATGAACGATTTCGTCGCGCGTGATGGCGTCGGCGGTGGCCGTTAGTGCGATGCGCGGTACCGATGGAAACCGCTCGTGCAGCACGGACAACTGGATGTATTCCGGCCGGAAATCGTGCCCCCATTGCGACACGCAATGCGCTTCGTCGATTGCGAACAGCCCGATTGGCGCGCTTTCCAGAAGATCGAGGAAACGCGGCGTCATCAGGCGCTCGGGCGCTACGTACAGCAAGTCGATTTCGCCATTGCGCAACGCGCGTTCGGTGGCGGAAGCCTCGGCGCCCGACAGTGTCGAATTCAGGTACGAGGCGCGAACGCCGACTTCCTTGAGCGCGGCAACCTGGTCCTGCATCAGTGCGATCAGCGGCGACACGACGATGCCCGCGCCGAAGCCCGCCTCCTTTCTCACGAGCGAAGGGATCTGATAGCACAGCGACTTGCCGCCGCCCGTTGGCATGAGCACGAGCGAATCGCCGCCCGCCGCCACGTGTTCGACGATTTCGCCCTGCTGCCCTCGGAAAGCGGGATAGCCAAAAATTTCGTTGAGGATTTCGAGCGAACGGGACATTGAGAAGACGTGGGCGTCGTAGCGTGAGTGGCCCGATTTTACCAACGACGGCGCCGCTTGCCCTCGCGTTAAATGGGGATTAGACAAACGGACGATGCAAATAAAAAAGCCGCTCGGTCTAAACCGAGCGGCTTTGAGCGGTGAGTCAATTCTTCAGGCGCAGGCCTTCGAACTTATTCCGCCGGATGTTGCTGTTCTGCAGGTGCAGCTTCGGGTGTACCGAAATCGAACGATTCTTCCGCTGCGATCTGGTCGAAGCGTTCGCGATCCGACAACTCCTTGCTCTTGCGCGCCTTGTGGAACGCGAGACCCGTACCGGCCGGAATCAGACGGCCGACGATCACGTTTTCCTTCAGCCCGCGCAGATCGTCGCGCTTGCCCATGATCGCCGCTTCGGTCAGCACGCGGGTCGTTTCCTGGAACGACGCCGCCGAGATGAACGAATCGGTCGAGAGCGAGGCCTTCGTGATACCAAGGAGCACGTTCTCGTAGGTCGCCGGACGCTTGTCTTCCGCCGTCATCCGGTCGTTCTCGTCGAGCATGTCCGACCGCTCGACTTGTTCGCCCGGAATGAAACGCGTATCACCGTTGTCGACGATCTGCACACGACGCAACATCTGGCGCACGATCACTTCAATGTGCTTGTCGTTGATCTTCACGCCTTGCAGACGGTACACGTCCTGCACTTCGTCCACGATGTAACGCGACAGCGCCTCGATACCCTGCAGACGCAGGATGTCGTGCGGATCGGCCGGACCGTCGACGATCATTTCGCCCTTGTTGACGACCTGACCATCGTGCACCAGAACCTGCTTTTCCTTCGCGATCAGGAACTCGTGCTGATTGCCTTCGAGGTCCGTGATCACGAGACGCTGCTTGCCCTTCGTGTCCTTGCCGAACGACGTCGTGCCCGTGACTTCCGCCAGAATGCCGGCGTCCTTCGGCGAGCGCGCTTCGAACAGTTCGGCCACGCGCGGCAGACCGCCGGTAATGTCACGCGTCTTCTGCGCTTCAACCGGGATACGTGCCAGCACTTCACCGACCTGCACTTGCTGACCATCCTTCACGGTGATCAGAGCGCCGACCTGGAAGCCGATCTGCACCGAATGCTCGGTGTTCGGGATCTTGACTTCCTCGCCGGTCGCGTCGAGCAGCTTCACCTGCGGACGCACGCTCTTCGAAGCCTGCGAGCCGCGGCGCTTCACGTCGATAACGACCAGCGTCGAAAGACCGGTCACGTCGTCGATCTGCTTCGCCACCGTCACGCCTTCCTCGACGTTTTCGAACTTCACCGTACCGCCCCACTCGGTGATGATCGGACGCGTCAGCGGATCCCATTGGGCCAGTTGCGCACCCGCCTTGATCTGCGCGCCGTCGAGTTGCAGCAGCGTCGCGCCGTACGGGATCTTGTGACGTTCGCGCTCACGACCGAGGTCGTCAGCGATGATCGCCTCGCCCGAGCGCGAAATGACGACCTGCTCGCCCTTCGCGTTCGTGACGTAACGCATCGTCGCCGTGAAGCGCACCGTGCCGTTGCTCTTCGCTTCAACCGACGAAGCGATCGCCGCGCGCGATGCTGCACCGCCGATGTGGAACGTACGCATCGTCAACTGCGTGCCCGGCTCGCCGATCGACTGCGCCGCGATCACGCCGACCGCTTCGCCGACGTTCACGCGCGAACCACGGCCCAGGTCGCGGCCGTAGCAGGCTGCGCACAGGCCGTAACGCGTTTCGCAAGTCAGCGGCGTGCGCACGCGCACTTCGTCGATGCCGAGGCGTTCGATTTCCTCGACCGCGTCTTCGTCGAGCAGATCGCCCGATGCATACAGCGTTTCCTGCGATTCCGGATTGACGACGTCCGCCACCGCAACGCGACCGAGAATCCGGTCACGCAGCGCTTCGACGACTTCACCGCCTTCGACCAGCGCCTTCATCGCCACACCGTTGGTCGTGCCGCAATCGTCCTCGACCACGACCAGATCCTGCGTCACGTCGACCAGACGCCGCGTCAGGTAACCCGAGTTCGCCGTCTTCAGTGCCGTATCAGCCAGACCCTTACGTGCGCCGTGGGTCGAGATGAAGTACTGCAACACGTTCAGGCCTTCGCGGAAGTTCGCCGTAATCGGCGTCTCGATGATCGAGCCGTCCGGCTTCGCCATCAGTCCACGCATACCGGCCAGTTGACGAATCTGCACCGCGGAACCGCGGGCGCCCGAGTCGGCCATCATGTAGATCGAGTTGAACGATTCCTGCTTCGTCTGGTTGCCGTCGCGGTCGACCACCGGCTCGGTCGCGAGTTGCTCCATCATCGCCTTGCCGACCGCTTCCGACGTCGCCGACCAGATGTCGACCACGTTGTTGTAGCGCTCCTGCGCGGTGACGAGACCCGACATGTACTGACGGTCGTATTCCTTCACCTTCTTCGCCGCATCGCCGACGATCGTTTCCTTTTGCGGCGGGACGAGCATGTCGTCGACGCAAATCGAAATACCGGCGCGCGTCGCCAGACGGAAACCCATCTGCATCAGTTGGTCGGCGAAAATAACCGTTTCGCGCAGACCGCACTTGCGGAATGCCGTGTTGATCAGGCGCGAAATTTCCTTCTTCTTCAGCGGCTTGTTCAGCACCGTGAACGGCAGACCCGGCGGCAGAATTTCCGACAGGATCGAACGGCCGACCGTGGTGGCGAACAGCGAGATCTTCGGCACGAACTTCGGTGCGCCTTCGCTCTGGTCTTCGTTGTGGACCATTTCCGTGATCCGCACATTGACGCGCGATGCCAGCTCGACTTCCTTGTTCTCGTACGCGCGGATCGCTTCCGACACGCCCGTGAACGTCATGCCTTCGCCCTTGCCGTTCACCGCTTCACGCGATGCGTAGTAAAGACCCAGCACGATATCCTGCGACGGCACGATCGACGGATCGCCGTTGGCCGGGAACAGAATATTGTTCGACGCCAGCATCAGCGTGCGCGCTTCCATCTGCGCTTCGAGCGACAGCGGTACGTGAACAGCCATCTGGTCACCGTCGAAGTCGGCGTTGAACGCCGCGCAAACCAGCGGATGCAGCTGGATTGCCTTGCCTTCGATCAGCACCGGCTCGAAAGCCTGAATGCCGAGACGGTGCAGCGTCGGAGCGCGGTTCAGCATGACCGGATGTTCGCGAATGACTTCTTCGAGAATGTCCCACACCACCGGCGTCTGGTTCTCGACTTCCTTCTTCGCGGCCTTGATGGTCGTAGCGACGCCCATCACTTCCAGCTTGTTGAAGATGAAAGGCTTGAACAGTTCGAGCGCCATCAGCTTCGGCAGACCGCACTGATGCAGCTTGAGCGTCGGGCCGACCACGATCACCGAACGACCCGAGTAGTCGACGCGCTTACCGAGCAAGTTCTGACGGAAACGACCGCCCTTACCCTTGATCATGTCAGCCAGCGACTTCAGCGGACGCTTGTTCGCGCCAGTCATTGCCTTGCCGCGACGACCGTTGTCGAGCAGCGAATCGACGGCTTCCTGCAGCATCCGCTTTTCGTTGCGGACGATGATTTCAGGTGCCTTCAGTTCGAGCAGACGCTTCAACCGGTTGTTACGGTTGATCACGCGGCGATACAGGTCGTTCAAGTCCGACGTCGCGAAACGGCCGCCATCGAGCGGCACGAGCGGACGCAGTTCCGGCGGCAGCACCGGCAGCACTTCAAGCACCATCCAGTCAGGCTTGATGCCCGAACGCTGGAATGCCTCGAGCACTTTCAGGCGCTTCGCGTACTTCTTGATCTTCGCTTCCGAACCCGTGTTCTTGAGTTCGGTGCGCAGCATCTCGACCTGCTCGTCGATGTTGATCGCGCGCAATAGTTCACGCACGCCTTCCGCGCCCATCTCGGCGCGGAATTCGTCACCGTACTCTTCGACCTTGTTGTAGTAATCCTCTTCGGTCATGATCTGCCGCGCTTTCAGCGGCGTCATGCCCGGATCGATCACGACGTATGCTTCGAAATACAGCACGCGTTCGATATCGCGCAACGTCATGTCGAGCACCATGCCCAGACGCGACGGCAGCGACTTCAGGAACCAGATGTGCGCAACCGGCGAGGCCAGTTCGATGTGCCCCATCCGTTCGCGACGCACCTTCGCGAGCGTCACTTCGACGCCGCACTTTTCGCAGATCACGCCGCGGTGCTTCAGGCGCTTGTACTTGCCGCACAGGCACTCGTAGTCCTTGATCGGCCCGAAAATCTTCGCGCAGAACAGGCCATCCCGCTCCGGCTTGAATGTGCGGTAGTTGATGGTTTCCGGCTTCTTCACTTCACCGAACGACCACGAACGGATCTTGTCGGGCGAGGCCAGACCGATCTTGATCGCGTCAAAAACTTCAGGTTGTTGGACTTGCTTGAATAGATCGAGCAAAGCTTTCATCGCTTCTCTCCAGTAGTCCGATTAGTTCCGGTCCAGGTCGATGTCGATACCGAGCGACCGGATTTCCTTCACCAGCACATTGAACGACTCGGGCATGCCGGCATCGATGACGTGGTCGCCCTTCACCAGGTTCTCATAAACCTTGGTACGGCCGGTCACGTCGTCCGACTTCACGGTCAGCATTTCCTGCAGCACATACGATGCGCCATAGGCTTCGAGCGCCCACACTTCCATTTCACCGAAACGCTGGCCACCGAACTGCGCCTTACCACCCAGCGGCTGCTGCGTGACGAGCGAGTACGGGCCGGTCGAACGCGCGTGCATCTTGTCGTCGACCAGGTGGTGCAGCTTCAGGTAGTGCATATAGCCGACCGTCACCGTCCGTTCGAACGGTTCGCCCGTGCGGCCATCGCTCAACTGCACCTGATTCTTCGACTTCGTCATGCCGAGTTGCTTCGCGATGTCGTCCGGGAACGCCAGATCCAGCGCGCGCTCCATTTCGCCTTCCGTCGCGCCGTCGAACACCGGCGTTGCGAACGGCACGCCTTCGCGCAGGTTCCGCGCCAGTTCGACGATTTCGTCGTCGCTGAAGCTGTCCAGCTCTTCGGCACGGCCCGACTCGTTGTAGATCTTCGTCAGGAAGCTACGGAGTTCCTCGATCTTCGCCTGCGCCTGCAGCATTTCGCCGATACGCCAGCCGAGACCCTTCGCGGCCCAGCCCAGATGCACTTCGAGAATCTGACCTACGTTCATCCGCGACGGCACGCCAAGCGGGTTCAACACGACGTCCGCCGGACGGCCATCGGCCATGTACGGCATGTCTTCGATCGGAACGATCTTCGACACGACACCCTTGTTACCGTGGCGGCCAGCCATCTTGTCGCCCGGCTGCAGACGACGCTTCACAGCCAGATAAACCTTGACCATCTTCAACACGCCCGGCGGCAATTCGTCGCCTTGCGTCAGCTTCTTGCGCTTCTCTTCGAACGCGAGGTCGAACTGGTGACGCTTCTGTTCGATCGAATCCTTGATGGCTTCGAGCTGTGCCGCTGCTTCTTCGTCCGCGAGGCGGATGTCGAACCAGTGGTAGTGGTCCAGGTCTTCCAGATACGGAAGGTCGATCGCCGTGCCCTTCGCCAGCTTCTTCGGACCGCCGTTCGCGATCTTGCCGTTGAGCATCCGCGCGAGACGCGAGAACGCATCGCCTTCCACGATACGCAACTGGTCATTCAAATCGAGGCGATAGCGCTTCAGTTCGTCGTCGATGATCTGTTGCGCGCGCTTGTCGCGCGTGATGCCTTCGCGCGTGAACACCTGCACGTCGATCACCGTGCCGCTCATGCCCGACGGAACGCGCAGCGACGTGTCCTTCACGTCCGACGCCTTCTCACCGAAAATCGCGCGCAGCAGCTTTTCTTCCGGCGTCAGCTGGGTTTCGCCCTTCGGCGTGACCTTACCGACCAGCACGTCGCCGGCTTCGACTTCCGCGCCGATGTACACGATGCCCGATTCGTCGAGACGGCCAAGCTGCACTTCGGCCAGGTTCGAGATGTCGCGCGTGATTTCTTCCGGTCCGAGCTTCGTGTCGCGTGCAACGACGTTCAGTTCCTCGATGTGGATCGACGTGTAACGGTCATCCGCCACGACCTTTTCCGAGATCAGGATCGAGTCTTCGAAGTTGTAGCCGTTCCATGGCATGAACGCGACGAGCATGTTCTGACCGAGCGCGAGTTCACCCAGGTCGGTCGATGCGCCGTCAGCCAGCACGTCGCCACGCGACACCTTGTCGCCCACCTTCACGATCGGACGCTGGTTGATGTTCGTGTTCTGGTTCGAACGCGTGTACTTGATCAGGTTGTAGATGTCGACACCTACATCACCTGCAACCGCTTCGTCGTCGTTCACGCGAATCACGATACGGCCCGCATCGACATAGTCGACCACGCCGCCGCGGAACGCCTGAACCGTCGTACCCGAGTCGACCGCCACCGTGCGCTCGATGCCCGTACCGACCACGGCCTTTTCAGGACGCAGGCACGGCACCGCCTGACGCTGCATGTTCGAGCCCATCAACGCGCGGTTCGCGTCGTCGTGCTCGAGGAACGGAATCAGCGAAGCTGCGACCGACACGATCTGCGACGGCGCCACGTCCATGTACTGGATACGGTCCGGCGTGACCATCAGCGTTTCGCCCGCTTCACGCGACGAAACCAGTTCGTCGGTCAGCGTACCGTCTTCGCCCATGGCGGCGTTCGCCTGCGCGATCACGTAGCGGCCTTCTTCGATCGCCGACAAGTAGTCGATCTGATCCGTCACCTTGCTGTCCACGACCTTGCGATACGGCGTTTCGAGGAAGCCGTATTCGTTCAGGTGCGCGTAAAGGGCGAGCGAATTGATCAGGCCGATGTTCGGGCCTTCCGGCGTTTCAATCGGGCACACGCGGCCATAGTGGGTCGGATGCACGTCGCGGACTTCGAAGCCAGCGCGCTCACGCGTCAGACCACCCGGCCCAAGAGCCGAAACACGGCGTTTGTGGGTAATTTCCGACAGCGGGTTCGTCTGGTCCATGAACTGCGAAAGCTGTGACGAACCGAAGAACTCGCGAATCGCCGACGAAATCGGCTTCGAGTTGATCAGGTCGTGCGGCATCAGGTTTTCGCTTTCAGCCTGGCCCAGACGCTCTTTCACAGCACGTTCAACACGCACAAGCCCGGCGCGGAACTGATTCTCCGCCAGTTCGCCGACACAACGCACGCGGCGATTGCCCAAGTGGTCGATGTCGTCCACTTCGCCCTTGCCGTTGCGCAACTCGACGAGAATCTTGATCGTCGCGAGAATGTCATCGTCCTGCAGCGTCATCGGCCCGATGATCTCGTCGCGACCCACGCGGCGATTGAACTTCATGCGGCCGACCTTCGACAGGTCATACGCGTCTTCGCTGTAGAACAGACGGTTGAACAGCGCCTCGACCGCTTCTTCGGTCGGCGGTTCGCCCGGGCGCATCATGCGGTAGATCGCGATGCGCGCGGCCATCTTGTCGGCGGTTTCGTCGATGCGCAGCGTCGACGAAATGTACGGGCCCTGATCCAGATCGTTCGTGTAGAGCGTCTGGATGTCCTTGACCTTCGCTTCGCGCAGCTTTTCGAGAACCGTTTCCGTGATTTCGTCGTTGGCGTTGGCAATCACTTCGCCCGTCTCGCCGTCCACGACGTTCTTCGCCAGGACGCGGCCGAGCAGATAATCTTCAGGGACCGAGATGAACTTGGTCTTCGCGTTTTCAAGGTCGCGGATGTGCTTCGCGTTGATCCGCTTGTCCTTCGTGACGATGACGTTGCCTTCGCGATCCTGGATGTCGAAGCGCGCGACTTCGCCGCGCAGCCGCTCCGGCACGAACTCCATTTGCGCGCCTTCGCCCATCAACGCGAAGTTGTCGAACACGAAGAAGTTGGCGAGGATCTGTTCCGGCGTGAGGCCAATGGCCTTCAGCAGGATCGTCACCGGCATCTTCCTGCGACGGTCGACACGGAAATACAGCACGTCCTTCGGATCGAATTCGAAGTCGAGCCAAGAACCGCGGTAAGGGATGATACGCGCCGAGAACAGCAGCTTGCCTGAGCTGTGCGTCTTGCCCTTGTCGTGCTCGAAGAACACGCCCGGCGAACGGTGCAACTGCGACACGATCACCCGTTCCGTGCCGTTGATGACGAACGAACCCGTCGGGGTCATGAGCGGAATTTCGCCCATGTACACTTCCTGTTCCTTCACTTCCTTGACGACTGGTTTGCTCGGCGATTCCTTGTCGAGCAGGACAAGGCGCACCTTGGCGCGCAAGGCGGAGCAATAGGTCAGGCCGCGCTGCTGGCATTCCTTTATGTTGAACGCCGGCGGAGAAAGCATGTAACTGACGAACTCGAGTCGCGCGAAACCGTTGTGCGAAACGATGGGGAATACCGAGGAAAAAGCGGCTTGCAGGCCTTCTGATTTCCGCTGCGTTGCAGAGGTATCGGCTTGCAGAAACGTGCTGAATGATTCAAGCTGAGTGGCCAGCAAGAATGGAACTTGGTGAACGATGGGGCGCTTCGCGAAACTCTTGCGAATACGCTTCTTCTCGGTGAAGGAATATTGCATACGATCTCCGAATCACGGCGGGCGTTGCCGAGGCGGGATACCTCGATGACACGACCCGGTGTTCACCGACTGAGACTCGTGAATCGTCCTGCGAGGACGAACGAGCCTAGAAGCTTGGTGGTTGGCCGCTACCAACCGCTGGCTGACGGCAGCGGATGCCTGTGTTGCCCGCTACCCGACCAAACTTGCCTTCTGCAGTCGCTTCAGAAGACAAAGAGAAGCATCGGCAATATCTCCCTGCCGACGATCATCTTTGGCCTCTGTGCGGACTTTATTGCCGATACCGGCAGCAAAACACTTAGTCCCCACAAAGCACAAAAAGGCCGGCGGTGCAAAACCGCCAGCCTCCACAGAGCGCAGTGAAATTTACTTGATTTCAGCCTTCGCGCCTGCTTCTTCCAACTTCTTCTTCGCTTCTTCGGCAGCAGCCTTCGGTACCGCTTCCTTCACAGGCTTCGGTGCGCCATCGACCAGGTCCTTCGCTTCCTTCAGGCCGAGACCCGTCAGTTCACGGACTGCCTTAATCACCGAAACCTTGTTCGCGCCGACTTCCAACAGGTTGACCGTGAATTCAGTTTGTTCTTCAGCGACTGCAGCTGCAGCGCCTGCCGGGCCAGCGACAGCAACTGCTGCAGCCGACACGCCGAACTTCTCTTCGAACGCCTTGACCAGCTCGTTCAGTTCCAGAACCGACATCGAGCCTACTGCTTCGAGGATGTCTTCTTTTGCGATTGCCATTTGAAATACTCCTAAATTGAATTCGGATCGAGCTAGCGATCTAGCTAATGCCTAACTGAGCAACTGGTGCCCAAGTGAATGCGTTACGCAGCTTCGCCTTGCTTCTTCTCCGCCAGCGCGGCGAGGCCACGCGCGAAGCCAGCAACAGGCGCTTGCATAACGTAAAGCAACTTGGAAAGCAGTTCTTCGCGGCTCGGAATGTTGGCCAGCGCTTGCACGCCTGCCTTGTCCATCACGTTGCCTTCGTAGGAACCAGCCTTGATGATCAACTTGTCATTGCCTTTGCCGAAATCGTTGACGACCTTGGCTGCAGCAATTGCATCTTCCGAGATGCCGTAGATCAGAGGACCGGTCATCTGCTCAGCCAGCGGAGCGAACGGCGTACCTTCCACGGCGCGACGCGCCAGCGTGTTCTTCAACACACGGAGATACACCTGCTGCTCGCGCGCTTTCGCGCGCAGCTTGGTCAGATCGCCAACCGTGATCCCACGATACTCAGCGAGCACCATCGTCTGAGCCTTCGCGACTTGCGCGGCGACTTCAGCGACGACTGCCTGCTTATCTTCTTTGTTCAGTGGCACGGTTAAACCTCCAAATTCGATGCACCGACGTGGCGCACCGCGTTCAACAACGGCGTCCGACCTGTTAGGAGCATTTCGATCAATTGGTGTACGCCGCGTGGCGTACGACAACCGATTTCAACCACTACAAAACTTTCCGGGTTCGCCATCTGCGTTGGCGTTCATTAAGGCGACGCCTACCCGCTGCGCCACCACCAACGGTCTTTGACAACCAGCTGCGAAGCAAACTATCGCCCCACGGCCGCCCAAAGCCCTTAACACACGGCCGGAAGACCGACCGTGCGCATGATTCCTTACTGAGCGAGCGTGCCCTGATCGACGCGCACGCCAACACCCATGGTGCTCGACAATGCGATCTTGCGCAGGTACACACCCTTGCTGGTCGCCGGCTTAGCCTTTTGGAGGGCTTCGACCAGCGCCGACAGATTTTGACGCAGCGATGCCGGCTCGAATGAAGCACGGCCGATCGTCGCGTGAATGATGCCTGCCTTGTCGACACGGAACTGAACCTGACCGGCCTTGGCGTTCTTTACAGCCTGAGCGACGTCGGCGGTAACAGTACCGACCTTCGGATTCGGCATCAAGCCGCGCGGACCAAGAATCTGGCCTAGCGTACCAACGACGCGCATCGTGTCGGGAGAGGCGATCACGACGTCGAAATTCAGGTTACCCGCCTTGACTTGCTCGGCCAGGTCCTCCATACCGACAATCTCGGCGCCAGCGGCGCGCGCCTGCTCGGCCTTTTCACCCTGTGCGAACACAGCAACGCGAACGGACTTGCCCGTGCCAGCCGGCAGCACGACGGAGCCGCGAACCACTTGGTCCGACTTCTTGGCGTCGATGCCGAGTTGCACTGCGACGTCGATCGACTCATCGAACTTGGCGCTCGCACATTCCTTGACGAGTGCGAGTGCGTCATCGACCGGGTAGAGCTTCTGGCGGTCGACCTTGTTCGCGAACGCCTGAAGGCGCTTAGAAAGCTTAGCCATTTACACGCCCTCCACGGTGATACCCATCGAGCGGGCACTACCAGCGATCGTACGAACCGCTGCGTCCAGATCCGCTGCCGTAAGGTCCGGCAGCTTCGTCTTCGCAATCTCTTCCGCCTGTGCGCGGGTAATGTTGCCAACCTTATCGGTGTGCGGTTTTGCCGAGCCCTTATCGATTTTCGCTGCCTTCTTGATCAGAACGGTGGCCGGCGGCGTCTTCATGATAAACGTGAAGCTCTTGTCCGCGAACGCCGTAATCACGACTGGCACCGGGAGACCCGGCTCCATCGCTTGAGTCTGCGCGTTAAACGCCTTGCAGAACTCCATGATATTCAGGCCACGCTGCCCCAGTGCCGGACCAACCGGCGGCGAAGGGTTGGCTTTACCTGCAGGAATCTGCAGTTTGATAAAGCCGATGATTTTCTTTGCCATGTTGAAAACCTCTGCGGAACGCACTAGCGTTCGGTGAGTAATAACGCGCTTTTGCCATCTACCGGCTATTTGCGCTCCTCAACGGCCATAACGCGGACCGTAAGCGCGAATTGCGCGACGGGCACAAGCCCCGCGCGCATTAATTCAAATTTACAGCTTTTCGACCTGGCCGAACTCAAGTTCTACCGGCGTCGAACGTCCGAAGATCGTCACTGAGACACGAACTCGGGATTTTTCGTAATTCACCTCTTCGACGTTTCCGTTGAAATCAGTGAACGGGCCGTCCTTCACCCGAACCATCTCGCCCACTTCAAATAGCGTCTTCGGCCGCGGCTTCTCGACACCTTCCTGCATTTGCGACATTATTTTTTCGACCTCCCGCGGGGAGATCGGGCTGGGGCGATTACGCGCGCCCCCGACAAAACCCGTGACTTTGGCCGTGTTCTTCACCAAATGCCACGTTTCATCGGTCATTTCCATTTCAACCAGGACGTATCCGGGAAAAAAACGACGTTCCGTGACAGACTTATGCCCGCCTTTTACCTCAACGACCTCTTCGGTCGGCACCAAAATCTGCCCGAACTGGTCTTGCATGCCAGCGCGCTCGATGCGCTCCTGAAGCGCACGTTGCACGCTTTTCTCCATACCGGAGTAAGCATGGACAACGTACCATCGCTTTCCGCTCGGAGATGTCGGAGTATCGCTCATATCATTTCCAACCCAGAATCACCGAGAAAATCATCCATTCTATCGACTTATCGCTAAGCCAAAGAAAGATGGCCATGATCAATACGAAGCCGAAGACCACCAGCGTCGTCTGCGTGGCTTCCTTGCGGGTCGGCCAGACAACCTTCCGAACTTCCTTGTATGAATCTTTGGCGAAGGCAATGAATCCCTTCCCCGAGGCGGACAGAAGACCGACTGCGACTCCTGCGATGACACCAACAGCAAGCGCAGCACCGCGAACGTACCACTCCTGGCCACCAAGCCAGAAGAAACCCACGAACCCGGCCAATACCAACAATACGCCCGCAGCCACCATCAACTTGTCGCCGGAAGTATTTACAGTTTCGACGGAAGGATTCGCCATAACACCTTGAACAGCGCCACTTTGCGCGAGAATTTGGCAGGGGCAGAGGGAATCGAACCCCCAACCTTCGGTTTTGGAGACCGACGCTCTGCCAGTTGAGCTATACCCCTAAACCTTTTTGGGGTTGACGGTGCCGCCAACCCCGAAACTACCGACTATCGAGAAAAATCTCTGGCTTTTACTCGAGAATCTTGGCCACGACACCTGCGCCGACGGTACGGCCACCTTCACGGATGGCGAAGCGCAGACCTTCTTCCATCGCGATCGGGTTGATCAGCTTCACCGTGATCGACACGTTGTCGCCCGGCATCACCATTTCCTTGTCCTTCGGCAACTCGATCGAACCGGTCACGTCCGTCGTACGGAAATAGAACTGCGGGCGATAGTTGTTGAAGAACGGCGTGTGACGACCGCCTTCGTCCTTCGACAGAACGTACACCTCGGCCGTGAAGTGCGTGTGCGGGTTGATCGAACCCGGCTTGGCCAGCACCTGGCCACGCTCCACGTCTTCACGCTTCGTGCCGCGCAGCAGGATACCGACGTTGTCGCCCGCTTGACCCTGGTCGAGCAACTTGCGGAACATCTCCACGCCCGTGCAGGTCGTCTTCACCGTCGGCTTGATGCCGACGATTTCGATTTCCTCGCCAACCTTCACCACGCCGCGCTCGATACGGCCCGTCACCACCGTGCCGCGACCCGAGATCGAGAACACGTCTTCCACCGGCATCAGAAATGCGCCATCCACAGCACGCTCCGGCGTCGGGATGTACGTGTCCAGTGCGTCGGCCAGGTTCATGATCGCCACTTCACCCAGCTCGCCCTTGTCGCCTTCCAGCGCCAGCTTGGCCGAACCCTTGATGATCGGCGTGTCGTCGCCCGGGAAGTCGTACTTCGACAGAAGCTCGCGCACTTCCATTTCGACCAGCTCGAGCAGTTCGGCGTCGTCGACCATGTCGCACTTGTTCAGGAACACAATGATGTACGGCACGCCAACCTGGCGAGCCAGCAGGATGTGCTCGCGCGTTTGCGGCATCGGGCCGTCGGCTGCCGAACACACCAGGATCGCGCCGTCCATCTGCGCGGCACCCGTGATCATGTTCTTCACATAGTCGGCGTGGCCCGGGCAATCGACGTGCGCGTAGTGGCGATTCGCCGTTTCGTACTCGACGTGCGCCGTGTTGATCGTGATACCCCGTGCCTTTTCTTCCGGCGCCGCGTCGATCTGGTCGTACGCCTTGGCTTCGCCGCCAAACTTTTGCGTCAGCACCGTCGTGATCGCTGCCGTCAGCGTCGTCTTGCCGTGGTCAACGTGACCAATCGTTCCAACGTTCACGTGCGGCTTGGTCCGCTCGAATTTACCTTTGGCCATTTTCGACTCCTAACAGGATTTTCGTACCTTGCGCCGCGCGCAAACACTCTAGTCTGGCAATGTTGGTGCCCATGGGCAGGATCGAACTGCCGACCTCTCCCTTACCAAGGGAGTGCTCTACCACTGAGCCACATGGGCGCAACCATTTGATTCTGGAGCGGGTGAAGGGAATCGAACCCTCGTCGTAAGCTTGGAAGGCTTCTGCTCTACCATTGAGCTACACCCGCACGGAGCTCTGACTCCCTACACGCGCTGCCGCCTAATTTCTGGTGGAGGAGGTTGGATTCGAACCAACGTAGGCGTAAGCCAACAGATTTACAGTCTGCCCCCTTTAGCCACTCGGGCACCCCTCCGCAGAGAACTATCGATTATGATCGAACATCAGGACGATGTCAAGCCTGTCGTGCAATCTGCGTCGATTGTTGCTCTCACTATAGTGAATCCCCAACGCAAACACCCCACCTTTGTGGGGTGGGGTGTTTGTTTAAAGCATGAGGAGCCTGACGATTACCTACTTTCACACGGGAGCTCCGCACTATCATCGGCGTGGAGTCGTTTCACGGTCCTGTTCGGGATGGGAAGGGGTGGTACCAACTCGCTGTGGTCATCAGGCATGACTTGTTGTTGCGTCGTTTCTTGGGGAAACGCCACAACCAATCCGGGAAGAAGTAGTCGAACAGCGGGGTTAATCGCGTTCGGTATTACGGGTGTTACTTTGGGCTGTGCTTGTATGGGCACAACGCTGGATCTCAACCTGGTGGTTTGCGCCCCCTTCGGGGGTGGGGTCCAAGCAAGTGCTGAAGCACTAACTTTGGCCGACACAAAACACACTGGTTATAGGATCAAGCCTTACGGGCAATTAGTATCAGTTAGCTGAATGCATTACTGCACG
>NZ_FCON02000014.1 GCF_001544535.1 Caballeronia choica | reverse complement strand
CGCGCCTTTTCTACATGCCAACAACGATGAAACCCCGCTAACGACACTCCCCCGGTTGGACCACTCCGACATAACGGTCTAGCGGCGCATGGCAAGGATTGGCGGTGGGAAGCTGCTTTCTTTGCTTACTTTCTTTGCAGCAGCAAAGAAAGTGAGTCCCGCCCCGGACAGGGGCAGAGCAAATAAACCAAAACCAAAACAAGTTCAACAGGAGCGCAAAAACATCAAACGGCGTAAACCTCACCCCCAAGCGCCAGCGACCCAAAAATCACGAGGCGCGCTCAAGCATCGCGTGCAGCAAGACATTCGCCCCTGCTTCGATCCATTCCTGCGACGCATCCTCGATCTCGTTATGACTGATGCCATCGACGCAAGGCACGAACACCATCGACGTCGGCGCGACTTGCGACAGGTAGCAGGCATCGTGTCCCGCCCCCGACACCATGTCGCGATGCGAATAGCCAAAACGTTCAGCCGCAGCACGCACGGACTTCACACAAGCCGCATCGAACGCGACGGGCGCGTAATAGAAGATCTGTTCGAGCTGCGTTTCAAGCCCAATGCCACCCGCGATGCGCGCGACGCCTTCACGCAACGCGGCGTCCATCTGCGCAAGCACGGCATCCTCGGGATGACGGAAGTCCACCGTGAAGAACACGCGTCCCGGAATCACGTTGCGCGAATTCGGATGGACCTGCATCATGCCGACCGTCGCGCAAGCGAGCGGCGCATGATCGAGGCCGATGCGGTTCACGAGGTCCACCACGCGCGACGCGCCAAGCAACGCGTCCTTGCGACGCGGCATCGGCGTCGGGCCCGCATGCGCTTCCTGGCCCGTCAGCGTGATCTCGTACCAGCGCTGGCCTTGCGCGTCGGTGACGACACCGATCGTCTTGTTCTCGGCTTCGAGAATCGGACCCTGCTCGATATGCAGTTCGAACGCGGCATGCAGTTGACGGCCGCCGCATGGCACATCGCCCGCATAGCCGATGCGCTTCAGTTCCTCGCCAATCGTCTTGCCGTCCACGTCCTTGCGCGAGAGACCATAGTCGAGCGTGAACACGCCGGCGAATACGCCCGACGCCACCATCGCCGGCGCGAAGCGCGAGCCTTCCTCGTTGGTCCAGATCACGACTTCGACCGGATGCTCCGTTTCGATCGCGTGATCGTTGAGCGCGCGGATCACTTCGAGTCCGCCGAGCACGCCGTAGATGCCGTCGAAGCGACCGCCCGTCGGCTGCGAATCCGCATGAGAGCCGGTCATGACCGGCAACGCGTCGGGGTTGCGTCCCGCGCGGCGCATGAACACGTTGCCCATCTGATCGACGTTGACCGTGCAACCCGCTTCCTTCGCCCAGCTCACGATGAGATCGCGGCCCTCTTTGTCGAGGTCGGTCAGTGCAAGACGGCAGACGCCGCCTTTCGGCGTCGCGCCGATTTTCGCCATCGTCATCAGGCTGTCCCACAGGCGCTGGCCGTTCACCTTGATCGACGTATCGAGTCCAGCCTTTCCGATTGCATCCGTTACCGCGTTCATTCGGCTCGCTCCTTTGAATCGTATGTGAGTGACGTGAAACTGGTGCATCCGCGTAGCGTTGTGGGGCGCCTTCGCACGTACCCGGTGCACGTTTTTTCTTTCTAAGGGATGATCCTGATGCTGCCTCTGCCTGCTTGTTGAATCCTGTCCACTTGGACAGGTTGTATCCGATTAAAATGAGCAAATCAACGTCTTTTGTGTCCGGACGTACAGAGCGAGAAGCGTGCCATTGCGATGCAGCATGGCGTTTTTGGACAGCACCATTTGCCTGCCGCGCAGCGCTGCGGCAAGTGGCCGAAGTGAACGGACCCAGGCACGGCGCGGCATTCGAACCGCGCGAGGCACACGATGAAACACGACGAAGCGGCAGCAGACAATCCGGAAACCGACAATGCGCGAGCACCTTTGCGGCGCCGCAAGGCACACATCCGCGAATCGAACGAAGCGCATCTTCTGGCGTGCGCGGAGGCCGTTTTCGCCGAGCGCGGACTCGAAGGCGCGAGCACCGCGATGATCGCTGAACGCGCTGGCTTACCGAAAGCGAACCTGCATTACTACTTCCCTACGAAGCTGGCGCTTTATCGGCGCGTGCTCGAAGACCTGTTCGAGGACTGGCATCGCGCGGCCGATACGTTCGAATGCAGCGACGATCCGGTGGAAGCGATCGGTGGCTATGTGCGCGCGAAGATGGAGTTGTCGAGGCGCCGGCCGCTCGGCTCGAAAGTGTGGGCGAGCGAGATCATCCACGGCGCGGAGCACATGCAGGAGATCCTGAAGGAACGCGTGAAGCCCTGGCTCGAAACGCGCGTGATCGTGATCGAAGGCTGGATCGCGCGTGGACTGCTTGCACCGACCGACCCCGAAACGCTGATGTTCATGATCTGGGCGACGACCCAGCACTACGCGGACTTCGACGCGCAGATCCGCGCGCTAAAAGGCAAGCGCGCGCTGACGCAAAAGGCGTTCGATGCCGCGACCGAAGATGTCGTGCGGCTCGTGATTCGCGCTTGCGGGGCGGTGTCGCCTGGCGATGCGGCGCGCAAATGAAAATCGCCTGCCGCTTTGAAGCGGCAGGCGATTCTTTTGAAACTTCGCTCAGTTGCAGGCTTAGTGGCCGAAGTACACCGAATTCACCGGGTTCGGCGTAAGCGTTGCGGCACGCTGGCCCGAAGCCGAACTACCCGACGTCGAAGCACCATAGCCGCTTGTGCTGTTGCCCTGTTGCGCGCTCACGCGAGCTTCGGCAGCCTGAATGTTCTTCGGATAGTCGACGCGGTCGGTACTCGGGTTGTAACCCGCCTTTTCCAATTGAACCAGGTCGGCGCGGACTTCGGCGCGGGTCACAGGCGCGTTGTCTTGCGCGAATGCGAAAGCCGGTGCGGCCAGAGCCGAAGCGAGGACCAGTGCGGGAACGAATGACTTGAACATGATGAACCTCCAGTAATCTTGTTTTGAAGTGCCGAAACGAACCGGAAAGCTTTTATTCAGTTTCTGATTCGCTTCGCATGAAAACAAGTTTAGGTGGCGGGCGCCTTGGGGAAAACCCCACATTGCGCTAAACATCATTGTCTGTTTCACAATAATCGCGGCCAACGCCTATGGAGGCGGTTGGTGCGTTCTATGAGGCGCGGACTTGGTCCAGCGCGGCCGTCACAAGCCTTTCAAGCAACGGCTGGACTTGCGATGCGCGCGCTTCGTCGTAGGCGTAAGGCATCGATTCCTGCATGTACGTGCACTGCGTCAGTTCCAGTTGCACCGCGTGCACGCCGTCGGCGGGTTGCCCATAGCGCCGCGTGATATAGCCGCCCTTGAAACGACCGTTCGCTATCGTCGTGTAGCGCCCGTCCTTCGCGACGATCTCCGCGAGCGCTTCGGCTACGCCGGCAACGGCGGTCGTGCCATCGGCGGTGCCGAAGTTGAAGTCCGGCAGACGGCCCTCGAAGAAGCGCGGCACGACCGAACGAATCGAATGCGCTTCCCATAGCAGCACGCGGTCGTGCTTCGAGCGCAGGTCGGCGAGTTCCTGCGTCAACGCATCGTGATACGGCTGCCAGTAAGCCGCGCGTCGGGCATCGATATGCGCGCTGTCAGGCTCGCGGCCCGGCTGGTAGAGCGGTTCCTTGTCGAAGGTATCGATGGGGCACAGGCCCGTCGTGTCGCGGCCGGGATAGAGGTTCGCGTTATCGGGCGGCCGGTTCAGGTCGATCACGTAGCGACAGTATTCCGGTAGCAGAATCGATGCGCCCATGCCCTTTGCAAACGCATACAGGCGCTCCAGATGCCAGTCGCAATCGTCGACGCGTTGCGCGACCGGCGTCATGTCGGCGGCGAGCGTTTCGGGGATGCGCGTACCCCGGTGCGGAATCGAAATCAGGAGCGGCGCGGTGCCGCGTTCGAGCGTGTAGATCGGCGAATCATTCATTTTCGTGGTCGTCCCGGTTCGTAGCCGTCACGCGTTTAGCGCAGGAGTTCGCCCAGCGCCGAGCGATAGTGCGCGAAGGCTTCTTCCTCATCCGCGTGACGGCGTGCATCGATCACTTTACGCCCGCCGACGTAGACGTCGCGGATCGGTGTCTCGCCGTGTTCGCCGAACACGATGCTGGAGAGCCACGTCTCCCGGTCATGGCCCGCGATGCCCGGATGATTCGCATCGAGGACCAGCCAGTCCGCGCGCTTGCCCGCCGCGAGCGCGCCGATCGCGCGGCCGCTCGCATGTGCGCCGCCGTCGAGCGAGGCGTCGAACAGACGATCGGCGGGACGGCTTTGCGTGGCCGATGCGAGCACGTTGCGCTCACGGCGCGCGAGACGCTGGCCGTATTCGAGCAACCGCAGTTCCGAACGCCAGTCCACGCCGATATGGCTGTCCGAGCCGAGGCCGATGCGCCCGCCCGCATCGAGATAGTCCCGCGCCGGAAAAATGCCGTCGCCGAGATTGGCTTCGGTCGTGAGGCACAGGCCCGCCGTCGCACCGCTCGCGGCAAGACGCGCGCATTCGTTCGCATCGACGTGCGTGGCATGCACGAGGCACCAGCGTTCATCCACCGCGAAGCGATCGAGCAGCCACTCCACCGGGCGCTGCCCGTTGGCGGCGAGACATGCATCGACCTCGGCGGTTTGCTCCGCGATATGGATATGCACCGGCGCGCGGTCGAAGCGCGCATCGAGCCCTTCGAGCAGGGTCGAAAGCGATTCGCCCGATACCGCCCGCAACGAATGCGGCGCGGCGCCATAGCGGCGCGCGCCGTTTTCGGGCCGCGCGTGACGCAGCGCATCGAGCAGGTCGAGCAGTTGTTCGGGCGTGTTGAGGAAACGCCGCTGATCGTCGCGTGGGGCGCCCTCGTTGAAGCCGCTGTACTGGTACAGCACGGGCAGCATCGTCATGCCGATGCCCGCGCGCTCCGCCGCATCGACGACGCACTGCGCCAGTTCCGCGCGGTTCGCGTAAGGCGTGCCGGCGCTTCCATGATGCACGTAGTGGAATTCGCAGACCGACGTGTAGCCCGCCTTCAGCATCTCGATGTAGAGCCAGCGAGCAATCGCGGCAAGCGACTCGGGACCGATCTTCGCGGCAAAGCGATACATCAGGTCGCGCCAGCTCCAGAACGTGTCGGTTGCGCTCGCGCGGTATTCGGTGAGTCCCGCCATCGCGCGCTGGAACGCATGCGAATGCAGGTTCGGCATGCCGGCGATGACCGGCCCGCCGACACGCGGCGTGTTCGGTGGTCGGTTGCTGTCCGGTGTGACGGCCAAGAGCGCGCCTGCCTCGTCCCATTCAAGCAGCACGTCGCGCTGCCAGCCGTCGGCGAGACGCGCGTGGTCGGCGAAAAGAGTGTTCATCGTGAGTGGTCCGTTGTTGCGATGCCGATCTGCAGCCACGACGTGTCCGGCTGCGCGCATGTCACGTCGCAGTGACGCGCGTCCGATGCGTCGAGGCGCAAGGTGTCGTCGGGTTGCAGGATGATGCGGGCGCCGCCATCGAGCGTGACGTCGAGCTGGCCCTGCACGCAGAAGATGAGCGTGAGGCCAACGTCATCGGTGAGAGAAACGCTCGTCGTGGAGCGATGCGCCTGAATTGTCGCCGTTGCCCGATCTCGCCGCACCATCACGTTGAAGTCGCGCGTGGGGCCGTTGTCGAGCGTGGCGTCGATCGGCGTTTCGCCCGCGAACGATGCCATCGCGAGCGGCTGGGTCAATGCGTGCACGCGTCCGCTCGCTTCGTGCAGATGCATGCCGGCGCCTTCGAGCAGGACCAGCGTGCGGTCGATATCGGCGAACCGGGAAAACGCGCCCGCCACATCGACATTCGCGATGCTCAGGCGCCATGTGAAAGCATCGAGCGCCGCGCCTTTCGGTTCGGCGTCGATTTCGCGCGTCACGCCGCCACCGTTTTTCCAGGGCATCGGCACGAGCGACTCGCCGCGGATCAGGTTCATCAGAAGTGCCCGGTGAATTGATAGCGGTCGCCGGGATGCCAAAGGTTCGCCACCGACGCCACCGCATCCCGCGACCACGTGCGCCGATGCAGCAGCAGACACGGCTCATGCTCCTTCATCGCAAGCGAATGGCGCGTCGCCTCCGAAGGAACCGCCGCTTCGATGCGGTACTCCACGCGTTGCAGCGGCGCCGCGACCATCAGGTACTGGTTCGGCGTGATCGTCGTGAAGTCCTGCCGCGCGTATTCGGGCGCGAGCGCGGGATTCACATGCCGCTCTTCGATCTGCACGGGCTGCTCGTTTTCGAAGTGCAGCAGGCGCGAATGAAACACGGGACTGCCTATCGGGAGCTGCATTTCATCGGCGAGCACTTCATCGACGATCGACGCGCCCAGATGCAGCACGTCAGCGCGATATGTGTGACCGCGCGCGACGATTTCATCGGAGATGCTGCGAATCTCGACGAGCGTCGACGCATATTTCGGCTGCGCGACGAACGTGCCCGCGCCCTGCACGCGCGTGAGGATCTGCTCTGCCGTCAGTTCGCGCAGCGCGCGGTTCACCGTCATGCGCGCAACCTTGAACTCGCGCGCCAGTTCGTTTTCGGAGGGCACCTGGTCGCCCTCCCTCCACTCGCCGATGTGAATGCGCGTCAGGATGTAGTCCTTGATCTCCTGATAGGCAGGCGTGTTCATGCAGGCTGTTCCGACTCGAACGAAAACGGACTGTGCTTCGCGATGTCACCGTCCTGCACCAGCGTCGCGACGGCCGCGATGTCGGGGGCGAAATAGTGGTCGAGATCGTAGTGCGCGACTCGCGCGCGCAGCGTCTTCATCACTTCGGCGAGCAGCGGGCTGGTCTGGTGCGGCGCGCGCAAGTCGACGCCCTGCGCCGCCGCGAGCAGTTCGATCGCGAGGATGTGGGCCGTGTTGCTTGCGATGTCGCCCAGCTTGCGGGCCGCGAACGTCGCCATCGAAACGTGGTCTTCCTGGTTCGCCGAGGTCGGCAGCGAATCGACCGAAGCCGGATGCGCGAGCGTCTTGTTCTCGGAGGCGAGCGCGGCCGCCGTCACGTGGGCAATCATGAAGCCGGAGTTGACGCCGCCATCGCGCACGAGGAACGGGGGCAGGCCCGAAAGCGTCGCGTCGATCAGCAAGGCGATGCGGCGTTCGGCCAGCGCCCCGATTTCAGCGGCGGCGAGCGCGAGGTTGTCGGCGGCGAACGCGACCGGTTCCGCGTGGAAATTGCCGCCCGAAAGAACTTCGCCGGTGTCAGGGAAAATCAGCGGATTGTCGGAGACGGCATTCGATTCCATCAGCAGCACTTGTGCCGCATGGCGCATCTGGTCGAGGCACGCGCCCATCACTTGCGGCTGGCAGCGCAGGCTGTACGGGTCCTGCACCTTGTCGCAATTCGCATGCGACAGGTTGATGCCCGAGCCCTTCAGCAACGTGCGGTAAGCCGCCGCCGCCTCCATCTGCCCGCGATGCCCGCGCAATTCGTGGATGCGCGCATCGAAAGGCACGACCGACCCTTCCGCCGCATCGACCGAGAGCGAGCCCGCTACCAGGCCGGTGCGGAACAGGTCTTCGATCGCGAACATGTTGTAGAGCGCGAGCGCCGTCGATGCCTGCGTGCCGTTGAGAAGCGCCAGGCCTTCCTTCGCCTGCAACGTCATGGGCTTGAGACCCGCGACGCTCAGGCCGTCCACCGCGCTCGCACGTTCACCGCGAATCGTGACCTCGCCGATGCCGAGCAGCACCGTCGACATGTGCGCGAGCGGCGCGAGATCGCCGGATGCGCCGACCGAGCCCTTCACCGGGATGATCGGCAGCACATCGGCGTTGAACAGCGTGATGAGCACGTCGATCACTTCGCGGCGGATGCCGGAATGACCGCGCCCGAGGCTGGAAAGCTTCAGCGCCATCAGCAAACGAACGACCGGTCGCGACATCGGCTCGCCCACGCCGACCGCATGCGACAGCACGAGATTGCGCTGCAGCAGTTCGAGCTGGTCGGCGGGAATGTGCGTGCTCGCGAGCCGTCCGAAGCCCGTGTTGATGCCGTAGGCGGGCTTGCCCTTGGCGGCGATGTCGGCGACGGTCTTCGCGCTCGCGTCGATCGCGGCGAAGCTCGCCGGGTCGAGTTCCAGCGAGTCGGAACCGCGTGCGATCTGGCGCAGTTGCGGCAGGGTCAGAAATCCGGGTGTCAGCTTGATCATGGCTCATCCTGTCTATACAAGTCAGCGCCCAGTCTAAACGGCTCTTATCTTATAAACAAGAGGGTCCTAGGGAATCTACTGAGGACCGATGTTTTAAGTTGTCTATACAGATTTGGGGATTTAAATCAGTTCGGCGTCTGAGTCGGCCCGAGCACCTTCTCCATGCGAAAGTTGTCGAAACGCTGGCCGCGCACGCAGACCACCTGCTCCGCGATCACGCGAAACCCGCGCCGCCCGAAGAACGGCCGCGCCGTGATGCTGACCTCCGCATGCAGCCTCGCGATGCCTTGCTCGCGAGCGCTGGCCTCGACTTGCGCGAGCAGCGCGCTCGCGACACCCCTTCCCTGATGCGCGGGATGAACGAACATCATGTCCAGATGCCCGTCGCTTTCGAGGTCGGCGAAACCCGCGAGCGACGAGCCGATGGTCGCAACCCAGGTCGGCCGGCTCATGCGCCTGACCGACCAAGCTTCACGATCCACTTGCGCCCATGCGTCGATCTGATGCCGGTCGTAATCGCGCGCGGCGACTTCGCGAACCGCGCGCAGGAAGATGTCGATGACGCCATCGAGATCGTCCGCGCGATACGGCCGGATGTGCACCACGGTCAACGGCCTAACGTGCGAGCGACACCGTGGCGATGCCGAGAATCGTCATCACCACCGACGCCGTCACATGGATCGCGATCTCGCCGGCAGCCCAGCCGAAGCGCCCTTGCTGGAGATGCGCGACGACTTCCGCCGAGAAGGTCGAGAACGTCGAGAGGCCGCCCATCAGGCCGGTGATCACGAACAGCCGCCATTCGATGGGCACGTCCGGCATGCGCGCGAACCACGCCACCGCGACGCCGATCACATAGCCCGCGATCACATTGGCCGCCAGCGTGCCGAGCGGCAGATTCGGAAAGAGCGCGTTGAGCCGCAGGCCGAGCACCCAGCGAAGCAGGGAGCCGAGCGCGCCGCCGATACCCACGGCAAAGATCGACAGGTACATGGATGAGGTAGAGAGTGAAAACGGGAAGGCCACGCGTCGCGAGCGAGGCGTTCGCAATGATAGACGAACGCCCGCGCCTTCACCGCAGCATGGACGACATCGCCGACAGGCAGTTCAGCGTGCGCACCGCACCCTCGACCGATGGGGTATCGAAGGCGAGCGTGACGCCGTCGATGCGTTCGAGCGTCGGCCATTGGCAGAAGAGATCGGCCAGCGCGGTGGTTTGCACGCGCAGTTCGCAATGCACGGGCTTCGGCTTCGCGGCTATCGAACGCACCGCCCCGAAGGCGCCGTCGACAACCTCGCAAGCCGCGCGGCGGATCGTCTCGCAAGCGCTCGAAGGCGTCTGCGTGACGCCGCTCGAATAACCATGCGCGGTCTTCACCGTGACGAAGCGCGCTTCGGGAAACGCAGGCCGGGTTTCCTCGACGAACACGTCGTCGCCGCTCAGGAGCGCGACACGTGCGCCGCGTTCCTCCGCCAACGCGCCGTACAATCCGGCTTCGCCGACCTCCTCGCCATCGAGCGAAACCCGCGCGAACGCGAAGCTGTTGATCGTATGCGCGAGGATGCCGCGGCTTTGCGCACGCGCGTGATAGCCGATCATGAACACGAGTTCCGGCTCGTCTTCGAGGCCCGTCATCATCCCGAGCGAGCGCGGCTTGCCGAGCACCATGCTCGCCCGCGCATCGATCAGGTCGGGCAGGAGGTTGCGAAAGCCACCGTGCGAATCGTTGACGCACACCTGGCTCGCGCCGCCCGCGAATGCGCCTTCGATCGCCGCGTTGGCTTCGAGCGTCATCCAGCGGCGCGCCTGTTCGTATTCGCCGTTGCCCGCGCGCGTCTGCTCCGGATGGAACACGCCGGCGACGCCTTCGATATCCGCTGAAATCAGTACTTTCATGGCTTGTTGGCCTGCATGTCCTTGAACGAAAGCCTGCGATGACCGTCGCGGCCCGTCACCGATACGGCGCTGAACAGCGCGTCGATAATCGCCTGCTCGACGCTGTCCGCCGCGGCCTGGAACAGCGGATCGAGGCGCGCGTCGGACACGAGTGCGGGCACGTCGATGAAGTCGTCGAGATGCGGGACCACGTAGGCTGTCGTGAACGCGAGCGAGATATCGCCGCTGCCGTGGCCGTACACCGACCCCGTGCGTGCGAGCCCGGCTGCGGCGCGCATCGAAAGACGGCGCAACTGGCGCGCGTCGAGCGGCGCATCGGTGGCGATGATCATGATGATCGAGCCGTGCTCGGGTTTTTGCTGCTTTTGCTGCTCCTGTTGTTCCAGTGCGGCCAGCGAGCGGCCGAGCGCGACGCCCGCCAGCGTCAGCATCGGCAAGCGCCCGAAGTTGGCGAGCACGAGCGCGCCCGTCATGAACGAGCGTCCCGCGACCTGCGCGATACGCGAGCCCGATCCGATGCCGCCCTTCAGTTCGAAGCACGACATGCCGCGCCCGGCGCCGGCCGAACCGCGTTCGAACGCGCGGTCGCAGGCCTGCAACGCGCGATGATAATGCGCCTCCTGAACGGCGAGCGCCTGGATGTCGTTGAGGTAACCATCGTTGCATTCGAACACCAGCGGATTGACGGTCGGCCATTCTCGGCCGATCTCCGGGTTCGCCGTGATTGCCGCCCGAATCTGCGCATTCGCAACCGTGCCGACACCGAACGTATTCGTCAGCGCGATGGGCGTTTCGAGCACGCCGAGTTCATCGACCTGCACGAGACCGATGCTCTTGCCAAAGCCATTGATCACGCTCGCGGCGGCCGGCACCTTGCGTCGATAGACATCGCCGTCATGCGGACGCACGACTGTCACGCCGGTTTGCACCGGGCCTTCATCGAGCGTGCAGTGTCCGACCGTTACGCCCGCCACGTCCGCGATCGTGCCGAGCAGACCGGCGGCGAGCGTCCCGACATGCGGCGCATCGGTCATGGCCGGTCCAGCTTCGGATCGAGCGCGTCGCGCAAGCCGTCGCCGAGCAGGTTGAACGCCAGCACCGTGAAGAAAATCGCGAGACTCGGGAACACCGCGATATGCGGCGCCATCGCCATGTCGGCGCGCGCTTCGTTGAGCATCGCGCCCCACTCGGGCGTCGGCGGTTGCGCGCCCAGACCGAGGAACGACAGGCTCGCGGCAGTGATGATCGAGGTGCCGATGCGCATCGTGAAGTAGACGACCACCGACGAGATCGTGCCCGGCAGGATGTGCCGCACGATGATCGTCCAGTCCGATGCGCCGATGCTGCGCGCGGCTTCGATATACGTGAGGTGCTTGAGCGAAAGCGTGTTGCCGCGCACGAGCCGCGCGAACGCCGGGATGCTGAAGATCGCGACCGCGCAGACGACGTTCACCATCCCGTTGCCCAGGATCGCGACGACGCCGATCGCAAGCAGGATGCCGGGGAACGCGAACAGCACGTCCGCGACGCGCATCACGATGCGATCCCACCAGCCTTCGTAGTAGCCCGCGAGCAGGCCGAAGAACGTGCCGATCACCGCGCCGATCACGACCGAGAGCAACCCGGCCGAGAGCGATATGCGGCTCCCCGCGAGAATGCGGCTGAGGATGTCGCGGCCGAGCGAATCGACCCCGAACCAGTGCGCCGCCGAGGGTCCCGCGTTGAGCGCGTCATAGTCGAAATAGTTCGACGGATCGTAGGGCACGATATACGGCGCGATGATCGCGATCACGATCAGCAGCAGCACAAACACGCCCGCTGCGAGCGCCACCGGCTGCTTCTTGAACTTGCGCCAGAACTCGGTCCACGGCGTGCGGATCTCGTGGCTCGCGATTGCGGCGGCCCTGGCTGTATCGGCGGTCACGCTCATGCGAGCCTCACTTGAAGCGGATGGTCGGATTGATGACGGCATACAGCACGTCGACGATCAGGTTGATCACGATGAACTCCAGCGAAAACAGCAGCACTTCGGCCTGGATCACGGGATAGTCGCGCATCTCGACGGCATCGACGAGCAGGCGCCCGAGCCCCGGCCAGTTGAACACTTTCTCCACGACAATCGAGCCGCCGAGCAGGAAGCCGAACTGCAAGCCCATCATCGTGACGACCGGGATCATCGCGTTGCGCAGGCAATGCTTGACGATGACGATCGGTTCGCGCACGCCCTTCGCGCGCGCGGTGCGCACGAAGTCCTCGTTCATCACCTCGACGAACGATGCCCGCGTGAAGCGCGCCATCACGGCGGCCACCGCCGCACCGAGCGTGATCGACGGGAGGATGTAGCTCTGCCATGTGCCGTCGCCGACGATCGGCAGCCAGCCGAGCTTCACCGAAAATATCTCCATCAGCAGCATGCCGAGCGCGAACGCCGGAAACGAGATGCCCGACACCGCGAGCGTCATGCCGATCCGGTCCGGCCACTTGTTGCGCCACACCGCCGACACAATCCCGATCGCCATGCCGAACACGACCGCCCAGACCATGCTCGCGATCGTGAGCCACAGCGTCGGCATGAAGCGCTCGGCGATCTCCGTGCTGACGGGGCGCTTGCTGCGCGTCGACGTGCCGAAGTCGAAGTGAACGACCTTCGCGAAGAAGTTGACGAACTGCTGCGGCAGCGGCTTGTCGAGTCCGAGATCGGCACGCACGAGCGCGACGGTCGCTTCGTCGGCTTCGGCGCCCGCGGCAAGACGAGCGGGATCGCCCGGCAGCATGTGCACGAACAGGAACACCAGGACAGCGACGATCAGCAGTGTCGGCAAGAGTCCGAGCAGCCGCTTGGCAAGAAAATTCAGCATGAGCGAGACCTCGTTCGGCCGGGCGGCGTCATCGCCGCCGCCCGGCGAGTCCTTACTTGATCGCGATCTCGTCGAAGCTGAACGACCCGTCAGGCATCACGTAGGCACCCGAGAGCCGCTTGCTGCGCGCGTACACCACCTTCTCCGTGACGAGGAAAACCCACGGCGCATCGGCCCAGATACGCTTTTGCGCATCGGCGTAGAGCGCGGATTTCTCGTTGCGGTCGGTGGTCGCGAGCGCCTTCGTCAGATCGGCGTCGACCGCGTCGTTCTTGTAGTACGCGGTGTTGGACAGCTTCGGCGGGAACGAACCGCTTGCAAGCAGCGGCGAGATGGCCCAGTCCGCTTCACCCGTCGACGACGACCAGCCGATGTAGTACATGCGCACCGGCGCCGTTGCCGGGTCCGGCGCGCTCTCCACCTTCGCCACGCGCTGCCCGGCCTCGAGCGCCTGCACTTCCGCCTTCACGCCGACCTGCGCCAGTTGCTGCTGCACGAACTGGATGATCTTCTGCGCGGTCGAGTGGTTATAGCCCGACCAGAGCACCGTTTCGAAACCGTTCGGATAGCCCGCTTCCTTCAGCAGTTCGCGCGCCTTCGCCGGATCGTATTTCCACGGGCCGGTTTTAACCGCATAGTCGACGCCCTGGGGCACGACGCCTTCGGCCGGCATCGCATAACCCGCAAACGCCACCTTCACGAGCGCCTCCTTGTTGATCGCGTAGTTCATCGCCTCGCGCACCTTCGGGTTGTCGAAGGGCTTCTGCAGCATGTTCATGCTGATGTAGCGCTGGATGATCGATGGCGCCGCGATCAGGTCGACCTTCGGGCTCGCCTTCAGCACGGCGGCCTGCTCGAAGGGCACCTGGAATGCGAAGTCGGCTTCGCCCGTCTGCATCAGCGCCGCGCGCGTGTTGTTGTCCACCACCGGCTTCCAGTCGATCGCATCGATCTTCGGATAGCCCTTCTTCCAATAGCCCGCGAACTTCTTCACCTTCAGGTCGTCGGTCTGCTTCCATTCGACGAACTCGAACGGCCCTGTGCCCACCGGATGCAGCGAGATGTCCTTGCCGTACTTCTTCAGCGCATCGGGCGAGATCATCACGGCCGACGGATGCGCCAGCACGTTGATGAACGCCGAGAACGGAATCTTCAGCGTGATCTTCACCGTCAGCGGATCGATCACCTCGGTCTTGTCGATCTTGTTGAAGAGGTTGTAGCGCTTCAGCTTGTTCGCCGGATCGGTGACGCGATCGAACACCGCTTTCACGGCCGCCGCGTTGAAGTCGGTGCCGTCCTGGAACTTCACGCCGGAGCGCAGCTTGATCGTGTAGACCTTCGCGTCGGGGCTTGCCTCGTAGCTCGTGGCAAGGACGTTGACGATCTTCATGTCCTTGTCGAAACCGAACAGGCCCTGATAGAACGACTTCGCGACCGCTTGCGAGAGCGTGTCGTTGGCGTCGTAGGGATCGAGCGTCGTGAAGGTCGAGGCGACCGCCATCACGGCGGTCGTTTCGGCGGAAGCGGGCGCGGCGGCAAGCGTTCCGAACACGCAGGCGCCGGCGGCGATCAGCGCGCGCACGCGCAAGAGACTGGACTTCGAAGACGGCATCGTTGCACTCCTTGGCTTTGAAGTTGTGGTGGCGCAGGGTTCTACTTCATGCTTGATGTCAGTACAGTCCGCCGACATGATGCTCGGCGACAAAATGATCCGGTGCAACCGCGACGAGCTTCGCGACGACCGGCTCATCGCCGAGCATGTGGATCGGGCTCGGGATTTCATCGGCGGCGAGCATGCGTTTCGCATGCCGGCGCGCGGGATCGGCAACGGGCACCGCGCTCATCAGCTTTCTCGTGTACGGATGGCGCGGCGCCTCGAACACGGCCTGACGCGGACCGATCTCGACGATCTGGCCGAGATACATCACCGCGACGCGATGGCTGACGCGCTCGACCACCGCCATGTCATGCGAGATGAACAGATACGCGACGCCGAGTTCGCGTTGCAGGTCGAGCATCAGGTTGACGATCTGCGCCTGCACGGAGACATCGAGCGCGGAGACCGACTCGTCGGCGATCACGACTTTCGGATTCAGGGCGAGCGCGCGTGCAATCGCGATGCGCTGACGCTGCCCGCCCGAGAATTCATGCGGATAGCGCTGCGCCGCTTCGGCAGGCAGGCCGACTTTTTCGAGCAGCCATTCGACGCGCTGCTCCGCCTCCTTGCCTTTCGATACGCGATGCACGAGCAGCGGCTCCATGATCGAGAAGCCGACTGTCAGACGCGGATTGAGCGACGCGAACGGGTCCTGGAAGATGAACTGGATGTCGCGGCGCAGCGCCTGCAATGCGGGGCCCGACAGCTTGCTGATATCGCGCCCGTTGAACTCGATCGAACCGCTCTGGCTTTCGACGAGCTTCAGCAGCGAGCGCCCGGTGGTCGATTTCCCGCAGCCCGATTCGCCGACCAGCGCCAGCGTCTCGCCCGGACGCAGGTCGAAGCTCACGCGCTCGACCGCATGCACCGCGCCTGTCACGCGGCCGAAGATGCCGCTCTTCACCGGAAAGCGCGTGACGAGATCGCGCACGCGCAGGATCGGCGCGCTCGCCGCATCGACGGCGGGCTGCCTCTCCGCCTCGACCGCCGCCGACGGGCGCAGCGCGCTGGCATCGTCGGGCGCAACCGAAGCCGCCTCCACTTCGACGATCGGAAACTTGGCCGGCCGGTCGGTGCCGTGCATCGCGCCGAGCCTCGGCACGGCGGCGAGCAACGCCTTCGTGTACGGATGTTTCGGCGCGGCGAACAGCGTGTCGGATGCGCCCTCCTCGACCTTCTCGCCGCGATACATCACGAGCACGCGGTCGGCCACTTCCGCGACCACGCCCATGTCGTGCGTGATGAAGATCACGCCCATGTTCATCTCGTCCTGCAAGCCGCGAATCAGCTGGAGGATTTGCGCCTGAATGGTCACGTCGAGCGCCGTGGTCGGTTCGTCGGCGATCAGGAGCGCGGGCTTGCACGAGAGCGCCATCGCGATCATCACGCGCTGGCGCATGCCGCCCGAAAGCTGGTGCGGATAGCGCGCAAACACGCGCTTCGACTCGGGAATGCGCACGAGGTCGAGCAGATGCAGCGCTTCGGTCCGCGCCTCGCCATGACGCTTGTGCTGATGCAGGGCGATCGCCTCGGCGATCTGGTCGCCGACGGTGAACACCGGGTTCAGCGATGTCATCGGCTCCTGGAAGATCATCGCGATGTCGGCGCCGCGTATCGTGCGCATCGTCGAATTCGATGCGCTTGCGAGATCGGTCACCCGATCGTTGCGGCGCCGGAACGCGATGCTGCCCGACGCGATCCTGCCGCCGCCGTGTTCGACCAGACGCATCAGCGCGAGCGACGTCACCGACTTGCCCGAGCCCGATTCGCCGACGATCGCCAGCGTCTCGCCGCGATCCACCGTGAACGAGAGATGCTTCACCGCTTCGACGAGCTTCGGCCCCGCGCGGAACGTCACCGACAGGTCGTTCACTTCGATCACCCGCGACGGCGGCAACGACTGACTGGCAAGCATCGGCTGGTTCCCTTCGTTGTCAGCGGTAAATCGCCGTGACCGGCGTCTCGCCCACGCGCGCGAATCCGCGATACATCCCTTCGGTGTTGAACGGCAGCGTCACGTTGCCTTTCGTATCGACGGCGATCAGGCCGCCGCGTCCGTCGATGCGCGGCAGCCGTTCCATCACGACCTCGGCCGCCGCCTGCTCCAGCGACGCGCCGCGATATTCCATGCGCGCCGCTACGTCGTAGGCCGCCAGCATGCGCATGAACATCTCGCCGGTGCCGGTGGTCGATACGGCGCAGGTCGCGTCGTTCGCGTAACAGCCCGCGCCGATCAGCGGCGCATCGCCGACGCGTCCCGGCTGCTTGTTCGTGATGCCGCCCGTCGAGGTCGCCGCGGCGACGTGACCCTGCGCATCGAACGCAACGGCGCCGACCGTACCGAATTTCTTGTCGGGATCGATCGGGCCTGGGTCCTGCTCCGGCTCCTGCGCCTGCGCCTGCAACGAAGCCGCGTCGTGATCGAGCATCGTGCCCTGGGTGCCGCGCGCCGCGAGCCATTGCCGATAGCGCGCATCGGTATGAAAGTACGCCGGATCGACGAATTCGAGACCCTGTGCCGCCGCGAACGCTTCAGCGCCCGCCCCGGTGAAAAGCACATGCTCGCTATGGTCGAGCACGCGGCGCGCGGCCAGCACCGGATTTTTCACGCGCGTGACGCAGCACACGGCGCCGGCTTCGAGCGTCGCGCCGTCCATCACCGATGCATCGAGTTCATGCGTGCCCGCTGCCGTGAACACGGAGCCGTGTCCCGCGTTGAAGAGCGGACAGTCTTCGAGCAGGCGCACCGCTTCGGTGACGGCATCGAGCGCGCTGCCGCCGTCGGCGAGAATGCGCTGGCCGGCAAGGAGGATGCCATCGAGCGCCGCGTGATACTGCGCTTCGGCTTCGGCGCTCAGTGAGGAGCGCAGGATCGTGCCTGCGCCGCCGTGGATTGCGATGACGGGAGTCGGATTCATGTTTTGCTGTTTTCGGTTTTTGCGGCGACGCGCGTGATCGCCGGGGAAAGTTGCATCGACGGTTTCACGAGCCACGGCAGGACGAATTCGGTGAGGCCAGAAGCGGCTTCGACCGAGCGCTTCGCCCGATGCGCGACCGCGTCGCAGATCGCCTCGATGACGGCGAGCACGGTGGTATCGCAATTCGCGGCGAGGCGGCGCTCGGTGCGGATCGTCAGCGTGAGGTCGGCGAATTGCGCGAGCGGCGACGCGGCGCTGTCGGTGAGCGCGACCACCCGCACGCCGTGACCGGCGGCGAGACGCGCGAGTTCGATGGTGTCGTCGACGTAGCGCGGAAACGCGATCGCCACCAGCAGGTCGCCGCGCGATGCGTTGAACAGGCGCCGCGCCGCGTGCGACGGACCGCCCGTCAGCGCGAGCGACTGCACGTTGGCGCAGTACGGCGTCAGGCCGTGCTCCATGAGGCCGGCGAGGAACGCGCTTGCGCCATAGCCGAGCACGAACACGCGGCGCGCCTCGAGAATCGCTTCGACCAGCGCTTCGGCGACGTCGCCGTCGAGCGCGCTGCGCGTCATTTGCAGGTTCGATGCCGCCTGTTCCAGCGACGCATCGAACACCTGCGTGCCGCTTGCGGGCGATTCGCGTGCGGTGCGCAGGCGCTCGACGGGCGCGATGGTCGCTTCGAAGCCGCGCACCAGCGCCTCGCGAAACGCCGGATAGCCGTCGAAGCCGAGCGCGCGCGCAAAGCGGTTGGCGGTCGCCACCGAGGCCCCTACGGCGCTGGCCAGTTCGTCGATGCGCATGGTCGCCGAGCGGAACAGGTTCGCCAGCACGAACGCGCCCATGCGCCGGTGGATCGGCGTGAGGGTGGGCATGGCGGCGGCGATGCGCAGGGAGATCGGCTCATCGGCGGGGGATGGGGTCGACGCGACCATTCTTGGTTGCCACACCTTCAGGAAGATGTAATGAAACTATATTTACTCAGAACGGGTCTGGAAAAAAATTTATTTTCAGGGGGTTCGGGTATTCGATGAGTTGTCGCTGGCGCTTGGGGTGGGGTGTTTACGCCGTTTGATGTTTTTGCGCTTCTATGGAACTTGTTTTGTTTTTGGTTTATTTGCTCTGCCCCTGTCCGGGGCGGGACTCACTTTCTTTGCTGCTGCAAAGAAAGTAAGCAAAGAAAGCAGCTTTCCAACGCCAATCCTTGCCAGTCGCCGCCAGACTGTTCCTTCGGAGTGGTCCAACCGGGGGAGTGTCGTTAGCGGGGTTTCATCGTTGTTGGCATGTAGAAGAGGTACGGGCATCGCACCGCAATACGAAGTGGACCAGCAGTCATACATCCGGCCTCGCGCTACGCGCTCACCCGTCAGGCAAAACCGAAACCCATCCTCATTCACACTCACTCGCTACGCTTGTGCTACTGCATGCTTTAATCTGCCCGCTTGGCAGACCTGTCGTCGGGCACGAAGTGCCATGACGGATGAATGACTGCTGTTCCACTCCCTGTAGCGGTGCGACGTGCGCGCCTTTTCTACATGCCAACAACGACGAAACCCCGCTAACGACACTCCCCCGGTTGGACCACTCCGACATAACGGTCTGGCGGCGACTGGCAAGGATTGGCGGTGGAAAGCTGCTTTCTTTGCTTACTTTCTTTGCAGCAGCAAAGAAAGTGAGTCCCGCCCCGGACAGGGGCAGAGCAAATAGACCAAAAGCAAAACAAGTTCCATGGAAGCACAAGCGCATCAAACGGTGTAAACACCCCCCCCGGGCGCTCCCAAAAGCGCCCCCGCAGGACTGGGCAATAATCCGCGACTTTTGGGTATTAACGCGAGCCATCGCACCGCATACGATGTGACCATCGCCGGTCCGCCCATGCCAACCCATCCGAGGCGCAGGCGGCCCGCCTGAACAACGCCCTGGGAAACTCACGTGCTCGATCGCGTTCATGCAATGCGTGTCTTCACACGCGTCGTCGATACGAACAGCTTCTCGCGCGCCGCCGAATCGCTCGGCATGCCGCGCGCGAGCGTCTCCACGACCATTCAACAACTCGAAGCCCTGGTCGGCGTGCAGTTGCTGGCACGCACGACGCGCCGCCTGAACCTCACCGTCGACGGCGCCGCCTACTACGAACGCTGCGCCCAAATCCTCGCCGACATCGACGACCTCGAATCCGGCTTCCACGCGGGCGAAGACCGCCTGCGCGGGCGGCTGCGCGTCGAAATGCCGGATACCGTCGCGACCTCGATCGTCGTGCCCGCGCTGCCCGATTTTCACGCGCGCTATCCGCATATCGACCTGTCGATCGGCATCGGCAACCGGACAGTCGATCTGGTGGGCGAAGGCGTCGATTGCAGCGTGCAACTCGGCGAACTGCCCGATTCCGGCCTGATCGCGCGGCGGCTCGGCAGCTTCGAGCACGTGACGTGCGCGAGTCCCGCGTATCTGGAACGCAACGGCATGCCCGCCACCCTCGACGATCTCGCGGGCCATTTCGCCGTGAATTGCGTGTCGGAGAAAAGCGGGCGGCCGGTCGATTTCGATTTCGAAGTGGACGGCAAGGCGGTGTCGGTGAAGATGCCCGGCTTCGTGCAGGTCACCGACGAGCACGCGTATCTCGCGTGCGGCCTCGAAGGGCTCGGGCTGATCCAGCCGCCGCGCATCGCGGCGCTGCCGTATCTGCGCTCCGGGCAGTTGCGCGAGGTGCTGCCGCAGTGGAAGTCGATGCCGATGAACGTGTCGGTGGCGTTCCTGAAGAGCCGGCAGGCGACGCCGCGCGTGAGCGTGTTCGTCGACTGGCTCTCGGACCTGTTCGAGCGCTCGCAGCAGGTCGACGACGCGATGACGAAGCTGTTTCGCGCGGCGGGACGGCGCCGCTCGGCCGCGGCATCGCGCGGACTCGCCGCCCGCGGCGAAAACGAGCAAGCGGAAACCGCCGACGAAGGTTGACCCGGGTCAGCGCACCGGATTCGCCGCCCTCGTCCCGACGACGGTATTCCAGCGCCGCACCTGCCAGTGCGTGACGAGCCCGTTGATCACATACGGGTCGTTGCGCGCGAAATCCTCGGCGGCTTGCGGCGAATCGATGTGAAAGAGGAGCATCGCGCGATCGACCGGCTCGTCGAGCGCGCCGGCCAGCACCAGCTCGTCGCGTTCGACGGCCTCCCATGCGAGCGCGAGATGCGCGTCGCGGAATTGGCCGCGGCGTTCGAGGTAGTCGGAGCAGAGGTCGTATATCAGCAGGAAGTGCATGGCGGGTCTCCGGGGACGGGACGAATGGCGCGCGCGAGTGCCGATTATCGCGGGACGAGGCGCGTTCGATCAAGGGCGCAGAGCGGCGGGCGAATGCGGACGTTGTTGCACGGGTTCGCACCATTTCGCGAGCGCGGACAATGTACGAACATGGCCGCGTTTTCAGACTTTTTCGCGTCTTACGGCCGATGTGCGATCATGTGGGTTCCATCGCGCTCGCCAGACCGCGTCAATCGACGAAGCTCCGGCTTCCGCCCGCCGCGCCGGCAACGCGCCGGTCCCCCAAAGGAACCTCATTGAAATCATTCGGCTTCGCGCTCGTCGTCGCCTTGCTGCGCGGCTTCGCCGTCCTGCCGTACGGCCTCGTCGCGCGCTTTGGCAGCCTGCTCGGCGCCTGCCTCTTCTCGATTCCGAGCCGCCGCAAGCGCATTGCGCTCGTCAACCTCGAACTGTGCTTCCCCGGCCGCAGCCATGCGCAATACCAGCAAATGGGCCGGAACCATTTCCGCCATGTGGTTCGCAGCTATGTCGAGCGTGGCGTGCAATGGTTCGGTTCGGCCCGCTCGATCGAACGGCTGGTGGAACTCGAAAGCCACATCGACCTCGACGACGAGCACGCACCGCCCACCATCTTCATGGGCTTTCACTTCGTCGCCATTGAAGTGGGTTGCATGCTGTACTCGACCAAACAGCCGATCACCTCGCTCTACACGCCGATGAAGGACACGCGCCTGTGCGAACTCGCGACGACGCAGCGCGGACGCTTTGGCGCGCACATGGTGAAGCGCTCGGACAGCGCCCGCGCCGTGCTGAAGCTGCTGCGCGCCGGCAAATCGGTGATGCTCGCGGCGGACATGGACCACGGCATCGAGAATTCGGTGTTCGTGCCGTTCTTCGGCGTGCCGGCCTGCACGCTGACGTCGGTGTCGCGGCTCGCGCGGCTCGGACGGGCGCGCGTCGTGCCGTTCGTGACGGAAGTGCTGCCGGATTATCGCGGCTACAAAATGACGATTTTTGAACCGCTCGCGGATTTTCCGTCGGATGACGATGCGGTCGATGCCCGCCGCATGAATGCGTTTCTCGAAACGCAGGTGCTGCGGTTTCCCGAGCAGTATTACTGGGTGCATCGACGGTTCAAGCACCGGCCGGAGGGGATGGCCGGCGTGTACTAGGGCGTGGGTGGCTGGCCCTACGCCGGCTTCTGAAACTCACTTTCGACCCACGCCTCGGCGCTGGTCTTGCTCAGCTTGAATCCTGCCGACACCCGCACCTGCGCAAGCTGCGCGCCGAACGCATCGAACGCCTTCAGGTCGGCATAAGGATCATCCTCATCGGGAACGATGTCGAGCGTTACCGTCACCTCCTCACCACGCGCGCTAACCACGAAGCGCTTGTGCAGCATCGCGTGAAGCTGCTGTTCATGCCGCCGCAACACCTCCGACGCGGTCTTGACCAGCGTGCGGAACGCCCCGGCATCGAGGGGCTTCGGATTCTTCTTGTCGCGGCCCATCGTCCACGGTCCGACGAGCGCGGGCTCCGCCTCGCCATCCTTGATCATCTCGACGGCCCAGCCGTCGTCGTCTTCGTTCTTGATCACGCGCGCCGTCCAGCCGTCGTCGCGCCACAGGCGGTCTTCATGGATGGCGTCGTCGGTCTGGTCGGGTGCGGAATCGGTCATGGCGGTTGAATTCGGTGCAAGGTGTCGGCTGCATGCGCTCGGAACGGCGCATCGGAGCCGCGAATTTTACCCTGCCCGCTGCCGGCCGCGCGGCATCGCGGCACGGCATGGCCGATCGGACGATGCCCCGCTTCATCGCCCAGGCGCGGACCGTGCCTCGGCCGTCATACCCAAACTCCAATTGCCGTGCTACTTTGCATCTACCGGGACACGCCCGGCCGCAGCCAAACTCTGCCAAGGAGCAACCGCATGTTCGCATTCATCGGTACTTTGATCGTCGGGTTGATCGTGGGACTCATCGCGCGCGCGATCAAACCGGGCGACGACAACATGGGCTGGATCATGACCATCGTGCTCGGTATCGTCGGGTCGCTGGTCGCCGGCTATGTCGGCCGCGCGCTCGGCTGGTATCAGCCGGGACAGGCGGCGGGCTGGATCGCTTCGGTGATCGGCGCGATCATCCTGCTCGTCGTGTGGGGCTTCGTCAGGAAACGGATGGCCTGATCGTTCAACCTGATCGTTCAACGAATCGGCACGCAACGCCAAAACCTCGCTCCGCATGGGGCGAGGTTTTTTTAATCACGGTAAATCTCCGACCAAATCTCAAACGCGGATGTCCACTCCGCTTCGCACGACCCGGTTCGGCAACGCTCCGCCAAGCCAGTACGCGAGTTCGGCCGGACGGCTGATCTTCCACGCGACGAAATCCGCCGCCTTGCCGACTTCGAGTGAACCATGCGTGCGTTGCAGGCCGAGCGCCTTCGCCGCGTGAATCGTGACGCCGGCAAGGGTCTCCTCCGGCGTCATGCGAAAGAGCGTGCAGCCCATGTTGAGCATCAGCCGCACCGACAGCGCCGGCGAAGTCCCCGGATTCAGGTCACTGGCGAGCGCGATCGGCACGCCGTGACGGCGCAATGCGTCGATCGGCGGCAACTGCGTCTCGCGCAACATGTAGAACGCGCCCGGCAGCAACACGGCGACCGTGCCCGACTGCGCCATCGCGATCGCGTCGTCCTCGGTCATGTATTCGAGGTGATCCGCCGACAACGCCTGATACCGCGCCGCCAGACTCGCCCCGTGCAGCGACGACAGTTGCTCCGCATGCAGCTTCACCGGCAGGCCGAGTTCGCGCGCGGTTCTGAACACGCGCTCGACCTGTTCCGGCGAAAACGCGAGATGCTCGCAAAACGCATCGACGGCATCGACCAGGCCTTCCTTCGCGAGCGCCGGCAGCATCTCCGTGCAGACGGCCGCGATGTAATCGTCGGCGCGGCCGGCGTATTCCGGCGGCAAGGCGTGCGCGGCGAGACACGTCGCGCGAACCGTCAGCGGCAGTTCCTCGGCCAGCCGGCGCGCCACTTTCAGCATCTTGCGTTCGTTCGCGAGATCGAGGCCGTAGCCCGACTTCACCTCGATCGTCGTCACGCCTTCGCGCAGGAAACCCGTCGCGCGAAGCCTGGCGCTCGCGAACAGCGCGTCTTCGCTGGCTTCGCGCGTCGCGCGCACCGTGCTCGCGATGCCGCCCCCCTGCGCGGCAATCTGCGCATAGCTCACGCCTTCGAGACGCTGCTCGAATTCGCCGCTGCGATCGCCGCCGAAGACGAGATGCGTGTGGCAATCGATGAAGCCCGGCGTGACCCACGCGCCGTCGAGATCGATGACCTCGTCGTCATGCGCGGGCGCGTCGCCGCGCGGACCGATCCACGTGATCCGCCCGTCGTCGGTGACGATCGCGGCGTCGTCGATGATCGAATACTTGCCGCCTTTCATCGTCGCGGCGTGACAGTGTTGCCAGAGTGGCATGTGATGACGCTCCGCTCCCGGTTTCGGATTTACTGCTTCGGTGCCGCGCCTTCGATCATCGGCAGGTCGAGGCCCTTGTCGCGCGCGCATTCGATCGCGATGTCGTAGCCCGCATCCGCGTGACGCATGACGCCCGTCGCCGGATCGTTGTGCAGCACGCGGGCGATGCGCGCGGCGGCTTCGTCGGTGCCGTCGCAGACGATCACGACGCCCGAATGCTGCGAGAAGCCCATGCCGACGCCGCCGCCGTGATGGATCGACACCCACGTCGCGCCGCTCGCGGTGTTCAGCAAGGCGTTGAGCAGCGGCCAGTCGGACACGGCGTCCGAGCCGTCCTGCATCGCTTCGGTTTCGCGATTCGGGCTCGCGACCGAGCCGGAATCGAGGTGATCGCGGCCGATCACGACCGGCGCCGACAACTCGCCGCTCCGGACCATTTCGTTGAACGCGAGGCCGAGCTTCGCGCGCTGGCCGAGCCCGACCCAGCAGATGCGCGCCGGCAAGCCCTGGAAGCTGATGCGCTCGCGCGCCATGTCGAGCCAGCGATGCAGGTGGGCGTCGTCGGGAATCAGTTCCTTGACCTTCGCGTCGGTCTTGTAAATGTCTTGCGGATCGCCCGACAGCGCCGCCCAGCGGAACGGACCGACGCCGCGGCAAAACAGCGGCCGGATGTACGCCGGCACGAAGCCCGGAAAATCGAACGCGTTCTCGACGCCTTCTTCCTTCGCCATCTGGCGGATGTTGTTGCCGTAGTCGAAGGTCGCGATGCCCTGCTGCTGGAATGCGAGCATCGCGCGCACGTGCTCCGCCATCGACTGCTTCGCCGCTTTCACCGTGCCCGCCGGGTCGGTTTGCGCGCGGTCGCGGTATTGCGCCCAGGTCCAGCCCTTCGGCAGATAGCCGTTGAGCGGGTCGTGGGCGCTCGTCTGGTCGGTGACCATGTCGGGGCGCACGCCACGGCGCACGAGTTCGGGCAGGACTTCAGCCGCGTTGGCGCACAGCGCGATGGAAATCGCGCGGCCTTCGGACGTGTAGCGCTGGATGCGCGCGAGGGCGTCGTCGAGATCGGTGGCCTGTTCGTCGACGTAGCGCGTCTTCAGGCGGAAGTCGATGCGGCTTTGCTGGCATTCGATATTCAGCGAGCACGCGCCGGCCAGCGTGGCGGCGAGCGGCTGCGCGCCGCCCATGCCGCCGAGGCCGGCGGTCAGCACCCAGCGGCCTTTCAGGTCGCCGCCGAAGTGCTGGCGCCCCGCTTCGACGAAGGTCTCATACGTGCCCTGCACGATTCCCTGGCTGCCGATGTAGATCCAGCTTCCGGCCGTCATCTGGCCGTACATCGCGAGACCCTTGGCGTCGAGTTCGTTGAAGTGCTCCCAGCTCGCCCAGTGCGGCACGAGATTCGAATTCGCGATCAGCACGCGCGGCGCGTTCTCGTGCGTCTTGAACACGCCGACCGGCTTGCCCGACTGCACGAGCAGCGTTTCGTCGGCGTTCAGGCGCTTGAGCGTCTCGACGATCTTGTCGTAGCACGCCCAGTCGCGCGCCGCCCGGCCGATGCCGCCGTACACCACCAGTTCCTTCGGGTTCTCGGCCACTTCGGGATCGAGATTGTTCATCAACATGCGCAACGGCGCTTCGGTCAGCCAGCTTTTGGCGCTGAGCGTGGTGCCGCGCGGCGCGCGGATCTCGACATCGCGAAAACGGGAAGATTGGTCCATAACGAACTCCTGCGCTTGAGGGTTGGATTCGGGTTGGGGTGTTCGGCCGCAATCGGACCGATCCGATAAGACAGATGGTCTTGTATATACAACTTTGGGTGTATTAGGGGTTTCCCCAACCCGCACACGCCGGCTCGCGCGTGAAAGCCACAAACGCTTGTATAGACAGCTATAACAACGGCAAGCCGGTGTCGCGTTTGATCTCGCGCAGCGAGAGGATCGATTCGACGGCGGTCACGCCCGGCAGCGCGCGCAGCACGTCGCGCATGAAGACGCCGTATTCGTCGAGGTCGCGCGCCGCGATCTGCAGCAGGTAGTCTGCGCTTCCCGAAATGTTGTGACATGAAACGATGCGGGCGATGCCCTGAATTTCGCGCTCGAATCGATCCGACAGCGCGCGGTCGTGGATCGAAAAGCGCACTTGCGCGAACGCGATCACGCCGATCTCGAGCGCTTTTCTCGACAGCACCGCGCGATAGCCGATGATGAACCCGTCGCTTTCGAGCCGTTTCAGGCGTCGCGCGCACGGCGTCTCGCTCAGCCCGACGCGCTCGGCGAGTTTTGCGATCGGGATACGGCCGTCCTGCTGGATGGCGGCCAGAATGGCGCGGTCGATTTTATCGAAATCGGGCATTGGCGGATTCCTCGGTTCGAACGTCGAGATTAGCGCTTTCCACCAAATTTGACATCCCAGGTAGCCCTGTAAGCCAGAAAACGCTCGCCGATCAACGGCAACATGGAGCCTTCAGAACGCGGAGGTCGTCATGGTTTCGTTTCACTTGCTCGTGGTGTTCATCGGCGCGTTGGCCGTCGTGTATGCGCTGCCCGGTCCCGACATGGCGCTCGTGCTGCAGACCAGCGCGACGCGCGGCATGAAGCACGGCCTCGCCACGGCCGGCGGCCTCGCCATCGCACGCGCGACGCATGTGACGCTGTCGGCGCTCGGCGTCGCGGCGCTGCTGCGCAGCGCGCCGTGGCTTTACGACGGCGTGCGCGTCGTGGGCGCGCTTTATCTGTCGTATGTGGCGATCCAGATCTTCCGTTCGCCGGCATTCGGCCTCGACAACGCAGCGTGTCCGGGCACCTCGACAACGCTCCGCTCGGCGATGACCAAGGGCATGTTGAGCAATCTCCTGAATCCGAAGGCGCTCCTGTTCTGCTCTGTTTTGCTGCCGCAATTCGTGCGTCCTGAAGCGGGCGCCGTATGGTCGCAGGTGGTCGAACTGGGCGTAGTGCTGTCGGCGATGGGGATCGCGTTCGATCTGATGCTCGTGCTTGGTGCGGTGCGGATCGCGGGATGGTTGCGCCGCCATCCGCGCGCGCAAGTCGTGCAGCGGTGGACCTTCTCCGCAGCCTTGCTGGCGTTCGCCGTGCGGCTTTCGATCGACTGAGCGTCGCGCGAATTATTTTCCGGATTTTTCTTCGGTTAAGGTTGGCGCACCCCTTCCCAGAATCGCCGCGCCATGAGCACACTCGAAGCCCTCCACGCGATCGTCAACGACGAAGCCGCGCCGCGGATCATCCGCGATCATGTCGTCGATTCGCTGCAATTCGCGCTGCGCAACTACCCGGGCTATTTCACGACCAAGGAAGTGCAATGGCTCGCGCAATGGGACGACACGCGCATTCCGATCGCCGCGACGAAAGTGCTCGATGAAATCAAGGCCGTTTGAGAGCGCGAACGCGAGCCGCATGGATGGCGTTCAGTGCGTGCCCATCCTCGCGCGCCACTCGTAGCCGTAAGCCAGCGCCTGATCCGGCTCCGACAGACATTCGATGAAGCTCACCACTTCCGGGTCCCGCACGAAGCTCGCAGCCGAACTCGCGGCCAGGATCGCCGCGCTTTCCTGCGGCTTCGCGACCAGAAAGCCCTGCACGTAGTCCACGCCGATTTCCTGCAGCGCGCGCAACGTATCCGCGTCCTCGACCCACTCCGCCACGCTGCGCATGCCCAGGTTGCGCGCCAGCGCGACGATCGCCTCGACGATCGCGATGTCGGCGGGATGCGCGCACATCGTGCGGATGAATTCGCCGTCGATCTTCAGCGCATCGGCGGAAAGCGCCTTCAGGTACTTGAACGACGTGTAGCCCGCGCCGAAATCGTCGAGCGCGATCTTGCCGCCCATGTCGTGCACGCGGGCGATAAAACGCTGCGTGTTCTCAAGATCGTGCAGCGCGACGCTCTCGGTGATTTCGAGGCACAGGTAGTGCACGATCGACCGGTATTGCGCGAACAGCGCGAAGATGTCCTCCATGAACTGCTCGTCGTTGAGCGATCCGCCTGAGAGATTCACGCAGATGAACTGCGTGTTCGGCAGCGACTCCTGGTGCTTCTCGATCCACGCGAGCAGCGTCGTTATGACCCAGCGGTCGATCGCCGCGATGTTGCCCGATTCCTCCGCCGCGACGATCACCTTGCCGGCGGGCAGCGTCGAGCCGTCGGGTGCGCGCAGGCGCAGCAACACCTCGAAATTCAGCGACTCGGTCGGCGCCGAAAGCGACATGATCGGCTGCATCACGAGGAAAAGCCCCGCCGGCAACCGGTTGCGGCCGAGCGTCTCGACGAGCCGCAGTTCCTCCGCGCGCTCCTCGAACGCGGCCGCGCCCTTGCGGTACGTGACGAGCCGCGTATGCGCGACCTTCTTCGCTTCGCGGCACGCGCGGTCGGCGTGCGACAGCGCATCCTGCACGCGCACGCCGCGCGAGCATTCGACCAGCCCGATCGACGCCTTCACCTGGAACGCGCGATTGCCCACCTGATACGGCGCGTCGGAAAGCAGCGCGATCAGTTCGTGACATTGCGCGATGGCGTCGTCGATGGAGGTGTCGCTCATCACGCAGACGAACTCGTCGCCGCCGATGCGCCCCACCGCGTAGCCACGGTCGAAGTGCGCGCGCATGCGGGATGCGACCTGCTTGAGCACTTCGTCGCCGGCGCGGTGGCCGAACAGGTCGTTGACGAGCTTGAAGCGGTCGAGGTCGACGTACGCAAGCGCCCACGGCAGCGTTTCCTCGCTCTCCACTGCAATCGCCTTCTCGACGCCGCGGCGGTTCAGCGAAGCCGTCAGCGGATCGTGTTCGGCGAGAAAGCGCAGGCGCTCGATCGCTTTCGAGCGCTCGGTCACGTCCTGCAGCGACCCTTCGACCCAGCCGTTCGAGCGGATCGCCTTGAGCAGATAGCGCCGCTCAGCGGTGCCGCGCGCGAGGGCGCCGCCCATTTCGAGTTCGCCGTCGCTGCCTTTCGACGCCAGCGCCTGCAACGCGCCCCATGCGCCCGCTTCGAAATAATCGTTCCAGTGGCGCGCCTTGTAGTCGGACTTGTGCAGATCGAGCATCGCGCGCAATGCGGGATTGGCGCGCACGAAGTGGCCGTTGGAATCGAGCGTGAAGAGGCCGATCGGCGTGACTTCGTAGGTGTTGCGCAATTCAGTCTGCGCCTGCCGCCGGTGCTCGCGCTCGGCGCGCATCTGCTCGGCGATGGCGAAGGCCGCCATCATGCTCGACGAGAGCGCCGCCATCACAGTATTGACGCCGCCGAACAGCAGTTTCAGCCCGAACGCGGCGCCGAGCACTTCGGAAAAAGTGGCGAACAGCACGATTCCGAGCGACGCGACGTACCACAGCACCGTGCGCGAACGCGCCAGCCAGACGAGGCGCGCGAGCAGGAAAATCAGCACGCCGATGCCGAAGCCGCCCAGCCCCCAGAGCGCCGGAATGAAGCGCGAGTACGGCAGCACGAGCGCAAGCGCGAACAGCACCAGGCCGACATACTGGCCGGCGCGCAGGAGCCAGCGGTAGCCGATCGAGCGCAACTCGCGCCGGAACAGCTGGCTGAAGAGCGCGCCCGTCAGCAGGTAGTACGCGGCGAACGTGACCTGGCGCAACAGCGGCATCCAGTCGGGCGGGATCGCGCGATCGAGCCATTGCGTGTCCCAGCCCATCGCGTTCGCGCACAGCCGCAGGTTGCCGACGAGCCACACCGCGAAGATCACATAGGTCCATTCGCGGTTGATGATCGCCGTCACGAAGACGAACACGGCGAGCGTCAGCAGCCCGCCGCCGATCAGACCCGAGGCTTCCTGGAAGTCGAGCGCCGAATTGCGCAGGTTCGGCGAATCCCACGCGAGCGCCGTCAGTTGCGCCGGGCCCGAGAACGTGCCACGGCACAGGAGCGGCACCGGATTCGCCAGGAAACCGAGATAGACGGAGAAGCCGGCCTTGACCGCGCGCATCTCGCCGGTCGCGCTCTGGCGGTCGGCGTGGCCGAGCGGCTGCATCGACGACGCGACCCAGCACGATAGCGTTTGCGCATGACGCGACGGAAATTCGATCAGGGTCGGATGAGCCGCGCCCATGGCGGGCGCGGTGAAAGTGAACCAGATCGGCGTTTCGGAGAGTTGCGTGCTGAAACGCGTCGTGGACGGCGCGTCGTGCAGGCGCGCGAATGCGTCCGCGGGCGCGAGCGATGCCTTGTGCTCGTTGAGTACGTGAAAGGGCAGCGTAATCGCGCCCGTCGCCTGATATTGACGCGGCAACAGCAAAAGCGTGGCGATCGTGCCGCCAGCAATCAGAATCGGAACGATATAGACGGAAAACGCATAAAGCGCGCGATCGAGCCACGACCCCGTGTGACGGAATTTCGAAAGGGAAAATAACGTAGCCGACGCCATACTGGAAAATCCCCGTGTTGCACGAATCGTGTCGCGCTGGAGATGGCGGGGCCGAATATGCCTGCACGCCATCGCCAATTTGTTGTTGCCCGGGCCCCCGGACGGCCCGGTTATTTCTAGTTACCTTCCATAAGCAACGTCGGAGGCCTCCGGGCATCGTACCGGTTCCCGCTCGAAAGATAAATCAGCCGCCCGCAAATCGATATCCGGGTGATGCGTCTGGAAGACGAACGGGAATAACGGATGACCCGCCTCTTCCCAGCGCTGCCGCGCCACACCCACTTCCCCGACCAGCACGCGATGCGGCAAACCACCCACATGTGACATCGGCATGAATTGTTTATCACCAAAAACATCTTCAAAAAGCATCGCTTCATATTCCCTGTCGAGCGGCGAGCGCGCGGTAATCACCATCCAGTCGATCTGATTCTGCTCGCAATATAAAAACAGCGATTTGAACAGCATCATTTTCACCACCCTGCCCACCGAGCCTCCTGCAACGCCGAGCCGCGTCGCTTCCGCGAGGCGGCCGGTGCCGAGCCAGTCCGGCAACTGCACCGATTGCTGCACGCCGAGCGGCGCGAATTCGTTGGTCTGAATCCGCATCGTGCCAAGCGGCGCCCCGTCGAGCTTCGATTCCGCAAGCAGGATCGCCGTCCCCGGCGCCCGATCGCAGGCGTCCACTGTCATTTTCTCGGCGAATTCCGGCAGATGACGCCCGTACGCCGACCGCCGCACATGAACGGCCTTGTGCAGGTCGCGTTCTGACGAGGCGATACGGATAGTAAACGGCATCCGTTCAGGTTTCTGGAGGGCGCGAAACGCAGAAAGCTCGGGACGAGCGATATTTTGTTGACGGCTGAAATCGACGGCTTCGGCTGCAAGGTTGAGTCGGTCCATTTTGTAAACCCCATTTTTAGCGATTGGATAGAAAGTGCCGCCCTCGATCAGGCTGAAAAGTGGCGCCTGGTGCGACGCGATTAGCGTCTCACGAGAAGGATTTCCGGCGTGCGCGATGGCAAATGTTTCAGAGCAATTTCCGGCGTAAATGCGTGGAGAATTAGCTCTAACTGCCGATGGCGGCACTTGCGCCCCAACTTCGAGGGTGGTGAGTTAATAACGGCTGCATTCGGTGCTCGACCGATGATTCGAGAAACAAAAAGCAACTCGCATGAAATAGAAGTGCAAGCGTCTGTTCAACTCGCGACAGCAAATTTAAATCGAAAAGCTTTAAAAGAAGGAAGCGCAAACGATTGCGTATGAAGAATGAGAGAAAATCATTCGCGGACATGCCGGAGAGCGATAAATATCACTGGTGAGATGGTTCGGGATCACTGTCCCGATCGAATGCGCCGTATTGCGCAATATGAAAAACGGCTCCGTAGGGGAGCCGTTCTGGAGGGAGCGAGAACGTCCGCGCGGTCAGTCCTCGTCGTCGAGCCAGGGAATGTCGACGTCGGTGATGAACGCGACCATCGCGAGCGGCCGGCCTTCCTGGCGGCCGATCTTGCCGTCCGCGCGCTGCCATTCGCAACGGAACATCGTGGCCGGCGTGTCGGCGAGCAGCGTGATGGTGCGCAGTTCGTCCGGGTCGGCGTCCTCGACGGGGCCGTCGAGCGACACGAGCAACTGCTGCGGCCAGATGCCGTCGGTGGGATCGTAGATCTTGTCGCCATCGTGAATGACGACGAACGCTTCGACGCCGATGGTCGCCGATGCCTCGACGATCATCTTGCCGAGCGCGCGCAGCACTGCCGTGGCGCGGCCCGAGTTTGCCTGCCGGATCGCGAGATCGCCGCGCGTCAACGCCTGCTCGAGCTTCGGATTGGTTTTCTGTTGCGCCATCGAATCGCCTCTTTGGTCTTGGATTCACCGTTCGACGGGCCTCGCCCGCCGTTGGTCGCAGGCGCGATCCTACCATTGCTGTTTCAAATGCTGCTTCAAAGATAGGATGCGCGCCGCCTGGCGGCAATGTTTTGTGCGCGAGGCCGGTCGTTCAACCTGGCTGCAACGGTCATGCCGTCAGGACGCCAGCGCCTTCGCCAGCGCCTCGCCGCCCGCGCGCAACGCGGCGACATTGCCGACCTCGAAAGTCCAGTGGCCGGCGGCATCGACGATGGCGAGTTCCGCGGCGGGCCAGTGTCCGGCGAGTTCGAACGCCTGATCGGCCGGGCACACCATGTCGAAGCGGCCGTGCACGATCTGACACGGCAGGTGCGCGATGCCGCCGACGCGCGGCAAGAGCGGCGCGGGCGGCAATTCGTTCGCCATGTAGTGGCGCTCGAGGAGTGCCATCGAAATGGCCGGCGCGTTGGACTCGCCGCTTTCCTTCTTGCCCTCGGCGGGCGCCTGGGGCGTTTCGGTTTTCTCCTGCGCCGGCTTGTTCACCACCGACAGCGTCGTCTCATATTCGGTCCACGCACGCGCGAGCCGCGTGCCGGCTTCGTCGAAACGGGCAAGTGGCGCTTCGGCGAGCGTCAGGATTTCCTGCGCGTCGCGCGGACGCCGGCCGCACGCCGTTTCGATGGCATCGAGAAAATTGCGGTGCGCCTCGGGGAACACGCGCCGCACGTCCCACAGGAACCAGTCGATGTCTGCGCGCCGCGCGAGAAAAATGCCGCGCAACAGAAAACCGAGACAGCGCTCCGGATGCGCGATGCCATACGCAAGCCCGAGAGTCGTGCCCCACGAACCGCCAAAGAGCGCCCATCGCTCGATGCCGAGCAGCGTCCGCAGTTTCTCCATGTCGCCGACGAGCGCATCGATGCCATTGTGTTCGAGCTTGCCGAACGGCGTGGACTTGCCGCAGCCGCGCTGGTCGAAGAACACGATCCGCCACTTCGACGCATCCAGCACCTCCGCCCACTTCAGGTTCATCGCGCCGCCCGGCCCGCCGTGGGCGACCAGCATCGCCGGCATGTCGCGCGGACCCTGCGCGCGCCAGTAGATCGCGTGGCCGTCGCCCACGTCGAGCATGCCTTCGTCGAAATCGATTGCCGCTTCAGCCGCCATATATTCTCCTGTGTTCGCCGGCGCGAGCCGTTCAGTCCGGATTGATCTGCCGCAGCTTAAAGCATCGGGCCAGACACGCGCCGCCCGACAAGCTATCCTTCGGGGGTCCGCGTAAACCCTCCGTCTTCTTTTGCAAAGCGTTTCAATGCCCCGAAATTTCATCAAGTGGCTGTTCGCCACCTATCTCCTTGGCAGCGGCATCGTCTGGTCGATCCTGATTCTGCCGCTGTTTCCGTTCGTCGGCCGCCGTGGCCGCTACTGGCTCGCGAGGCAATGGTGCCGCGCGGTGGTCGTGATGATGCGCGTGATCACGGGCGTGACGTGTTCCGTCGAAGGGCTGGAGCACTTGCCCGACGGTCCGTTCATCATGCTGTGCCGCCATGAATCGACTTGGGAAACGCTCACGTTCATGGCGCTCTTTCCGCGCCGCATCAGTTTCGTGTTCAAGCGCGAACTCGAACGCATTCCGTTCTTCGGCTGGGTGCTGGTCGGACTCGACATGGTGAGCCTCGATCGCGGATCGCCGCGTCAGGCGCATCAGGCGGTGACGCAGGAATGCGCCGCGAAGCTCGCGCTCGGCGATGCGGTCGTGATCTTTCCGGAAGGCACGCGCGTCGCGCACGATGCGCCGCTCAAGCTGGCGTCGGGCGGCGTGCGGCTCGCGTGCGCCACCAAGGTGCCGGTGGTGCCGGTCGTTCACGACGCGGGCAAGGTCTGGCCGGCGAAAGGCTGGCCGGACCGGCCGGGACACATCCGCGTGATCGTCACGCCGACGCTGCCGCTCGACTGCATCATCCCGCAGGAACTGAACCGGCTCGCGCAGGCGCAGATGGACCAGGCGCTCGCGGAACTTCGCTGAGCGCGCCGGCCTCGGAGGCGTTCAATTCAATAGAGCGGCCGCGTCTTGGCGGCGCACAAGCGATTCACCGCCGACAGCAGCGTTTCCATGTCGACCGGCTTTTGCAGATAGCCGTCGTAGCTGACAAAAGCCGGCGGATGCGGATGTCCCGAGATCATCAGGAAGGGAATCCTTGCAAGCGAATTGTCGTTCTTCATGGTCTGGCAGAGAAGCGCGCCGCCCAGGCCCGGCATCATCCAGTCGGAGACGACGATGTCGACGCTATGCTCGGCCAGGAGCGCGAGCGCGGCGTTGCCATCGTAGGCGCAGAGCACGTCGCAATCCGCTTCCTGCATGCAGATCGTCCAGGCTTCGATGGTGGCGGGGTCGTCGTCGACGAGGAGTACGGTCTTCATCTTCCCTACGGTTGAGCAGCGGTTGTCAGCCAGAGGCGCGGCGAAGCTCTGAATGTGACCACGCGAGACGAAGTTTGTTGCACCAGTATCGCGCGAAAATAAGACCTCTGCTGAAATCGTCGTAGCATTGGACGCACCCGGTAACTTGTGCTCCGCGCTGCCGCCTCGCGCCGGCTATTTCGTACCGATGCGCGCGCGTCCGGCCTCGCGGATCGCGTCGGTCAAGCTGTCCTCGACCGGTGTGTGCGCGGCGTCGTTGCGGCGGATCAGGCCGATCGGCTCGTCGGTGCCGGCGAACGGCATCGCGAGCGGCACGAGCAGGCCGAGCGCGACGTCGTGCTCGACGGCGCCCTCCGGCACGAACCACACGGCGTCGTTATGCAGCGCGAGCGCCCGCCCGAGCGAAACCGACAGCGTTTCGACGAACGTGGTCAGCGCGTGCGAGCCGAACGCCGTCAGCACGCTTTCCGCCGATTGCCGGATCAGCGTGCCGAACGGCGGCAGGACGACCGAAAAACGCGCGAGCATCGCGGGCGTGAGCGGCGTCTCGAAGGTCAGCGGATGATCGCGCCGCACGACGACCGCGAGCGGCTCGCGATAGATCTGCTCGAACGACAGCCCGTGCATGCCTTCCGGATCGGACACCCGGCCGACCACGAAATCCACTTCTCCCTCCTTGAGCCGCGTGAGCAACTGCGTGTTCGAATCCGTCCACACACTCACCGACACCGCCGGCCACTGCGCCTTGAATTCGGCCAGCGCGGGCGGCAGGAGCGCGGTCGCGACGGTCGGCAGCATGCCGATTGCTAGCGATCCTGGCACGTCGCCGCTTTCGCGCAACAACACGTCGACGCCCTCGCGCAGCGCCGCCACGCAAGCGCTCGCGTGAGGCGCGAAGAGGCGGCCTTCGCGCGTCGGCACCGCACCGCGGCGCCCGCGCTCGAACAACCGGACGCCTAGAATGGATTCGAGTTCTCCAATCGTCTTCGAGACCGCCGGCTGGGTGATCGAGAGACTGTCGGCGGCTCGCTGCACGCTGCCCAACTGCGTGACAGCCAGGAAGCACTGCAGGTGCCGGAATTTGACGCGCGTATTTGTGAAGTCGTTATCCATGACGAATCGTTATGGCTGGGTGCATAAAACATCATTTTCCATAACTTTGATGCTTCGTTAAAGTAGTCTTCAGAAATATCCCATTGACCTTAAAAAACAGGAGACAGTCGAATGACATCGCCGATCCTCACCCCCCGCGATTGGGAATCGCATCCGCCCTACTGCCATCCCGGCTACACGTCGTCCGTGCTGCGGAGCCCCTCGCGCCCGCTGATTCCGCTGAAGGAAAACCTGCGCGACCGTCGCGTGCCGGTGTACGGGGCGGAGGATCTGGGCGCACTCGACCACGACCTCACGAAGAACTCAGCGAGAAATGGCGATCCGCTCGGCGAGCGCATCATCGTGACGGGGCGCGTGCTCGACGACGGTGGCCGCCCGGTGCGCAACACGCTGGTTGAAATCTGGCAGGCGAACGCCGCCGGCCGCTACGTGCACAAGGCCGACCAGCACGACGCGCCGCTCGACCCGAACTTCCTCGGCGCCGGCCGCTGCATCACCGACAACGAAGGCCGCTACCGCTTCCTGACGATCAAGCCGGGCGCGTATCCGTGGGGCAATCACCCGAACGCATGGCGTCCGAACCACATCCACTTCTCGCTCTTCGGCGATTATTTCGGCTCGCGGCTCGTCACGCAGATGTACTTCCCCGGCGACCCGCTGCTCCAGCTCGACCCGATTTACCAGGGCATTCCCGAGCATTCGCGCGAGCGCCTGGTCTCGCGTTTTTCGATCGACACGACGCAGGAAGGCTACGCACTCGGCTACGAATTCGACATCGTGCTGCGCGGCCCGGACCAAACCCCGACGGAGGCTTGAACCATGACCACATTGAAACAGACCCCGTCGCAAACGGTTGGACCGTACTTCGCCTACGGCCTGTGTCCCGAGCAGTACAACTTCGATCTGAAGAGCCTCTTCACGCCGTCGATCGCGGATCGTGAAGCGGCCGGCGAGCACATCTCGATCGTCGGCAACGTGTACGACGGTCAGGGCAAGGTAGTCGGCGACGCCGTGGTCGAAATGGCGCAGGCCGATTCGACCGGCCATTATGTGCAGAGCGTGGCTGAAGCGCGCGAGTCGGGCTTTCGCGGTTTTGCGCGGGTGGGTACGGGCACTGACCCGAAACTGCGCTACGTCGTGGATACGGTCAAGCCGGGCAAGACCGGCGACGACGCCGCGCCGCACATCGACGTCATCCTGCTGATGCGCGGCATGCTGCTGCATACATTTACGCGCATCTATTTCGAGGATGAAGCCGAGGCGAATGCGAAGGATGCGGTGCTTTCGAGCGTCCCCGAAGAGCGCCGCGCGACGCTCGTCGCGAAACGCGAGCCGGATACGTCGAGCACGATCTATCGTTTCGATATTTACCTGCAAGGACCGAAAGAGACTGTTTTCTTCGATCTCTGATCGCGGTGCGTGAGGAAGTGCGTCCGACACGATGGTTTATAGTGTCGGACGCACAAATCTCCACATTTTTCGCCATGTCCGAAGCACAATCCCCTTCCCCGCTGTATCTCAAACTCCTCGCTGAAACCGCACAGATCGGCTGGTCAGAACTGGAGCGCTTCTTCGCGCGCGGCGTGCTGCTCAAGGTGGCGCGCGATCTCGATCTCGTGAGCGTCGCGGAGTCCGTCGCCAGCGACGACACGAAGCAGGTCGCCAAATGGCTCGCGGCCGGGTTGCTCGAACGCGTGCAGGCCGAAACCGCCACCGATTTCGCCGCACGCGATCCGGAATTGTGGGCCGTCGTCGTCTCGCCGTGGGTGTGCGTGCAGGAACGCTCGGGCGCGCCTAGCTGACGCTGCCCCGCCGCGACGACTGGATCAGCACGAGCGTGTCGCCGGCTTCGATCGCGACATGCGGGTCGTCGTAGAACTCCATCACCTTTCCTCCCCGCGCCAGTCCGACGACGATCGCGCCCTCCACTTGGTTGGTCATCTGCCCGACTTCCCCGGGCAACGCGAGGCGCTCGAGCAGCGTCACGCGCCCGCGCGCCGACAGCATGTCGGAGACGAACGGCACGACATACTGGCTCTCGACGGCGTCGGCGAGCAGCAGGCCGCCGATCTTCGTCGACGAGACGATCACGTCGGCGCCCGCCTGCCGCACCTGCCGCTGGAACACGTGCTCCTGAACCCGCACGACGATCTTCACCTTCGGCGCAAAACTCCGCACCGAGAGCGTGACGAGGATCGCGGTCGGATCGTCGCTGACGGCGACGATCACCGCGTGTGCCTCGCTCACCTGCGCCTGACGCAGGATGTCTTCCCGCGACGGGTCGCCGAGCAGGCCCGTCACCCCGACCCCCGTGGCCGCTTCGAGCACGGCCTCGTTCGTATCGATCACGACGATGCGGTGCGCATCGGTGCCGCTTTCGAGCAGTTCGCGCACGGCGATCGAACCGGAGAGGCCGTAGCCGCACACGAGAATGTGGTCACGCAGGTTTCGTTGCAGGCGCTTCATGCGATATTCCTCGACGATACGGTGGATCACCAGTTGATACGTGGTGCCCAGGAAGATGAACCAGATGATGACGCGGATCGGCATGATGAGCAGCGCATCGACGAGACGCGCGCGTGCCGTCACCGGGACGATGTCGCCATAGCCGACGGTCGCGACCGTCACCATCGTGAAATAAACGACGTCGACGAGGTTCATGAGCTCGTTCGTCTGCTTCGATGAGTCGCGCAGGCCATCGCGGTCGACGTAAAGAATCATGAACGCGAGCAGGCATAACGCGAGCACCATGTAGATGCGCCGCAGAAGAAGGCGCTGCGGCGAGATGGCCGGGCGGCTGAACAGCGTGCGCGCGTGCACGGGCCGCCACGGCATGCGGGCGTCGCGCGGCACGCGCAGGCGCGGTTTCGATGATGAGCGCGAGAAGAGCAAAGTCAGTAGCTCGAAGGATTCGGGGTCGCGTGATTCTACCGCCGCTTGCCCGGGCGCGCGATGCGTTCGCGAGTTGCTGGCCCGGAGCGTCGCTTGCCTATCGCACCCAATCGGTCCACAAGACGACCAGAATCGTCATCAGCGCGGGGCCGATGAACAGCCCGAGCAGCCCGAAAGTCTCGGCGCCGCCGAGAATCCCGAACAGCACGAGCAAAAACGGCAAGCGCGTCGATCCGCCGATCAGCACGGGCCGCACGAAATGCTCGGCGACAAACACCACGACGAGTCCGAACACCGCCACCCCGATCGCCGCCACCATCGATCCTTGTGCGGCGAGCCACAACGCCGAGCCGAGAAACACGATCGGCGCGCAGAACGGCAACATCGCGGCGATGGCGGTCAGCATGCCGAGCAAGGTCGCGTGCGGCACGCCGGCAATCCCGTACGCGATGCCGAGCAGCGCGCCTTCGCCGAGTCCGACCACGACGAGCCCCACGACCGTGCAGCGCACCGAGTCGGCCATGCGCCGCGCGAGCGTCGCGCCCTCGGAGCCGAACGCGCGCCGCGACCCCGCCAGCAGTTGCTCGCCGAGCTTCGATCCTGCGTGGAAAATGAAGAAAAGCGTCACGAGCATGAACCCGAAGACGATCAGGCCATGCGCGACACGGCTGCCAAAGTGGCGCGTCATCGCGATGAAGTTCGCGCCATGCAGCTTTTGCACCGCAGGCGACGATTCGAGCGGCATCGCGAGATTCTCCGTCCACCAGGACGCGATCTGGCGCGAGCCAGTGGGCAGGCGATTGAGCCAGTCGGGCATCGGCAGGCCCGAGCGCAGCACATCCTGGAACCAGTGAATCATGTCGCGCGCCTCACGGCCCGCCTCCGTCGCGACAATCGCGAACGGCACGACGAACAGCAGGCCGACGGCCGCCGTGACGCTGAACGCAAGCAGCAGTTTGTGCTTGCCGAGCCAGGGCCGCCGTTCGAGCCAGCCGAACGCGGGCCACAATGCGATGGCGATCACGGCGGCCCACACCACCGCCGGGATGAAGGTGCGCATGGTCCACAGCGCGACGGCGACGAGCGCCGTATAGAGCACCGCCGACGCTGCGCGTTGCAGGCGCTTCGCGTCTTTCTCTTGCTCGGAGGGACTGTGATTGGGTTGAATCATCGCGGTTCGTCGAAGGGCGGGGTCGGCGGGAACAGCAGGCATTGTATGTCGGCCTGTCGAGGGCGCGCAGCGTACGTGGCGCGCGTTTTGCCGGCCTTCCGCGCCGACTATGGTTCTTTACAAATCAGGCGAGCGCGTTCCCTATAATCGAACGACCTTGTCTCGAGCATCCGCTCTTCGAAACTGCCAGTGAAAGCCATCCAATCGATCACGAGCGTCTGCGCCTTCAGCGTTTTCATGGCCGGCTGCTCGTCCGGTCTCGACAGATCAAAGGAAGAAGCCGACAACGCCAAGGCTGGCGTCGTCGTCAATCCGGCCGAAGCCGGCGTCGAGATGCGCATGCCTGAAGCCGCGCTCTTCGACACCGACGAAGCGCGGATCCGCCCCGACAGCATTGCGATGCTCGACCGCACCGCCGTGCTGCTCAAGCGCAGCACGCGCCCCGTCCTGATCGAAGGCCACACCGACAATGAAGGATCGCGCGCCTACAACGACGCGCTTTCGTCAGCGCGTGCCGAAGCGGTCGCCGACGCACTGGTCGCACGCGGCGTGCCTGCTGCAAGAATCAGGACGAAGGGGATGGCCTACACGCGGCCGATCGCCAGCAACGACACGCCCGACGGGCGTGCGTTGAACCGGCGGGTGGAGATTTTCGTGAAGACCGAGACAACGGAAACGCTCATCGGGCCTCAGAAAGGGCCGCTCAACTGGCTTCCATGACGAGCAACTGGGCGCCGTCGGCCACCTGATCGCCGACGCTGAAGAGGATTTCGCCGACCTTGCCAGTCGAAGGCGCGACGATCGTGTGCTCCATCTTCATCGCCTCCATCACGAGCAGCGGCGCGCCCTTCTCCACCAACGCGCCCGTTTCCACCAGCACCGCAATCACCTTGCCGGGCATCGGCGCGGTGAGCCGCCCTACGTGTTCCGCGTCGGCGGCATGCGCCATCAGGTTCTGCCATTCGAACGCCAGCGACGCGCCCTGATAGAACACGTGGAAGACGTCGCCGTCGACGAACACGCGGCCCTTGATCAGCGATTCGTCGAGCAGCACCGCGAGCGTGTGCGGCTCGGCGGCATGCGACCAGTCGAAACGCACGTTCTCGCCGAGCAGTTCGAGGCGCTTGTCGTCGGCGTGACCGGAGGTCGATTCGCGGGTGAAGACGGCTTGCAGCGCTTCGTCCGTTTCGATGGCGCGCCAGTTCAGGTCCTGGGCGTAGCCGCCGCTCATGCGCCAGTGCGACAGCGCATCCCACGGCGAATTGCCATGCGCCTCGCCGCCTTCGCGCGCCAGCAACGCCGCGCAGGCGAGCGCGAGCGCTTCCTTTTGCGGCACGGTGGACGGCGCAAAGAGCGTGTCGTGATGACGCTCGATCAGGCCGGTATCGAGATCGCCCTGCGTGAACGGCTCGCTCGCGACGATGCGCTGAAGGAACTCGACGTTCGTATGCGGCCCGACCACTTCACATTCACGCAGCGCACGCGACATGCGCGCGAGCGCATCGGCGCGGTCGCGGCCATGCACGATCAGCTTCGCGATCATCGGATCGTAGAACGGCGTGATGGTGTCGCCTTCGCGCACGCCGCTGTCGATGCGCACGTTGCCTTCGAGCGTGAATTCCACCGCCGCCGGCATGCGCAGATGCTTGAGCGTACCCGTCGACGGCAAGAATCCGCGCGACGGATTTTCAGCGTAGACGCGCGCTTCGATGGCGTGGCCTTCGACCTTGAGTTCTTGCTGAGTCAGAGGCAGCGGTTCGCCCGCTGCGACCTTGAGCTGCCATTCCACCAGATCGAGACGCGTGACCATCTCCGTCACCGGATGCTCGACTTGCAGCCGCGTGTTCATCTCCATGAAGTAGAACTGGCCGTCCTGCGTCATGATGAACTCGACCGTGCCAGCGCCGACGTAGTTCACCGCGCGCGCGGCGGCGACCGCCGCTTCGCCCATCGCGCGGCGCACTTCGTCGGGCAGGCCCGGTGCGGGCGCTTCTTCCAGCACTTTCTGGTGACGGCGCTGGACGGAGCAGTCGCGGTCGAAGAGATAGACGGCGCCGCCGTGCTTGTCGGCGAACACCTGCACTTCGACGTGGCGCGGACGCAGCAGATACTTTTCGATCAGCACGCGATCGTTGCCGAAGCTGCTCGCCGCCTCGCGCTTGCAAGAGACCAATGCCGCCGCGAAGTCCGCGCTCTTTTCCACGACGCGCATGCCCTTGCCGCCGCCGCCCGCGCTCGCCTTGAGCAGCACCGGATAGCCGATGCGGTCCGCTTCGCGTTGCAGCAACGCAGGGTCCTGGTCGTCGCCGTGATAGCCCGGCACCAGCGGCACCGACGCCGATTGCATCAGCGCCTTGGCCGCCGCCTTCGAGCCCATCGCCGAGATGGCCTCGACCGGCGGTCCGATGAACACGATGCCCGCCTTGTCGCAGGCGCGGGCGAAGTCCTCGTTCTCGGAGAGGAAGCCGTAGCCCGGGTGGATCGCTTGCGCGCCGGTTTTCAGCGCGGCATCGATGATGCGTTCGATGCGCAGATAGCTCTCGCCCGCAGCCGATCCGCCGACGTGAACCGCTTCGTCGCAGACGGCGACGTGCTTCGCTTTCGCATCGGCGTCGGAATAGACGGCGACGCTGCCGACGCCAAGTCGCTTCGCGGTAGCGGCAACGCGGCACGCGATCTCGCCGCGGTTCGCGATCAGAATTTTATTGAACATGGGAGAGCCTGAGTCGTAGAGGAATTCACATCCGGAACACGCCAAACCGCGTGTCCTCGATCGGCGCGTTCATCGTCGCGGCGAGCCCGAGGCCCAGCACGTCGCGGGTCTGCGCGGGGTCGATCACGCCGTCGTCCCAGAGGCGCGCGCTCGCGTAATACGGATGGCCCTGAACCTCGTACTGCTCGCGGATCGGCGCCTTGAACGCTTCCTCATCCTCCTTCGACCAGTTCCCACCCTTGCCTTCGATGCCGTCGCGACGCACAGTCGCCAGGACGGAGGCCGCCTGCTCGCCGCCCATCACCGAAATGCGCGCGTTCGGCCACATCCACAGGAAGCGCGGCGAATACGCACGGCCGCACATGCCATAGTTACCCGCGCCAAACGACCCGCCGATGATCACCGTGAACTTCGGCACCTTCGCCGTTGCAACCGCCGTCACCATCTTCGCGCCGTTTCTCGCGATGCCTTCGTTCTCGTACTTGCGCCCGACCATGAAGCCCGTGATGTTCTGCAGGAATACGAGCGGAATCTTGCGCTGGCAGCACAATTCGATGAAATGCGCGCCCTTCAGCGCCGACTCGGAAAACAGAATGCCGTTGTTCGCGATGATCCCGACCGGATGGCCCCAGATATGCGCGAAACCGCAGACGAGCGTCGTGCCGTAGCGGGCCTTGAATTCGTCGAAGGCGGAATCGTCGACGATGCGCGCGATCACTTCGCGCACATCGAACGGCTTGCGGGTATCGACCGGAATCACGCCGTAGACGCTTCGCGGGTCATAACGCGGCGGCAACGGCTCCCTCAACGCAAGCGGCGTCGGCTTCACGAGATTCAAATTGCCGACGATGCTGCGCGCAATGCCCAACGCATGCGCATCGTTCTGCGCCAGATGATCGACGACGCCCGACAGGCGCGTATGCACGTCGCCGCCGCCGAGATCCTCGGCGCTGACTTCCTCGCCGGTTGCCGCCTTGACCAGCGGCGGCCCGCCCAGAAAAATCGTGCCCTGATTCTTGACGATGATCGATTCGTCGCTCATCGCGGGCACGTAGGCGCCGCCCGCCGTGCACGAGCCCATGACCACGGCGATCTGCGCGATGCCCTGCGCCGACATATTCGCTTGGTTGTAGAAGATGCGGCCGAAGTGATCGCGATCGGGGAACACGTCGTCCTGATTCGGCAGGTTCGCACCGCCCGAATCGACGAGATAGACGCACGGCAGGCGGTTCTGCTCGGCGATTTCCTGCGCTCGAAGGTGCTTCTTCACCGTCATCGGATAGTACGTGCCGCCCTTGACCGTCGCATCGTTGCAGACGATCACGCACTCCTGCCCCGCGATGCGGCCGATGCCCGTGATGACGCCCGCGCCCGGCGCGTCGTCGTTATACATGCCGTAGGCCGCGAGTTGCGACAGTTCGAGGAATGGCGTGCCCGGATCGAGCAGTTGCGCGATGCGGTCGCGCGGCAGCAGCTTGTTGCGCCCGACGTGCTTGTCGCGGGCCGCCTGTCCGCCGCCGAGCGCGACCTTCGCGACTTTTTCCTTCAGGTCCGCGACGACGGCTTCGAGCGCCGCCGCATTGGCGCGGAATTCTTCTCCGCGCGGATTCAGTTTCGTTTCGATGATCGGCATGTCGTGTGCTCGCTCAAGCCGTTTCGGCAAACAGTTCGCGGCCGATCAGCATGCGGCGGATCTCGCTCGTGCCCGCGCCGATTTCATAGAGCTTCGCATCGCGCCACAGACGCCCGACCGGGTATTCGTTGATGTAGCCGTTGCCGCCGAGAATCTGGATTGCTTCGCCGGCCATCCACGTGGCCTTCTCCGCCGTGTAGAGAATCACGCCCGCGCAGTCCTTGCGAACCTGGCGCACGTGACCCGAGCCGAGCGTATCGAGCTGGCGTCCGACCGCGTACAGATACGCGCGGCACGCCTGCAGCGTCGTGTAGAGGTCGGCGACCTTGCCCTGGATCAGCTGGAACTCGCCGATCGCCTGCCCGAACTGCTTGCGGTCGTGGATATAAGGCACGACCGCGTCCATGCACGCGAGCATGATGCCGGTGGGTCCGCCCGCCAGCACGGCGCGTTCGTAGTCGAGCCCGCTCATCAGCACCTTGGTGCCGCCGTTCAGTTGCCCGAGGATGTTTTCCTTCGGCACTTCGACGTTCTCGAACACGAGTTCGCCCGTATGCGAGCCGCGCATGCCGAGCTTGTCGAGCTTCTGCGCGACGGAAAAGCCCTTCACGCCCTTCTCGACGATGAACGCCGTGATGCCGCGCGGGCCGGCTTCGATGTCGGTCTTCGCGTAGACGACGAGCGTGTCGCAATCCGGGCCGTTGGTGATCCACATCTTGGTGCCGTTGAGCACATAGTGGTCGCCCTTTTCATCGGCGCGCAGCTTCATGCTGACGACGTCCGAACCCGCGTTCGGCTCGCTCATCGCGAGCGCGCCGACGTGTTCGCCCGACACAAGCTTCGGCAAGTACTTGCGCTTCTGCGCCTCGGTGCCGTTGCGGTGGATCTGGTTCACGCACAGGTTCGAATGCGCGCCATACGACAACCCGACCGACGCCGACGCCCGCGAAATTTCCTCCATCGCGACCATGTGCGCGGTGTAGCCCATGTTCGCGCCGCCGTATTCCTCGGAAACCGTCATGCCGAGCACGCCGAGGTCGCCGAATTTCTTCCACAGGTCCATCGGGAACTGGTCGGTGCGGTCGATTTCCGCGGCGCGCGGCGCGATTTCCTTCGCGCTGAAGTTCGCGAGCGAATCGCGCAGCATGTCGATGTCTTCGCCCAATGCGAAGCTCAGGCCGGGAACGTTACTCATGGGATGTCTCCTCCAGATTTAAAATGTTTTCGGCGCACCCTGAAAATGAGCCACGCTCACACACGGCGCTTGCTTGACGAATAGGGCAATTTCACGCTCAATTGCTCTGGCCGTCAACCATTTTTTGAGCTACGCTCACATTTATTCCAGCACACTGATGTCCAGCCGCCATGTCAGCCACTTCTTCCGCCACCGGCCGCCGCACACCGTCGGGTGTCAAATCGCAGCAGCGCGTGAAGGACATCCTTCAGGCCGGCCGCGACGTGTTCGCTGAAAAAGGCTACGACGCCGCGACCAGCGCCGAGATCGCGCAACGCGCCGGCATTTCGGAAGCGACCGTCTTCAGCTATTTCAGCGGCAAGCGGGAATTGTGCGCGCGGGTGATCGCGGATTGGTACGACGAAATCATCGACGCGTTCGAGACGGGCCTGCCGCGCGACGGCTCGGTGCGTCAGCAGTTCGCGTTCATCGTGAGAACGCATTTGCGGCTGATGCTGGTGAATGGCACCGGGCTGTGCTCGCTGGTTCTGTCGGAAGGACGCACGAAGCAGCACGACCTGAGCGACACGCTCACGGAACTGCAACGCCGCTATACCGCGCCGCTGATGAACGTGCTCGCCCGCGGGCAGGAACTCGGCCACGTGCGCGCCGACCTCTCGCTGCGCCTGATGCGCTCGCTCGTCTTCGGGCCGATGGAGCACGTGCTGTGGGATGCGACGCTCGCGAAGCGCCGGCTGAGTCAGGCTCAGATCGACAACACGGCGAACGAACTGGTCGACGTATTGTGGGCGGCGCTGCAACCGCCGGAAGCGAATGCAGCGGCGCTCGCGCAGTTCCGTCAGGACGTGGAAGAGGCGTCGCGCCGTTACGAGAAAAAGCGCGCTACTTGATAAAACGGCGAACGATGCGCGCAAGTTTCGGCACGAGCGTCGGCCGCAACAGGCGCGCGTCGTAGCCGCCCATGCGGCGATCGTTCTCGGCGAGACACCAATCGATCAGCGCCCCCGCCGATACCCCGCCGCTGACCGAATCGCCGACGTTTGCCGGGAAATTCATGTCCTGCGCCGCGCCGCTCTTGTCGAAGCCGCGCGCGAGCGACACGCGATCCCGGATCAGCGAAATCCAGACCCCGCAGGTCTTCGCGAGGAACCACGGTCGCCGATACCACGGCAGGCTGCGTCGATACCACGCGACCCAGTTGGCAAAAAACAGGATGTGGCGCGCTTCTTCCTGAATCACCGGCTCGAAGGTCTCGACCAGTTCCCCGGGAAAATAGCCCGAGCGACGCGCCGCTTCGAAGAGGCCAAACGCAAAGAAGCTGTCGATGCATTCGCTGTAGCCGGTGAGCATCCAGGCCCGCAGCGGATCGTCGGGCGGCGGATACGGCGGCTCGGGCGCGAGTTCGATGCCATAGGCCTCCACCAGTTTCGACAGCACGATCTTGTGGCGCGCTTCCTCTTCGCCGTTCATCGTGATGGCTTCGCGCAGCAGCGGGTCGCCGATGCTGGCCGCGTAGGTCGCGACGCGTATCGATGCGCGGCCTTCGGTCTGCACGGCGATGTCCCAGATCGGCAGCGACGTCACGCGCCTGAGCGCCGCGGGTGCGAGCGTCGGCCAGTCGATGACGGCGGGCTTGTACGGATTGTGCGTGGTCAGCAGCAACTCGCAGAACATCCGCTTGTGCTGAGCGGACCCGATCTGAATGTCGCCGGCGGAACGATACGTCCAGTGACGCATCGCATGATCCGCCTCGGCTGGCGTGAGCGTGTCGGACATGACGGTTTTTTGAAAGTGCGGGTAGTGCGGATTCTGGCATAAGGGGCGCGAACACGCATAGTTCCGACCGCCACGCACTCAAAACCGTTGATACGCCATCTAGTGCGAAATCTTCTCCAGCGCCACATCCCGCGTCTTCGGCCCCATCAATCCAATCGCCGCCATCACGATCATCATCGCGCCCGCGATGAACACGAACACGCCGGTCGAGCCGAATTCCTTCAACACGCCCGCAATGATGAACGACGTGAAAATCGCCGAAAACCGGCTCCAGGAATAAACGAAGCCGACCGCCCGCGCCCGGATGCTGGTCGGGAAAAGCTCGGTCTGGTACGCGTGATAGCTGTACGAGATGATGTTGCCCGCGAGCGTCAGGCACACGCCCATCGCGACGAGAAACGCCGCATTCGACGACTGGCTGAACAGCAGCCCGCACACTACGTTGAGCCCCGCCATCGCGACGATCACCGTCTTGCGCTCGAACTTGTCGGCGATGACGAGGCCGATTAGCGGCCCGACCGGCGCGGCAAGCGCGATGATCGTCGAGTACATGAGGCTCGTCGTGATCGTGATGCCCTGCTTGATGAGCAGCGTCGGCACCCAGTTCGCGAAGCCGTAGAAGCCGACCGTCTGGAACACGTTGAAAATGATCATCATCGTCGCGCGCTTGCCGTAGGGCGGCTTCCACATGTCGCCGAACGTACCGCGCGTCGAAACGGGCTCGGGCGCGGCGGGCGGCGGCAGCGGCCGGCCGTACTCGTTCGCGATCTTCGCTTCGAGGTCCGTCATCACGCGGTCGGCTTCTTCGAGCCGCCCTTTCTGCGCAAGCCAGCGCGGACTTTCCGGCAGATGCCGGCGAATCCACCACACGAAGAGCGCGCCGTGCGCCCCGATCACGACGACCCAGCGCCAGCCGTCAATACCGAACGGCGCGCGCGGCACGAGCTGATACGAAAGAAACGCGACGACCGGCACCGCCATGAAGCCGACCGCCTGCTCGCAGGCGAACGCCCGTCCGCGAATGTGCTTGGGCACCAGTTCCGAAATGTATGTCCCGATCGTGACGAGTTCGACGCCGATGCCGAGTCCGGCGATGAAGCGCCAGAGATTGAGGCCCGTCGCGGTGTCCTGGAACGCCATGATCAGGTTTGCGGCCGTGTACCACAGCAGCGAGTACGTGAAGATCGCGCGTCGCCCGAAGCGGTCGGCGAGAAAGCCGCACGCAATCGTGCCGATGAACAGCCCCGTGAACAGCGACGCGATGAAGCTCGCGACACCCGTCATGCCGAACAGGCCGACGGTCGTCGGCGTGAGGATGCCGCTCTTCACGAGCCCCGGCGCGACGTAGCCCGAGTACAGGAGGTCGTACAGTTCGAAGAAGAACCCGAGGCTCAGGAGGACGACGAGCTTCCACATCGAGCGCGTGGCGGGCAGGCGGTCGAGCCGCGCGGAGATCGTGCCGGCCGAAAGCGCGGCGGATTGGGAGTCGGCGTGCGCGCTCGGCGCGTTCGCCGCTTGAGGGGTTGCCATCTATTTGTCTCCTGTCGACCCGAGTTGGCGCTTTAGCGCCTTACTCGGGTCCCATGCAACTTGTTGCGGTCGACCCGAGTTGGCGCTGTCGGCCAGAGTTAGCGCTTCAGCGCTTACTCTGGCCCCATGCGCCTTACTCCGTGCCCCTGCAACTTGTTACTGATGAGGCCAGTCTCGCGCCGGTTGCTCGTGCTCGTCCCTGTCGGTTCGTAGCGGCGCTGCCGGAAACGCGAAGTCCGGCGCGCATTTTAACCGCCTGGATACTCAGCGGGTCTTCTGCAACGCCTCGAACGTGACGATCCTGCCCGCCAGCGCGCTCGCCGCAACGGTGTAGGGGCTCGCGAGCCACACGTTGCCGGGCCCCGAACGGCCCGGGAAATTGCGGTTGATCGCGCTGATCGTGACGTCGGCGGAAGAGGTCGACTGGCCCGGCCCGCAATTCGCGCACGAGCCGCAGCCGGGCATCACGAGCGTGACGCCTGCCTGGTCGAAGGTCGGCAAATAGCCCTTTTCCTCGCAATAGCGGCGCACTTCCATCGTGCCGAACTGCAGGAACAATTGCGTACCGGCCGCGACTGTCATGCCGCGCTCGACGCCCCAGCGCAGCACCTCGTGGTAATAGTCGAAGTCCTCGCGCTTGCCCGCCGTGCACGAGCCGCCGTACGCAATGTTCACCGCGACTTCACAACCAAGCTGCGACGCCGCCACGCCATTGCCGGGGTCGCCGGGACGCGCGAGCATCGGCTCGATCCTGCCGGCGTCGATGCGGATCACGTCGGCGTAGGTCGCGCCCGCGTCACTCTTCATCCACCCTTCGACCGTGAAGTCGACATTGCGCCGCTCCTTCAGGAACGCGACCGTCTTCTCGTCCGGCTCGACGATGCCCGTGAATCCGCCCAGTTCCGCGACCATGTTGGTGAGCGTCGCGCGCTCGTCGATCGACATCTCGCGCACCGCCGACCCCGCGTATTCGAACACGAGGCCGATCGCGCCGCCCGCGCGGATCGACTCGGTCGCAAGCAGATACAGCACGACGTCCTTCGCTGTCACGCCCGCACGCAACGTGCCCTCGACTTCGACACGCAACGTCTCCGGCACCTTGCAGCGCACGTAGCCGGTGACCCAACTGTTCGCGATCTCGGTCGCGCCCGCGCCGAACGCAAGGCAGCCGAGCGAGCCGGAATGCGGCGTGTGCGAGTCCGTGCCCGCGACGATCTGGCCCGGCAGCGCGTAGCGTTCGGCCATCACCGCGTGACAGATGCCGTCGGAGCCGGGCACGCCATCGGGCAACGCGCCGTGCGCGCGCACCGGATAGCTGCGCGCAAAGGTGGTGTGGCCTTCCATCAGGTTCGCGACGCCCGGCAGCAAGCCGCCCTGCACGTGCGGCACGCTTTGTGGTGCGAGAATCAGATGGTCCTGGAATGCGATGATGTGATCCGGCGCGTGCAGCGCCGCCGGCTTGCCGAACGCGCGATGCATCAGGTGCGCGCACATCCCGGTGAAATAGTCGTGCGAGAAACGCCAGTCGGCAGCGACGAACACGCCGTCGCCGAGCTCGGCGCGTTCCGTGCCCGGATGCAGATGCCGCTCGATGATCTTTTCGACGAGCGTCTTCGGCTGACCGGTGCTCGCGCTCACCTCGCGCGGGCGTGGCGCGGGCCAGTCGGCGAACTTGCTGTACGCGAGCAGCCCGCCGCTGCGGATGATCTGCTGCGTGAGGGCGTCGCGGCCGCTCAGGAATTCGTCGATCGGCACCGGCTCACCCGCGAGAATGCGGTCGAGCACGGAGAAATCGGTGGTGGTCAGAATGCCGATGTTGTCGCAATTCTGCTGATAGATGCGCTCGAAACTCTCAGCGACGATCAGCCGTATTCCCGCCGACAATTCGGCAAGCGGGCTCGATTCCCGCGACGATCCCTTGCCATAGCGCTTGCCGGCGACCGTGATCTGGAAGCCGCCGTTCTTCACGTCGAAGTCGCCGATCGGTTTTTCGCCGCCCGCTTCGAAGCCGACGTACGGATACCGGCCGAGACGCTCGTCGTAGGTCAGCATGACGGTGACGGGCGTGATTTCGTCGGTCGATACGTTATCGCGCAACGGACCGGCCGCCGCCCGCGTCATCGGCTTGCCGGCGAGCTGCGCGCGGACGATGGCGGGATCCTGCGACAGGTAGAGCGCGCGGCCGCTCAGGCGAATCAGGTCTTCCATGGGCTTCTCCTTGCTACGCGTCACTATACGAGCGGCGCCCGGCGCGGCGAAGTATCGAGTTGGCAACGCTCGCGTCTCGGTTCGCGAGGCCTCTGCCCCTTTCCGCGCTCAACGCGCTAAGTGACTTCCTGCGCGAGAAACCGCACCAGCGCCGCCGCGCTCGCGCTCAACTGCTCGCGATGCTTGTAGACGATCACCAGTTGACGCACGGCCCACGCATCGGACAGTGGCACGATCGCGATATCCAGCGTGCCCAGATAAAGCTGCGCCGTCTGCTCCGGCACGATCGCCACGCCCAGTCCCGCGTGGACCATGCGGCAGAGTGCATCGAGGCTGCTCACGCGGATCTTGACGTCGAGTTGCGCGTGCTGGCGCGCCGCCTCGGCTGCGAGTTGCCGCGTCAGCGCGCTTTCATCGTGCAGGCCGACGAAGCGTTCGCCCGTCAACTCCGCGAACGCGACGCGCGCCGCCGCCGCGAACCGGTGAGCGCGCGGCACCGCGAGCGCGAGGCGGTCGGACCGATACGGCGCGTGCTCGACCTCTGCGGCATCGAGCCCCGTCGCGTTGCAGATGCCGAGATCGGCGCCGCGCTCGGCGATGAGACGCAGCACATCGGCCGTGTGGCGCTCTTCCAGGTCGATGTGAACGTTCGGAAACACGCGCTCGAATGCGGCGACGTCTTCCGGCAGGAACTGCACGATCGACGACAGATTCGCCACCACGCGCACGCTGCCCTTGGCCCCCGACTGAAACAGCGACAGTTCGGCGCTCATCGCCTCGATATCGGCGATGATCATCTGCGCGTAGCGCAGCACCGTCTCGCCGACCGGCGTCACCGCGATGCCGCGCGACTGCCGCTCGATCACCGGCAGGCCGATCAGCCCCTCGATCTCGGCGATGCGCCGGCTCACCGCCGACGACGCGATGAACTCGCGCTCCGCCGCCCGCGCGATGTTCTTCTCCTGGCAGACGGCCACGAAAAGCCGCAGCGAAGTCAAGTCGAGTTTCTTGAGCAGGTTTTCCATCGCGTCGCGCGCTCCGTGAGTGTCCGTTGGTGCCCGTTAGTGCCGCTTAGCGAGGCCCGACGCCGTGCGTGAGCAGCGCGACAGCGTGGCGCGCGATCTGCTCGCTCGTCAGCTTGCGTTCGCCTTCGCGCCACTTCCAGGTGGCAAGCGGGAATACCGTCAGGCCGAACAGCGACACGAACACCAGCGACGGCTCCAGTTCCGGGTTCAGCTTGCCCTCCCTCTGCCACTTTTCGATGCGTTCGATCGTCGCCTTCCGGTGGGCATCGCCGAAACGCTCGGCGATGCGCAGCCGGAGCAAGCCGCCCTCGCTGATCACTTCGCGGACCCAGAGCGACGCGAACCACGGATGCTTGTCGACCGTTGCGACCAGCGCTTCGGCGAACGCGCGCAGGGCATCGGCCGGCTCGTCCGAACTGGTGAACGCCTGGCCGAGTTCGGTCCGCAACGGGCCGAAGCGCTCGTCGATCAGCACGTCGAGCAACTGGTCGCGTGTCTTGAAGTAATAGTGGACCATCGCCGGCGTCACGCCCGCCTCGCGCGCGATCGCCCCGAGCGTCGTCTCGACGATGCCCTGCCGCGCGAACATGCCGAGCGCGACATCCAGTAATTGCTCGCGCGCGTCACTGCCGTGCGCGCCAGTCGGACGGCCGGGGCGCCGGCCCGCCTTCTTCGGCGCGGCGGGCGGCGCGATTGCCAAGTCAGTTTCAGTAACAACTTTTGTCATGGACGCATTGACCTTGTCAGATACCTGGCCTATATTAACTTCCGTGTTAATTAATTTCAACCGAGTCCCTGCAATGGCAGCTTTGCACCAAACCGCGGCCGCCGCGCAAGCTTCCGAAAGGCCGCCGATCCGCCTGCTCTTCACGGCGCTCCTGCTCGTCATGTTGCTCGGTGCGCTCGACCAGACCATTGTGTCGACGGCGCTGCCGACCATCGTCGGCGAACTGGGCGGGCTTGAAAACTTGTCGTGGGTCGTCACGTCATATCTGCTGACTTCGACGATCGTCGTGCCGCTCTACGGCAAGTTCGGCGACCTGTTCGGCCGCAAGGTCGTGCTGCAGGCATCGATCCTGATTTTTCTCGCCGGTTCGATCCTGTGCGGCGTAGCGCAGGACATGACGCAGCTGATCGTGTTGCGCGCGTTGCAGGGCCTGGGCGGCGGCGGCCTGATGGTCATCACGATGGCCGCGATCGCCGACGTCATTCCGCCCGCCGAGCGCGGCCGGTTCCAGGGTCTGTTCGGCGGCGTGTACGGCCTCGCGACGGTGGTCGGGCCGCTGCTCGGCGGGTTTATCGTCGAGCATTTGTCGTGGCGCTGGATCTTCTATATCAACGTGCCGCTCGGTATTGCCGCGCTCATCGTGATCGGCGCCGTGTTCAAGCCGCACACGGCGCACGTCAAACACAAGATCGACTATATGGGCGCGGCGTTTCTCGCCTCCGCCCTCACCTGCATCATCCTGTTCACGAGCCAGGGCGGCACGCTGTTGCCGTGGAGTTCGCCGCAACTGTGGTGCACGCTGCTGCTGGGGCTGATCTCGATCGGGGGTTTTGTGTATGAGGAACGCCTCGCCGCCGAACCGATCATGCCGCTCTCGCTATTCAAGGAGCGCACCTTCGTGTTGAGCGGGCTGATCGGATTCATCATCGGCTTTTCGCTGTTCGGCTCGGTCACCTTCCTGCCGCTTTATCTGCAGGTCGTGAAGGGCTCGACGCCGTCGCAAGCCGGCTTGCAGATCACGCCGATGATGGCGGGCGTGCTGTTCTCGTCGATCGTGAGCGGGCGCGTAATCAGCAAGATCGGCAAGTACCGCTTGTTTCCGATCGCCGGCACGGCGCTCGTCGCCAGCGCGATGCTGCTGCTTTCCACGTTGCAGATCGCCACGCCGATTCACGTCATGTACGCCTACATGGCGGTGCTCGGCCTGGGACTCGGCATGGTGATGCAGGTGCTCGTGCTCGCAGTGCAGAACGCCGTGGAGTTTCGCTTCATCGGCGTGGCGACCTCCGGTGCGACGCTGTTTCGCTCGATTGGCGGCTCGGTGGGCGTCGCCGCCTTCGGCGCGATCTTCACGAACGGACTGCGCTCGCGGCTCGAAGCGGCGATTCCAGCAGGCGTCGAGTTGCCGCGATCGCTTGGGCCGCAAGCCATCCAGCACTTGCCGGCCGCGCTGCATGACGATTACCTGAACGCCTTCGCAGCGTCGATGCACACGGTTTATCTGGTCGCGGCGGGTGTCGTGTTAATTGCGTTCGTGCTCGCGTGGTTCATGAAGGATCAGCCGCTGCGCAAGCGTTGAGCCGACCGTTCGGCACGAGCCTCGCGCGCCTTGAGGTAAGCTCGCAGCCCCGATCCCAGGAGAATCTGATGCAGCAGGCGAAATATCTGGCCTTCGTGGCGTTGTGCGCGTTGGCTGCACTGTCGACGGCCGCCCGGGCGGAAACGTATCACTTCGCGGAGGGCGCGTCTTCCATGCCGGGACAACACTCCGGCGCCCACTCGTCTCATGCGCCCGCGAAACACAAGAGCCACACGTCGAAGCATCGCGCCGGGCAAGCCGGCAAGACGCTCGATAGCCACCAGTAGCCACCAGCAGCAGCCGACAGCGGCCGATAGCCACATTCGAGCGGCGGCGAACTCAGGCCACGGCGAGCACGAGATGGCCCGTCTCGGCCGCGGTCCGCTTCACCGTGATCTCGATGTCGTATCCGAGGCGCGTCAGGCAATCCATCAGTTTGCGTTCCGAAAGATTGGCGAAATCGCCGCGCAGCAGGCCGGACACCTTTGGTTGCGGGATGCCCATGCGGCGAGCCGCCTGCTCCTGAGTGAGCTCAAGCCGACGAATGGCCTTTGCGATCTCGAACACGAGCCCGGACTTGATCTTGAGCTTTTCGGCGTCGGGCAGACCGAGGTCGGCGAAGACGTTACCCGAACCGACTTCGAATTCCACACCATCAATGATACGTTTTTCCACTTCGTAGCTCCTTGGCCAAGATTTCCACCACTTTCAGCCGCGACCGGACGATGTCCATCTCTTCGCTTGGCGTGGCGATACCGCACTTGCTCTTCTTCTGGAAGCAGTGCAGAACAAATACCGCTTCCCGATACCGCACCGTATAGACCGCGCGATAGGTACCCGCAGCGTCGTCCTCCACGATCTCCAGCACGCCCGCACCGCCGAAACTGCGCAACACTTTCGCCGCCTGATGGTGACTACCGCGTTGCGCGACATCGAGCGCGTGACCGAAAAACTGGCGCACCTCCGCTGGAAGCGCGCACAGATCCTTTTTGCTGCTGCCCACCCAGAAGAGCGGTTTTTCGTCTGACTGCATGTATTTATACTCGAACAGGTATACAAACGCAAGTCGCTTTTTGTCGCAACTCATGGACGGCGTCGTGGGGACGTTGGGGAAAGTCCTGGTCATAACGCCAGTTCGAGCATCGCCCGGCGATGAAAGACGGGCAATTCAGCCGGATGGCATACGCCCGGATGCACCAAAGGCCTTGCGGCTCACGCCGCAAGGCCTTTGGGTACAACTGATGAGATTCACGTTGCGAGCCGCACGGCCTCGAACCAGGGGACTGCACCGGGCGATCGGATGCAGGGAAATCAGAATCTCGCGCAGCGCTTGCTAGCTCATCGAAGGATCGCGTCTACTTTCAAGCACCTGACGAAAGTCGAACGTCGAACTTTCGTGCCGGCCCGGATCACGCACTCATCGTCCGATGTCACCAGGCGCGCTCTGCGAACCCGCACGAGGATTGACTCTAATCAGCCGCCATCGGGGCTTTCACTAACTCCGTAACTATTTTGGGATGTTAATCTGCTGCGGATTCTGACTGGACACGATCCGCGGAATAGAAAACCGTGCGGTGCGACTCGCGCCGCCGCCCCGGAAAAGAGACCTGCCGGGATGTATCGACCACCCTCTGGAGTTTAAAACAGTGAAAAAACTGCTTGCCGCCCTGACGATGTCCCTCATCGCAGTCACGTCGCTTACCGCCGTCACCGCCGCACAGGCCAAGGACTATTCCACGATCCGCTTCGGCGTCGACGCTAGCTATCCGCCGTTCGAATCGAAGGGACCGGACGGCAAGCTGGTGGGCTTCGACATCGACCTCGGCAACGAAATCTGCGCGCGCCTGAAGGCGAAGTGCGTGTGGGTCGAAAACGACTTCGACGGCATGATCCCGGCACTGAAGGCGAAGAAGTTCGACGGCGTGCTCTCGTCGATGTCGATGACGCCGCAACGCGCCGAGCAGATCGCGTTCTCGAGCAAGCTCTTCAACACCCCGACGCGCCTCGTCGCGAAGAAGGGCAGCAACATCCAGCCGACGCCGGAAAGCCTGGCGGGCAAGACGGTCGGCGTGGAGCAAGGCACGATTCAGGAAACCTACGCCAAGACCTATTGGGCGCCCAAGGGCGTGAAGGTCACGCCGTACCAGAACCAGGACCAGGTCTACGCCGACCTGATCGCAGGCCGTCTGGACGCGGCGCTGCAGGACGCGGTGCAGGCTGAAATCGGCTTCCTGAAGACGCCGCGCGGCGCGGGCTTCGAATACGCCGGCAAGAACATCGACGATCCGAAGACGCTCGGCAACGGCGCCGGCATCGGCCTGCGCAAAGAAGATACGGACTTGAAGTCGAAGATCGACAAGGCAATCGCCGACATCATCAAGGACGGCACGTACAAGAAGCTGGAGAAGAAGTACTTCGACTTCGACGTGTACGGCAGCTAAGCCACGCCGCAAGCGATCCGAAAGCCGCGCAGCAAGCAGCTTTCACGACGGGCTCCGCGCTTTGCGCGGGGCCCGTTTTGTTTGGACTGCGCGCTCTCCAAGGATTCGCCGCAGCCGTTTTCGGCTAAGATCGAACGTCTGGAGCGCGCGCTGCCGGGCCGAGACACCCGGGCTTCGCCGCGCTCCACTTCCCTTTGCAACCATCCAAAGCGCGACCGGATGCATTCGTCGTGCGCTCGAAGACCATGCAGACCAAAAGCCATAACCTGATTTCACCGACGCTCGGCACTGCCCGCGCCATCACGAGTTTTCACTACGGTCCCGGCGGCGGCCAGAAGATTTATATCCAGTCGTCCCTGCACGCGGACGAACTGCCCGGCATGCTCGTCGCGTGGCGCCTGCGCCGCCATCTCGCCGCGTTCGAGGCGGCGGGGAAGCTGCGCGGTGAAGTGGTCATCGTGCCGGTGCCGAATCCGATCGGCTTGAACCAGCTCCTGCACGGCCAGTTGCTCGGCCGCTTCGAGGCGAACAGCGGCCACAATTTCAACCGCAATTTCCACGATCTCGCCGCGCTCGTCGCGCCGCGCATCGAAGCGCGCCTGACCGGCGACGTCGATGCGAACAAGCTCGCCGTGCGCGCCGCCATGCTTGACGCGCTCGACGAACAGACGCCGCATACCGAACTCGAATCGCAACGCCTCGCGCTGCAAAAACTATCTTACGACGCCGATGTCGTGCTCGACCTGCATTGCGACCTCGACGCCGCGCTGCATCTGTACACGAATCCGGACATCTGGGAAGAAGTCGAACCGCTCGCGCGCTACCTGGACTCGAAGGCATCGCTGCTGGCTCTGAACTCGGTCGGCAATCCGTTCGACGAGATCCACAGTTTCTGCTGGTCCGACCTGCGCGCGCGGTTCGGCGAGCGCTACCCGATCCCGAACGGCGGCATCTCGGTGACGGTCGAACTGCGCAGCCAGCATGACGTGTCGTACGAATTAGCCGACGCCGACTCGCAGGGCATCGTCAATTACCTGATCCATCGTGGCGTGATCGATGCGCCCGCCGCGCCCATGCCGCCGCTCGCCCATCCCGCGACGCCGCTCGCGGGCGCCGAGCCGATCGTCGCGCCGGTGTCGGGCGTGCTCGTGTTCCGCGCTAAGGTCGGCGCGTTCATCGAGGCGGGTGACGCGATCGCCGATGTCGTCGATCCGCTCACCGATACCGTGACCACGCTCAATTGCACGACCTCGGGCGTGATGTACGCGCGGCACATCACGCGCTTTGCGACGGCCGGACTCGAGGTGGCGCGCATCGCCGGCGCGAAGGCGTTCCGCACCGGATCGCTGCTGTCGGCCTAGCTGCACGTTGCGCGGTAATTGCATAGCTAAGACGCTCCGGCATAGCATTGCGCGACCCCTGCCTGCCGCGAAGGCAAAGGAGCGCCCGTTTGACACCGTCCGACTATGACGTCGCCATCGTCGGCGGAGGGCTGGCCGGCGCGACGCTTGCGCGCGCGCTGGCCGGGAGCGGCATCCGCACGCTCGTCGTCGAGCGCGCGCTCGCGTTCAAGGATCGCGTGCGCGGCGAAGGGATGCTGTCTTGGGGGCGTCCCGAGGCCACCGCGCTCGGCATCGACGGCCTGCTCGATAGCGCCGGCGCGATCGAAGTCCGCTACTGGAAGCGCTATCTCGGCGGCGCGCCGCGCGACTGCCGCGATCTGATTGCGACCACACCGGGGCACCACGGGTGCCTCGACTTCTATCATCCCGCCATGCAGCGCCAGCTTCTCGACTCCGCGGAGGCAGCCGGCGCAGACGTTCGGCGCGGCGTCGAAATCACCGCGGTCGAAGCCGGCACGCCGCCGTACTTGCGGATGCGCGGCGCGCACGGCGAAGAGCGAATATCGGCGAGACTCGTGATCGGCGCCGATGGCCGTGCCTCGAAAGTGCGCGCGACGGCGGGCTTCACGGTCGATCGCGACCAGCATCCGCTGATGATCGCAGGCGTTCTGCACGAGGGTCTGTACGTGCCGGACGATACCGTTCAGTACGTCCAGAATCCGGCTGTCGGACGAGCGGCGCTGGTCTTTCCGCTCGGCAAGCAGCGCTTTCGGTCGTATTTCGTGTACTCGTCGGCCAATACGCCGCGCACGATGAGCGGCAGCGGCCATGCCGGCGACTTCGTGACCTCGTGCGTCGAAACGGGTGCGCCGCGGGAGTGGTACGAAAAAGCCGAAGCCGCCGGTCCGCTTGCGGCCTATCCGGGCGCCGATACGTGGGTCGAGCATCCGTATCGCGACGGCGTCGTGCTGATCGGCGATGCTGCCGCAGCCAGCAATCCGGCCTGGGGCTGCGGCCTTGCGCTGACGCTTCGCGACGTGCGCGTGCTGCGCGACCGCCTGCTGGCAACGAATGACTGGGACGCGGCCGCCCACGCGTACGCGCGCGAGCACGATGCGTACTACGGCGCGCTGCATCGCGTGCAGAGCTGGCTCATGCTGCTGATGTACGAGACTGGCCCTGCCGCCGACGCGCGCCGTGCGCACGTCTTCCCCAACCTGGCGAAAGACCCGGGCCGCGCGCCCGACATGCAGGGCCTCGGCCCCGAGACGCCCAGCGACGAAGCGGCACGCCGCCGCTTCTTTGCCGAAGATGTCGTTTGAAGGGAGTCAGAACGGAACGAGGCTGCATTGCGCAGCGATGATCCGCCAGCCGCCGCCTGTTTCACACCACGTGCGCGTGTACCGGAGACTGCCGGCGAACGGCGCGCCGCCGAACGTGCCACGCAACGCGACGCGCGTCACCGTGACGGCGCATTTCTCATACACGCGAACCGTCTGCTCTTCCACGTCGAGTTGCTCGATGCGCTGAACGCCGTATCGATGCCCGTTCAAGTCGTCCGTTTTGGTCCAGACCTTGCCCGTTGCATCGACGAAAGTCAGGTCGTCGGCGAGCAGCGTGCCGAGCGCGTCGACGTCGGATGCCAGCATTGCTTGTTGCAGGCGCGTTTCGAGTTCGCGGATTCCGTTTTCGTCCATGGGTTCGCTCGCTGTCGATTGAACCGCGAGCATAACCTGAAGCCCGGAACGACGAAACGACGGAACGCCGGAACGATCGCGCTGAAACCCCCGATGGCTAACGCGCGCTCGCAATCGGCGCCAGGAATTCGCCGATTCCGGTCAGCATGATCTGCACGCCGACGCACAGCAGCAGGAACGACGAGATCCGCATCGCCACCTTCGTGCCATCGATGCCCAGATAGCGCGAAAAACGCGCGGAGTGGCTGAGCGTCAAATAGACAGCACCGGCGACCAGCGCCGAAATCGCAATCGATGCCACCGCCGACGCCACGAATTCCGACAGCTTGTGCGTGCGATTGGCGTTGAGCGCAATCGCCGTGGCGATGGAGCCCGGGCCGGTCGTGAGTGGAATGGTCAGCGGGAAAAAGGCTTTCGACATCGCGTTGTCGGCATCGACGTTGCGCACGGTCGCTTCCTTCGTGCTGACGTCGGGCGCGTTGAGCATCTGCCAGCCGCTGACCGCCACCGCAAGCCCGCCGCCGATGCGCAGCGCCTGCATCGAAATGCCGAACAGATGCAGGATCGGCGTGCCGGCAAAGAACGCGACCAGCAGCACGCACATCGAATTGATCGCCACCTTCTTCGCGAGGGCGTCGCGCTCTTCCGTGGTGAGGCCCTCCGTGCGGTCGAGAAACACGAACGCGACGCCCAGCGGATTGATGATGCTGATCAATCCGGTGAAGCCGAACAGGATGTCCGAAATCAGACTGCCGATCATGAGTGCCCTCGCTTTTTCATCGATTCCAGCGCCACTGCAATCAATACACCATCGGCGGGCGTTTTGACATGCCGCCTGGCACCCCATCCCGGCGGGAATCAAAGAGAGCACCTATGATTCGATCATCCCCCCAACGTCTGCCAAAGGAGTCGTGTCATGGTGAAGGCCGCATTGTTCGTCCGCCTGGAAGCGAAGCCGGGCAAGGAGCAGGAAGTGGAGAGCTTCCTGATGAGTGGACTGCCGCTCGTCGAGCAGGAACCTGCAACGATCGCGTGGTTCGGCCTGCGCATCGGCCCGTCGACGTTCGGCATCTTCGACGCATTTCCCGACGACGCCGGTCGCCAGGCGCACTTGTCGGGCAAGGTCGCCGAGGCGCTGATGGCGAAGGCCGCTGATCTGTTCGCGAAGCCGCCCGAGATCATGAACATCGACGTGCTCGCGGCGAAGCTGCCTTCGTAAGGTGCCTTCATAAGCGGCCTCCTGGCGTTCGGGCGCGGCGCTTGCTATCGTCGGAGCGCATGAACTCCCGCCCAAAACCTTCCGTCGAAGCATCGCGTGCCGGCTTTGTCCGCGTTCGCGGCGCGCGCGAACACAACCTCAAGAACATCGACGTCGACATTCCCCGCGATGCGCTCGTCGTGTTCACGGGCGTGTCCGGTTCGGGCAAGTCGTCGCTTGCGTTCGGCACACTCTATGCCGAGGCGCAGCGTCGCTACTTCGAATCCGTCGCGCCTTACGCGCGGCGGCTGATCGAACAGGTCGGCGTGCCCGAAGTCGACGCGATCGAAGGGTTGCCGCCCGCCGTCGCGCTCCAGCAGCAGCGCGGCACGCCGAACGCGCGGTCGTCGGTGGGCAGCGTCACCACGCTGTCGAGCCTCGTGCGCATGCTCTATTCGCGCACTGGCAGCTATCCGCCGAAGCAGCCGATGCTCTTCGCCGAGGACTTCTCGCCGAACACGGTCCAGGGCGCGTGCCCGACGTGTCACGGACTCGGGCGCGTCTACGAGGTCACGGAAAAATCGCTGGTTCCCGACGATTCGCTGACGATCCGCGAGCGCGCGATCGCCGCATGGCCGCCGGCGTGGCACGGGCAGAACCTGCGCGACATCCTCGTGACGCTCGGCTACGACGTCGACACACCGTGGCGCGATCTGCCGAAGCAGGATCGCGACTGGATTCTCTTCACCGACGAAACGCCGACCGTCCCCGTCTACGCCGGCCTGACGCCCGAGGCCACGCGCGTCGCGCTCAAGCGCAAGCTGGAGCCGAGCTACCAGGGCACGTTTTCCGGCGCGCGGCGCTACGTGCTGCATACGTTCGCGAACACGCAGAGCGCGCTGATGAAAAAGCGCGTCTCGCAATACATGGTCAGCAGCGAATGCCCGGCGTGTCATGGCAAGCGGTTGAAGCGCGAGGCGTTGTCGGTGAAGTTCGCGGGGCTCGATATCGCCGCGTTTTCGCGCCTGCCGCTGGCGCGCGTCGCCGACCTCCTCGGACCGATCGCGCGCGGCGAATTGCCCGCACACACGCACGGGAACGATGGCGACGGCGCGATCCTCGGCAAGCGCGCCATGCGCGAGGCGACCGAGCGGCGCGTCGCCGCCGGCGGCTCGGCGCACAAGGCGTCGCCCGATGTCAGGCGCACGCCGAACATGTCGGACGAGAAACGGGTCGCGGCGCAGCGTATCGCGGCGGAGCTACTCGAACGCCTCACGACGCTCACCGATCTCGGCCTCGGCTACCTCGCGCTCGATCGTGCGACGCCCACGCTTTCATCGGGCGAATTGCAGCGCCTGCGTCTCGCGACCCAGCTCGCATCGCAACTGTTCGGCGTCGTATATGTGCTCGACGAACCATCGGCGGGCCTGCATCCGGCCGACGGCGAAGCGCTCTTCGCAGCACTCGAGCGCCTGAAGGCGGCGGGCAATTCGCTGTTCGTCGTGGAGCACGATCTCAGCATGATGCGTCGCGCGGACTGGCTCGTCGATGTCGGACCGGCGGCGGGCGAACAGGGCGGACATGTGGTCTATAGCGGGCCGCCAAAGGGGCTCGCGAACGTCGAGGAATCGCAGACGCGCAAGCATCTCTTCGCCACGCACAAGCCCGCCGCGCACACGCCGCGCAAGCCTTCGGGCTGGCTGCGGCTCGCGAAGATCACGCGCAACAACCTGCATGAGCTCGATGCGTCGTTTCCGCTCGGCTGCTTCACGACCGTGACCGGTGTGTCGGGGTCGGGCAAGTCGAGCCTCGTCAGCCAGGCGCTGCCGGAACTCGTCGCGGCTCATCTCGGGCGCACGCTCACGCCCGATGCCGACGAAGAGCTCGATCCGCTGCTCGCCGCCGACACTGAACCGACGGGCGGCGATATCGTCGAAGGCATGAGCGCGATCCGGCGGCTCGTACGCGTCGACCAGAAGCCGATCGGTCGCACGCCACGTTCGAACCTCGCCACCTACACGGGACTCTTCGATCACGTCCGCAAGCTCTTTGCCGACACCCCCGCGGCTCGCAAGCGGCGCTACGACGCGGGCCGCTTTTCGTTCAACGTCGCGAAGGGCCGCTGCCCGACGTGCGAAGGCGAAGGCTTCGTCAGCGTCGAACTGCTGTTCCTGCCGAGCGTCTATGCACCCTGCTCCACCTGCCACGGCACGCGCTACAACGCGCAAACGCTCGAAATCGACTGGCATGGCAAGAGCATCGCGCAGGTGCTGGGACTGACCGTCGACGCCGCCTGCGAGTTCTTCGCCGGCGAAGCGCAAGTCATGCGCGCGCTGAAGGTGTTGCAGGACATCGGCCTCGGCTATCTGCGGCTCGGCCAGCCCGCGACGGAACTGTCGGGCGGCGAGGCGCAGCGCATCAAGCTCGCGACCGAATTGCAGCGCGCGCAACGCGGCGACTCGCTCTATATCCTCGACGAACCGACCACGGGCCTGCATCCCGCCGACGTGGACCGGTTGATGACGCAACTCCAGGGACTCGTCGATGCGGGCAATACGGTGATCGTCGTCGAGCATGACATGCGCGTTGCCGCGCATAGCGACTGGCTCATCGACATCGGCCCCGGTGCCGGCGATGACGGCGGCAAAACCGTGGCTTGCGGACTGCCGCGCGAAGTCGCCAAGGTCGGCGCGAGCCGCACGGCGGCGTACCTGCGGGAACGGCTGTAAACGAAGCACATCGGCCGAAGCCGCTGTTTTTTCGATGCGTCGCGCGCGATGACTCAGTCCGCGGTTTCGAGCATCGGATAGTCGGTATAGCCTTCGGCACCCGGGGCGTAGAACGTCGACGCATCCGGCGCGTTCAGCGAGGCATCGACTTCGAAGCGGCGCACGAGATCCGCGTTGGCAATGAACGGCTGACCCCAGGCCACAGCGTCGGCGTCGCCGCGCTCGAGCGCCGCCTGCGCGCTTTCCTTCGTGAACTTTTCGTTCGCGATATACACGCCGCCGAACGCCTTCTTCAACTGCGGTCCGAGGCTGTCCGCGCCAACGTATTCGCGCGCGGCGATGAACGCGATCTTGCGCTTGCCGAGTTCGCGTGCCACGTAGCCGAAGGTTGCGGCGCGGTCGCTGTCGCCCATCGAGTGAGAGTCGGCGCGCGGCGCGAGGTGAACACCTACGCGATCCGCGCCCCACACGTCGATACATGCGTCCGTCACTTCGAGCAGCAGACGCGCACGGTTCTCGATCGAGCCGCCGTAGATGTCGGTGCGCTTGTTGGTGCTGTCCTGCAGGAACTGGTCGAGCAGATAGCCGTTCGCGCCATGCACTTCGACGCCGTCGAAGCCCGCGCGCTTCGCGTTTTCCGCGCCCTTGCGATATGCGGCCACGATGCCCGGAATTTCGTCGAGTTCGAGTGCGCGCGGCGTCACGTACTCACGCTTCGGACGCACGAGGCTCACGTGCCCCGATGCCGCGATCGCGCTCGGCGCGACCGGCAGTTCCCCATTGAGGAATACCGGATCCGAAACACGGCCGACGTGCCACAGTTGCAGGAAGATCTTGCCGCCCGCGTCGTGAACGGCCTTCGTGACGAGCTTCCAGCCTTCGACCTGCTCATCCGACCAGATGCCCGGTGTATCGGCGTAACCCACGCCCTGCGGCGTGACCGAAGTCGCCTCGCTCAGGATGAGGCCGGCTGCCGCACGATCGGCGTAGTACTTCGCCATCAGCGCGTTCGGCACGCGCGCGGAACCTGCGCGCTGGCGCGTGAGCGGAGCCATGATGATGCGATTGCGCAGCGTAAGGGCGCCGACTTGAAGCGGGTCGAAAAGGTTTGGCATGAGTAGTGATCCTGAATGAACTATGAGGAACATGGAACTGCTTCGACGATTTTCACGACCTGCTGTACCGACGCGGGCCTGGAAGTCCTAAAGGCCCTTGTTGATGTGATCGAGGAACGCCTGGATCACGGCCTCGTCGCGCTTGAAAAACACCCACTGCCCGATGCGCTTCGACGTGACCAGTCCCGCCTTGTGCAGCGTGGCGAGATGCGCCGAAACAGTCGACTGTGACATCGCACAACGCGCGTCGATCTGACCCGCGCAGACGCCATTCGCCAGCGGCATTTCCTGCTGCATGAAATGCGCCTCCGGCTCTTTCAGCCAGGCGAGAATCTCGCGGCGGACCGGATTGGCCAGGGCCTTGTGAATTGCGTCGATGTCCATTTGAGTGCCGAAGGGACCTTCTGAATCGTCTTGAAGCGAACTATATATCGATAAAGTCCGATATGCAAGATTTGACACTACCGGGCATACGGGTAATCCCGGAAGTTCGCGACGCGTGCGATCGACCCTTGGCCTGATGGCCAGGTGCCGCCCGCGGGCGGTTATTCCTCGTACACTGAGGTCGCTGGTGAGAGGACTTTGACGCTGAATCTGGACCCCGTGCGAATGTGAGCATTCCTACAGGACTGGTCAAGTGAGTCGGTTGCAGCGTTATGAGCTTTCTTGACTATTTTGCGATGATGAACCGACTTAAGATCGAGGCTGGAAATGGGAACGCTCCACAAAATTGACTCTCGCGCAGGCGGCCCTTCAACGAACGGAACAGGACAGGAGCCACCGAATATGGAACTCGCGGAACGTGTAACAAGTCTTGAACGAGAACTTCCAGCCATGAAAACAGATATTGCAGTCGTGAAGTCGAACTACGCCTCGAAGGCGGATTTATCGGATGCCAGGAATGCCATCATCGTCTGGGTGGTCTCCGCCGTCTTCATGGCGCAACTCCTTCCGGTGTTCCTCAAACGGTTCGGCCTGTAGTTAGGGAAGCTTCGGCGAGGCTGGCGGCCGCGCGCCGCGCGCCTTCGCCGATGGCGCGGCAACTCAATCTGCTTCGAGGATCGAAAGCACATTGCCAGCCGGGTCCTTGAACCACGCGATCACTGGGCCGCCGCTCGCGCGGCACACGCCCTTCTCATCCGTCTGCAGGTTTGGCTCGTTGTAGTGCTCGAAGCGCACGCCCCGTTTCACGAGCATATCGACGGTGTCATCGACGCTTGCCACCGGGAAATTGAGTACCGTGAACGTCGCCGGCGTGTGATTCGGCTTTGGGTAGATCAACACGTTGTTGCCGCCAGCGAGATGCAGCGTCAGCAGTCCGTTCGACTCGGACACGTTCAGCCCGAGCGTGTCTCCGTAGAAAGACTTCGCCCTCGCGACATCGTTCACCGAATAGCCGCTGAACGCGCGACTCGTTTTCAGAAGGTCATGTTCCTGTTGCATCGTCTGTCTCCTGTTGACCAGAGTGAGCGCTTACTCTGGTCCCATGCAAAATAGTTGCGGTTAGCTCAATGCGTGCCGCCCCAGCGACTGAGATCCCTCACCGGTCGCAGTTCGACGCAGCCCAGTCGCGCCGCCGGAATCGCCGACGCCACGCGGATTGCGTCGTTCAGGTCCTGCGCCTTGATCACGATGAATCCGCAGAGTTGCTCCTTCGTCTCGGCGAACGGGCCGTCCGTGACCGACACGCGGCCGCCCTGCACGCGCAGCGAAGTCGCGGTCGGCGTCGGTTGCAGCGCGTTGGAGGTCACGTAATGACCGCTTTCGCGCATGCGTTCGTCGTAGTCGACCGCTTCCCTCACGAGCGCATCGAATTCCGACGACGAAAGCGCGTCGAGCTTGTGTTCGTCGTAATAGATCAGACAGAGATATTTCATCGACGTCTCCAATGTGTGCCCACATAGTCGTCGTTCGGCGTGGCCGCAAATCGACATGCGGCGCGAAAAAAATATCGGGCACACGAACTCTTGGAGTCGTCATTGCAGAAGGCGCCGTTCAGGCTGCTGCTGCGCGAGCGAGGACGCATTGCCGAACGTGGCGTGCGCGATGGTAAAGCGACAGATCGCCGCGTTCGAGCATCCCATCCACCAGCGCAAAGCCGAGGCGCGGCCCGTCGGGCCCGCTGCAACGCACCCATGGCAACCCCGCGAAATACAAAACCGACGCCGCGTCTGGTAACCTGCGCCCTTTATTCAGCCGCTATTTTTCATCCCATGCAAACGGAACCCCCATTCAACGAGCGAGGCGTCACGCTGTCGCGCGCAGGCCTGAGCGCAGCGGGTCAGATGTTTCCGCTGCGCGACCTGCGCTCCGCCCGTGTCGTAAGAATTTCGCGCAAAAAGCCGCTGCCGATCATCATCGGCGTGATCGGACTCGTCGCGCTCGTCGTTGGCGCGATCATCGGATCGGGGCCGGCGCTCGTGCTCGGCCTGATGATCGCGGTGGTCGGCTATCTGTCCTGGATCACGCAGGACGTCATCTATCAGTTGCTCGTGACGACGCCCGACGGCGAGCGCGAAGTGCTCATCACGAAAGACCAGGAATTCGCCGACCGCGTCGCCGTACTCGTGCACGAGGCCATTGCGAAACACGCGCGCAATACCGCCGCAAGCGCAAATTGATGCTTTGTTTACGCCGGTGACGGCGAGTTTTGTGCGCCGTTTAGGCGCGGCCAGATAGAGTGACTCTGTTATGGCTACCGGCCGTCGCAAGACGGCCCTTCTCGATGTACCACTCAAGTGAAGTTTTCCCGTCGGTCGCGACGACCCTCAGCGCGCACCCGATGCGCATCCCACGCAAGCGACGCATCGAAACCGTCGTCACGCTCACCGTTACGGTTCCCGGTTCGAGTTCGAGCGGCCCGCGCCGCCAGTTGCTCGACGCGCTCGGCGAACGCGTGCGCGTGTATGTCGCGGCGACCGACCGCCGGCACGATTGCATCACGTTGCGTGTCGAAGTCCCGAACGCGAGCCTCGATGCCGTGATCGGGGCGCTCACCGCGAATCTCGCGCAAGCCACGTTGGGCCGCGCGACGACAACCGCCGTGCGTCGCTGACGGCTCCCGGGCGCGGCGGCGGATGGGTCATCAAGTCAAGCTCGAACTCAAGCTCAACTCAGCGTCAGCGGCTCGACGTGCCAGATTTCCTGCGCATACTCGGCGATCGTCCGGTCCGACGAAAAGATGCCCATGCCGGCGACATTCTCGATCGCGCTCCTCGTCCACGCCTCCTTGTCGCGGAACTTCTCGTCGACTTCGGCCTGCGCCTTGTCGAAGCTGTCGAAGTCGGCGAGCACCATGTAGTGGTCGCCCCAGTCGACGAGCGTGTGGAAGATGTCATAGAAGCGATGCGGCTCGTCCGCCGAAAAATGGCCGAGCCGGATCTGGTCGAGCGCGATCTTCAATTCCGGGTTGTGCTCGTAGATCTGCCGCGGCCGATATCCCGCCGCACGCAACGCTTCGATTTCGTCCGTCGAGTGGCCGAACACGAACATGTTCTCCCGGCCAACGGCGTCGCAGATTTCGATGTTCGCGCCGTCGAGCGTGCCGATGGTCAGCGCCCCGTTCAGCGCGAGCTTCATGTTGCCGGTGCCCGACGCTTCCGTGCCGGCCATCGAAATTTGCTGCGACAGGTCGGCGGCGGGAATGATCAGCTCGGCCACGCTCACGCCGTAGTTCGGGATGAAGCCCACTTTCAGCCGGTCGCCGACGAGCGGATCGGCGTTGATCTTCTTCGCGACGTCGTTGATGAGCTTGATGATGTTCTTCGCCATCTTGTACGCGGACGCCGCCTTGCCCGCGAACATCACGACGCGCGGCGTCCAGTCGCGCTCCGGCTCCTCGCGGATGCGGTTGTAGCGCACGATCACGTGCAGGATGTTCAGCAGTTGCCGCTTGTATTCGTGGATGCGCTTGACCTGCAGGTCGAAGAGCGCATGCGGATCGATCACCGCGCCGGTCTCGCGCTTCGCCCGCTCGACGAGCCGCAGCTTGTTCGCGAACTTCGCATCGTGAAACGCTTTCCGGAAATCGGGATCGTCGCGCCATTCGCGCAGCCGCCCGAGTTCGAACAGATCGGTGCGCCAACGCGGCCCGAGCCGCTCGTCGATCAGCGACGATAGCGACGGACTCGCCTGCGCGAGCCAGCGGCGCGGCGTAATGCCGTTCGTCACGTTGGTAAAGCGCTCGGGATACATGCGCGCGAAGTCGGAGAAGATGTTTTGCGTCATCAGTTGCGAATGCAACTTCGACACGCCGTTCACCTTGTGACTCGCGACGATCGCCAGATGCGCCATGCGCACGCGGCGCTGGCCGTATTCGTCGACGAGCGAGATGCGGCGAATCAGGTCGGCGTCGAGGCCGAACTTCTCGGTCACCTGCTTCAGGAACTGCGCGTTGATGTCGAAGATGATTTCCAGATGGCGCGGCAGCAGGCGCGAGAGCATCTCGACGTCCCACGTTTCGAGCGCCTCGGGCATCAGCGTGTGATTCGTGTACGAGAACATCTGCTGCACGAGTTTCCACGCCTTGTCCCACGGCACGTGATGTTTATCGACGAGCAGGCGCATCAATTCGGGGATCGCGAGCACGGGGTGCGTGTCATTCAGGTGCACGGCCACCTTCTCGGCCAGCCGCCCGAAATGCGAGTGCGTGCGCTGATAGCGGCGGATCAGGTCCTGCATCGTCGCGGAGACGAAGAAGTATTCCTGCCGCAAACGCAGTTCGCGGCCGGCTTGCGTGGAGTCGTCGGGATAAAGCAGGCGCGACACGTGCTCGGACGTGTTCTTCGCCTCCACCGCGCGGCGGTAGTCGCCCTGGTTGAACGCGGACAGGTCGAATTCATCGGTCGCGCGCGCGGACCACAGGCGCAGCGTATTCGTCGCGGTGGTCGCGAAACCGGGAATCACGGTGTCGTAGGCCATCGCGTTGACATGTTCGGTCTCGATCCATTCGGTGCGGTCGTCGTACTGCACCGTACGGCCGCCGAAATGCACCAGATAGACCACTTCGGGCCGCGGAAACTCCCACGGATTGCCGGCGCGCAGCCAGTAATCGGGCGTTTCGACCTGCGCGCCGTCGACGATGGTCTGGCGGAACATGCCGTATTCATAGCGGATGCCGTAGCCGAAGCCCGGAATGCCGACCGTCGCCATCGAATCCAGGAAGCACGCCGCCAGCCGGCCGAGGCCGCCGTTGCCGAGCGCCGCATCCGGTTCGAGATCTTCGAGCGCATTGATATCGACGCCCAGGCCCGAGAGCGCATCCCGCACTTCGTCGTGAATGCCGAGCGCGCGCAGTGCGTTGGTAAACGTCCTGCCGATCAGGAATTCCATCGACAAGTAATAGACGCGTTTCACATCCTGTTCATATTGCTGGCGCGTGGTCCGCATCCAGCGCGCGACGAGCCGGTCGCGCACCGCGAGTTCGACCGCGTGCAGCCAGTCGCGTGGCTGCGCGGTCACGGCGTCCTTGCCGACGCCGTACATCAGGCGGTTCGAGATGGAGCGCCGCAGCGCATCGACAGTACTGTTGAGCTGGTCGAATTCCAGGTCGACGGATGTCATCGAAGCCTCCGGTTTTTGCAACGTGTGCGACGAGGCAAGGCGCGCGCCGCGCATCCCAAATGTAAGCGGCGAGCCACGCCAGCCGGTCGTGGCGTGGGGTGAAGATGCAGGTTACGCTAGTTTTATTTTTTTTGGTATGTGCAGCGGAAGGATGATTTTTGACATGTCTCGCGTCAACGGCGTTCGATCCTGCAACAATTCGGAACGGAATGCCGGGTGGTCGTCGATATTATTCGTGATCCTCATGTTTATATCGAAATCGCCTTGTCCACGAAACAAACGCACCGCCGCGCCGGCGACTGTGAAGACGCACATCGCGTGCGCCGCGCCGCGCGGGCACTGCTTTTCGCAGCCACGATCTGTCAAGCGTGCACGGTCCGCGCCGACGACACCGCACGCCCCGCGCTTCAGGTGGTTGGCGGCAACATACAGAAGCGCGCCGACACCGTGCTCGCGCTGATGGGCTACTCGGCGGTGCCGGATCTGTCCGCGAGCTCGCTCAGCATCCGCAACGGCTCGACCGACAACCCGTCCCTCTCGATGACCCAACTGGGCGGCGGGTTCACGATCAGCAAGAGCTTTCCGCTCTACCTGGAAGGCGCGATCGGCGGCAGCCGCTACGATCCGACCTTCGTCGTGACCGACGGCGCCGAACGCCGCAAGCTGCCGACGCGCTGGACCAACGTCTCGGCGACGGGCGGCATCGGCTGGGATTTTCCGCTCACGGCGGACAAGGAACTCGTGTTCCGGCCGATCTTCAATTTTTCACTCGGGCAGGCCGTGAGCGACGCGCAGGCCGCGCAGTTCATCATCAACCGGCACACCGACCGCGACGTCGACGTCCTCACGCACGGCTCGATGAGCGCGTTTGGACTCGGCGGCGCGGTGATGCTCGACTACGAGCGCGTCCGGGAGGACTACGAAGTCGACATCGAGTGGCGCTATAGCTACATCCATTTGCAGAGCTTTGCGGGATCGTCGGCGGCGCACGGCAGTTCGGACGCGCAGACGGCCAATCTCTACGCCCGCTGGCGCGCGCCCACCGGCGCGATCGTGCTGCACAAGCCGTTGCGTTATGTACTCGAACTGTCGCATTCCACCTATCTCGGCGCCCAGGCCGGCGTTCTCGGCTTCAATCACCTGACGTCGCTCGGCGCGGGGCTCGAAGTCGATACGAGTGGCGTCACCAAGATGTTTTCGCGGGTGCGGCTCGTCGCCCGCTATGCGTTCGGGCAGAACATATCGGGCACGTCGCTTGGGCTGGCGCTCAGTTTTTGATGAGACGCCGGGGGCTGCGATCGCGCCAGGTCAACCGCGCCAGCGATTCAAACCACCACCAGTTCCGGCCCGCGCGCCGCGAGCGCGCGGCGCAGCGCCTTGTCCGGCGCGAGTTCGGTGATCAGATAGCGCACCTTCTCGAAATCGCGGATCCGCACGGGCGCGACCAGACCGAACTTCGAGTGATCCGCGACGACGACCGCCGTGCTCGCCGTCACGATCATGCGGCTGCGCACTTCGGCGGCGAGGCGCGAGTAGTCGGTGAGAAACGCGTCGGCGGTGATGCCGCCCGCGCCGACGAACGCAAAATCCGCGTGATACTGCGAGAGCTGCTGCATCGTGTCGAGGCCGAACAACGCGTCTTCGTGATCGGACACTTCACCGCCGAGCAGCGTCACGCGATTGTCGTTGCGGCGCGCGAGCAGCATCGCGATGCGCCAGTCGTTCGTGTACACCGTCAGCCGATGCCGGTCCGCGAGCGAGCGCGCGACGGCCTGCGTCGTGCTCCCCGAATCGATGACGACCGACGCGCCGTCCGGCACGAGTTGCGCCGCCCGTGCGCCGATCGCGCGCTTGGCCGCCGCGTTCGCCTGCTCGCGGACGTCGACGTGCGGCTCGCGATGATCGGCGGCGAGCGCGCCGCCATGGGTCGTGACGATCAGGCCTCGTTCGGCGAGCGCATTGAGGTCGCGACGGATCGTCTCGCGCGAGACATCGAGCGCGCGCACGAGCTCGGCAACCGACAGCGCGCCGTTCTTCGACAACTCCGACAGGATGTATTGGTGACGTTGTTCTGCGAGCATCGCGGGCGGTGCGGGCCTTGCGGCACGAGGGATTGAAGGCGCGCGTATTGTAGTACGCGGCCCCGCCGATCGTCGTTGACCGGCGGCGTCAACCCGCCCGCGCTCAATGCTTTCTTTCCTGAGCGGGGGCAATCATCGGCGCACCGGTTGTTAGACTCGGTGCTTCTTTCCCGCTTCCAGAGAAGGGCCAGCATGTACAAAAAGGGGGTAATCCTTGAGATCCAGTTTCCGCCCGAGCGCCTGAACGACGCAGCCGGCGACCCCTACTGGATCGACCTGACGCTCGACGAAGCCCGGCGCCTCCACGCGCAGCTTGGCGCGCGCTTCGCGGGCGAAGCGCGCGCCAACCAGCCACTCGACACGTTCTCGCTCGAGTGACGGTGTGCAGGTCTGAACAAGACCGAGCGCGGCGGGGTCGCCGATACTGCGGCCTTTCCCCGAGCGTTTCCTCGTCATGTTCATGTTCCTGATTGCCGCCGCGTTCGTCTTCCTCTGGTCGACCGGCTTCATCGTCGCCCGGGCGATCACGCCTTACGTCGATCCCAACCTGTATCTGCTGGCACGCTTTTCGGGCACGGCGCTGCTCTTCGTCGCGATCGCGTGGATGGCGCGCGTGAATTGGCCGCGCGGGCGTGACGCCGCGCGGCATCTGTGTGCCGGCGCGCTCTTGCAGGGCGTCTATCTCGGCGCGGGCTACTGGGCCGTGGCGCAGGGCATGGGCGCCGGCGTGATGGCGCTGCTCGGCGCGCTGCAGCCGCTCCTGACGGCGGCGATTGCCGCGCCGCTGTTCGGCGAGCGGCTGTCGCGGCGCGCGTGGACCGGCCTCGCGCTGGGACTCGCGGGCGTCGCGCTCGTGCTGGCGCCGAAAATCGCTGCCGGTGGCGGCCACGACTCGCAGTGGTTCGTCGTGATCGTGGCGGTGCTCGCCGTCGTGGCGATCACCGCCGGCACTCTTTACCAGAAGACCTCGCTTGCCCAAGCCGACATCCGCAGTGCGAGCGCGCTGCAAAACATCGGCGCGGCGCTCGTGGCGGGCGCGCTCGTGTGGGCGCTGGGCGAACATCGCTTCGTCGCATCGACGGTGACGTGGATTTCGCTGGCGTGGGGCGTCGTGATGTTGTCGGGCGTCGCGACGACGCTGCTCGTCTGGATGGTGAGACGCGGGGACGCATCGCGCGCGACGGCCCTGCTCTTTCTCGCGCCACCGCTCGCGGCGCTCGAGAGTTATGTCGCGTTCGGCGAGACGCTGGGCACGCTTCAGATCATGGGCTTCGGCGTGGCGTTGGCGGGGGTGCTGCTGGCGAGAGCGGGATAGGACTGCGCGACCGGCCAGACCGACGTCTTCAAGTATGGCCGGTGGCGGTCCGGTGCCCTGCGATCTGCGAGTTTCAGTGCAGCCGCGTCGACGCATCGCCCGAAGCGGACGCTCGGGCCTTGAGCGGCGTGTCCCGAAGGCGGCGCTGGCAAAGGCGCTGCGCGATCGCTTCCCCGATGTACGGCACCTCGGTCGTGAGCTTCGCCTGCGCATAGGCGTCGGGCGTGCCCGCGCCGTAAACCGCGATGTCCGAAGCGTAGTCTCCCAATTCGTGCTCGAGAAAGCGCCGGACTTCGGTGGCGGCGCAGCGGCGCGGCAGATTCCAGATCAGCAAAAGCACGGTGCTCACCGTTCGCGAAAGAAGTCGGTGCGCCGCGCAATCCGCACCGGACGAAGCTGCTTGCGTGGGTTCAATATCGCGCTGGCAAGCGTAGCGCCGACCAACAAAACAGACAGGCAAAGAACGATCATCACGGCTCCGGGAAACTAATTTCAAGACAAATACATGGTAGTCGCCGCGACGCGTATTTCCATGTGACATTTTGACTTTTGTGGATCGACTGGCGCGCGACGCCCGTCCATCGGGCCTGCGCCTGGACGAGCCGGAACGAAGTCCCATCGTCTCCGCGGGCCGCCGCGATTATTTCAAGATATGGAACCGGAGAATCACGAGCCCGTGCAGGTCAGGCTCGACAGATTGGGAAAGCGGTTCTCCCAGTCGCCTGCGATCGCGGACTGCGCCTGAGCCAGCGTGATGTCGCCGGTGCAGACGCAGCGTTTCAGGAACACCGCGAGCCGCTCCTTGCGACGCTGGCCCGCGCGCCCTTCCCAGCGCCGCAGGTCGAGATTGGCCGGCGCGCTCGCGAGGCCGCCGAGCAGCACGGGCATCCGATGATCGAGCGCATAGTCCGACGCGGACACATCGTCGATGCCGCGCTGCTTCAGCAGGCGCTGTTTCTGGCGCATCTGGGCATCGAACGACGGCGACACGCGATCGGCATAGCCCGGCACGCAGATCGTATCGACGATCGTCGCTTGCGTGACGCGTGGGTCGAGCCACTCGGCGTGCTGCGCGTGAAGCGGCGTAGCGGCGACCAACGCGGCGAGCGCGGCGAGCGCAAGGAGGCGCGTCTGAGTGCGGCGCGGACGCCGGCAGCAAATGAGATCGGGATCGAGCCTTCGATTCATGCGTCGGGAAAGTAGCGCATTCGCGGCGCAAAGGTCGCGGGCCAGTTCGGGATGGGCGAAGGCTCAATTAAAACACACGCCACCCGGCGCTCGCGCCATGCACGCCTAGATCGCGCGTTGCGCGAGCGCGGCGTCGAGCGCCGCGCCTTCATCGATGAACACGCGGAACGCCGCCGCGGTGTGCTCGTCCTCCTCGCCGTTGCGATCGTCGTCGAGGGCGCTCTGGCAGGCGACCTGGAGCGCGCCGCACGCGCTCGCGAACGGCGTCGCGCCGATCACGAAGGCGGCGCCCTTCATCCGGTGCGCGGTCTCGCGCAGTCGCGCGTAGTCGCAGGCGTCCATCGCGTCGCGGGCTTCGGCCAGATCCTGCGCGTTCGCTGTCTGCACGGTCTCGACGAGCGTGGCGGCCTCGGCGCCGAAGGTGTCGACGAGAGCAGGGTCGAACGCTTGGGCGACTTCGGGGACGTGCGGCGCGGGCCGCTCCGACGACGAGCGCGCCGCCGTTGTAAACCCGTTGCTTCGCATCGCCAGTGCCAGCGCGCGCCGCAGTGCGTCGAAGCCGACGGGTTTCGCCAGACACATCGTCATCCCCGCGACCACCGCCTGTGCCGCCGCCTCGGGCCGCGCGTCCGCCGTGACGCCGACGATCGGGACCGGACCGCGCGCCGCTCCGGCCCTGCCGGCGCTCGCCGCTTCATCGCCCCGGATCAGGCGCGCCAGTTCTTCGCCGTTCATCACCGGCATCGAGCAATCGGTCAGGATCAGGTCGAACGCGGCGGCGTCCGCGCGCCAGCGCGACAACGCGGCGGCGCCATCGTTGGCGGTTTCCACCGTGCAGCCGAACTCCGCAAGCTGACTCGCGAGCACGATGCGGTTCGCGGGGTGGTCGTCGACGATCAGAACGTGCAGGCCCGCGAGCCGCGCTTCTTGCTCCTGCGCGAGCGCATCGGGAACGTTGGCCGACGGCACCGCGAGCGGCGCCGCCGCGGGCAGCGTCAGCCGCACCGTGAAACGGCTGCCGCGCCCTGCTTCGCTCGACACCTCGACCGTCCCGCCCATCATCGACACGAGGCGCCGGCAGATCGTCAGCCCGAGGCCCGTGCCGCCGTACCGGCCGCTGCGATCGTCGTGAGCCTGCACGAACGGCGCGAAGAGCGCCGCCTGCTGCGCGGGCGTCATGCCGATGCCGGTATCCGACACCTCCAGCACCACCTCGCGCGCGCCGTCCACGATCTCGCCGATCGTGTACATAACCGTCACGCGCCCGTTCTCGGTGAACTTGATCGCGTTCGACAGCAGGTTGCCGAGCACTTGCCGCAGGCGCAGCGCATCCGCGTCGACCCATGCCGGGCCCGCCGCACCGCGCTTTTCGGTGGCAAGCAGAATGCCCTTGCCGCGCGCGGCCGGCCCATAGATCGCGACCACGCCCGCCACCCAGGCGTCGAGTTCCAGCGGCGCGGGCGCGAGCATCAGACGCTCCGCCTCGATTTTCGCGACGTCGAGAATGTCGTCGATCAGGCCGAGCAGGTCGCGCGCCGCCTGATGCGCGATCCCGAGCGAGCGTTCGGTCGAGGCGCGGTCGCCGGGGCTGCGCAGTTCGAGTTCCAGCAGGCCGAGCACGGCGTTCATCGGCGTGCGGATCTCGTGGCTCATCGTCGCGAGGAAGGTCGATTTCGCGCGGTTGGCGGTTTCCGCCTCTTCCTTGGCCGCGCGCATCGCCACTTCCGCCGCGACCCGGCGCGCGATCTGCGTGCGCAGCGAGACGGCCCAGGCCATCAGCAGCAGCACGACCCCAAGGCCGAGCGCCGCGCCCAGTTCGATTTGGGGGCGGCGCCGCTCCCAGAGCGTCTCCGGATGCTCGCCGAGCGACCAGCGGCGGCGGATCGCATCGAGTTCAGCGGGATGCAACTGACCGATCGCGCGGTCGACGATGCCGGCGAGCGTCGGCTCACGCCCCGACACCACCAGGCGGTACGGCGCCGGTTCGCCGCCGAGCGCGCCGCTCGCCACGAGCCGTCCGCGATACGCGTTCGACACCGCGTAGTTCGCGAACGCCATGTCGGCGACGGCGGCATCGGCGCGGCCATTCGCGAGCGCATCGAACTGGGCGTCGTAGTTCGCCGTCCGGACGATTCGCGCCGACGGCACGCGCTCGCGCACGAGCGATTCGACGAGTGCGCCGCCCGGCACCGCGACCCGCGCGCCGGCGAGCGCGGCCGCGTCGCGCCGGGGCGCGGCGCCCGCCCGCGTGACGATCAGGAACAGGCCTTCGCCGTATGGCCGGCTGCCGAGCAACCCGGGACCGGGCTCCGCCGACTGGCGGAACGGCGTCAGGAGCGCGCTGCCGTCGCGGATGTCGCGGTCGATCTCCTCGATCGAATCGTGCACTCGCGGCTCAAAGCGCAAGCCGGTGACGCGCGCGATCGCCGCGAGGATGTCGACGGCGAAACCGGCCGGGCGGCCGTTCGCGTCGCGGAAGGTCAGCGGCGCCGCGCGGCCGAGCATCGAATAGGGCACGACCGGGTGCGCCGCGATCCAGGCGCGCTCGGCGACGGTGAGCGCGAACGGTTCGTCGAAGCTGACCGCGGTCGCCGTCGCGCCCCAGCGCGCGCGGATCTCCAGCAGAAAGCGCGCGGGCAGCGCCGCGAGCGCCGTGTCGACTTGCTCGCGCCACGCCGCCGCCTCCGGCCGCGCGGCGGCGAACGCAAAGCTGTAGCCGGCCTCGTCGAAGGGCGCAAAGCCGGTGATCCGCAGCGCGGTGAAATCGAAATGGTCGATCGCGTAGGTGGTGGCGACGAGATCGCCGACGAAGGCGTCGGCGTCGCCGAGCGTCACGGCCAGCAGCGCGCCGGTGGCCGTGCGATAGCCCACCGGGCGCAATTGCGGATAAGCCGCGCGCAGCCGCTCGGGCGACGTCTGTGCCTCGAGATACGCAATGCGGCCCGTCGCCGCGCGCCGGTCGCGCGGCTCGACGTGGACCTGCTTGGTCGACAGATAGGGACGGCTCAGGAGGAGCGGCGCGCCGGGGTCTTCGCCGGTCGCGGTCGTGACGGCGTCGATCTCGCCGCGGGCGAGCGCCGCGATCATCGCGGGGCGGTCGGGATAGACGCGCCATCGCAGCGCGAGGTCGAGCGATTGCGCGATTGCGTGGGCGAAGTCGGCGGAAATGCCGCGCACGGCGGGCGGTGCATCGGTGCTCGCGGGCGGCGCGCTCAGGTCGAGCGGCGGGACCGCTCCGGGCACCGCGCCCACGACGAACTCCCCCTGCGCCGCCGACGCGGCGCCGCAGCACGCAATGGCGAGCGCGCAGAAGATGAGACGCGCGACGCGCAGGAGAGGGAGTGTGAAACGTGCCAAGCCCGTTGCCTTGAAGGAGGGTCCGGGCAGTGTCTCAATTATGCGAGCAGTCGGCAAATGGTGGCGGGCGCCTAGTGCCGGTGATGTCGCTGGCGCTAGTTGTAGGACATCGTGAAGGTGGCGAGCGCTTTCACGGAGCCCGCCGCGAGCGTGCCCGTCGTGCGCACGTACCGGGCCGACAGCGGAATGCCGAGCGCGCCATTGGGCGCCGCGCCGACGAGCCATTGGTTGGTCGTGCCGGGCGCGGCGGAGTCGGGGCCAAACGATATTTTCATGTCGTTCGCACGGCGCAATTCGATGCCGACGCCCGTTGCCGTCGAACCGCTCGCGAGACTGAGCACGCTGCTGGTGTTGGAGGGGTTCGTCGCATCGGTGAAGGTGATCGATACCTGCGCGCCCGCCGCGCACGACAGGTCGACGGAAAACGGCTGCGATCCGGCAACCGTTCCCGCGCCGGAATCGAGTGATCTCGTGGTGACCGTTGGCAGGGTGATCGCTTGCGCTGAATTCTGCACGGAGCAGGATTGCTGGCGGATGGTGCCGGAAGCGGTGCCGGTATACACGGGAGCCTGCGTCCAGCTCGCACCAGGCTGAAAGTCGCTGTTGTACCAGACCTTGAGTTGTGGGACCGACGTCAGCGTAAGCGTGCCCGCGGCGAGCGAGCCCGTCGCGACGAATTCGGCGACGACGGTCGCGGGAATCGACTGGTCACTCGGGATCACTCCGGATCTCGGACAATGAAGCTGAGCAGTCTTGTTTGTGACAACGGCACTTCGTTCCGTACATGCGTCCGCGTAGATCGTATAGCGGACGCCGACGCCGGCAATATCCGTGGGATATACGTCCACCGTGCCTGCGACAGGTGCGACGGCCACGTCGAAATGGGGAATATGCGTAGCGGTCGTGATAACCGGCGCATTGGCGTTGAATTGGCAGGTCATCACGAAAGGCTCGGGCGGCAGGGTCTTGATCGTCTGCCCGGGACTGGCATTCCTGGGGACGGACAGGTAGCCCGCGCTCAAGGTTTTGTTCGCATTCGCGATGCCGCAGGCGAGCGTCGCGTGCGCCGATGATCCCCACAGCAGGACGATCGCCACGGCGAGCAGCCGGAAGACGTGCACGAGCACCCAAAGCCCACGCGATTCGCTCGCGAAACGTCCCGGCAGGCAGTCACGGTCGGCTCGCCGTGAGGTCGTGTTGCACCGACGAACCGTCGGCCATTTTGCATCCTGATTCACTTAGATTCCCTCTCACTGTGCTGATCGCCTCAGCGCACACACCCGGCGACCCGGCCCGGCAACCAGTGCGCCGAAGTGCCTGGGTCCATTGGATGGACAAGAGAGCAATTTAAGTGTTAAGACATGTCACAAGAATGGGATGAATCTGAATCTCGAAATTGAATCGCGTTCCCGGCGAATCCACGGCGATCCAGCGCGTTTGTCTTCGGCTCATCGCACCGGCGATGAGCCTCGGCATCACACAACACTCAAGCCGGCACACTCTCCGCCTTCTGCGCCCTCGACCACACCCGATGCATGCCCAGTGCCTCGATGAATTTCTTCATCACCGCCTTCGCGTCGCCGCCAACGGCCACGCCTTCGTCGCCCGAAGGCAAATGCGCAGCGGCCAGCACATCCTCCCCGTCCCCGATCGCGCCGATGGACTTCAGGTGCTTGAACGCCTCCAGCACGAAGTGGCGCGCGTCGCCCGACTCCGACAGCGTCTTCGCGCTCGCCTTCCCGCCCGCGACGACCACGCCGTCGAACATGATCGACGGCATCGCGAGGATCGTCGCATCCACTTCGATGCCGCCGTCGAGCGTGCCGAGCATCGGCGCGATCACCTTGGCGTGCGCGCCCTCAGCCGCGAGCGCATCTTTGACGGCCTTGATGCTGGCGGCATCGGCGCCCTTCGCCGCGAGAATCGCGACCTTGCGCGTTTTCACGGAAGGCCGCGCCTTGGCCACAATCGAAAGCGCCGGCGACGCCTTCACCGACGACTTGCCCAGTTCCTCCGCGCTCGCGCTCTTCTTCGGCACCGGCAAGCCGAGATTCGCGGCGACGCGCGAGGCCAGTTCATCGTCGATATTCGCGAGAATGCCGAGCTGACGTTCGCGGATCGGCTTCCTTTCGACCTTGCTCAGCTCGAACGAATACGCGCCGACGATGTGATCCTTCTCCGGCGGCGTCATGCTGTTCCAGAAGAGCGTCGCCTGCGAGTAGTGATCGGCGAAAGACGGGCTGCGCACGCGGATCTTCGATCCCTCGACGCGCTCCGTATAGCTCTCGAACCCGCCGCCCGATGCCGCCGGAGCGGTTTCCTTCGGCCAGCCGCCGTCGATGGAATTCGGCTCGTAGGCCGCCTGGCCCTTGACGATCGTCTGACGATGCATCCCGTCGCGCTGTCCGTTGTGAAGCGGCGCGATCGGCCGGTTGATCGGGATTTCGTGGAAGTTCGGCCCGCCGAGGCGGCTGATCTGCGTATCGGTGTAGGAGAAGAGCCGCCCCTGCAACAGCGGATCGTTCGAGAAGTCGATGCCCGGCACGATATGCCCCGGACAAAACGCAACCTGCTCGGTCTCCGCGAAAAAGTTGTCGGGATTGCGATTGAGCGTGAGCTTGCCGATCATCGTGAGCGGCACGAGCTCTTCGGGGATGATCTTGGTCGGATCGAGCAGATCGAAGTCGAACTTGTGCTCGTCCGCTTCCTCGACGATCTGCACGCCCAGTTCCCACTCCGGGTAATCGCCCAGGTCGATCGAGTCCCACAGGTCGCGGCGATGGAAATCGCAATCCTTCCCCGCGAGCTTCTGCGCCTCGTCCCACAGGAGCGACGCGGAGCCGATCGTCGGGCGCCAGTGGAACTTCACGAAGCGCCCTTTGCCCTCTGCATTGACGAAGCGGAACGTGTGGATGCCGAAGCCCTCCATCGCGCGAAGGCTTTTCGGGATCGCGCGGTCGGACATCGTCCAGAGCACCATGTGCGCCGATTCCGGCACGAGCGAGACGAAATCCCAGAACGTGTCGTGGGCCGAGCCGCCCTGCGGCATCTCGTTGTGCGGCTCGGGCTTCACGGCGTGGACGAAGTCGGGGAACTTGATCGCGTCCTGGATGAAGAACACCGGCATGTTGTTGCCGACCAGGTCGAAATTCCCCTCCTCGGTGTAGAACTTGACGGCGAAGCCGCGCACGTCGCGCACGGTGTCGGCAGACCCGCGCGAGCCTTGTACCGTGGAAAAGCGCACGTAGACCGGCGTTTCCTTCGACGGGTCCTGCAGGAACGCGGCCTTCGTCAGCGCGGCCTGCGATTCGTAGACCTTGAACACGCCATGCGCCGCTGAACCGCGCGCATGGACGATCCGCTCGGGAATCCGCTCGTGGTCGAAATGCGTGATCTTTTCACGCATGATGAAGTCTTCGAGCAGCGACGGCCCGCGCGGGCCCGCGCGCAACGTGTTCTGGTTATCGGAAACCTTGACGCCCTGATTGGTCGTCAGCGCCTGATCGGTGGCGTCGGAGCGGAATGTTTCGAGGCTTTCGACCTTCTCATTGGTATTGCTTTGCGACGGGGTGCGGGCGACAGCGCTCGCGGGCTTTTTCTGGGTGGGCATCAGGGGAACTCCATTGTGACGATTGGCCTGGCGCGCGTTTTGATCGCGACAGGCCAATGGTCCGCAACTTGTGTTCCCGGCGCGTTCAGGCGGACCGGACCAGCCAGTTCTGGAGCCGAAGCTCGCCGATGCGCGAAAACTCGGCTGTGTTGTCCGTGACGAGCACCGCATCGAGCGCGAGGGCGTGCGCGGCAATCAGCATGTCGTTCGCGCCGATCACCTTGCCCGCGCGCTCGAGGTCAGCGCGCAATCGCCCATAGGCGTAATCGGCGTCGCCGGAAAGCGGCACAACCTCGATGCTCGCAAGCGCGCGGTCGACGCGGCTCGACAGCTCCGCAGAGCCTTTCTTCTCCACGCCATAGCGCAACTCGGCGGCCACGACGATCGACGTGCAGATGTCTTCCGGCTGTTCTTCCCCGATTCGCGCGGCGCATGAACCGCGCGTATTCCGGATTGCATCGGAAATGATGTTGGTGTCCAGCAGAAAGCGCGGCATTACAGATCCACCGGCTCGGGCGGCGAATCGTCGATATCGGGAAACGCGTCGTCGAGCGGCGCCCATTGCGTCAGCAGATCGCGCAGCGGCACCGCCTTCAACGGTTCGATGATGAGGTTCGCGCCTTCACGCCGGATGATTGCCTCGTTACCCGGCAATTCCAGTTCGCGCGGTATCCGGATCGCCTGGTTGCGTCCATTGCGAAAGAGCCGAACGTGTCGGCCTGCGGTCGTCGTCATGAGATTGCTCCTGGCCTATGCTATGGCATAGGCCAGTTTAGCGCGAAACCGCGATTGTCGCTACTCGGCCATCTGGCCTACTCCACCCTCTTCGCCGCCGTCATCTGCTGCAACGCAATAATGCGGCTCATCGCGACATGGTTCGTCGTCGCCGCCTCGTACATCTTCGCGAGGTCCTTTTTCAACTGCGTGCGCGATCCGCCGTCGAGATAGACCATGTGTCCCGATGGATAGAACGTCGCCGAGAGGTTCTGCCTCACCGTCTTGTCGATCAGCGGCATCTGCTGCAAATCGATCACGGTCTGGTAGAACGGCGTAACGAAGTCGTACATCCCGTTCGCCGACAACACCTTCAGGTCGACGTTCAGCGCCATGACCGCTGCCAGGTCGCCCGCGGTGTACAGGATGATGTTGCCGTGCGCATCGATGCCCTTTTGCGCGCCCGTCGGGTCCGTGTGCTTGAAATCCCAGTTGAGGAACGCCTGGTCGTTGAGGTCGGTGAACGACGACGTCGAGGTAAATTTCAACTGCTCGTTCAGGTAAGTGTTCCACATCGACGTGTAGACGCCGCTCACCGCCGTCATCGTCGGATCGTTGCCGCCGGAGTTCGGGTCGATCTTGCCGGCAATGCCGCTCGACACGCCCGTCACGCGCCCGTCGTAAGAACCGAGCGACAGCCCTTTCGACTTCAGCAGCGTCGTGAGAAAGAGCGAATTGCCGCGGCTGTCGTACGCCGCGATGTCGAGGCTCCATGCGAGCAGCGTCACCTTGTCGATGCCGGTGTACTCAGAGAGCTTCTGCACGACGTCGTCGTCGGTCTGCGGGAACTTGCGCAGCGCGTTGAGATAGTCGGTGCGGGCGAATTCCGCGACTTCCTCGGCAAAGTCCTCAAGGTTCGTCGGCGTCGGATGGACGCCCAGTTTCTTGTGATACCAGGCGTCGGCGGCGGCAGTCGGCAATGCGCCGACCGGATTGCCCGCCTGCCGGTAATCGAGAATCGACGATTGCAGCGTGACGCCGTTCAGGTCGACGCCGTCCTCGTGCAACAGGTAGGCCAGCACGCAACTGCGCGCCGTGCCGTACGACTCCCCGAACAGGAACTTCGGCGAATTCCAGCGGTTGTTCTTCGTCAGATAGCGCTTGATGAACTGCTTGATGGAATTCGCGTCCTGATCGACGCCCCAGAAATCGCGGTTCTTGTTCGGCGCGATCGCGGCCGAATAGCCGGTGCCGACCGGATTGATGAAAACGAGATCGCTCTTGTCGATCAGGCTGTCGGCGTTGTCCTCCATCTGGTAGGGCGCGGGCGGCGTGAAGCTCGGCATCGCGGTCTTGATGCGCCGCGGCGCGAACGAGCCGAGCAGCACGAACACCGACGACGACCCCGGCCCGCCGTTATAGAAGAACGTGACCGCGCGCTCTTCCTCCTTCTGGTTGTCCTTCGTGAACGCGACGTAGAACATCTTCGCGTCCGGCTTGGAACTGCTCGGATCGACCGTCACGAGATGCCCGACCGTCGCCGTGTAGGCGAGCTTGCTGCCGCCGATCGTCATCGTGTGATGCGTGACGGCGGCGTTCTCGTCGGCTTCCGTCGCCGCGACGGAATCGTCCGGGCCGTTGCCGTACGCGACCGGGTCGAAGTACGGCTGGTCGCGCTTGGCCGTGGTCTTCGTCGTCTTGGTCGGGGTCTTTTTCGGCGCTTTCTTCGCCGGCTCCGCGGCTGCTTTCGCGGCCGTCTCCGGCGCCCCGTCGGCGGGTTGTGGTGTGGTTGTATCGGAGTTCATCGTCGTCGTCGCTCCTGGCTTGGTCGTTGTTATTGCTTCAAGGCGGCTGCCACTTTCACTCCGTCCGGGCTGCCGAGTCCTGTGCAGGCGTCCCAACCGGGCGCCGCCGCGAAACTGCCGTTGTTACCCTGCGTGATGTCGCGGCAAGCGGTCTTCGCCTTGTACAGCTTCGGATTGACAAAGCCGGCCGGCTTGCCGTTCAGCGCGTTGATGCGCGCGACGAGCGCCGCCCACAAGGGAGCCACCGCGCTCGTGCCGCCGACCACCGTCTCGTTGCCGTCGATCAGCACTTCGTAGCCCGTCTGCGGCGAGGCGTCGCCGGCGACGTCAGGCACACCGCGCTTCGTCAGCGCCGTGTGTCCGCCGCCCGCGCGCGCCGCCGACAATCCCTTCTGCCACGCCGGCAACGCGAACGTGCCGCTCACGCCGCCGCCCCCCGCGCCGCCCTGGTCGCCGTCGTTCCAGACGACTTCCTGCTGGATGCCGCTCGCCGATGCCGACAGGCTCGTGCCGCCGCAAGCGAGCGCATACGGGCTCGACGCCGGGAAATCGACGTGATCGCCGCCGTCGCCGACGCCGTCGCTCGAACCGCTGTCGCCCGATGCGACGCACACCGTCACGCCAAGCGCGGCGGCGGTTTGCAGCACATCGTTGAACGCGCTGATCGACTGCGCCGACCACATCGACTCCGGCCCGCCCCAACTGATCGAGACGACCGACGGCTTGTGCGTCGTGTCGTGGATCGCGCGGTTGACGGCATCGACGAAACCGGAGTCGCTGTTCGGCGCGAAGTACACCGCGAGCAGCGCGCCGGGCGCGATCGCGCCCGCGATCTCGATGTCCAGCGTTACTTCGCTGTCGGGTCCGTTCGGGTTGCCGGTCGGCGCGTTCTTCGCGTCATCGACGCCGATCGCGACGACCTTCGGCGCCTTCACGCCAAGCTTCGAGAAATACGCGCTGAGGTCGCTCGTGCGATAGCCGCCGCCCAGTTCGATGATGCCGATGCACTGGCCGGCGCCGTCGCCGGGAGGGAAGTCGTAGAGGCGCGCCAGGTCGAGCGGTGTGAACGACGCCTGCGCGAGACCGCGGGCCGGCTTGAACGGCGGCCGGAAGCGAAAATGCGGACGCGCCTGCGGACGGCTGTCGAGACCGAGCACGGCGGTGACCGCGTCGTGCATGTCGGCAGGCACGTTGACCGGCCCCGTGCGACCGCGATACTCGCCAATGTTGTGATGCTGGAACCGTTCGAGCGTGACGTCGAAGGCCTTCTGGAACGCCTCGATCGTGCCTTTGAGCACGACACTGCGCGAGCCCGGATCGGCGCGCACGACCGTGAGCCCGTATTGGGCGGCAAACTTCTCGACTTTCGCGACATCCTCTTGCGACGCCCCGAAGCGCTTTTCGAACTCATCGCGCGGGACGGGGGTGCCCTCGCCCGCATCGATCTTTGCCATCAACTGGCGAAAGCCGTTTTCGTCCTGCCGCCGCAGCATCACGACCACTTCGATTTCTTCCGCCGGATTGCAGGCGCCCACGCACGTTGCGCCTTCGGGATGAAGCTTGTCGCTGCCGCTTACCGGTTGCTTCGCCATGGTATCGATGTTCCTCGCTTGCACTGAAGTTCAAGGGCTGCCCGATACTGCGCTCCACATTCTGGGTTGCCCGCGAAAGCAACGCGCCGCGCTTCCAGTCACACGTATCGTCGTATTTTCCAGCGCTGAATGCAATTCTTCGGACCGGTCGCAGCGACGGCGGTTCCTGCGCAGTCGTTACGGCGCGTTGCGGCGTCGCGCGATGTGCAAGCCTTTGCCGACGGGCACGGTGAGCGTGTCGAACTCACCGGTTGCTTCGACGGCGGCGATGTAGCCCGCGATTTCACCGGGATGCGAGAGCGCGTTGTCGGCGAGGAGGAGTGCGTCGGGCGTGAGCTTCGGCAGGAGCACGGCAAGCTGCGCGGGCGCGCTCACCCGATCGGCGTCGAAGAAGATGCAGTCGAACGGGCCGGCGAGCGATTCGCAGATCGCGGTCGCATCGCCTTCGATCACCTCGACGCGTTGTGTGAGCGAAGCCGCTTTCAGGTTCTCGCGCGCCGCCACGGCCTTGGCAGGATCGCGTTCGATGCTGATGACCTTGTCCGTGGAGTTCAGCTTCAACGCGTTGGCGAGCCAGATCGCGCTGTAGCCGTTCGAGGTGCCGATCTCCAGCACGCGAGAGCGCTTCGACGACGCGACCAGCCAGTACACGAGTTCGGCTGTCGGGCGCTCGAGGTTCAACATCTTCTGGCTGCGCTCGGCCGCATGGGCGTCGTTATCGGCGGCGTAGCGTTCGAGGCGGTCGAGCAGCGCGGAGGTGGGTGCGTCGAGGTGGATCAACTGGTATCTCCGTCAGGTTGTCGCGGCCGGTCTTCGTCGTATTCGGTACGCACGCCGGCCGGCAGCCACGGCTCGCGGCGCCGGCACCAAAGCTCGTACGCCGGCTCGTAGAGGCCGCTTTTATCGAACGCGCCGAGCGGCACGTCGATTTCGCCCGTGTCCGGATATTCCATGAACGCCACCGATCCGCAGACCGGGCAAAAGTGCCGCCACGCCTCGCTGGAACTGTGCCACGCCTCGGTTCGCCCGGAAAACTCCACGTCGCCGCGCTCGAAAACCGCATAGACTCCAAACGCCGAGCCGTGAATCCGGCGGCACGTCATGCAGTGGCACATGCCGACTCGCCGCGGCGCCGCGCCCACGCGAAACCGCACGGCGCCGCACGCGCAGCCGCCTTCCTGAACCGTATCCATGTTTCGTCCTCCATGCCCTGACAATCAGTCGAAGTAGCAACTCGCGAGCCTCGATCGGGTCCGCATCGGCGCGACGGTTTGTTACGATGGAGCCCCACGTCTCGGAGATGGCACACATGAGCAACCTGTCCTTGCTGAAGCTGCTTCCCGGCGTTGGGTCCGACTTCGGTCCCACGGCGTCCGACCTCGTCGCGCACGTGCTGTCGCACGACCGTTTCGATTCGGCGGCGAATGCGGTGTCGCCGCGCGAGACGTTCCGCTCGGTCACCGTCGACCATGTCATGTCCGACGAGTACGTGTTCCCGCTCGGCGCGACCGGCCAGTCGATCGTGCTGTCCGGCTACCGCATCGCGGCGGGCTTTCTCGCCGAGCGAGCCGCCGACGAATGGCTCGACCTGACGCACCGGGCGCGCATCGCGGAAGGCTTGCCGCCCGGCCCGCAGGCCGGCGAGCCGCACCTCGCGCCCGATCCGGCGGAGGCGGACCAGTTGCTCGACCGCGCGCTCGACTGCGTGCAGACGATCATCGATCCGGTTGCCGCGCATCAACTGATGACACTCTTCGAGACGCATTATCGCGGCGGGCGCGAGTTCCTGCGCCTGGCGTGGGAAGGCCTGCCCGAAGATCTCGTGCCCGAGTCGCGCCGGCCGCTCGTCGTGCTGAAGCCGGGCCCCGATCACGTCAGCCGCGAGAAGCGCGACTACGACCCGTATGGCCGCGAAGGCACGAGCGACTACGACGTGGACCGGCCGCTCGCGTATCGCGAGAAGATCGGGCCGTTCCACTTCACGATGACCTACCGCCACGAGTATCCGCAAGTCGACGACGAGCGTCTCGGCACCGCGTTCGCCGTGTTCCACGAAGTCGGCACGGATATCGTCGCGGCGGCGGTCGAACTGAAGCTCGTGAAGGTGCCGCGAATCCACAGCAGCGCCGATCTCGTCTACGTGCTCGATACGTATTCGGGCGAGATGCTGTCGCTCGCGCTCGCCGCGACCGAAGCGCTCGACGCCGACCTGTGCCGCGTGTTCAACGAGCATCGCGTGATCTATATCAGCACCTGGGAAGTGCGCAAGCCGTGGCGCGGCGAAGGGCTTGGCGTCGCGCTGCTGCATCAGGCGCTGGAGCGCCTGCCCATCGATGTCGACGGGAGGCCGAACGCGCTCTGCGTCGCGCCCGAGCCGTACCAGACGGAAATGAAGCATTTCGAGACGCTGCCGCCGGTGCTGCGCGAGGAACTGCGGGCGCCGGCGCATCGGCTTAACGATCACCTGACGAGCTGGCTCGAACGGTCGAAGCTGCCGGTCGCGATGCATTTTTTCGTGCCGATGGCGAAGCACGCGGGCATCGGCTCGGCGGGCGAAAACGCGCGGCTGATCGACCGGATCATGGAAAGTGAAACCTGAGGCGATGCTCGTGCTGGTCGATGTGCAGCAAAAGCTGTTGCCGCACATCGACGATAACGCCCGGCTCCTGCGCCATTGCACGGCGCTCGTGCGCGCGGCGGACTTGCTCGGCGTGCCGGTGCTCGTCACCGAGCAGAATCCGCGCGGGCTGGGCGCGACCGTCGAGGGACTGATCTCGCCGGAACATCGGGTGATCGAAAAAGACACCTTCGACGCCACGCTCAACGACGCGTTTGTCGCCGCCCTGCCGTCCGCGAAGGAATGCGTGCTGTACGTCGCGGGCGCGGAGGCGCATGTCTGCGTGCTGCTCACGGCGCTGGGCCTGCTGCGGCTTGACTATCGCGTGGAGCTGGTCGCCGATGCGGTCGGTTCGCGCGATCCGGCCAACCGGTCGATCGCGATCCGCCGTGCGGAGCAGGAAGGCGCACGCCTCACGAGCGCCGAAACCGCGATTTTCGGCTGGCTCGGCAGTTGCCGGCATCCACGCTTCCGGGAAGCGCTCGGCCTGATCAAGTAAGCCATGCGCGCCACGCATGGCTGGCATGCGCACATTTCGATTGTGACGGGATTTTGGCGTACCTAGAGTGCATCGACCTTCCTTCCACGTACACCTGCCCAGGCCATCATCATGACGACTCGCGTTTCCCGCTTCGCCAAGCTTCTCTCTGCGACGCTCGTGCTCACTGCCTCATTTGCAGCCTTCACGTCGACGGCGCACGCCGACGCGCTCGACACGATCCAGAAGAGCGGCGTCGTGCGCATCGGCGTGTTCATGGACTATCCGCCGTTCGGCTCGATCGGGCCGGACATGAAGCCGCAAGGCTACGACATCGACATGGCCGATTACCTCGGCCGGGCGCTGAAGGCGAAGGTCGAACTGGTCCCGATCACCGGTGAAAACCGCATGGCCTATCTCGCAACGCACAAGGCCGACATGCTGCTCTCCGTCGGCCAGACGCCGGAGCGCGAGAAGATCCTGGACTTCTCGCGTCCCTACGCGCCGTACTATCTCGCCGTGTTCGGTCCGAAATCGCTGCCGGTCAAGAACGCTGCCGATCTGGCGGGCAAGACGATCTCGGTTGCGCGCGGCACGCTGGAAGACCTGAGCGTGAGCAAGGTCGCACCGCCGAGCGCCACGATCAAGCGCTTCGACGACCCGAACGGCGCGATCTCCGCGTTCCTGTCGGGACAGGCGCAACTGATGGTGGTCGGCAACGATGTCGGCGCGACGATCATCGCGCGCAATCCGCCGATCCAGCCCGAGCAGAAGTTCGCGTTGTTCAGCTCGCCGGATCATGTCGGGTTGAACAAGAACGAGCCGAGGCTGCTGAAGGAAGTCGATGCCGCGATCGCGCAGGCGAAAAAGGACGGCACGCTGAATACGCTGTCGACGAAGTGGCTGAAGGCGCCTTATCCGGCGGATCTTTGATCCCTCGGGTGTTTCGGGCGGGACGCACGGGCGTCCCGTCTTCGCTGTTCTGTCTACGCGCTACCACCCCCTCTGACGTCACGCCGTCCCGCATTCCGCGGCAGATCGCCAATCCTGCGTTACGTTCAAGATACTCAGTGACGCGAACCGCCCTCCATTCGCGGAGATGGGCGAAACTGACCGTTAGTTGCGTCATCCACCACATCCAATCCTCTCCCAACCGCGTATAACAGAAAGAGCGACGACGCCCCGTTGCCGTCGAAGGAGGACGATCATGAAGATATCGACATTGCTCGCGGCTTGCGCACTCGGCGCGGTTTCGACGCTTGCGATCGCGCAGACCAGTTCAAGCAACTACGCGCAGATGAACACCTACGAGCAGATGGTCGGAACATCGACCACCGCCGCCGCCCCCGCCAACGCCCCGCTTTCCCGCGCCCAGGTCCGCGCCGATCTTGCCCGCGCCCGCTCCGACGGCACCATCCCGCGCTTCGGCAATCCCGATCCCTACGGTCCCGGACGAATGGCCCGTGGCGCGCCCTCCACGTCTGCGTACCAGATGAACTGACGCGAAACTGGCCGCCCGCTGGCATCAAACGGTCGCGCAACTTTCGCCACGGTCACGCGAATCTTTCGCCCGTTGTGCGAATTTACCGTCTGATGCAGCATTTACCTTCGAACAAATAGCCGACGTCCGCACGGACGGCGACTCTGCGCGCGTGGCACTGGACTTGCTCGCTGCGTTTGGTCGCGGCTCGCGAAGTCGAAGTAACACGGCGAGCCTCATCAGCGCGGCACCAGCCAGCGCGCCCGACGCTACTGCCCTCATCCGGCAACGCACCCGGCGAGCCAGCCAGCGCAGCGTCCACTCGACCGAGCGAGGAGCGTCGTATCGCCATGTCCCAGACCAAAGACAAGAATCCCCCGAGCAACGAAGATCATGCGCAGAAACCGTCGCGGCGACGCTTCCTGCAATCGGCGGCCGCCACGGTGGCGGTCACGGCCGCGCCCCACTTGCATGCCCAGCAACAAACCGCGGCGACGCCCGCCGTCGCGCCGCCACCCGCAGCCGCCTCGCTGATGCCGGTGCATCTGATGATCAACGGCCATCCATACGAATTGCAACTCGAAGCCCGCACGACGCTGCTCGACGCCCTGCGCGAATACGCGGGCCTCACCGGCACGAAGAAAGGCTGCGACCGCGGCCAGTGCGGCGCGTGCACGGTGATCGCGGGCGGCAAGCGGATCAACTCGTGCCTGACGCTCGCCGTGATGCACAGCGGCGAAGCGGTCACGACGGTCGAAGGCCTCGCATCCGGCGACACCCTCAGCCCGATCCAGCGCGCGTTCATCGAACACGACGCCTTCCAGTGCGGCTTCTGCACACCCGGTCAGTTGTGTTCGGCGACCGCGCTCATCGACGAATTCCGCGCCGGCGACGCGAGCGCGGTTACGTCGAATGTGCGCGCGCGACCGCCGCAACTTTCCGACGACGAAATCCGCGAGCGCATGAGCGGCAACATCTGCCGCTGCGGCGCGTATCCGAACATCGTCGCGGCGGTGTCAGCCGTCGCGTCGAACAAGGCGTAGGGGGCGACATGGATGCGATCTCCTACGAACGCGCGCCCGATGCCGCCGCCGCGATCCGCTTGGCAAGCCAGCCGGGCGTGGTGTTCATCGGCGGCGGGACGAACCTGCTCGACCTGATGAAGGGCGGCGTGGCGCGGCCCGTCAAGCTCGTCGACATCACGCACATCGACGGCCTGGACCGGATCACGGCCTTGCCCGACGGCGGCCTGCGCATCGGCGCCCTCGCCCGCAACAGCGACACGGCGAATCACGCGTGGGTGCGCGACCGCTATCCGTTGCTGTCGCAGGCGTTTCTCGCGGGCGCGTCGGCGCAATTGCGCAACATGGCGACGGTCGGCGGCAACCTGATGCAGCGCACGCGCTGCTATTACTTCTACGACGCGGGCTTTCCCCAGTGCAACAAGCGCAATCCGGGCAGCGGCTGCGCGGCGCTCGAGGGCAACAACCGCATCCACGCGATCCTCGGCGCGAGCCCGCAATGCATCGCGACGAATCCGTCCGACATGAGCGTCGCGCTCGCGGCACTCGAAGCGGTCGTGCGTGTTTCCGGTCCACAGGGCGAACGCGCGATTCCGTTTGCGGAGTTCCACCGCTTGCCGGGCGACCGGCCCGATCTCGATACGACGTTGCAGCGCGGCGAGCTGATCACGTCGGTCGATCTTCCGCCGCCGCTCTTCGCGCAGCACTCGCGCTACCTGAAGGTGCGTGACCGCGCGAGTTACGCGTTCGCGCTGGTCTCGGTCGCGGCGGCATTGCAGATGGACGGCGACACGGTGACGTCGGCGCGCATCGCGCTGGGCGGCGTCGCGCACAAGCCGTGGCGCGCGACCGAAACCGAACGGATGCTCGCCGGCAAGCCGCTCACGCGCGCCACGCTGCAAAGCGCCGCCGCGCTTGCCGTGCGCGACGCGAAGCCGTATCGCGAGAACGGCTTCAAGGTGGAACTGGCGCAACGGGCGATCGTCCGCGCCGTCGAACAGGCTGGAGGTGTCGCATGAGCGTCATTGGAAAACCGCTCGACCGCACCGACGGCGTGCTCAAGGTAACCGGCCAGGCCCGCTATTCGGCCGACAATCCCGAATCCAAGCTCGCGCACGCGGTGCTCGTGACGAGCACCATCGCCCGAGGCAGAATCGCGTCGATCGACGCGGCGCGCGCGCAGTCGATGCCGGGCGTCCTGCTGGTGATGACGTACCAGAACGCGATGCGCCTGCCGAACGGCGGCGTCGCCACTGCGGAGCCGCCCGCCGTGCGCCGCCTCACGCTCCTGCAAACCAGCGAGGTGCGCTACAGCAACGAACCGGTGGCCGTAGTGGTCGCGGATACGCTGGAGCGCGCCGTCGATGCCGCGCACCAGGTGCAGGTGCGCTACGAAGCCGCCGCGCCGAACGCCGATTTCCAGCGCGCGAAACCGCAGGCGTATCCGCCGGCCAAGATGAACAACCGCCCGGTGGCAACCGCGCGCGGCGACGTCGAGGCCGGCTTGAGCCAGGGCCCGACGCGGCTCGACGCCGTCTATACGACGCCCTACGAGCACCACAACCCGATGGAGCCGCACGCGACGCTCGCCCGCTGGGACGGCCCGAATCTCATGCTCTACGACGCCACGCAAGGCGTCTCGGGTGCGCGCGGCGCGGTCTCGAAGCTGCTCGGCATCAAGGAAGAAAACGTGCGCGTGATCTGTCCGTTCGTCGGCGGCGGGTTCGGCTGCAAGGGCTCGGTGTGGTCGCACGTCGTGCTGGCCGCGATGGCCGCGAAGCAGACCGGGCGGCCGGTGCGCCTCGTGCTCGAACGGCCGCAGATGTGGGGCATCGTCGGCAACCGGCCGTTTACCGAGCAGCACATGCAGGTCGCCGCCCGCGACGACGGCACGCTGACCGGCATGCGTCACGACGTGATCTCGACCACTTCGACCTTCGAGGACTGGGCCGAAACCTCGGCGATCGTCACGCGCATGCTCTACGCGGTGCCGAACCAGTCGACCTCGCACAAGCTGGTGAAGCTCGACATCGGCACGCCGACGTTCACGCGCGCGCCCGGCGAGACGAGCGGTTCGTTCGCGCTCGAATCGGCGATGGACGAAATGGCGTACCAGCTTCGCATGGACCCGATCGCGTTTCGCCTGAAGAACTACGCGGAAATGGAGCCGCAGGAGAAAAAACCGTGGTCGGGCAAGGCGCTGCGTGAGTGCTACCAGAGCGGCGCTGAGCGTTTCGGCTGGTCGCGGCGCAATCCGAAACCCCGTTCGATGCACGACGGCCGCACGCTCATCGGCATGGGCGTCGCGACCGCGACCTATCCGGCGAACCGCAGCGAAGCATCGGCGATCGCGCGCATCCTGCCCGACGGCACCGCGATGGTCGCCTCCGGCACGCAGGATCTCGGTACCGGTACCTACACGGTGATGACGCAGGTCGCCGCCGATGCGCTCGGCTTCCCGACCGAGAACGTGCGCTTCGCGCTCGGCGATTCGTCGCTGCCGAAGGCGCCGGTATCGGGCGGTTCGCAGTCGGTCGCCAGCGTCTCGCCGGCGGTGCAGGCCGCTGCGAACGAGGCGCGCGACAAGCTGATCGCGATGGCGCTCGCCGACTCCGGCTCGCCGCTCGCGGGCGCGTCTCGCGACGACGTCACGGTCGACAACGGCTGGGTGATCAGCCGCTCGACGCCGTCGAAACGCGATCCGGCGGCGGCGATCATCGCACGCAACGGCGGCCAGCCGATCGAGGCGACGGCGACCGTCAAGCCGGGCGCCGAGAAACAGCAATACTCGTTTCACTCGTTCGGCGCGGTGTTCGCGGAAGTCCACGTCGATGCGGACCTTGGCACGATCCGGGTGGCGCGTATCGTCGGCGTGTATGACGTCGGCAATCTGCTGAACGCGAAGACGGCGCACAGCCAGTTGATGGGCGGCATCGTGTGGGGCATCGGCTCGGCGCTGCTTGAAAAGAGCGATCTCGACGCGCGCTACGGCCGCTACACGAACGCGAATCTCGGCGAATATCACGTGCCGGTGAATGCCGACGTCGGCACGCTCGACATTTCGTTCGTCGGCGCGGGCGATCCGTATATCAATCCGCTCGGCGCGCGCGGGATCGGCGAGATCGGTATCACGGGGGTGTCGGGGGCGATTGCGAATGCCGTTTATCACGCGACCGGCGTGCGGGTGCGGGATCTGCCCGTGACACTCGACAAGCTGCTGCCGGGGACGACCGTCTAGGTGTTGTTGCTGTGCTGCTTGCACCGTTTGATGCGCAAAACCATCAAACGGTGCGAACTGCACCGAACCCCGTCCTATATCTCGGCTTTTTTTCAAGACTTGCGGGCAACTTCGACGCGCTGCACAATCCACGCATCCCACCCTGCGCATGACCGGCCATGACATATTCATCGAATGCGACCGGCATCCTCCTCGCCGCCGGTCTCGGCACGCGCTTCGATCCGTCCGGCATCCACAACAAGCTGCTCGCCACACTCCCCGACGGCACGCCGATCGTGTTCCAGTCCGCACGACGGTTGCTGTCCGTGGTGGAACAGGTGGTCGCCGTGGTGCGGCCGGGCGCGGAAAAACTCGCCGACGTGCTCAACGAGGCGGGCTGCAACGTGATTTTCGCGATCGACGCCGAACGCGGCATGGGCGCGGCGCTGGCCGCCGCCGTGCGCGCCACGCCGGAGGCGGAGGGCTGGCTGGTCGCGCTCGGCGACATGCCATGGATCGAACCGCGGACGATGGAAGCGGTGGCGCGCGCGCTCGACGGCGGGACGTCGCTCGTCGCGCCCTACTACCGCGACCAGCGCGGGCATCCGGTGGGCTTCGGCCAGGCGCACGGCGAGGCGCTCGGCGCCCTCGACGGCGATGCGGGCGCGCGCTCGCTGATCACGCTCAATCCGGTACGGCGCATCGAAGTGGACGACCCGAACATCCTGCGCGACATCGATCTGCCGAGCGATTTGCAAACGCAATGAGTCAAAGCGTGCCGCAGTGAAGCGCCGTTACGCCGCCAGCGCGGCATCCGGCTGCGCCACCCCCGGCATGGCCCCGAAATAGCGCAGGCCCACGTCCACGAGCGTCGCGCCGAAGCCCTTCTTCGCGCGGAAATCCGTGCGCGCGCTCGTCACGACGCGCGGCGCCGCACTCCATTCGATCCGCGCGCCCGTCGCGAGCAGCGCTTCGACCAGCGCCACGTCCTCGCTCGATTCGAGCGGCGGAAAGCCGCCCGCGCGCAGATACGCATGCGCCGACACGCCCAGGTTCGCGCCATGGATATGGCGATGGCCGTCGGCGTCGGTATAGGTTGCGCCGAAATGCTCGCGCACGGCGGCGATGTGCGGCGACCAGTCGTGCACGCCGACCACGCCGCACACCGCGTCCGCGCAGCAGTCGAGCTGCCGCACCAGCCAGTCATCGGCGACGGCGGTATCGGCGTCGGTGAACGCGAGCCAGCGCGCACCGAGCGCGAGCGCCCGCTCGGCGCCATGCGCGCGCGCCATGCCGACGTTGCGCGCCGCGACCTGCACGACCTCCGCGCCGAGCGCGCGGGCGATGGTTTCGGTGTCGTCGGTGCAACTGTCGAGCACGACGATTACGCGCACTTCCTCCCCGAGCAACTGATGATGGTTCGCGGCGCGTCGCGCGCACGTCACGCACTCCCCGATATGCGCCGCTTCGTTGTGGGCGGGAATGATGATGCCGAGCATTGTTGACTCCGTTCGTATGGTTCGGCGCGCCGGTTCCCCGGCCGCGATGCGGGCATTTCAGCAAACACCGTTCCCAGCGTTTCACGTTGTGCAACGAGCGCGCGGCCCAGACAAGCCTACGTCGGGCCGGCGGGCAAGCCTGCACGACCAAGCGCTCGGAAAGGCCGGACTCGAACGCAACCCGGGTGCCGGACGAAGTATTCGGGACGATCGTCGAGGCGCTCGTCTTCGCGAGCCAGATCGCCGGCGGTACCGCCAGCATGAGGACGCCGTTCAAGGCGTGGCCCAGGCTGAATGAGGCCCGCCGCACACTGGATGCAACAGGACGTAACCAGCGTCAACGTTCCTGTAAGCGGGGCGTTAATACCCTCGTTACCGTTCGCATTCGAGGCATATCGCTCACATGGCTGCTCTACCGTTCACCGAACTCCGCCAACAAAAACAACGCACCGCGCTCGTGCCGAAATCCGCCGGACAATTGCGGGTGGAGCACGACCGGATCGTCGCGCGCGTGCGCCTGCTGCTCAATGTGACGATCGCGCTCGCCTGCATCGGCGTCGCGGTGATCGCGTGGCTGCCGTTCTCGCCGGTGCCGGGCGAGTTCCGCTTTGGCGTGCAGGAAGTGCTGGGCGTCGCGGTATTCGCGGCGTGTCTGTTCGTGCTCCACGAGCGCACGGAACTGACGCTCAGGCTCTACAACTTCGAACCCGTCGAGCAGACGACGCAAGGCGAATTGCGCGCGCTGCTGCATCGCGTGCCGGAAGGGGCGTCGTATCAGAACGCGCTCGCCGCCGACAACCGGACCTTCGTGACCGGCGAAGTCGAAGCGATCCGCGAGCGCGCGGAAGCGTTCGTGCCGAAGAATCTGCCGGCCGATGAGGGGAACGGGGAGACGTGAGCGGGACAAGTGCACGCGACGGCACGCTTGGCAGCATCAAATGATGATAAAATTGATACTCCGCCAATGCACTTGGAGTACCTATGCGCACAACCTTGGCCCTCGACGACGATTTATTGACAAAGGCTCAAGCCATGACGGGCCTTTTCGAAAAGTCGGCACTGATTCGTGAAGCACTGCGCGCGCTCATCGAGCGGGAAAGCGCGCGACGCCTGAGTCGCCTGGGTGGAACCGAGGGCGATCTCGAACCAATCGCTCGACGCAAGCCAGAGCAATCATGATCCTCGTCGACACCTCTGTCTGGATCGACCATCTGCGTTCAGGCGAGCCGACGCTCCAGGCGCTGCTCGAACAGAACCGCGTCACGACCCACCCGTTCGTAATTGGCGAAATTTCACTGGGAAGTCTGCGCCAGCGCGATGTCGTGCTGGATGCGCTGAACGACTTGCCCCATGCAACAGTCGCGATGGACAGCGAAGTGTTTCGCATGATCGGCGATCAGATGCTGCACGGGCTCGGCATCGGCTATGTAGACGCGCATTTGTTGGCGGCGGTCCGTCTCACCCCCGGTTCGAGATTGTGGACAAGGGATCGCCGACTCAATGCGGTCGCCGAGCGTCTGGGCGTTGCCGCGCAGGTTCTACACTAGCCGCTTCGCACGACTGCCTGCAGAAGTCATACAGCAGCGCGTTTCTGACAACGACCCTCGCAGTCCGCACCCAACCCAAAGCCGCCGCCCGTCCCTACAGGCAGGCGGCTTTCTTTTTCCTATCTGCGCCGCACGCTTGAACCCGCCCCAAGCCTGATTATTGCTAATCCAACGGAGAAACCCGCTTCCGTGGAGAAAACCGCAATGAGCAAGCTACCGCGCATCGAGAAATACAGTCATCCGGCCGGCGGCTGGGGTTCCGCCAAGGCGGTCGCGTCGATCCTGATGAAAGAGCACGCCGCCCTGCATGGCGCGCGCATCCTGATGCACCAGAACAAGCCTGACGGTTTCGCATGCGTCAGTTGTTCGTGGGCCAAGCCCGCCGATCCGCATCTCTTCGAATTCTGCGAGAACGGCGCCAAGGCGACCGCCTGGGAGGTCACGGCCAAGCGCGTCACGCCCGATTTCTTCCAGCACCACACGCTCGCCGCCCTCGAAGCGTGGACCGATTTCGAACTCGAGTCGCAAGGCCGTCTCACCGAACCGATGCGCTACGACGCCGCCACCGACCGCTATCACCCGATCGCCTGGCAGCAAGCCTTCGATGAAATCGGCGCGCAGTTGCGCGGCTTCGATCCGAAGCGCGTCGTGTTTTACGCGTCGGGCCGGGCGTCGCTCGAAACGTCGTACATGTACCAGCTTTTCGCGCGCATGTACGGCAGCAACAACCTGCCGGACAGCTCGAACATGTGTCACGAGAGCACGTCGGTGGCGCTGCCGGAGACGATCGGCGTGCCGGTCGGCACCGTGACGCTCGACGATTTCCGCCACACCGACTGCTTTTTCTTCTTCGGCCACAACACCGGCACGAACGCCCCGCGCATGCTGCATCCGTTGCAGGAAGCGAGGCAGCGCCACGCCCGGATCATCACCTTCAATCCGATCAAGGAGCGCGGGCTCGTATCGTTCGCCAATCCGCAGTCGCCGGGCCAGATGCTCACGCCCGACGAAACCTGCATCAGCACGCAATATCACCAGGTCAAGATCGGCGGCGACATCGCGGCGGTCACGGGCATCTGCAAGGCGCTGATCGAAGCCGACGACAAGGCGCAAAAGGACGGCAGCCCGCGCGTGCTGGACGCCGCGTTCATCGCCGAGCACACGCACGGCTTCGAATCCTTCGCCGATGCGATGCGCGCGGCGAACTGGCGCGACATCGAAGCCGAAAGCGCGCTGACGCGTTCGGCGCTGGAAGCCGCCGCCACCGAATACGCGAAGGCGAAGGCGGTCATGATCCTCTACGGCATGGGCATCACGCAGCATCGCGAGGGCGTGCTCGCCGTGCAGATGCTCACCAACCTGATGCTGCTCGGCGGCAACATCGGCAAGCCGGGCGCGGGCATCTGCCCGATTCGCGGCCACTCGAACGTGCAGGGGCAGCGCACCGTCGGCATCACGGAGAAGCCGTCGCTCGTGCCGCTCGCCCGGCTCGCCGAGATGTACGGTTTTGAGCCGCCGACCGACGTCGGCATGTCGACCGTCGATGCCTGCGCGAGCCTGCGCGACGGCACGCTCGACGCATTCATCGGTCTCGGCGGCAATTTCGCGCGCGCGACGCCGGATCACGGCGTGCTCGAACCGGCGTGGAGGACGCTGCCGCTGACCGTCCAGATCGCGACGCACCTCAACCGCAGCCATCTGCTGCACGGCCGGGCGGCTTATCTGCTGCCGTGCCTCGGGCGCATCGAGGTCGACAGCCAGGCGAGCGGCGCGCAGATCGTCACGGTCGAGGACAGCACCGCGTGCATCCACGCGTCGCGCGGATTCGCCGAGCCGGCGAGCGAGCACCTGTTGTCGGAGCCGGCGATCGTCGCCGGCATCGCGAAGGCGACGCTCGAGCCGGAAAACGGTTCCGTCGACTGGGACGCGTGGGTCGGCGATTATTCGCTCGTGCGCGACGCGATCGAACGGACCTATCCCGACCAGTTCAAGGACTTCAACCGGCGCATGTCGCAGCCGGGCGGCTTTCACCGGCCGCTGGCCGCAGCCCGGCGAGAATGGAAGACGAAGACCGGCAAGGCCAATTTCATCACGCCCGAAGGCATGGGCGAGGACCTGGACATGTCGTTCGAGGGCGACCGCACGCTGCGCCTGATGACCACGCGCGGCGACAGTCAGTTCAACACGACGGTTTATTCCCTTGACGATCGCTTTCGGGGTGTCTTCAATACCCGACAGGTGTTATTGATGAATCGCGACGACATGACGCGGCTCGGCCTGGCGGAAGACGAAGCGGTGACGGTCACGACCGTCGCGAACGACGACGTCGAGCGCAAGATCGACGGGCTGCGCGTTCACGCGTTCGACATTCCGGCCGGCTGCGTAATGGGCTACTACCCGGAGTGCAATCCGCTGATTCCGCTCGCGCACCACGCGAAGCGCAGCAAGGTGCCGGCGGCCAAGGCCGTACCGGTCCGGCTGCGCGCGATGACTGCCGCGACGCGCGCATGAGCGGCGCGCAATGCCGAAACAACGGGCATGGCGCATGCTTGGGGCTTTCGGCCGTTTGAATCGTCAGACGGCCCCGACCTTCACGCCAGTTGCAGGAGCCACGATGCGATCCCGTCCTCTTTCACCGCTCGCCGACGAACTCGCGCTGATGCCGGACGCGCCCGCCGCGCCGCACGGCGTCCCGCTCCAGCCTGAGCGGGTCGACGCGGACTACGATGAACTGGTCGCGTTTCATGGCATCGAGCGGGAGCGGCTGGTGTTGATCCATCCGGGCAGCCACGGCGCGGCGCCCGCGTGGCCTGTCGAGCGCTACGCCGAAGTCGCGGACCAGCTCGCCGCCGATGGCTGGCAGATCGCGATCGTCGGCGATGCGCTCGAACCCGAGCGCACCGGCGCCGTGCTCGGCGCGATGCAGACGGCGGCCCTGTTCCTCGCCGGAACGATGTCGCCGGAAACGCTGACACGGCTGATCGGCGATGCGCGCCTCGTCCTCTCCGACGACGCCGCGACGCCCTCACCGGTGGCGGCGGCCCGCGCGCTCGGCACGCCGCAGATCGCGCTCGACGAGCGTCACGGCGACACATCGAGCGAAGCCGTCGCGCTGGACGCGCGCGCCGCCCTGGCGCGCGTGGGCACCGCGCATCCGGGCGACCCGTTCACCCTGCACACGCCGGCGCTGCACGAAGCGACGTGATGAAACGCCATCAGGCGGCCCGAGCCATTCCACCCAACCCGAGCGAGACCATGAACTTCGAGATGCAGACCAGCCCCGTCCCGGACCCGATCGCCGATCCGAACCGCGATCCGGAAGCCGACCCACTCACGCCGCCGTCGCCGGGGCATCGTCCCGACGAGCCGCAGCACCCGGACGCCCCGCCCAACAAGGACCCGATCTAGACCGATCGTTGCACGTCTGCTACCACACCGCCGAATAAGGGTTTTCCCGCCCCTACATCCGCGCCGCCGATTGCCGTAATGCCCTCATGCGCGGCGGCCCTTCGCCGCGCGCGAGAACATGAAAGGCGGCTGGCGGGACATGAACAAACTGACGTTGAATCAAAAGCTCGGCTCGATGATCGCCGTGCTGTGGATGGGCCTGATCGCGATCGGGATCATCGGCGCGTGGCAGAACCGCGCATCGATGATCGACGACCGCCGCGACCAGTTGACGACACTCGTCGGCGAGGCGCACAGCGTCGCCGCGCATTTCCAGGCGCTCGCGGCCAACCGCACGCTGACCGACGACGAGGCGAAGCAGAAGGCGCTCGAAGTCATTGGCGCGATGCGCTACGGCCGCGACGGCTACATCTCGATCAACGACTCGCGTCCGTTCATCGTGATGCATCCGATCAAGCCCGCGATGAACGGGCAGGACGTCTCGGCGTTCGCCGATCCGCAGGGAACGAAGCTTTTCGTCGAGATCGTGAAGGCGGGCAACCAGCCGGGCGGCGGTTTCGTGAATTACCTTTGGCCGAAGCCGGGCAACGAACAGCCGGTCTCGAAGCTGAGCTACTCGCAGCGCTTCGCGCCGTGGGACTGGTATCTCGTCACCGGCATGTACATGGACGATGTGCAAAGCGCGTTCTACGCCAGCGCGCTGCGCTGGCTCGCGATCACGGCGCTGCTCGGCGTGCTCGCCACCGTCGCGATGCTGCTGGTCCTGCGCAGCATCAAGCGCAATCTCGGCGGCGATCTGGAACTTGCGGTGAGCGCGGCGCAGCGGATCGCGCGCGGCGACCTGACGACGCCCGTGCGCGTGCAAGCCAACGACACGTCGAGCCTGCTCTACGCGCTTGCCACCATGCAGAGCGGTCTGGTCGAGACGGTGTCGCGCGTGCGGAACGGGACGGAGAACATCAACGTCGGCGCATCGGAGATCGCGGCGGGCAATACCGATCTCTCGCAGCGCACCGAGCAACAGGCGGCCGCGCTGGTCGAAACGGCGTCGAGCATGGACGAGATGACCGCCAACGTGAAGCAGAACGCCGACAGCGCCACGCAAGCGGCACGTCTCGCCGAACAGGCCGCGGACGTCGCGACGCGCGGCAGCAGCGTCGTCGACGACGTAATCCAGACGATGACACGCATTACCGACAGTTCGCGTCAGATCGGCGACATTATCGGCGTGATCGACGGAATTGCTTTCCAGACGAACATCCTCGCGCTGAACGCCGCGGTCGAGGCAGCGCGCGCCGGCGAGCAGGGACGCGGTTTCGCCGTGGTCGCGGCGGAAGTGCGCAGCCTCGCACAGCGCTCGGCCACGGCGGCGAAGGAAATCAAGGCGCTGATCGAAACCTCGACGCAGACGGTTGAAGAAGGCGCGTCGCTCGTGTCGAACGCGGGCGCGACGATGGGCGAGATCGTGCAGTCGGTGCGGCGCGTAAACGAAATCCTCGACGAGATCAGCCACGCTTCGCGCGAACAAAGCGCCGGCATCGAACAGGTGAACCGGGCAGTGGTCGAGATGGATCAGGTCACGCAGCAGAACGCCGCGCTGGTCGAAGAAGCGGCAGCGGCAGCGCATTCGCTGAAAGATCAGGTCGATGTGCTGCGCGAGGCGATCGAGAGTTTTTCGCTGCCGGCTTGAGGTTGAGTCGAGTCATGCGCATGACACCCGTTATGCGCATAAAGTTTTATAAAACTTATTGCGCAAGATACCGTTCGACCAGACGCGTCCAGTAGGCCGCGCCGATCGGCAGGTTCTTGTCGTTGAAATCGTAGTGCGGGTTGTGGACCATGCAGCCGTCCTCGCCCGCTCCGTTGCCGATCCGCAGGAACGAGCCCGGCCGTTCCTGCAGCATGAACGCGAAATCTTCGCTGCCCATCAGGATATCGGCGTGCCCGAGCACCTTGTCGTCGCCGACCAGTTCGCGCGCCACCTGCGCGGCGAACTCGGTCTCCGCGTCCGAATTCACGACGACCGGATACCCTTCCTCGTACTTCACGATCGCCGTCGCGCCGTAGCTCGCCGCCTGCGCCTGCACCAGTTCGGTGATCCGGCGCTTGAGCAGCGCGCGCACTTCCTCGCTGAACGAGCGCACGCTCAGTTCCATCGTCGCCGAGTTCGCGATGACGTTGTTCGCCGTGCCGGCATGCAACGAGCCGACCGTGACGACAGCCGGCTGCGACGGATCGACATTGCGCGCGACGATGGTCTGCAGCGCCATCACGACGCTCGACGCCACGACGACCGGATCGACCGTCAGATGCGGCCGCGCCGCGTGTCCGCCAACGCCTTCGATCGTGATCGTGACCTTGTCGCCCGCCGCCATGAACGCGCCACGGCGGAACAGGAACACGCCCGGCGCCATGCCGGGATGGTTGTGCACGCCGAACACGGCGTCGCAGGGAAAGCGCTGGAAGAGACCGTCGGCGATCATCTTCTGCGCGCCGCTCGGCACGCCGTGCTCTTCCGCCGGCTGGAAATACAGATGCACGGTGCCGCTGAAGCGCTTCGTGCGCGCGAGTTGCCGCGCGGCGCCGAGGAGCATCGTCGTGTGGCCGTCGTGGCCGCACGCGTGCATCTTGCCGTGCGTCGCGCTGGCGTAGGGCTTGCCGGTCTGCTCGACGATCGGCAGCGCGTCCATGTCCGCGCGCAGGCCGATGCTGCGCGTACCCTCGCCCACCTTCAGCGTACCGACGACGCCCGTCTCGCCGACGCCGCGCGTCACTTGCCAGCCCCATTCGGCGAGCTTGTCGGCGACTAGTGCGGCGGTTCCCACTTCTTCATACGCGAGTTCGGGGTGGCGATGGATATGGTGGCGGATGTCGCGCAGCACGGGGGTGTCGTCGGTGAGGTCGGCGATTTCGGTGTAGCGGGGAGTGGTCATTAGGGTCTTCTTGAACTGGCGAAACCAACATTATGAACAGTTTGAGGGAAGCGACAAACGCGTCGAATGCTGTTCGCCAATGTTGCGACCGCGAAATCCGCCTTCATCCGGCGTTCTGTTCCCCTTATCGCATATCGATGATTACCCTCATGGATTAAATCGCCTTGAAATACTATGTGACGTCTCATAATAATCGCGTGGCCATCTCATATTAATGCGTTGTTTGCGACCACGTTTAGATCGGCTACGCTTGCCTCGCATCTTCGAAGATGTCTCGCGCGTGCGCACCCGCGATGTTGCGTGCAAATATCATTCGCCGGCTTTCCTGCGGAGCCGAATATCGGATTCTGTTATCCGAAATCGACTGCCTTAGTGCCAGCGCCGGATTGCCACACATGGTGATTTTCCTGCGATCAGTCGACATGGATACCATCAGCCTCAACCGGTAGTTTCATCGGCCATTCCGGCCGGAATCAAATTTTCATGCGTAATCACGCTGCTAAAATTATTTAAAGGCTATATGCCACGCCAGAATCTTCAGGTGCCGTCGACTATATTCATCGCCATTTACGCACTGAATTTCTTCCGAATTGGTTATCAAACCGTCGCCATCGCGTGGTTTGCCGCGCAAGCGACGGGCCGGGCTAACTCGATCGCACAAATCCTGTTGGCATCCAGTATTGCGACGTTATGCATGTCGCCCGTTATGGGCATGTCGTTATACACAACGTCGCTGTCGCGCCACGACAGCGAGAAAGCTCGTTTACTTTCAATGACATAGAGCAGCG
>NZ_FCON02000013.1 GCF_001544535.1 Caballeronia choica | reverse complement strand
ATGCGCACATCGACCGGCGTCGAGCCGTGGCCGCCGAGCCGCTCAACTTTCCTCTCCTGCAGGAAGCGCAACAGGCTCGCCTGGCTTTCGAGCGGCAGATCGCCGATTTCATCCAGGAACAATGTGCCGCCGTTGGCCGCTTCCACCCGGCCGATCTTGCGTTGATTGGCGCCGGTGAACGCCCCACGTTCGTAGCCGAACAACTCCGATTGCAGCAGATGCGCGGGAATAGCGCCGCAATTGATCGCGACGAACGGCTGGTCGCGCCGCACCGATCGCTCGTGAATCGCCACCGCCGTGAGTTCCTTGCCGGTGCCCGATTCGCCCGAGATGAACACAGGTGCATCGGTCATCGCAACCTTGCGGATCGAGCGGAACAGCGCGAGCATCGCGTCGCACGAGCCGACCATCTCACCCTCGGCGCGCCCCTCGCCGCCTGCTGCGCGCGCGTCGTTCGACGCCGCGTCGTGCAGCGCCACCATGCCGTATGCATGGCCGACAGCATCGACGATCCGGTCGTTGGACGTCGGCAAAGTAACGTAATCGAAACAATAGTCGCGGATGAGCCGCCGCACTGCGGCGTCTTCAAGTTGGCCCGACAGCGTCGCCGCCACCCAGCCGACATTCGTCAACGTGAGCGACGCTTCAAACGCCGCCAGTTCATGGGATTCAAAACGGCTGGACAGGTCGAGCAAACCACCGATCGCCAGATCGCTGCGCAGCGACTTGCGCGCTTCGCGTGCGCTCGCCACGACTTCAATGTGCCATCCGCGCTCCTCGAATCGCGCGCACAGCATCTCGCTTGGATCGCGAGTGACATAGATGAGTTGCCGCCGAGCGACTTCCATTATTCAGATCCTTTCTTCAACGGTAGTTGAAAAGGTCGCGTAGTTCAGGCCCTCGGTACATCGAGATTTCGACACATGCATACGACCGCGAACGACCATGCATTTATTTCAAACACCGTGACCCCGAAGCGAATAACTTACTTAACGCGTCTTCCTCCGTTACCTTTTGTCTGATTGTGTGCTCTTTTTGAGAGACTACTATAACGCATAAACTTCGAAAACAAATATCCTCCAGAAGGACCGTCGACCGTCCGAAACGCTTGTCGGACGGGCATTTCAAGAATTTGTCATCTAATTAATAAAAGTTATCTGCACCGCATTAATAAGACAATATCCGGTACGCAATTTCCAGTATTTCGACGCGTTTCCGACGCTTCGTATCACACGTGAAACGTTTTCCCCCGTTTTTTATTCCCGTTTCTTCGTTATTTTGTGCAAGACCACGAAGCCATAAGGCATTCAGGGTAATGGCATAAATCTCGCTTTAGGAGGGAGCCACAGGAGTATAAGATGCGGATTACGGCACGTACGTTCGGACACCTCGCTTCGAATCCTACTTTAGTGTTTGCCAATACCGGGTTGACCGGATTGGCGCTTGCACTCGCTTCGGCCGGTGCGGAGGCGCAGCATTCTCTCGCAGGCCGAGGCGCATCCGGCGTTGGCGCCGAAGCGCCCGCGCCAGGTATGACGGCCGCTCAGCCGATTTCCGCGCATGTGGACGACGCGCAACACGCGCTGCCCTGCGCGTCCTCCGAGAAATCACCAGACGCCGGGCCGCCTGCGGTCGAGCGCATCGCCCAGAGCGGCAATACGATCACCTTGTGGGACGAAATCACGCCGCCCGCGCCCGCTCCAAGTCCGACGCCGCTTCAGCAGCCGATGCCGATGCCGGTCCCGGTCGACGCCGGACGCGACGCCGGCACCATGAGTGCGTGCGCGCTCCGATGAATACGCAGGCGGGCGCGCATCGGATGCGTGTCGCCGTCAGTTGTGTCGCCGTCAGTTAAAATTGGGAGCCCGCCAGGTGTCGATTTGCCCGGCGCAACCGCTCCAATTTCCCCTTCCCTACATGACGACGCTGACCCTGATCGTCGCCCGTGCGCGCAATGGCGTGATCGGGCGCGATAACACCCTGCCCTGGCGCTTGCCGGAAGATCTCGCGTTCTTCAAGAGCACGACAATGGGTTCGCCCATCATCATGGGCCGCAAGACGCACGAATCGATCGGCCGGCCGCTGCCGGGGCGCCGCAATATCGTCGTGTCGCGCGATGCCACGCGCCGCTTCGAAGGCTGCGACACGGTCACGACGCTCGACGCCGCCCTCGCGCTCGCGGAGCAAGATCAGGCGCGCGAGGCGTTCGTGATCGGCGGCGCGCAACTCTATGGCGAAGCGATCCGCCACGCCGACAAGCTGATCGTCACCGAAATCGACGCCGATTTCGACGGCAATACAAAGTTCGATGCGCTCGATCCGTTGCAATGGACCGAAGCATCGCGCAGCGAGACGCATCGCGCCGCCGCGCCGAATGACTTCGAGTACGCGTTCGTGGTGTACCGACGCAAGGGTTAAGTAACTCCCTTTAGCAGAAATCGCAGGCCGCGCTCACGCCTATCGTGAGCGCGGTTTTTTTTCGTCCAGCCATTTCCCCCGCCGACTTTCGGAACAATCCGAATAAAGCCGTTGATACACTCGACCCCCCCGTTTTCTTAGTTATCCGATTTTTATTTGAGATGAAACCGCTGACCAGGCGACGTAATCAAGAACGGCTGACAAGACCAAGCGGGAGCATTCGAGCGGGCCGTCGATCGTCCACGCGAATCGACGGCTCTCTTTTTTGGCTACGGGCCGCCACGCAGCGCCGCATCGGCTCCGTGGCAGCACCGTCCGCATCAAGAGGCGCAATGAATACATCAAGGTTATCAATCACGGCCATCGCAGCCGCAGCGTTCGCGCTTGCCGCGTGCAATGGGTCAAACAACGATTCATCGGTCGTCTCGACGCGGCCGTCCTTCGATGCCACGGAAATCGACAAATCGATTTCCGCTTGCCAGGACTTCAATGCCTACGTCAACAGGAAGTGGACCGACGCCGCGCAGATTCCCGCCGACGCGTCGCGCCTCACCACCTTTAGCGTGCTCGAGAAGAAAAGCAGTGACGTGCAACTGGAGATCGCGCAAAAAGGCGGCGCCGACGTCTACAGCAAGCTGGTCCAGGACTTCTACCGCGTCGCCGCCGACGAAGCCGGGCCCGAACGCGCCGGCGGTGCGCCGCTCGCGCCGCAACTCGCGAAAATCGACGCAATCCGCGATACGGCGGATCTCGCTGCCTACCTGAACGGACCTGTCGGCGACGGGCGCGCCGCCTTGTTCATCATGCACCCGTTCGCAGGCGAGATCGATCCGACGGTGAACGTCCTGAACGTCTTGGCGATGGCCCTGAGCCTGAAGTCACGCGAGCTGTACTTGAACGCCGATGCCAGGCCCACGCGCGACGCGTTCGTCGCGTCCGTCACGCGTTCGTTCATGCTCACGGGCATGTCCGCGGACGCCGCCGGCGCCGCCGCGCAAAAGGTGCTCGCCTTCGAGACGAAGCTCGCGGAAGCCACCCCGGCCGCAGGCGAAGCGAGCCCCGACGATTCTGGGGAAATCAGTCTCGCACGGGCCAACCAGATTTCGCCGAACTTCGACTGGACCGCTTTCTTCAAGGCGCAAGGCGTCACGCCGCCGGCAACCATCAAGCTGTCGTCGCAGAAATGGTTCGCGGCCATGGACGGCATGATCAAGAGCGTCCCTCTCGACGACTGGAAACAGGCACTGCGCTACGCGGTGATCCGCTCGGCGTCGAAGTATCTGTCGAAGGCATTCCGGGACGAGGACTTCAACTTCTACGGCAAGACGCTGGAAGGCCGCGCCGCCCAACCCGCGCTATCGGCGCGCATTCTGGACAACATCAACAATACCGAGGTCCTTGCAAAGGCCATGGGCGTGCCCTTCCAGGCGAAAACGCTCACGCCGGAGACCGTCGCCGCCACCGAGGCGATGGTGAAGGACATCCGCGCCGCCTTCCGTGCGCGGCTCGCGAAGTCGGTTTGGCTCGCGCCGCAGAGCATTCAGCGCGCGCTCGCGAAGGAAGAAGCCATTCTGTTCAAGATCGGCGGTCCGAAGAGCGGTCCGGACATCTCCGACCTGAAGCTGCCCGGCACGTCGTGGTATGACAACGCGATGGCGGTATCGAAGTTCGATGCGCACCGGTGGTTGTTGCAAGTCGGCACGAAGGTTGACCGGAAGATCTGGACTTTCGCGCCGCAAGAGGTAGAGGGCGCCTATTCCCCGACCGAGAACAGCATCCAGTTGACGGCGGGAATACTGCAGCCGCCGTTTTTCGACGCAAAGGCTGACCTGGCGATGAACTACGGCGCACTCGGCGCGGTTATCGGGCACGAACTCACGCACGGCTTCGACTCCCAGGGCTCGCGACACGATGCGACGGGCGCGCTCGCCGACTGGTTGCAGCCGAACGATCACACCGAGTTCGATGCCCGCGTCGCCCGCCTCTCGCGCCAGTACGACGCCTATGAGGCGCTGCCCGGCCTGCATCTGAACGGCAAGCTGACCGAAGGCGAAACGACGGCGGATTCCGGTGGCATCAACGCCGGGCGCGACGCGCTCATTGCGCGCCTCGCGCGCGAGCCGTCCGCCGACAAATCGATCGACGGCTTCACCCAGCAACAGCGCTATTACCTCGCGTGGGCCCGGATCTGGCGCCAGAAGATGACGCCTGAGTACGTGCGTTCGCAGGTCGCCACCGATCCGCATCCGATCGGCAAGTTCCGCGTGATCGGGCCCATGTCGAACATGCCTGAATTCGCGCAGGCCTTTTCCTGCAAGACCGGCGACCCGATGGTGCGAACGCCCGAGGATCGCGTGACGATCTGGTAACTACCCCGGATGAGTTCGAGTGCGCCTTCGTGGTGTATCGACGCAAGGGGTAACTAACCCCATGTAGCAGAAATCGCAGACCGCGCTCACGCCTGTCGTGAGCGCGGCTTTTTTTCGTCCGCGATTCGCGTCGTGACCGACTGTCGCAGTTCACACAGTAAGAACTTCGTAAGCCGTTGATAAACTCGCAGCGCTCCGATTCATTAGTTATCCGCATTTGTTTTTGAGATACAGACGCCATTCGGCCGAGGACGACTGGATGATCCGAGGCATCCGAGCGGGCTGTCGGTTGTCGACATCGATCGACGCCCATCCTTCCGTGCTCCGGGTCCGATGCGGTGCCGGACCGACCCCGGTTGCCCGTCAGCAACAAGGTACGTCACGAAAGAATTCAGGTATTCGATTACGGCCATTGCGGCCGCCACGCTTATGCTCGCCGCGTGTGGCAGATCAGTCACGCCCCGGGCAAATCCCGGGCGAACGGGCCGGTTTCGAACACACCGTCGTTTGCCGCGCCGTTCGCCTGCAAGCCGGGTTCGCCCATGGCGCGCACCCAGGAGGATCGCGTAACGATCTGATAAGTCCGGCCGGCAGACCCGATCGGCCGACGTTGAAGAAAGCCCCGGATGACTCACGTCATCCGGGGCTTTTTTACGACCAAAGCGCCCGCTTACTGCCCCGCGATCGTCATCTTCTCGATCAGCACCGAGCCGATTTCCTTAGTCCCGCGCACGACCGTATCCGCGCCGATCGCCTCGATATGGCGGAACATCTCCTGCAACGTGCTCGCGACCGTGATTTCCTCGACCGGATACTGAATCTTGCCGTTCTCGACCCAGAATCCCGACGCACCGCGCGAATAGTCGCCCGTCACGTAGTTGACGCCCTGTCCCATCAATTCAGTCAGCAGCAAACCGGTGCCGAGCTTCTTCAACATCTGCTCGAAGTCGTCCTCGGGTTTCGTGAGCGAACTGCGCAGCGACAAATTGTGCGACCCGCCCGCGTTGCCCGTGGTCTGCATGCCGAGCTTGCGTGCCGAATACGTCGACAGGAAATAACCCTGCACGACGCCGTCTTCCACGACACGGCGGCGCTGCGTGCGCACGCCTTCTTCGTCGAACGGCGCGCTGCCCATGCCGCCGCGCACGTGCGGATCTTCCACTACCTGCACATGCGGCGCGAACACCGGCTTGCCGAGGCTGTCGACGAGGAAGGTGGTCTTGCGATACAGCGCGCCGCCGCTCACCGCCTGCACGAACGCGCCAAGAATGCCGGCCGCGAGCGGCGCCTCGAACAGCACGCGGCACTTGCGCGTGTCGAGGCTGCGCGCGCCCATGCGCGAGAGCGCGCGCTGTGCCGCATAGCGTCCGACGGCTTCGGGTTCGGCCAGATCAGCGGCGTTGCGCCTCGACGTGTACCAGTCGTCGCGCTGCATGTCGCGGCCGCTGCCGGCGATCGGCGCGCACGCGATGTAGTGGCGCGAGTACGGATAGCCCGCGAGAAAGCCGCGCGACGTGGCGAGCACGAACTGCGAGTGCTGCGCCGAGACGCTCGCGCCTTCCGAATTCTTGATGCGCGGGTCGACGTCGAACGCGGCGGCTTCCGAGCGGCGCGCGATTTCGACGGCTTCCTCGGCGTCGATGTGCCACGGATGGTAGAGATCGAGATCCTGCGGCGACGTTTCGAGCAGTTCCGCTTCGGCGAGGCCGGCCGCGGTGTCCTCGGCCGTGAAGCGCGCGATGTTGTACGCGGCCGCGACGGTATCCTTCAGCGCCTCGCGGGAAAAGTCCGCCGTACTGGCGTTGCCCCGCTTCTTGCCGATGAACACCGTCACGCCGACCATCTTGTCGCGATTGTGCTCGATGGTCTCGACTTCGCCGCGCCGCACGCTGACGGAAAGCCCGTCGCCCTCGGAGATTTCCGTGGCCGCGTCGGTTCCACCGAGTTCCTTCGCGTAGCGCAGGATGTCGGACGCGATTTCCTTCAGCTCGTCCTGGGTGTGCGGGAAAAAGCGTTGCTTGACGTCCATGTCTGCTGCCATTTTTCGTAGCCTGTCGGAGGCGGGCCGGACTCCGGCCCGCGTGTTCGTTGCCTGGGATCGTTTCGTTGCCTGGAATCGTTGCCAGTCCGCGCTGCCGGGCCGTTGCCGTGGCCCTCGCTGCGTTGCTTCTGCGTTCCTTCACTACGTTCTTTCACTGCGGCACTGCCGACGCGCCGCGTGCTCGGTGCGCATCACGCGATCATAGCAAGGACAGCGCGCATTCACTCGCCAACGTCGAACGCCGCGACGGCGGGTTGGGCCGCCCTGCGGGAAAACACGGGGAGGCCGGCAAGCTACAATGTCGCCATGAACCGTAAAACCCGCATTCAACCGATCGAATCCGCGCCAGCCGCCGAGGCGGACGCGAACGACAACGGCTACGACCGTCCCAGCAAATCCCAGCTGAAGCGCGACATGCACGCGCTGCAAGAGTTGGGCGAGGCGCTCATCGCGCTGCCGAAAGACGCGCTGAAGCGCATGCCGATGCCCGAAAGCCTCGACGACGCGGTACGCGAAGCGCGCCGCATCACCGATCACGAAGGCAAGCGCCGTCAGGTGCAGTATGTGGGCCGCGTGATGCGCACGCTGACCGACGAGGAAACCGCGGCGCTCCGCACCGCGCTCGACAGCTATCGCGGCGTGAACCGCGCCGAGACGGCGAAGCTGCACTGGATCGAGCGCACGCGCGAAAAGCTGCTCGCCGACGACGCCGCGCTGACCGAATTCATCCGCCAGCATCCGGGCGTCGACGCGCAGGAAGGCCGCACGCTGATCCGCAACGCGCGCAAGGAACGCGAGCAGCAGAAGCCGCCGCGCTATTTCCGCGAGCTGTTCCAGTGGATCAAGAACGCGGCGGGCGTGGAGGAAGACGACGAGTCGGCCGATGCCGAAGCCGGTGACGATGATGACCAAGCCAACGCGTAATCACCCTGACGAATTGATCGTAGGCCTCGTGTCGATCAGCGATCGCGCGTCGCAGGGCGTCTACGAGGACAAGGGCATTCCGTCGCTGCAAACGTGGCTGGACGAAACGCTTGCGACGCCGTGGCGCGCCGAAACGCGCTTGATCCAGGACGACGCCGCGACCATTTCCGCGACGCTCGTCGAACTGGTCGACCAAGCCGGGTGCGACCTCGTGCTGACGACGGGCGGCACCGGCCCCGCGCGACGCGACGTGACGCCCGAGGCGACGCTCACGGTCGCCACGAAGCCGATGCCCGGCTTCGGCGAACAGATGCGCCAGATCAGCCTGAACTTCGTGCCGACGGCCATTCTGTCGCGACAAGTCGCGGTGATCCGCGAAACTGCCGATCACGCCGCGCTGATCATCAACCTGCCGGGCCAGCCGAAATCGATCCGCGAAACGCTGGAAGGTTTGAAAGATGGTGAAGGCAAAACCACGGTACCGGGCATCTTCGCCGCCGTGCCGTATTGCATCGACCTGATCGGCGGCCCGTACATCGAAACGCGGCCGGAAACCGTGGCCGCGTTCAGGCCGAAGAGCGCGATCCGGCCCGCCAAGTCCTAAGCTGCGTCGCTGCCAGCCGAAGGCGCCGACGGAATCAGGAAATGCTCGCGGTAGTACTTGAGTTCGTCGATGGACTCGTGGATGTCGGCGAGCGCGGTGTGCATCGCGCGCTTCTGGAAACCCTTGTAGATGGCCGGCTGCCAGCGGCGGCACAGTTCCTTCAGCGTGCTGACGTCGAGGTTTCGGTAGTGGAAGAACGCTTCCAGTTCCGGCATCCAGCGCGCCATGAAACGACGGTCCTGGCAGATCGAGTTACCGCACATCGGCGACTTGCCCGGCGGCACGTATTGCCCGAGAAATTCGCGAATCTGGCGCGTGGCTTCGGCTTCGTCGACCGTCGATGCCCGCACGCGCTCGGTCAATCCCGAGCGGCCGTGCGTGTTGCGGTTCCATTCGTCCATTTTGCCGAGCGCTGCTTCGTCCTGGTGAATCGCGAGCACCGGCCCTTCCACCAGCTTGTCGAGCGTCGAATTCGTCACGACGACCGCGATTTCGATGATGCGGTCGTTGTCGGGTTCGAGGCCTGTCATCTCCATGTCGAGCCACACGAGATTCATGTCGCTGCGCACGAGGATGGCGGAATCCGCTGTCCCCGAAGGTGCCTCGGAAGGTGCCTCCGAGGGTGCCTTGGATGGGTCGAGAATGTCGGTCATGAAGGAGCCTGGATGGGTGGACGAGGCGCGTCGCGTGTATGCTGGCGCCGAAGCAAAATCCGGCGGCGGCGGCCGGCGCGAGCACGGCCAAGAACCTATAATTCTCGCATAGTTCAATCGGAATCCCCGGATGTCCAATCTCAATCTCGTAGTCTCGGTGGTGTTCGTCGTCGCGCTCGTCGCGATGGTCGGCACCAAGCTCTGGCTGGCCTCGCGCCAGATCCGCCATGTCGCGGCGAACCGCAACGACGTGCCGCAGCAGTTCACCGGCACCATCGCGCTCGCCGCGCATCAGCGCGCCGCCGACTACACCGTCGAGCGCACCCGCCTCACGATGATCGAGGTCGTCGTGAGCGCTGCCGTGCTCGTCGCGCTGACGCTGCTCGGCGGCGTGCAGCAGCTCGATCTCGCGATCAGCGGCTGGCTCGGGCGCGGCTACCTCGGACAGATCGTGCTGGTGGCGTCGGTGATCGCGATCACGAGCCTCGTCGACCTGCCGTTCGATTACATCCGGCACTTTGTCATCGAGGAAAAATTCGGCTTCAACCGGATGTCGAAGAAGCTCTTTTTCGTCGATCTCGTGAAGGGCGTGCTGCTTGGCATCGCGGTCGGGTTGCCGCTCCTCTTCGTCACGCTCTGGCTGATGGACCGGGCGGGCGCGCTCTGGTGGCTCTGGACGTGGATGGTCTGGGTCGCCTTCCAGTTGCTCGCGATGATCATTTATCCGACCTTCATCGCGCCGCTTTTCAACAAGTTCGAGCCGCTCAGGGACGAAGCGCTGCGCGCCCGGATCGAAAACCTGATGTCGCGCACCGGCTTCGCGGCGAAGGGGCTGTTCGTGATGGACGGCAGCCGCCGTTCGGCTCACGGCAACGCGTATTTCACGGGCTTTGGCGCAGCCAAGCGCATTGTTTTCTTCGATACGCTGCTCGCCCGCCTGTCCGGCAGCGAAATCGAGGCCGTGCTCGCGCACGAACTCGGCCATTTCAAGCGCCGCCATGTGCTGAAACTCCTGGTCGTCATGTTCGCGATCAGCCTCGCGATGCTCGCGCTGCTCGGCTGGCTCGCGCAGACGGTGTGGTTCTACGAAGGTCTCGGCGTGCGGCCATCGCTCGTCGGCAGCAATAATGGCCTCGCGCTCGTGCTCTTCATGCTCGCGCTGCCGGTCTTCATGTTCTTCGTGACGCCGCTCGGCAGCCTCAGTTCGCGCAAGCACGAATTCGAAGCCGACGCCTTCGCCGCCAGCCAGACCGATCCGAAGGATCTCGTCAACGCGCTCGTCAAACTGTACGAGGACAACGCGTCGACGCTCACGCCCGATCCGCTCTACACCGCGTTCTACTACTCGCATCCGCCGGCGTCGCAGCGGATCGATCGCCTGATGCAGCACGCCGCATGACGGCGCGCGCGGCGAAGGCGGCGCGTGCGTCGGGCGCGCGGATCGAAGGCACGGTGATCGCGGCGCACGGACGGCACTATCTCGTCGCCCCCGCCGATGGCGGCGCGATGCTCCAGTGCTTCCCGCGCGGCAAGAAGAGTGAAGTCGCGGTCGGCGATCGGGTGATGTACGAACAATCGTCGGCGGATCAGGGCGTGATCGTCGAGATCGGCGAGCGGCGCAACCTGCTTTATCGGTCGGATCAGTTCAAGTCGAAGCTGTTCGCGGCGAATCTCGACCAGTTGCTGATCGTGCTCGCCACCGAACCGCATTTCAGCGAAGACCTGCTCGGGCGCGCGCTGATCGCAGCCGAGGCGCATGGGCTCGAACCGCTGATCGTGCTGAACAAGATCGATGTCGAGGCGGCCTTGCCGCTGGCCAGGAAGCGGCTCGCGCTGTATCGGGCGCTGGGGTATGCGGTGGTCGAGTTGTCGGCGAAACTCGCGCCCGGCGCCGTCCATCCGCAACTCGATGCACGCCTGAAAGACCGTGCGACGCTCCTGCTCGGCCAGTCGGGCATGGGCAAGTCGACGCTCGTGAACATTCTCGTGCCCAACGCGGAAGTCGCGACGCGCGAAATCTCGACGGCGCTGAACAGCGGCCGCCACACCACCACGTTTACGCGGCTTTATCCGTTGCCGAACGGCGGCTCGCTGATCGATTCGCCGGGATTTCAGGAGTTCGGGCTGCATCATCTGTCGGAAGGACAACTGGAGCGCGCATTCGCCGATTTCCGGCCGTTCCTCGGGAAGTGCCGCTTCTACAACTGTCATCACCTGCACGAGCCGGGCTGCGCGATTCTCGAAGCCATCGACGACGGCAAGATCACACCCGAGCGGCATGCGCTTTATGCGCAGCTGGTGCACGAAGCCAGCCAGATCGTCCGATGAAGCCGCGTTTTTTCGACCGCACAGCGACATCGACATGAAGCGGCTCACGCGCGCGCCGAATCTGATCACCGCTCAGCATTGGGTGAACGTACTGTCGACGGCGGGCGTGTCTTGCCAGTTGCACAACCGCTATCTGAACGGCGCGCTGGGCGAGATTCCGGCGGATCAGTGTGCGCCGGAGATATGGATCGTCGACGATCGCGACGAGTCGCTTGCGTTACGCCTGCTGGAACGGGCGAGAAGCGGACCGGCATCGGACGCGCGGCCGTGGCGCTGCGCGAAGTGCGGCGAAGTGCTCGAAGCGCAATTCACCGTCTGCTGGCAGTGCGGAACGGCGCGCGACCCGCTGGACGGTTGAACTTGCCGTGCGTCTTCAGGCCAGCCACACGGCGATCGTCAGCATCAGCAACAGCAGCATCCACAGGATCACCGCACGCCACACGAGACCGACCGCCGACTGCAGCGTGCGCGGCGTGCAATCATCGCCGACGGGGACCGGACTCGCATCGCCGACCGCGAGCGCCTCGACGCTCAGCGGCTCGGCGAGCGGCCCCGCCAGCCGCGCCCCGAGCGCACCGCTGCCCGCGGCCAGCAACACGCCTTCGTTTGCATCCGGCCATTGCCGCGCGTGATTACGCCACGCATAGATCGCATCCTCGAAATTCCCGACGATCGCGAATCCGAGGGCCGTGAGCCGCGCAGGCACCCAGTCGATGAAAAAGAACGCCCTCTGCGCGAACCACGAAAACGCGACCGAACGTTCTGCGCTCGGCGTCGCCCACGAACGCGCGAGATACTCGGCGATGCGATAGAACACCGCGCCCGCCGGCCCGACCGGAATCAGGAACCAGAAGAACACGCCAAACACATGCCGATGCGACGCCACGACCGCATACACGAGTGTATGACGCACGATCTCGCTCACGGGCATGTCGACGGTATCGAGTCCGGTCCATTCGCTCAGCACTTCGCGAGCGCGCGGGACGTCGTCGTTATTGAGCGCGAGATGGATATCGGTGAAGTAGTGGCTGAACTGCCGGAAACCGAGTGTGAAGTACACGATCACGACGTTCCACAGAAACGCCAGCACGAAGTTGATCCGGTACAACACGTAGTAGATGAGGCCGACCGCGAGCGTCCACGGCAACACGACCACGAGCCACGCGAGAACGCCGTGCTTTTGCTTGCCGGCATCGAACCCGTGCGCGGCGGATTCCGCATGATATTTGAGCAGCGCCGATATGGGATTGTGCGGCGAAAGCGCGCGCACCTGCTCGATGATGAGAGCCAGCAATACGGAGAAAAAAGTCATGCGATGCGCCGAGACATTCGAGTTTTACGAATTTCGCGTAACGATAGCACAGCGCCGCACGCGTTTAGTGCGCTAAGCAATTCATGGCCGACGCTCGCGCCTTGCCCGGCGCGCTCAAGCGGCGAGGAAACGGTAGAAATTGCGCAACATGCCGGCCGTTGCGCCCCAGATGAAATACGGAGCGTGCTTTTCGCTGGCGGCGTAAGGCATCGCAAAAAAACGACGCTCGCCGCCTTCCCACCGGAAGAGCCGCACCTGGTGATTCGCGGGGTTCATCAGCCAGGCAAGCGGAACCTCGAAGATGTCGGCGACTTCGAGCGTATCGGCCTCGAGCGCGAACGGCGGATGAACCAGCGCGACGACCGGCGTCACGCGAAAACCGGTTCCCGTGAGGTACTCGGGCAACGCGCCGAGCACCTCGACATGTTCCGATGCAAGGCCCACTTCCTCGCGTGCTTCACGCAGTGCCGTGGCGGCAGCGTCGGCGTCTTCGGGTTCGCGGCGGCCTCCGGGAAAGCTGATCTGCCCGGCATGGTCCGACAGGTGATCGGCGCGTTGGGTGAGGAGCACCGTCAACCCCGCATCGCGCACGACGAGCGGCACCAGCACCGACGCCACGCGCGGATCGCCGCCGATCGCCTTGATCCGCGCCTCGGGTGCCTCCTGCGACCAATCGAGCGTCTGTGCGAAGCGCGCGCGCAAGCCGTCGGGCGTCAGGCGTTCGGCGGGAACGGGTGGCAGATTGTCTCCGCTCGAAACGACGGGCAGGAGTTCAGGTTCGAGAATGCGCGGGGTCGAATGCTTGCTTGAGGACACGGAGGGAAGAATCGGGGTGGAAAACCAATTTGAACACACCAAAGAAAAAAGCACCCGGACGGGTGCTTTTTTTTGGTGCGCAGCGCTTATGCCTTCGACGCAGCACGGTCCTTCGAGACCAGCTTTTCCTTGATCCGAGCCGATTTGCCCGAACGCTCGCGCAAGTAGTACAGCTTTGCACGACGCACGTCACCACGACGCTTCACGACAATGCTCGCGAGCAGCGGCGAGTAGGTCTGGAACGTACGCTCGACGCCTTCGCCCGACGAAATCTTGCGGACGATGAAATTCGAGTTCAAGCCGCGATTGCGCTTTGCGATCACGACGCCTTCGTAAGCCTGGACACGCTTGCGCGTACCTTCAACCACGTTGACGCTGACAATCACCGTATCGCCGGGAGCGAAGTCGGGGATGGTCTTCTCGCCGAGTGCACGCGCGATTTCTTCCTGCTCGAGTTTTTCAATCAGATTCATGACTGTTTCCTGGTGCCATCTTGCCGGAGTTGTGTGCCTCGCGTTGCGTGGCCCCGGTAGAGGATGGATTTGCAACTGGCGCCTTTCACGAATGACTGGCGCCGCCTGAGTGTCCGCGACGTTCGGACCGCCGGCCTATTCGGCCTTCGATGCCTCTTTCGCGAGACTTGCGAGCCACGCCTCGTCGGCACGGCTCAACATCTTGTTCCTGCGCGCCCGCGCGATCAAGTCGGGGCGCTTGGTCAGCGTGTTCTTGAGCGCTTCGCGGCGCCGCCACGCTTCGATTTCCTTGTGATGGCCGCCGAGCAGCACATCGGGCACCCGCGCGCCTTCATATTCTTCCGGCCGCGTGTAGTGCGGACAATCGAGCAGCACATCGACGAAACTGTCTTGCACCGCCGACTGCGAATCGTTCAGCACGCCCGGAAGCTGCCGCACGACTGCGTCCATCAGCGCCATCGCCGGCAATTCGCCGCCGGACAGCACGAAGTCGCCGAGGCTGACCTCTTCGTCCACAACGCGGTCGATCAGGCGCTGGTCGATCGCTTCATAACGGCCGCACAACACAACGAGGCCGGGTTCCAGCGCGAAGCGCATCACCCGATCATGGTCGAGCGTCGCGCCCTGCGGCGACATCATCACGACCCGCGTGCTCGCAATGCCTTGCTGCGCCTGTGCCGCTTTCGCCGCGGCGATCGCATCTTCGAGCGGCCGCGCCAGCATCACCATGCCCGGGCCGCCGCCGTATGGACGATCGTCGATGGTCCGGTAGTTGTCGGTGGTGAAATCGCGCGGATTCCACGTGCGCAGACCGAACCGTTCCTGCTTCACCGCCCGGCTGGTGATGCCCCAGTCGGTGAGCGCGCGAAACATCTCGGGAAAGAGCGTCACGACATCGAACTGCATCGCTCTCTCCGTTCGTCACAGGGTTTAATAATCGGCGTCCCAGTCGACGACGATCTTCTTCGCCGTCTGATCCACCGTTTTGACATATACGCCGACGAACGGAATCAGCCGTTCACCGGTGATCGGCTTGCCGTCTTTCGCGGTCGCCGGATATTCGATGCGCATGATGGAATGCGCGCCGTTGTCGATCATGTCGGCAACGTGGCCCAACGCCACGCCCGCCTCGTTCACGACATCCAGGCCGATCAGATCGACCCAGTAGAATTCGTCCGCGTCGGCGAGCTTCGGAAAGTCGCTGCGCGATACATGCACAGTGTGGCCGCGCAGCGCGAGCGCAGCGTCGCGGTCGTCGCAACCGCAAAGACGCGCGACGATCGTATCGCTATGCACCTTCGACTGCACGCAGCGCGCCGATTGGCGATCGGCGCCCTTGACGAGCCACCAGCGTTTCGCGGCCAATATGGCGTCGCCGCCACGTCCCGCGTTTGCATGCGGCACCACCTTGACCCAACCCTTCAGGCCATACGCATCGACGACTGCACCGACCTCGATCGCGTCGTCCGGCAAGCTTTCGACCGGCTCGATGACACCAGGCTGCGCTTCGTCAGCAACGTTAGCAGCCACGCGGCGCGTTCCCGGCTTGCGGACGAACGCACCGAATGTGGCAACTTCGGCAGCAACTTCGCTTTGCTCCGGCTTCGCTTTGCGCGCCTCGTCGGAACCCGAATCACGCGCGGACATTGACGAACCCTCGAGCAAGTTTCAACCGAACCTCGGCAATGAATTTCGACTGGATGATGCGCGCCATCTTGCGACGCACCTCACCATCGAATTTCACTCAGGCAGCCGGCTGAGCTTGTTGCGATTGCTTGACCAAACGCTCGACGGTCGGCGACAGTTGCGCGCCAACGCCTTGCCAGTAGGTCAGACGGTCTTGCGCGATACGCAGCGATTCGCCTTTGGTCGCGACCGGGTTGTAGAAACCCACGCGCTCGATGAAGCGGCCGTCACGGCGGCTACGCGAATCGGTTGCAACGATGTTGAAAAAGGGGCGCTTCTTCGAGCCGCCACGAGCCAAGCGGATGATGACCATGCTGAAATCCTTGAAAAACCGGGGGTTCGGAACTACCAAAACACGCGATTATAGCGGGAAACCGGAGCCCTAACAAACACTTAACCGGATAAATCGAGATGCGCGCCTGTCGCGCGCCTTGACTGGGTGTGATTCGCGTCACTTCGAGCGGGAACGCGGTGCTCGATTTTAGCCCTCAAGTGCCGGAACACCCGGCAAACGCGCTCGTGCCACGTGGCCGCGATGCTGCGAATGTCGCGCGCGGCGTAGAATGCGGCGTCGGGCGAACCTGCCCTCGAACTTGCTTTCCGCACTTTCCGCTCTTACACCGCTCTTCGACCTTCGCCGATGAATCCCTCGTCTTCCGCCACGCAACCGCCCGCATCGAACGTGTCCAGCAAGCCCGCCTCCGACCGCTTCCGCTCGAAAACACTGACCGCGGCCCTCGCGTTCCTGTTCGGCAGCATCGGCGCGCATCGCTTCTACCTATATGGAATCCGCGACAAGTTCGGCTGGGCGCATATCGTCGGCATCGTGCTGGGCGCTGTCGGCTACCTGCTGCTCGCCGCGACCGAGCGTGCCTCGCTGCTCGGATGGATACTCGCATTTCCGGGCGCCGTGTCGCTGCTGGCGGCGTTTCTGTCGGCGATCGTCTACGGACTGCGGCCCGACGCGAAGTGGGACGCGCAATTCAACGCGAACACCGGCCGGCACAGCCGCTCCGGCTGGACGGTGATCTTCGTCGTGATGTTCTCATTGCTGATTGGCGCGTTTCTGCTGATGACAGGACTCGCGTTGACATTCCAGACCTATTTCGAAGGTCAGGTTCAGGCGGCGAAGGCGCTGTCTCAATAGACCAGCCTCAGAACAAGTCGAGTTGAGAACTGTCCGCCGCCTTCCGATGCGAACCCGGCGGCGCGACGGGATTGAACCCCGACATGTCGAGAATCCCGCGATGCCGGGCGTTGAGCCCGAGCCGCTTCGTCGCCTGATGAAAGCGCTGCTTCAACATGTCGGCCCATAGGCCCTCGCCTTTCATGCGGGTGGCGAAGTTCGCGTCGTAATCCTTGCCGCCGCGCATGTCGCGCACGCGGCTCATCACCCGGTCCGCCCGGTCGGGGAAGTGCGCCGCCAGCCAGTCTTTGAAAAGCGGCGCCACTTCCCACGGCAGACGCAGCACGATATAGCTCGCGCTCGTCGCGCCGGCTTCGGCGCACGCTTCCAGCACGCGCTCGAGATCGGGTTCCGTGACAAACGGAATCACGGGCGCAATGCTCACGCCGACCGGAATGCCCGCGTCGCTCAGCGTGCGAATCGTGCGCAGACGCCGCGACGGCGTAGCTGCGCGCGGTTCGAGCGTGCGCGCGATGTCGGCGTCGAGTGTAGTGACGGTGACGGCCGCCATTACCTGTCCGCGCTCGGCCATCGGCGCGAGCAGATCGATGTCGCGCTCGATTAGCGACGACTTCGTGATTGCCGCGAACGGGTGGCCGCGCTCGTGCAGGATTTCGATCACCCGGCGCGTGATCCGCAATTCGCGCTCGACCGGCTGATACGCGTCCGTATTCACGCCGAGCGCGATCGGCTCCGGCTGGTACGACGGCTTGGCCAATTCGCGCTCCAGCAGTTCGCCCGCGTTGATCTTCGCGTAAATGCGACTCTCGAAATCGAGACCCGGCGAGAGGCCAAGATAGCTATGCGTCGGCCGGGCGAAGCAATAAATGCAGCCGTGCTCGCAGCCGCGATACGGATTGAGCGAGACCGTAAACGGAATATCCGGCGACGCGTTGCGCGTAAGAATGCTCTTGGCGCGTTCTTCGAACACCTGAGTGCGCAGAACCGGCGTGCCGTCGTCCTCTCCGCGCTCGGCCGAGTGCAGCCAGCCGTCGTCGACCCGCTCGCGCTCGTCCTTCTCATAGCGGCCCTGCGGGTTCGTCACGGCTCCGCGCCCCTTGAGCGGCACAGGCGGAGCGACGGGGAATTCATGATCGTCTGAAGACATTGCGGCAGGCCGGAACACAGGAATTTACTGTATAAATATACAGTACCCCGCGACGACCGCAAGGAAAAATCAAACGTCGACGAGAATCGTCAGCGTCTCCTTGATTTCCTCCATCACGACGTAACTCTTCGACTGCACCGCGCCCGGCAATTGCAGCAGGATGTCGCCGAGAAGCTTGCGGTAGTCCGCCATCTCGCCGATGCGCGCCTTGATCAGGTAGTCGAATTCGCCGGAGACGAGGTGGCACTCCAGCACCTCAGGAATGCGCTGCACTTCGCGCCGGAACTGCTCGAACATGTTGCCGCTCTTGTGATCGAGCGTGATCTCGACGAACACCAGCAGCGCGGCGCCAAGTTCAGCCGGATTCACCCGCGCGTAATAGCCGGTGATCACGTTGTCGCGCTCCATGCGCTTCACGCGTTCGATGCAAGGCGTCACCGAGAGCCCGACCCGCTCGGCCAGGTCCTTCATCGCGATGCGGCCGTCCTGCTGAAGGATGTTCAGGATCTTGTGATCGAGCTTGTCGAGGGCTCGGACCGGATTGCGCTGGGTTCTCATGTGTTTCTACTTAAGATCCGAAAAATACAATAACAAAAACCACCTATACCTCAATAGTATAGGCGATAACACTACACCCATCGTCAATCCTGGCTTCGATCCACTGTCGAACGCGCATGAGTGACGAAAATCTCAAATCAGGACGGAGAACTCATGCGTATCGTCATTCTGGGAAGCGGCGTCGTCGGCGTCACGAGCGCCTATTACCTCGCCCGCGCGGGCCACGAAGTCACGGTGATCGACCGTGAAGCCGGCCCCGCGCTCGAAACGAGCTTCGCCAATGCAGGACAGATTTCGCCGGGCTACGCGTCGCCATGGGCGGCGCCGGGCGTGCCGCTAAAAGCCGTCAAGTGGATGTTCGAAAAGCACGCGCCGCTCGCGATCCGCCTCGACGGCACCGCGTTCCAGTTGCAGTGGATGTGGAAGATGCTGCAAAACTGCACACAGGAGCGCTATACGGTCAACAAGGGGCGCATGGTGCGCCTCGCCGAATACAGCCGCGACTGCCTGCAAGCGCTGCGCGCAGACACCGGCATCGACTACGAAGGCCGTACCGGCGGCACGTTGCAGGTTTTCCGCACGCAGCAGCAACTCGACGGCGCCGCGAAGGATATCGCCGTCCTGAAGGACGCGAACGTGCCGTTCGAACTGCTGTCGCCCGCCGAACTGTTCAAGGCCGAACCTGCGCTCGCCGCGGTATCCCACAAGCTGACGGGCGGGTTGCGCCTTCCGAACGACGAGACCGGCGACTGCCAGAAATTCACGACGCGCCTCGCCGCGATGGCCGAAGCGCTCGGCGTGAAGTTCCGCTACAACACGCCGATCGACGCGCTCGCCATCGCGAACGGCCGTATCGCGGGCGTGCAATGCGGCAGCGAAATGGTGCGCGGCGATTCGTTTGTCGTCGCGCTCGGCTCGTATTCGCCGAAGTTGCTCGGCGATCTCGTCAAGATTCCGGTTTATCCGCTGAAGGGTTATTCGATTACCGCGCCGATCGTGAGCGCGGCGTCCGCGCCGGTTTCCACCGTGCTCGACGAGACCTACAAGATCGCGATCACGCGTTTCGACGACCGGATTCGCGTCGGCGGGATGGCGGAGATCGTCGGATATGACAAACGCCTCAAGGAGGCACGCCGCGAGACGCTCGAAATGTGCGTGAACGACCTGTTCCCCGGCGGCGGCGACACGTCGAAGGCTTCGTTCTGGACCGGTCTGCGTCCGATGACGCCGGACGGCACGCCGATCGTCGGCCGCACGCAGGTGCCGAACCTGTTCCTGAACACGGGCCACGGCACGCTCGGCTGGACGATGTCGTGCGGCTCCGGCCAGTTGCTCGCCGACCTGATGTCGGGCAAACAACCGGCAATCCAGTCGGACGATCTGTCTGTGCATCGCTATTTCGGCGAAACGCGCGTGAATACGCGGCCGTCTTACGCGAAGGCTTGAAGCTGGAAATTTGCTGCATGACTCGGCATGACGAAAACGGCGCCCTCGGGCGCCGTTTTCATTTCCACCAGGCCGTTCGATTCAGGATGGGTCTTCCTCAACGCGAGAATGCCCTGATCGCCGCTCGCGCTGACGATCGATGTCTCGATGCCCGGCGCCAGCCACAGCCCATGCTCCGCGAAGGACTGCGCGGTCGCGATCCTGTCGCAGTAGAACCCTTCGATGCAAAAAGGGGCGCAATCGACCGACGCGCCCCTTTGTTTGTGCTGCGTTGTTCGCGCGGGATCAGCCGAGTTCTTTCACCAGCTCCGGCACGAGGGTGAAAAGGTCGCCGACGAGTCCGTAATCGGCGACGCCGAAGATCGGCGCTTCAGCGTCCTTGTTGATCGCGACGATGACCTTGCTGTCCTTCATGCCGGCCAAGTGCTGAATCGCGCCCGAGATGCCGACCGCAACGTACAACTGCGGTGCGACGATCTTGCCCGTTTGACCGACTTGGTAATCGTTCGGGACAAAGCCTGCATCGACTGCCGCACGCGATGCGCCAAGCGCTGCGTTGAGCTTGTCCGCCAGCGGTTCGAGCACTTTGGTGTAGTTCTCGCCGTTGCCGAGACCACGACCACCGGACACAATAATCTTCGCCGACGTCAGTTCCGGTCGATCCAGCTTCGTCAGTTCACGGCCGACGAATTGCGAAATGCCGGCGTCCGCTGCGGCTTCGATCTTTTCCACCGAGGCACTGCCGCCTTCCGCTGCCACCGGATCGAAACCAGTCGAACGGACCGTGATGACCTTGATCGGGTCGATGGATTGCACGATCGCAATCGCATTGCCCGCGTAGATCGGGCGTTCGAACGTGTCCGGCGAATCCACAGCGGTGATGTCGCTGATTTGCGCGACGTCGAGGTGCGCGGCGATACGCGGCGCGATGTTCTTGCCGTAAGCGGTAGCCGGCGCGAGGATGTGCGAATAGTCCTTCGCAATGTTCAGCACCGTGCCTTCGACATTCTCAGCCAGGCCATCGGCGAGTTGCGGCGCGTCGGCGAGCAGCACTTTGCTGACGCCCGCGATCTTCGCAGCGGCATCGGCTGCGGCTTGCGCGTTCGAACCTGCGACCAGCACGTGAATATCGCCACCGATCTTCGAAGCAGCAGCGATCGTGTTCAGCGTCGAGGCCTTGATCGATGCGTTGTCGTGTTCTGCAATTACCAGAATCGTCATTTCGTCCGTCTCCCTTACAGAACCTTGGCTTCGTTCTTGAGCTTGTCGACCAGCGTTTTCACGTCCGGCACCATCACGCCAGCCGAGCGCTTGGGTGGCTCAGCGACTTTCAGCGTCTTCAGACGCGGCGCGACATCGACACCAAGATCAGCCGGTTTCAAAGTTTCCAAAGGCTTCTTCTTTGCCTTCATGATGTTCGGCAGCGTGACGTAGCGCGGTTCGTTCAGGCGCAGGTCAGTCGTGATGACAGCCGGCAACTTTAGCGACAGCGTTTCCGAACCGCCATCGACTTCACGCGACACCGTGGCCTTGCCATCGGCAACCACCACTTTCGATGCGAACGTCGCCTGCGGCAAACCCGCCAGCGCGGCAAGCATCTGCCCGGTCTGATTCGAATCGTCGTCGATGGCCTGCTTGCCGAGGATCACCAACTGCGGCTGTTCCTTGTCGACCAGCGCTTTCAAGATCTTCGCGACCGCCAGCGGCTGCAATTCCTCAGCCGATTCGACCAGGATCGCGCGATCTGCACCGATCGCCATCGCGGTACGCAGCGTTTCCTGACATTGCGTTACGCCGCACGACACGGCGATCACTTCCGTGGCCACGCCCGCTTCGCGCAACCGCACCGCTTCTTCCACGGCAATCTCGTCGAACGGATTCATCGACATCTTCACGTTCGCGATATCGACACCCGTCCCGTCCGATTTCACGCGGACCTTGACGTTGTAGTCGACCACTCTTTTCACTGGCACCAGAATTTTCATGCACTCGCTCCAAAGTTACGATTACGTCAACGCAGCATCTCATTATACGAGCGACTCGCGCCCCCGGACCATCCGATGGTCGAGAGCGGCCGCTGCATTGCCGTGCAATAAGGAATGGCCGAATATTATAGAACGATCGTTCTATTTCATATAGAAACAAACCCGGGTATGGCCCGCCGCCATCCACACCGACACCGCGAACGCCCGCAAAGCCTTACCACGCGGCGATCACAGCGCCCGCGTACTTGCTTTCGATGAACTGTTTCACTTCCGGCGAGTGATACGCCGCGACCAGTTTCGCGACCCACGGCTTGTCCTTGTCGACGGCACGGATCGCGATGATGTTCGCATAGGGCCCCTTTGGGTCTTCGATCGCGATCGCATCCGCGTTCGGCTTGAGCCCCGCTTCCATCGCGAAATTGGTGTTGATCGCGGCGGCGTCGACGTCGGCGAGCGAGCGCGGAATCTGCGCCGCGTCGAGTTCGACGATCTTCAGCTTCCTCGGGTTGTCGACGATATCGAGCGGCGTCGCCTTCAGGCCCGCGTCCGGACGCAGCTTGAGCAAACCCTGCTTTTGCAGCAGCAGCAGCGCGCGGCCGCCATTGGTCGGATCGTTCGGCACGGCGATGCGCGCGCCGGGTTTCAGCTCGGCAAGCGATTTCACCTTCTTCGAATAGATGCCCATCGGGAAAGTGACCGTGTCGGTGAGCCGGATCAGCTTGTAGCCGCGGTCCTTCACCTGCGCATCGAGATACGGCGCGTGCTGGTAACTGTTCGCGTCGAGATCGCCGGCGGCGAGCGCGGCGTTCGGTTGCACGTAGTCGGAGAATTCGACGATCGTGATCTTCAGCCCGTTCTTCGCCGCGACCTGCTTGACGACTTCCATCACCTGCGCGTGCGGGCCGCCGGTGACGCCGACCTTGATCGCTTCATCGGCGTGGGCAACGCCCGCGAACAGGGTTGCGGCGCCGAGCGCCGCGGCAAACTTGAGAATGAATCGACGTTGCATGGTTTTTGGATGAGTTAAGCGTTACTTGTGGCTCAGACGGCGCACGAGCCAGTCGCCGAACGACTGCACGAGCTGGACGAAAACGATCAGGATCACGACCACCGTCAGCATGACTTCCGGCAAGAAGCGCTGGTAGCCGTACCGAATGCCGAGGTCGCCGAGACCGCCGCCGCCGATCGCGCCCGCCATCGCCGAATAGCCGACGAGCGACACGAACGTGATCGTCAGCCCCGCGACGACGCCCGGCAGCGATTCCGGCAGCAGCACCTTGAACACGATCTGGCGGGTAGTCGCGCCCATCGCCTGGGCCGCTTCGATCAGGCCGCGATCGACTTCGCGCAGCGCTGTCTCGACGAGCCGCGCGATGAACGGCGCGGCGGCGATGGTGAGCGGCACGACGGCGGCGGCCGTGCCGATCGACGACCCGACCACGAGCCGCGTGAACGGAATCACGGCGACGAGCAGGATGATGAACGGCGTCGAGCGCACCGCATTGACGACGCCGCCGAGCACGCGATTCACCGGGAGGTTCTGCAGCACGCCGTCGCGGTCGGTCAGATAGAGCAGCACGCCGAGCGGCAGCCCGAGCGCGGCGCCGACGAGTCCCGAGATGCCGACCATCACGAGCGTTTCCCAGAACGACTGCACGAACATATCGAACATTTCACTCAACATACGAAAGCTCCTCCACCACGACGCCCTGTCCACGCAGGAAGGCGATCGCCTCGGCGACCTTCACCGGCTGCCCGCCCGCGAGCACCGCGAGCGAGCCGAACGCCTGGCCCTGGATCTCGTCGATCTGTCCGTGCAGGATGTTGAAATCGAGTTCGTAGCGGCGGATCGTCTCCGACAGAATCGGCTGATCGACGCCCGAGCCGGTGAACGCGAGCCGCAGCAAGTGGCCGCTGCCGGTCTTGAGCCGCTCCGCGACGCGCTTTTTCATCGCGGGCGGCAGTTCGTGCGCGATCACGTCGCCGATCAACGCGCGCGTGACTTCGTGATGTGGCTGCATGAACACGTCGACGACGTTGCCCTCTTCCACCACGCGCCCGGCATCGAGCACGGCGACGCGGTCGCAGACCTGCTTGATGACGTCCATCTGGTGCGTGATCAGCACGACCGTCAGGCCGAGTTCGCGATTGATCTGGCGCAACAGGTCGAGAATTGCGCGCGTGGTTTCGGGATCGAGCGCGGAGGTGGCTTCGTCGGAGAGCAATACCTTCGGCTTGCTCGCCAGCGCCCGCGCGATGCCCACGCGCTGCTTCTGCCCCCCGCTGATCTGTGCCGGATAGCGGTCCTTTTGCGTCGTGAGGCCGACGAGATCGAGAAGCGGCAAAACGGTCGCCTCGATCTCGGCGCGCTTCATGCCGGCAAGTTCGAGCGGCAGCGCGACGTTGTCGAACACCGTGCGCGACGAGAGCAGGTTGAAGTGCTGGAAGATCATGCCGATGTCGCGGCGCGCGGCGCGCAACTCGGGGGCGGGAAGCGTCGTGAGATCGCGGCCATCGACAATCACACTGCCTTCGCTCGGCCGCGTGAGCAGGTTGATCGTGCGGACCAGCGTGCTCTTGCCGGCGCCGCTTCGTCCGATGATGCCGAACACTTCGCCTGCGGGAATCGTCAGATTGACGTTGTGCAGCGCTTCGACCCAACCCCGGGGTCCAGCGAAGCGCTGGGACAGATTGCGTATTTCGATCATGTAAATGCAAACGGCGGAGGGCTCGTGCGGGTGTCGCATCCGGTGAGCCGGCCGCCGTCGGAGGTTCTTGGTCTTAATCTGAAATTTTACCGCAGCGGTATCATTCGCTTTAATAATGATTTTCGAGCGGCTAATTACTTCGAGGAATTTAAGACACTCGAATTTTCGGGCCTATCATCGGGTAATGAATACTCCCAGGCGCAGCACCTACTCCACCAGCACTGTCAAAACGCGTCAGGGCCTCGAACTGTTCCTGCATCGCTGGCAGGCGGGAGCCGAATTCCCACAGCCGCTCGCGCGAATCGCGCTGGTTCATGGGCTCGCCGAGCACGCACGGCGCTACGACGCCTTCGCGCTGCGGCTGAACGCCGCGGGCATCGAACTGATCGCGATGGATTTGCGCGGACACGGCCGGTCGTCGGGGGAGCGCGTGTGGGTCGAGCGTTTCGACGACTATCTGTCCGACGCCGACGTGTTGCTGGAAGTCGCCGAAACGACCGCGCCCGCCGGCGTGCCACTCTTCCTCATGGGCCACAGCATGGGCGGCGCGGTCGCGGCGCTCTACGCTGCCGAGCGGGCGGCGCAAAGAAAGCTGGCGGGCCTGATCCTGTCGAGCGCCGCGCTGGAACCCGGCCACGACGTGCCGCGCTGGAAAGTCACGCTGGGCAAGCTCCTCAGCGTGATCCGTCCGCGTTTCCCGGCGCTGACAATCGACCCGGCGCTGTTGTCGCGCGCGCAGGGCGTCGTCGAGGCGAACCGGCGCGATCCGCTCGTCCACCACGACGCGATTCCGGCCCGCACCGGTGCGCAACTGCTCGCCGCGATGGCGCGCATCGAGGCGAAACGCGCGTCGATCATGCTGCCGGTGCTGGTGTTTCACGGCACCGCGGACAAGCTCACGGAGCCGGACGGCAGCCGCAAGTTCGACGCGAACGTCGGCTCGACCGACCGCACGCTGCTGATGGTCGAGGGCAGCTATCACGAGACACTGAATGATCTCGACCGCGATCGCGTGATCCGCGCGTTGATCGACTGGACGCTGGTGCGCGCCGACTTGTCGCGCTCGCGGATGCGGATGTAGACGCGGCTAGATGCCGGCCAGCGCCCGCACATGCGCGACGACGCTGCGCCCGAGCGCCGACAGGTTGTACCCGCCTTCGAGCGAACTCACGATCCGTCCTTGCGCATATCGATTCGCGACCGCCCGAATCTGCTCGGTCAGCCACGTGTAATCGGCCTCGACGAGACCCATGTTGCCGAGATCGTCCTCGCGATGGGCGTCGAAACCCGCCGACACGAAGATCATCTCCGGCTTGAACGCGTCGAGCCGCGGCAGCCATAGCATGTCGACCGCCTCGCGCACGTCCATGCCCTTCGAGCGCGCCGGCATCGGCACGTTCACCATGTTCTCCGCATGGCTGCCGGCGCCGCTGTACGGATAGAACGGATGCTGAAAGAAGCTGCACATCAGCACGCGCGGATCGCCGGAAAACGCAGCTTCCGTGCCGTTGCCGTGATGCACATCGAAATCGATGACTGCGACGCGCTGCAAGCCGTGCACCTCCAGCGCATGCCGCGCCGCGACGGCGATATTGTTGAAAAAGCAGAAGCCCATCGCCCGCGCCGGCTCGGCGTGATGCCCCGGCGGACGCACGCTGCAAAACGCGTTGTCGTAGCGGCCCGCGATCACGGCGTCCGTCGCGGCGACGGCCGCGCCCGCCGCCCGCAATGCCGCCTGATACGACTGCGGACACATCACCGTGTCCGGATCGATCTCCGCGCGCCCTTCCAGCGGCCGCCGATGCTTGATGAAATCGATATGCGCCTGCGTGTGCACGCGCGCGAGGTCGGTTTCATCGGCGAGCGGCGCCTCTTCGCGCTCGATCAGCGCGTCGATGCGGCTCGCGATCAATTGATCCTCGATCGCCTGCAAGCGGCCCGGGCATTCGGGATGCCACGGCCCCATGTCGTGGAGAAGGCAGTCAGGGTGGGAATAGAAGCCGGTCGCCATGTTTTTTGCGCGGGCCGTTGCGACGGGCCGCGTGTCTCGTGTCTTTTCGTCATACGCGCGACCACATGCCACGCGATTGACGTTAAGTTACCACACCGTTTATTCCCGCTGTCGCGCGCGCTTGCAGGCGCGATGCCGGCCGGAAGGCGTCGGTTATACTGCCCCGACCGCCCCGACGCACTGCCACACACCGTCACAACCACGCACACTATGACCTTCAAGTTTGCTCCGCTTGATTTTCCGGCCGCTTTCAAGCCGCGCTCCACCGCATCCTTCGTCTCCATCGCTTCCCTCGTCTGCGCTCTCGGCATGTTTCCCGCCGGCAGTGCCTTTGCGCAGTCGCAGCCGCAAACCGCGACGCCGCAAGGGCAGGTGTTCGAAGAAGAAATCGTGCCGCAGCGCTACGCGAACAATCCGAACGTCGACGCGTTCATCAACGACATGGTCGCGCGCTACGACTTCGATTCGAGCGCATTGCACGAGCTCTTCAATCGCGTCAGTTATTCGACGACAGCGGTGAAGCTCGTGACGCCTTCGCCGTCGCCTTCCATCAAGAACTGGCGCGTGTATCAGTCGCGCTTCATCGAACCGGTCCGCATCAACGCCGGCGTGAAGTTCTGGCGTGCGAACCAGGCCGCGTTGCAGCGCGCGTCCGATCAATACGGCGTGCCGCCGGAAGTGATCGTCGGGATCATCGGCGTCGAGACGATCTACGGCAAATACATGGGCAACTTCCGCGCGCTCGATGCGCTCACCACGCTCACCTTCGATTACCCGAACACGCCGAACCGCGCGGAGCGGCAGGCGACGTTCCGCAAGAACCTCGAAGACCTGCTGGTCTGGACGCGCGACTCGCAAATCGATCCGACCACCGTGCTCGGCTCGTACACGGGCGCGATCGGCATTCCGCAGTTTCTGCCGAGCAGCATCGTCCAGTATGCGGTCGACTACGACGGCAACGGCCGCATCGACTTGCGCGCGAGCCCGGCCGACGCGATCGGCAGCGTCGCGAATTACCTGAACAAGCACGGCTGGGAGACGGGTCGGCCGGTGGTGTGGCGCATTGCCGGCGATGTCGGGAGCCAGGGCATCGCGCAAGCCGCCGCCGATGGGCAGCCGGAGCCGCACTGGTCGCTCGCGCAGTTGCTCAAGGCGGGCATGCTGATGAACGAGCCGGCGCTGAATCTCGCGTCCGAGGCGGGGACACCCGTGACGGTCGTCGACCTGCCGACGCCAGCCCGCCCGACCGAATACACGCTCGGTACGAAGAATTTCTATGTGCTCACGCGCTATAACCGCAGTTTCTTCTATGCGCTTGCGGTTTATCAGTTAGGCGAAGCAGTGAAGGCGCGCATCGCCGCGGGCGATTCCGGCGCGGCGCCTTCATCGGCGGCGGCGGTGCAGTGAGGCTTTAGGTCGGCTTGTGCCGGTCAAGTAAAAAGGCCGTTCCGAATCGCTTCGGAACGGCCTTTTTCATTTGCAGCGACAGCGCGAGCCTGATTAATCAGGCCGGAAACACGCCCGTCGACAGATAACGGTCGCCGCGATCGCAAACGATGAACACGATCGTCGCGTTCTCGACCTGCCGCGCGACCCGCAACGCGACTTCGCACGCGCCGCCCGACGAAATGCCGCTGAAGATCCCTTCGACCGACGCCATCTTGCGCGCCATCGCTTCCGACGCCGCCTGACTCACGTTCTCCACGCGGTCCACGCGGCTGCGATCGAAAATCTTCGGCAGATACGCTTCCGGCCACTTGCGGATGCCCGGAATGCGCGAGCCTTCCTCCGGCTGCGCACCGATGATCTCGATCTTCTCGTTCTGTTCCTTCAGATACTGCGACACGCCCATGATCGTCCCGGTCGTGCCCATCGCCGAGACGAAGTGCGTGATGCGCCCTTCGGTCTGGCGCCACAGTTCCGGCCCGGTCGTCTCGTAATGAGCGAGCGGATTGTCCGGGTTCGCGAACTGGTCGAGGATGATGCCCTTGCCTTCGCGCTGCATCTGCTCGGCGAGATCGCGCGCGTATTCCATGCCGCCCGTCAACGGCGTCAGCACGATCTGCGCGCCGTAGGCCGCCATGCTCTGACGGCGCTCGACCGACAGGTCCTCCGGCATCAGCAAGACCATCTTGTAGCCACGCACGGCGGCGGCCATCGCGAGCGCGATACCGGTGTTGCCGCTCGTGGCTTCGATCAGCGTGTCGCCGGGTTTGATGCGGCCGCGCTCTTCAGCCTTCTTGATCATCGAGAGCGCCGGGCGGTCCTTCACCGAGCCCGCCGGATTATTGCCTTCCAGCTTGCCGAGAACCACGTTGTTGCGGCTGCGAATGTCGTCGTCCGCGAGACGGACGAGCTGCACGAGCGGCGTGTTGCCGATCGTGTCTTCGATTGTCATGTAAGCCATAAGCGGTACGTTTGTGCGACTGCTCGGGCGACCTCGCGTGAAGCCGGATTGCCGAATTTGTCGCGATGCGGGGAATGCACCGATTGTAGCCCAGCGGTTCCTTCGCTGCCCGCCGCCCCTATCGGCTTCAGGGATTGCGGCTGGACGCGCACTCGTGAGGACGGCGGTGAGCCAGGTCATCCAATGGCCGCGGTGAAGGCGGCGCACGAGCCGACCGGCGCGTCGGCAGCATGCGCCGCATCCCGCCTACTTCTTCACGATGACAGGCTGGGCCGCCGCGGAAGCCGTTGCCGCGCTCGACCCCGCGTGCGCCGCAGCAGCCGTCTTGCTGGCCGGCCCGACGGTCAGGCCTTCCGCCTGCAGACGTTCGACCGTCTTGCCGCCCATGCCCTTCACGCGCTTGCTCAGTTCGGCGGCGTCCTTGAACGGGCCGTGCGCGTCGCGCTCGTCGAGAATGGCTTTGGCTTTTGCCGGACCGATGCCCTTGATGCCGCGCAGGGCGTCGGTATTGGCGGTGTTGACGTCGACGGCCGCGAATGCGGAACCGATCGACATGGCGAGCGCGAACGCTGCGATTACTTTCTTGATCATCGAGTCTCTCCCTTGAGGAACCGGCCGGCGTTCATCGCTGACCGTGAGACCCAGTTTAAAAAAACGAGGCGTGCTTTTATAGCTGGCCGAATAGCCAACGCACATAGCGATCGACGCCTTCCTGCACGCTCAGGAACGGCGCATCGTAGCCCGCCGCGCGCAGCTTCGACTGGTCCGCCTGCGTGAAGCACTGGTACTTGCCGCGCAGCGCATCGGGGAACGGGATGTACTCGATCAGCCCGCGCTGCACGAGTTCCGCGAGCGACAGCGACGCTTCACCTTCGATAGCGCGCAACGAATTCACGACCGTCGACGCGATGTCGTTGAACGGCTGCGCGCGTCCCGTGCCGAGATTGAAGATGCCCGACTTTTCCGGGTGATCGAGGAAGAACAGATTGACCTTCGCCACGTCCTCGACCGACACGAAATCGCGCGTCTGCTCGCCCGCCGCATAGCCGTTGTACTCGCCGAAGAGCTTGACCTTGCCTTCGGCGCGGAACTGGTTGAAGTTGTGGAACGCCACCGAAGCCATGCGCCCCTTGTGCGTCTCGCGCGGCCCGTACACGTTGAAATAGCGAAAGCCGACGATCTGGCTTTTCGCCTTCGGCAGCACCGGCCGCACGATCTGGTCGAAGAGGAATTTCGAATAGCCGTACACATTCAGCGGCTTCTCGAACTCGCGTTCCTCGACGAAGCGGCTGGACCCGCCGTAGGTCGCCGCCGACGACGCGTACAGGAACTGCGCGTCCTGTTCGAGACACGCGTCCATCACGTCGCGGCTGTAGCGGAAGTTGTTGTCCATCATGTAGCGGCCGTCGGTTTCCATCGTGTCCGAACAGGCGCCTTCGTGGAACACCGCGCGCACCTTGCCGAAATCGCCGCGCTTGAAACGTTCGACGAATTCGGTCTTGTCGAGATAATCGTCGATCTCGCAATCGACGAGATTCTTGAACTTGTCGGCGCGCGTCAGGTTGTCGACCGCGATCACGCGCTGTTCGCCGCGCTCGTTGAGTGCCTTGACGATGTTGCTACCGATGAACCCGGCCGCGCCGGTGACGATGATGGTCATGGTGATCTCAAGCGAAAAGTTCGTTGTAGTCGACCGTCGCCGTGCCCAGTTTTCCGACGACAATCCCAGCCGCCCGGTTCGCATAGGCGATCGAGTCGATCAGCGGCACGCCTGCGCCGAGCATGGTCGCGACCGTTGCGATGACGGTGTCGCCCGCGCCGGACACGTCGTAGACTTCGCGCGCATCCGCTTGCGTATGCAGCACGCGATTGTCGGTGAAGAGCGTCATGCCCTCCTCCGAGCGCGTCAGCAGCAGCGCATCGAAGTCCAGCTCGCCGCGCAGTTTCGCGACGCGCTCGCGCAAGTCCTCCTCCGACTTCCAGTGCCCGACGACCTCGCGCAATTCCGCGCGGTTCGGCGTGATCAGCGTGGCGCCGCGATAGCGGTCCCAGTCGTCACCCTTCGGATCGACGAGCACCGGTTTGCCCGCGCGCTTCGCGTCCGCGATCATCTGCGTCACGTGCGTCAGGCCGCCCTTCGCGTAATCGGACATCAGGATGACGTCGTGCTGCGGCAGCAGGTCGGCGAAACGGGCGAGGCACGCGTGCAGGACTTCGTGCGTCGGCGAGTTCTCGAAGTCGACGCGCAGCAGTTGCTGCTGGCGCGACAGCACGCGCAGCTTGATCGTGGTGAGGAGTTCGGGATCGCGTTCGAGGTAGGCCGCGACCTTGCTCTCGCCGAGCAATTCGACGATGCGTTCGCCCGGTTCGTCATGACCGACCACGCAGAGCAAACCGGCTTGCGCGCCCAGCGCCGCCGCGTTGCGCGCGACGTTCGCCGCGCCGCCGAGGCGATCTTCCTTGCGCTGCACATGCACGACCGGCACCGGCGCTTCCGGCGAAATGCGGTTGACGTCGCCGAACCAGTAGCGGTCGAGCATCACATCGCCGACCACCAGCACGCGCGCCGCCGAGATCCGCGCGCGCGGCACAACGGGGATCGGCGCGTGCTTGCTCGCCGGGTTACTTTCCTGAGCCGGCGCCGTCGAGTTCGACATGGGGACGTCCTATTGCGTAGTAGTCGATGCCGAGTTCCGCCATCGCTTCGGGTTCGTACAGGTTGCGGCCATCGAAGACGACCGGCATTTTCAACTCGCTCTTCAAGTGGCTGAAGTCGGGGCTCTTGAATTCCTTCCACTCGGTGACGATCACGAGCGCGTCGGCGCCGGGCAACGCATCTTTCTGCGTGGGCACGAACGAGAGGCGCTTCATGTCGTCGGGACGGTCGGCGAGATCGAGGGCAAAGACGCGCCGCGCCTCGTCCTGCGCCACCGGATCGTACGCGCGCACGGTCGCGCCGCGCGCGAGCAACGCCTCGATCAGGCGGCGGCTCGACGCCTCGCGCATGTCGTCGGTGTTCGGCTTGAACGCCAGGCCCCAGACCGCGAACGAGCGCCCGCGCAGGTCTTCGCCCATGCGCTTCGTGATCTTGCCGACGAGCACTTCCTTCTGCGCGTCATTGACTTCCTCGACCGATTCGAGAATGCGCAGCCGATGGCCGTTTTCACGCGCCGTCTGCACAAGCGCCTGGACGTCCTTCGGGAAACACGAGCCGCCATAGCCGCAGCCCGCGTACAGGAAATCGTAGCCGATGCGCGGATCGGAGCCGATTCCGCGACGCACCGCTTCGATATCGGCGCCGACGGTGTCCGCCAGATTCGACAGGTCGTTCATGAACGAGATGCGCGTGGCAAGCATCGCGTTGGCCGCGTATTTCGTGAACTCCGCCGAGCGCACGTCCATGTACAGCGTGCGCTCGTGATTGCGGTTGAATGGCGTGTAGAGCCGCTTGATCTTCTCGCGCGCGATGCGGCCGGCTTCGTCGTCGTCGAGGCCGATCACGATGCGATCCGGGCGCATGAAATCGTCGACCGCCGCGCCTTCCTTCAGGAACTCCGGATTCGACACGACCGAAAAGCCGTACTTGCCCGACGCATCGAGGCCGCGCGCATTCAGTTCTTCCCCCACCACCTTGCGAACCTCCAGCGCCGTGCCGACCGGCACCGTCGACTTATCGACGATCACCTTGAAGCCGTTCGAATAGCGGCCGATGTTGCGGGCCGCCTCGAGCACGTATTGAAGGTCGGCGGAGCCGTCTTCGTCGGGCGGCGTGCCCACGGCGATGAACTGGATCTCGCCGTGCTCGACGCTCGCCTTGACGTCGGTCGAGAACTGGATGCGGCCGGCCGCGCGCGTGCGCTTCAACATTTCCTGAAGGCCGGGTTCGTGGATCGGCACGCCACCCTTGTTGAGGATATCGATCTTGCGCGGATCGACGTCCACGCAAAACACGTCGTTGCCGATTTCGGCAAGACACGCGCCGGTCACCAGACCGACGTATCCCGTGCCGACGATGGTAATTTTCATACGCGTTCCGTTTGTTCCGAAGATGCTGGTGACGGCCGGGAGCGTGGGTCCGGCAACCGTTCGCTTCTCGCCCGGCCGGCCGGTCGATCGACGCCCGCGCCGTCAGGCGGCGACAATGGGTTCGATGCGGCGCGGCGCATAGGTTTCCCAGCCGCTGCAGCCGGGACACTGCCAATAGAAAAGACGTGCGCGGAAACCACAAGTTTGACACGTATAGCGCGGCAGGTTCTTGGTGCGCTGTTTGACGAGCGTGCGCATCAGTTGCAATTCGCTGCGACGCGGCTCCTCGGCGCCCGCTTCCTGCGCTTCCAGCAGGCGCAACATGCCGGCGAGATTCGGCGACGTCTGCATTTGCGTGCGCGCGAGCGCATGGGCGGCGTCGAGTCCGCGAAGCTCCTCGACATGCTTGAACGCCACGTCGAGCAGGTCGTTCGAAGGATAGCGGTTCACGTAGCCGGTCAGCAAATCGACGCCTTCCGCCGCCCGGTCGAGCTTGACATAGGCGTTCATCAGCTTTTCGGCGACGAGCGGCAGATACGCCGCATTCTGTGCCTCGACGCGCTTCCAGCACGCGATCGCCGCCACGAGATCGCCGGATGCCGCATCGACGTCGCCTGTGAGAATCGTCGCGCGGACGTTGTCCGGGTTCGCCGCGAGCGCAATGTTCAACTCGGCGCGTGCATCGTCGGGGCTCTTGCGCTGCAGCGCTTCCTGCGCGAGTTCGCAATGAAAGTGCGCGATCTCCCTGGCGAGCGACGGCGCTCCCATCTTCTCGATGCGCTCGGCCGTCGCGATCGACTTCGGCCAATCCTTTTCGATCTCGTAGATGGTCAGGAGCGCGCGCTGCGCGCCGAGCGCGTATTCGCCGGCCTCGAGCGAGCGGAACGTTTCCTCCGCGCGATCCAGCAAGCCCGCCTTCAGGAAATCCTGGCCGAGCTCGAAAAGCGCGTGATCGCGCTCGGCAACCGGCAGGTCGGCGCGACCCAGGAGATTCTGGTGCACGCGAATCGCGCGGTCGGTCTCGCCGCGCCGGCGAAACAGGTTGCCGAGCGCAAAGTGCAATTCGATGGTTTCGGGATCGAGCTTCGCGACTTCGATGAAGGCATCGATTGCCTTGTCGTGCTGCTCGTTGAGCAGGAAGTTCAGGCCGCGGAAGTACGAGCGCGGCAGATTCGCGTTTTCGGACAGCAGCGTTTTCAGGTCATAGCGGGACGCCATCCAGCCAAGCGCGAACGCGACGGGAATGACGAGCAGCCACCAGAAGTCTAGATCCATGCGAATAGTCGGTGAGTCAGATTGGATGCCGGCACATCATGGACGCACCGGCTGCGTTCCGATCAGTTCCGATCAGATGAGCGGCGGCATCGGCGGCTCTTCGACCACCACCGGCGCCTCGCGCGCCACGCGCAGTTCGCGCTTGAGGCGCCCGTTCTCCATGCGCAGGCGGAACATCGTGGGCAGCGCAGAGATCAGCCCCGCCAGCAGGCCGACCACGAAAAATGCCAGGCCGATCAGGATCAACGGCGCTTGCCAGAAATAGCCGGCGAGGAAATTGAGCGTCGCGGTCTGCGTATTGGCGAGCGCCAGCACCAGCAGCAACACGAACACGAGGACGCGGATCAGCCAGACAAAAAATTTCATGGAGACTCTCTCGACGACGGTTGCAGACGGCATCGGACGGGTTGCTGCGCCTTGAGCCGCGCGGAGCGGCCACCCGGGCCGAAAGTGACCGGTATTGTAATTGATGCGTATCGCCGACAGGGGCAATGGTTGCCGCCGGTAGGAGTCGTTCACGGCTTCCCGCAACGACACAGCAAGAGTTGCACCCATTCCCGACGCAGCGTGGACGGCGCGCACGTCCCGGGCGCGTGGATAAAAAAAAGCACCCGTGAGGGTGCTTTTTCCGGTCATTGCCGTCTGGCCGACTTTGCGGCTTTCGCTTCCGACGTGGATCAGAGATCGTCGTCTTCGTCGTCCGACGCCTTCATCGGCTCGCCTGCGCGGCCATCGACGCGTTCTCGCAACTCCTTGCCCGGCTTGAAGTGCGGCACGAATTTCTCCGGCACCAGCACTTTCTCACCCGACTTGGGATTGCGTCCCACGCGAGACGGACGACGATTGAGCCCGAAGCTGCCGAAGCCGCGAATTTCGATGCGATGGCCGTTGGCCAAGGCCTCCGACATCGCATCGAGCATCGTCTTCACTGCGAAATCCGCATCCTTGAGGACAAGTTGCGGAAATCGCGACGCCAGTTGGGCGACCAATTCCGATTTGGTCATACTGCAGCAGTGCCGTTAAGGCTTAGCTGTTCTGGCCGTCGAGCTTGGCCTTGAGCAGCGCGCCGAGGTTGGTCGTGCCGGTGGCAGCGGCGTTCGAGTCCGATGCTGCCAGACCGCGGATCGCTTCCTGTTGTTCAGCCGAATCCTTGGCCTTGATCGACAGGTTGATGCCACGCGACTTGCGGTCGATGTTGATGATCATCGCATTGACCTTTTCGCCTTCCTTCAGCACATTACGCGCATCTTCCACGCGGTCCTGAGCGATTTCCGACGCACGCAGGTAGCCTTCCACGTCAGCCGTCAGCGTGATGACCGCACCCTTCGCGTCCACCGACTTCACCGTACCGTCGACGATGGCGCCCTTGTCGTTGATCGCGACAAAGTTGCTGAACGGATCGCCTTCGAGCTGCTTGATGCCGAGCGAAATGCGTTCCTTCTCGACGTCGATGCCCAGAACCACGGCTTCGACTTCGTCGCCCTTCTTGTACTTGCGCACGGCTTCTTCGCCGGTTTCGCTCCACGACAGGTCGGAGAGGTGAACCAGACCGTCGATGCCGCCGGGCAGACCGATGAACACGCCGAAGTCGGTGATCGACTTGATGGCGCCGCTGATCTTGTCGCCCTTCTTGAAGTTGCGGCTGAAATCATCCCACGGGTTCGGCTTGCACTGCTTCATGCCGAGGCTGATACGGCGGCGGTCTTCGTCGATTTCGAGAACCATGACTTCGACTTCGTCGCCGAGTTGCACAACCTTCGACGGTGCAACGTTCTTGTTCGTCCAGTCCATTTCCGACACGTGAACCAGGCCTTCGATGCCCGATTCCACTTCGACGAATGCGCCGTAGTCGGTGATGTTGGTGACCTTGCCGAACAGGCGCGTGCCCGACGGGTAACGGCGGGAAATGCCTTCCCACGGATCGTCGCCGAGTTGCTTGATGCCGAGCGATACGCGGTTCTTCTCTTGGTCGAACTTGAGGATCTTCGCGGTGACTTCCTGGCCAACCGACAGAACTTCGCTCGGGTGACGCACGCGACGCCATGCGATGTCGGTGATGTGCAGCAGGCCGTCGATACCGCCGAGGTCCACGAACGCGCCGTAATCGGTGATGTTCTTGACCACGCCTTCCACGATCGCGCCTTCTTTCAGCGTCTCGAGCAGCTTCGCGCGCTCTTCGCCTTGCGTGGCTTCGATCACGGCACGGCGCGACAACACGACGTTGTTACGCTTGCGGTCGAGCTTGATCACGCGGAATTCGAGGGTCTTGCCTTCGTACGGCGTCGTGTCCTTGACCGGACGCGTGTCGACGAGCGAACCCGGCAGGAACGCGCGGATGCCGTTGACCATGACGGTCATGCCGCCCTTGACCTTGCCCGTGATCGTGCCGGTCACGAGTTCGTTGTTGTCGAGGGCCTTTTCCAGCGACAGCCACGAAGCGAGGCGCTTCGCCTTGTCGCGCGACAGGATGGTGTCGCCATAACCATTTTCCAGCGCGTCGATCGCGACGGAAACAAAGTCGCCCGCCTGCACTTCTACCTCGCCCGCGTCGTTCAGGAATTCTTCGAGCGGAATGTAGGCTTCGGACTTGAGACCAGCGTTGACGACCACGAAGTTGTGGTCGACGCGCACGACTTCGGCGGAGATCACTTCGCCAGCGCGCATGTCCTGCTTGGTCAGCGACTCTTCGAACAGAGCCGCGAAAGATTCGGTATTCGGGGTGGAGGTTTGCAGGTCGGACATAAAAATCGATGTTTGCACGGCTGATTCGCGATGCCGGCCCATGATCTGAACGGGCCGATGGCAAGAAGAGCGAGAGCCACGCGGGGTTAAGGGGTTTAAATACGCTCCGTGTTTCTCACGGAGCACCTTGCAAGCGGACGAAACCTTGCCCGCCTTTACTACATCTTTACTTCTTCACTAGACGCGAACCTGGTTGAACCAGCCGATGATCTGCTCGACCGCCTGGTCGATGGATAAGGCGGAGGTATCCAGCGTCTTCGCATCTGCTGCGGGCTTGAGCGGCGCGACCGTGCGACTGCTGTCGCGGGTGTCGCGTTCACGCAGATCTCTCAGCAAGTCTTCCATATTAGCAGAAAAACCTTTTTGTATCAATTGCTTATGCCGTCTGGCCGCGCGGGCCTCGGCGCTTGCCGTCAGGAAGACCTTGAGCGTCGCGTCCGGGAAGATCACCGTGCCCATGTCGCGGCCGTCCGCGACGAGGCCGGGAACCTTGCGGAACGCCCGCTGGCGGGCAATCAGCGCCTTCCGAACGTCGGGATGAACCGCGATCGCGGAAGCCCGGTTGCCGACCGGCTCGGCGCGGATGTCCGCCGACACATCGACGCCGTCCAGTTGCGCGCAGCCCTCGCGAAACGTGATGTGCAGCGCGCCGATGAGCTTCGCCAGCGCCTCGGCGTCCGCCGCGTCGATGTTGTAGCGCATGCTCGCGAGCGCCGTCAGCCGGTAGAGCGCGCCGCTGTCGAGCAGGTGGAAACCGAGCGTCGCGGCCACCAGTGCCGCGACGGTGCCTTTGCCCGACGCCGTCGGCCCGTCGATGGTGATGACCGGAGTCTGATGAAAGGGACGGGTCGGCTTCATTGCGGATGGCCGTTTCGGCGCGTTATTACAGTCATATCGTTCAGTTGCATCACGCCTGGGCCAGGGTTGCAAAGCGGTCGAAGTAATCGGGGAACGTCTTGCCGACGCATTTCGGATCGTTGATGCGCACCGGCACGCCGCCCAGCGCGACGAGCGAAAAACACATCGCCATGCGGTGATCGTCGTAGGTGTCGATGGCGGCGTTCGGCGTGAGCGCGGCGGGCGGCGTCACGACGAGATAGTCCGCGCCCTCCTCGACCGTCGCGCCGACCTTGCGCAGTTCGGTGGCCATCGCGGCGATGCGGTCGGTCTCCTTCACGCGCCAGCTCGCGATATTGCGCAACGTGGTCCTGCCGTCGGCGAACAGCGCGGCGACCGCGATGGTCATCGCGGCGTCGGGGATCAGGTTGAAGTCCATGTCGATCGCCGTGAGCCGGCCGTCGTCGGATTCGACGCCGCGCACTTCGATCCAGTCGTCGCCCATCATTACGTTGGCGCCCATGCGGATCAGCGCGTCGGCGAACCCGACGTCGCCCTGGATGCTCGCGCGCCCGACGCCTTCCACGCGCACCGGGCCGCCGCCGATCGCGCCGGCCGCCAGGAAATACGACGCCGACGACGCATCGCCTTCCACCATGATCGTGCCCGGCGACCGGTACTGCGCGCCGGGCGGGATGGTGAAGCGCGCCCAGCCCTCGCGCTCGACGCGCACGCCGAAACGCTCCATCAGGCGGATCGTGATCTCGATGTAGGGCTTCGAGATCAGTTCACCGTCCACTTCGACGTGAATCGGGCGTTCTTGCGACCGGACGAGTGGCAGCGTCATCAGAAGCGCCGTCAGGAACTGGCTCGACACGTCGCCGCGCACGCGGATCGGCTTGTCGACTGCGATCTGCGCCGGGTGAATTTTGAGCGGCGGGAAGCCGTCGTTCTGTTCGTAGTCGATGCGCGCGCCGATCTGGCGCAAGCCGTCGACGAGATCGCCGATCGGCCGCTCGTGCATGCGCGGCACGCCGTGCACGCGATATTCGCCGCCGTTGACGGCAAGCGCGGCCGTCAGCGGCCGCACCGCCGTGCCCGCGTTGCCGAGGAAAAGCTCCGCCGCCTTCGACGGAAACGCGCCGCCCGTGCCGGTCACGATGCATTTATCGCCGTCATTCCTGATGCCGACGCCGAGCGTCGCCAGCGCGGCCAGCATCACGCGCGTGTCGTCGGAATCGAGCAGGTTGGTGATCGTGGTTTCGCCTTCGGCCAGCGCGGCGAGCAGCAACACGCGGTTCGAAATGCTCTTCGAACCGGGCAGCCGGACCGTGCCGGACGCGCGCGAAAAGGGTCCGAGATCGAGGTGTTCCATGATTGAGTCCTTATTTTGCAGGGGTGTCGTCGGCGCGCTTCTGCCCGCCGCGTTCCTGCCATTCGGTCCGCGCCACGCGCGAGCGCGCGAACGCTGCTTCGAGTGCGGCGCCGTCGGAAGCGTCGATGGCGGCGCGAAAGCGCGCGAGCACGGTCGTGTACGCGTCGAGCTCGGCCAGGAGCGCCGTGCGGTTCGCCAGGCACACGTCGCGCCACATTTCCGGGCTCGACGCCGCGATGCGCGTGAAATCGCGGAATCCGCCAGCCGCGAAGGAAAACTTGAGCGCGGCGTCGGGCGCTTCGAGAATCTGCTCGACGAGCGCGAACGACAGCACGTGCGGCAAATGGCTCACCGCCGCGAACACGCGATCGTGCTGCGCTTCGTTCATCCGGTGCACGGCGGCGCCGGTCGCCCGCCACATCGCGGCGACGCGTTCGACCGCCTCGTCCGGGTTCTCGACGAGCGGACACAGCACGACGTTGCGGTTCACATAAAGATCGGGCAACGCGGCATCGACGCCGCTCGACTCGCGCCCCGCGATCGGATGACCGGGGACGAACTGCGCGACGCGATCGCCCAACGCCGTGCGCGCCGCCGCGACGACGTCGCTTTTCGTGCTGCCGGCGTCGGTGACGAGGCTGGCCGGGTCGAGAAACGGCGCGATGCGCGCGAGCAGCGGACCGGTCTGCGCGACGGGCGCGGCGAGCAACACGAAGTCGGCGCCACGGAGTGCACGTCCGAGCGCGCCGTCATCGTCGAGGGAAGCCGCCGAGTCGATCACGCGGAGTTCGAGCGCACGCTCGACCGACTTGGCCGAACGCCCGACGCCCACGATTTCGCCCACGATTTCGCCCGATAGCGCGGCCCGCTCGCGCAAAGCCCGCGCGAGCGATCCGCCGATCAGGCCGACGCCGAAGATAACCAGTTTATTGAAGGTGAATGCAGCCACGGGACATCGCTAAAAGCGCGCCTTTCGGCGCGTGGTGTTCAAATGTTCAAACAGTCGCGAGCGTCTTTTCGAGCGCGGCGATGAAGGCTTCGTTTTCCGCCGGGAGGCCGATCGTGACGCGCAGCCACTGCGGCAAGCCGTAGTTGCCGACCGGCCGCACGATCACGCCCTGCTTGAGCAAGTCGAGGTTCACGCGCGCGCCCGCGCCGTCGTCGCTGCCGACGCGCACCATCACGAAGTTGCCGTGGGACGGCACATATTCGAGGCCGAGCTTGTCGAACGCCTCGGTCAGACGCCGATAGCCGCGCGCATTCACCGCCGCGCTTTCCTCGAGAAACGCCTCGTCCTTCAGCGCGGCGACCGCGGCCGCCTGCGCGAGCGAATTCACGTTGAACGGCTGACGCAGCCGGTTCAGAAGGTCGGTGAGTTCCGGTTGCGCGATCGCAAAGCCGACGCGCAAGCCTGCCAGCCCGAACGCCTTGGAAAACGTGCGCGACACGAGCAGGTTCGGATAGCGGCGCACCCAGTCGATCGAGTCGTAACGCTTGTCCGCCGGCAGATACTCCGTGTACGCCTCGTCGAGCACGATCGCCACATGGCGCGGCACCTTCGCGATGAACGCGTCGAGCGTCGGGCCGTCGATGAACGTGCCCGTCGGATTGTTCGGGTTCGCGACGAACACGAGGCGCGTATCGTCGTCGATGGCGGCGAGCATCGCGTCGATGTCATGGCCGTAGGCCACGGCCGGCACGACGATCGCGCGTGCGCCCAGGCCTTGGGTCGCGAGCGCGTAGACCGCGAACGAATACTGCGAGTAGACGATCGACTGCTCCTTCTCGACAAACGCGTGCGCCGCCATTTCAAGGATGTCATTGCTGCCGTTGCCGAGCGTGATCCAATCCGGCGGCACGCCGTAACGCTCGCTCAACGCGGCTTTCAACTCGAATCCGTTCGAATCGGGATACCGCCCCAGTTCCTCGATAGCGAGCGCGATCGCGCGTTTCGCCGACGCCGGCATGCCGAGCGGATTCTCGTTCGACGCGAGTTTCACGATGGTCGTTTCGTCCAGGCTGAACTCGCGCGCCACTTCGGAAATCGGCCGGCCGGCGATGTAAGGCGCGATGGCGCGCACGTACGAAGGGCCGAATTGCGATGTCATATGTCTCTCCAGTCGATGCAGCGGCAGGGCGGGCTCAACACCGGCGGGTTCAACGCGCGCGCGGGTAGGAACCGAGGATCTTCAGGAACGCGGCCTTCTGGCCGAGTTCGGCGAGCGCGGCGGACACGGCCGCGTCGTCGCGATGGCCTTCGAGGTCGATGTAGAAGTAGTACTCCCACGTACCGACGCGCGCCGGCCGCGATTCGAAACGCGTCATCGAGACGCCGTGCTTCGCGAGCGGTTCGAGCAGCTTGAACATCGCGCCCGGTTCGTTCGCCACCGACACGATCAGCGACGTCTGGTCGTAGCCGCTCGCGTCGGTCGGCTGCTTGCCGATCATCACGAAGCGCGTGCGGTTGTGCGGATCGTCCTGGATACGCGAGAAGACGTTACCGAGACCGTAATGCGTCGCGGCACGATCGCCCGCGATGGCCGCGATGGTCGGATCCTTCACCGCCATGCGCGCCGCTTCCGCGTTGCTCGACACCGCCTGGCGCTCGAGCTGCGGCGCGTTCGCCGTGAGCCAGCGCTGGCATTGCGCGAGCGCCTGCGGATGCGCGCAGACGCGCGTCACGCCGCCGAGCGTGCCGGACGCGGTCAGCAAATTGTGATGAATCGGCAGCGCCAGTTCGCCGCCGATCGTCAGCGACGTTTGCAGCAGCAAATCGAGCGTGCGCGACACCGCGCCTTCCGCCGAATTTTCAACCGGCACGACGCCGAACTCGGCCGCGCCTGCCTCGACGGAACGAAACACTTCGTCGATCGACGGACACGGCAGGCCTTCGATCGAATGACCGAAGTATTCGAACATCGCCTGTTCGCTATACGTGCCGACCGGCCCGAGAAACGCGGCGCGGATCGTCTGTTCGAGCGCACGGCTCGCGGCCATGATCTCGCGCCAGATCGCGCTGATGTGATCGCCGCCAAGCGGACCGTCGCTCATGTCCTGCAGGCGCTGGATGACCTGCATTTCGCGCTCGGGGCGAAACACCGGCGCGTTGAAATGCTTCTTCACCTCGCCGACTTCCAGCGCCACCGCGGCGCGCTGGTTCAGAAGGGCGATGAGTTGCGCGTCGATCGCGTCGATGCGTTCGCGCAGCGGCTTGAGTCTTGAATTGAGATCGTCGTCCATGCGTTTTTGCTGCGGGCGGTTGAGGGCAAGTCAGAGTGCGGAGTGCAAGTCGCGCGCGTCGAGTTGGTTACGCGCGGCCCTGCTCGAAATCCTTCATGTATTCGACGAGCGTCTTCACGCCCTCGATCGGCACCGCGTTGTAGATCGATGCCCGCATGCCGCCTACGGACTTGTGGCCCTTCAGTTGCAGCAGCCCGCGCGCTTTCGCGCCGGCCAGGAAATCGGTATTGCGCGATTCGTCGGCGAGGAAGAACGGCACGTTCATCCGCGAGCGCGACTGGCGCTCGACCTTGTTCACGTAGAAATCGCTCGAATCGATGGTGTCGTAAAGGAGCTTCGCCTTTTCGACGTTGCGCGCCTCGATCGCTTCCAGGCCGCCCTGCTTCTTCAGCCACTTGAAGACGAGCCCCGCGATGTAGATCGCGTAGGTGGGCGGCGTGTTGTACATCGAGTTGTTTTCGGCGACCGTCTTCCATTCGAACGCCGACGGGCAGATCGACAGCGCGCGGTCGAGCAGATCCTCGCGCACGATCACGAGCGTGACGCCCGCCATGCCGATGTTCTTTTGCGCGCCGCCGAAGAGCACGCCGTACTTGGCAATGTCCATCGGGCGCGAAAGAATGTGCGACGACGCATCCGCGACGAGCGGAATATCGCCCAGGTCGGGAATCTCGAAGGTCTCGACGCCGTCGATGGTTTCGTTCGTGCACAGATGCACGTAGGCGGGATCGTCGGAAAGATGCCATTCGGCGAGGTGGGGGACGTGCGTGAAGCCCTGCTCCGTCTTGCCGTTCGCGGCGATGTGCGGCGTGCCGTACTTCTGCGCTTCCTTGAATGACTTCTGCGACCACGAGCCGGTCACGATGAAATCCGCGGTTTTCCTCGTGCCGAGCATGTTCATCGGCACGATCGCGTTCTCGCCGATGCCGCCGCCCTGCAGAAACAGAATCCGATGCGACGCCGGCACTTTCAGCAATTCGCGCAGATCGGTGAGCGCGGCTTCGTGGATCGACATGAATTCGGCGCCGCGATGACTCATTTCCATCACGCTCATGCCGCTGCCGTTCCAGTCGAGCATTTCGTCGGCCGCCTGGCGCAGCACTTCTTCGGGCATCGCCGCAGGACCGGCGGAGAAATTGAACACGCGCATCTAGGAACCCCGAATGGCCAGGCGCGGCGGGAAGGAACAACGCATGCTGAAAACCGCGCCCGGAAAAGAAATGGCTGTTTGCGCTTGCACGCAAACAGCCATTATCGCACTGTCCTGAAAACCCGCCAATCCGAGGGCGCCGCGCGGGCGCCCCGTGAACCGGCCAGCCTGGACTTACTTGACGCTGCCCGGCTTGACGTCAGCCACTTCCTTGTCAGCCTGCGTGCGCGTCGCCTTGATGGCTTGCGGCATGTACTTTTGCATCAGGCCGTTCACGACATCGCGGCCAACCTGATCCTGAACCTGGATGAACTTGCGACCGGTCGGGCTCTTGTAGAACGCCGTCAGGTCCTTGATTTCGTCCGTCGAGTAGTACTTCGCGTATGCGTCGAACTGCGCCTTCATCGCGTCCTGGCGGAACGAATCCGTGGCGAACACCTGGCCTGCCGAGTCAACCAGCTTCGGCACGGCGTTCTTCTGCAGCGCCGGCACGGCGGCCTGCTTCTGCTTGTCGTTCATCGTCTTGTTTTCGGACAGCGCGTCCGACAGGATCGCCGGGACGAGTTGCTTCGATTGCATTTGCGCGCTGTTGCCAATGGCACCGACGAGCTTCTGCGCATCGATTGCGCCCAGCAGGTCGTTGATCGCGGCCTGCTTGGCCGAGTCGACCGGCGCCGCGGCTGCCGGTGCAGCCATCGGAGCGGCAGCCTGGTTCGGCGCTTGATTCTGCAGCGACTGGGCCATCGCGAAAGTCGGCACGAAAGCAGCCAGCAACATCCACTGTTTAAATCGTTTTTGCATCATTACTCCCTTTAAAAAGTATTCATCCTCGGCTGTGCGACAAGCCTTGACCGAGGCTCGCGGCTTCGCTCGCCGTTCAGCGGGCAAAGCCGCGAGCGGCAAGGCACAGGTCGCGCAGCTTAATGCATTCAGGCTTTCAAAAACAGAACACGAGTTATGCGAGTGAAAGGCGCTCAGGGCGTACCGCCATTTTCGCCGTTGCTCTCTTCTTCACCGCCCTCGCCGCTTGCACCGTTGTCGCCTGCGACGTCGGCATCCAACTCGACCTCGGCTTCCGCCTCGGCGATGTGCTGCAGTCCCGAGAGCTTCGTCCCCTCGTCAAGACTGATGAGTGTAACACCTTGGGTTGCCCGCCCCATCTCGCGTATCTCGGAAACGCGGGTGCGAATCAGGACGCCGGAATTGGTGATGAGCATGATCTCGCTTTCCGGCTCGACGAGCGTCGCGGCGACCACCTTGCCATTACGCTCCGACGTCTGGATCGCGATCATGCCCTTGGTTCCGCGGCCATGGCGCGTGTATTCGTTGATCGGCGTGCGCTTGCCGTAGCCGTTTTCGGTCGCCGTGAGAACCGACTGGTTCTCGCCGCCCGCCACCAGCAGCGCGATGACCTGCTGCCCATCTTCGAGCTGCATGCCGCGCACGCCGCGCGCTTCACGGCCCATCCCGCGGACATCGTTTTCGTCGAAGCGCACGGCCTTGCCGGAATCGGAGAACAGCATGACGTCATGCTGGCCGTCGGTGATGGCCGCGCCGATCAGATAGTCGCCTTCGTCCAGCCCGACCGCGATGATGCCCTTGCGAAGCGGCCGGCTGAACGCCTCCAGCGGCGTCTTCTTGACGGTGCCGAGCGCGGTCGCCATGAACACGTACTTGTCGGCGGAGAATTCCTTGATCGGCAGCACGACATTGATCTTCTCGCCGTCCTGCAACGGGAACATGTTGACGATCGGCCGGCCGCGCGAGTTGCGCGAGCCCTGCGGCACTTCGTACACCTTGATCCAGTAAACGCGGCCGCGGTTCGAGAAGCACAGCATGTGATCGTGCGTATTCGCGATGAAGAGCGTGTCGATCCAGTCGTCTTCCTTCATCTGCGTGGCCTGCTTGCCGCGCCCGCCGCGCTTTTGCGCGCGATATTCGGACAACGGCTGCGACTTCACATAGCCCGTGTGCGACATGGTCACGACCATCTCCTGCGGTGTGATCAGGTCTTCGGTATTCAGTTCCGTGGCGTTCAGTTCGATGCGCGAGCGGCGGTCGTCGCCGAATTCGCCGCGGATCTGGCCGAGTTCGTCGACGATGATCTGGCGAATCCGCTCCGGACGCGCGAGGATGTCGAGCAGGTCGGCGATCTGCGCCATGACCTCGCGATACTCGGTGACGATCTTGTCCTGTTCGAGGCCTGTCAGGCGCTGCAGGCGCATCTGCAGGATCTCCTGCGCCTGGACGTCCGACAACCGATACAGACCGTCGTCCTGCAGCCCGTACGCCGGATTCAGCCCTTCCGGCCGGTACGCGATGCGCCCGCCCATCGCTTCCGTCTCGGTGCGCGTCAGCATCTCGCGCACGAGTTGCGAATCCCACGAGCGGTTCATCAACTCCTGCTTCGCGATCGGCGGCGTGGGCGCCGCCTTGATGATCGCGATGAAATCGTCGATGTTCGCGAGCGCGACAGCCAGGCCTTCGAGGATGTGGCCGCGATCGCGTGCGCGGCGCAGTTCGTATACAGTGCGCCGCGTCAGCACTTCCCGCCGATGCGACAGGAAGCACTCGAGCATTTCCTTCAGATTCAACAACTTGGGCTGGCCGTCGACGAGCGCGACCATGTTCATGCCGAAGGTGTCCTGAAGCTGCGTCTGTTTATATAGATTGTTGAGAATGACTTCGGGCACTTCGCCGCGCTTCAGCTCGATCACGACGCGCATGCCGCTCTTGTCGGATTCGTCGCGAATGTCGGAGATGCCGTCGATCTTCTTCTCGTTGACGAGTTCGGCGATGCGCTCGAGCAGCGTGCGCTTGTTCACCTGATAGGGAATCTCGTCGACGATGATCGCCATGCGCTGGCCGCGGTCGATTTCCTCGAAGTGGGTGGTTGCGCGCATCACAACGCGCCCGCGCCCGGTGCGATAGCCGTCGCGCACGCCAGCGACGCCGTAGATGACGCCGGCAGTCGGGAAATCGGGCGCCGGCACGATCTCGATCAGTTCGTCGACCGTGCTTTCGGGATTGTTCAGCAGGTGCAGGCAGGCATCGACGATTTCGCGCAGGTTGTGCGGCGGAATGTTCGTCGCCATGCCGACCGCGATGCCGGCCGAGCCATTGATCAGCAGATTGGGGATGCGTGCCGGAAGGACGAGCGGCTCGTTCTCGCTGCCGTCGTAGTTCGGTCCGAAGTCGACGGTTTCCTTGTCGATATCGGCGAGCAGCTCGTGGCCGATCTTCGCCATGCGGATTTCGGTGTAGCGCATGGCGGCGGCGTTGTCGCCGTCGACCGAACCGAAGTTGCCCTGGCCGTCGACCAGCATGTAGCGCAGCGAGAACGGCTGCGCCATCCGGACGATCGTCTCGTATACAGAGGCGTCGCCGTGCGGGTGATACTTACCGATCACGTCGCCGACGATACGCGCCGACTTCTTGTAGGCGCGATTCCAGTCGTTGTTCAACTCGTGCATCGAGTAAAGCGCGCGACGGTGCACCGGCTTCAGGCCATCGCGGACATCGGGGAGCGCTCGCCCCACGATCACGCTCATCGCGTAATCGAGATATGAGCGGCGCATTTCCTCCTCGAGGGAGATTGGCAGAGTCTCTTTGGCGAATTGATCCATTATCCGTGTCTTGAACTGGGCGGCGGCAGCGCAACCGCGAAGGCCCTTCCGGCCGGCTCCGCAGTCTGATTGATTATCGTTTTGCTGCCGCTTCGCAACGACGCCGCGAACGCAGCGAATCTCTCAATTCTAACATGCGCGACATCCGCGCCCGGACGGGGCGCGTATACATAGAGTGCGCACGGAATGGGGCGCCGGACTGGATCGTATACCGGTGGAAACAGGCGAAAGCACGCCACGGATGAATGCAAGGGGAACTTACAAATTGCTGCAAGACAGCGAGTGAAATCGTCATGTGAAACAGCTATGATGCCGCCTCGTTCATCAGGACCCGATAAAAACCGGCGAGCGGGAAAAGCTCAAAAGACGCGCGGATTGGCACGCAAAATGCACGGCCTTCGCGCGCTATAAGTCACCATTTGTTTCCTGTCCCTTTCTTGTTGCTCTAGCACCACATAAGGTTGCGGGTCTATAGGACCGGGGATATTTTTTATCGGTGCAAGGGAACGATATGGCAAAATGCCAACGCACAAAGTTAGACACTGCTCGAAGTCTACACGGCGCGTTTTGTTCCGCGGTAATGTTATACTTCGAGCAATGTATGACTTGTCTTCGTCAACAGGCTCGCAGTAAACCTGCGGTAATCTCAATTTCGAGAGGAGAAATATGAATAAACTTTCAAAGCTCGCGTTCATTGCAGCTACCGCAGTTATGGCTGCATCGGCTTCGGCACAGTCGGTGCCGGCATCGCGACAAGCCGTGAACGACAACTGGGTGAACGGCACGGGCGAATACGTGTGGATGAACGGCACGAACGAGCTTTGCTGGCGCGATGCATTCTGGACCCCGGCCACGGCAAATGCAAAGTGCGATGGCGCGCTGGTCGCCACGGCACCGACGCCGCCGGCTCCGGTCACGCCGCCGCCCGCCATTGTGAGCCAAAAGGTTACCTACCAGGCTGACGCGCTGTTCGACTTCGACAAGGCAGTCCTGAAGCCGGCCGGCAAGGAAAAGCTGGACGATCTCGCATCGAAGATCGGTGGCCTGAACCTGGAAGTCGTGGTCGCTACCGGCTACACAGACCGCATCGGTTCGGACAAGTACAACGATCGCCTGTCCCTGCGTCGTGCACAAGCTGTCAAGGCATACCTGGTCAGCAAGGGCATCGAAGCCAACCGTATCTATACGGAAGGCAAGGGCAAGCGCAACCCGGTCACGACCGGTTGCAACCAGAAGAACCGCAAGCAACTCATCGCCTGCCTCGCACCGGATCGTCGCGTGGAAGTCGAAGTTGTGGGTACCTCGCGTCAGCCGCAGTAATCGGCGCAAGGTTGCCGCAGGATCGAACCCCCGCTTCGGCGGGGGTTTTTTTATGCCCGCGCGTGGCGCTCACCTGGCGCCCCGGCCCTAAGTGACACGCCGCCGCTTTTGCCCGCCCCTTTCGGCGCCTATATACTCGGGGCTAACCATCACGACATCACGAAGGGCTGCTTTCACCATGACGAACGTCGATCCCCACGAACTTCAGAAATTCAGCGAGCTTGCGCATCGCTGGTGGGACCCGAACGCCGAATTCAAGCCACTGCACGAACTCAATCCGGTGCGGCTCGACTGGATCGACGCGCATGCCCATCTGATGGGCAAGCGCGTGCTCGACATCGGCTGCGGCGGCGGCATCCTCTCGGAATCGATGGCGACGCGCGGCGCGACGGTCAAGGGCATCGACCTTTCGACGAGCGCGCTCGGCGTGGCCGACCTGCACAGCCTGGAAAGCGGCGTCGAGGTAGCGTACGAGGAAATCTCCGCCGAGGCGCTCGCGGCGCGCGAGCCGGGCACCTACGACGTCGTCACCTGCATGGAGATGCTCGAGCACGTGCCGAATCCGGCGGGGACGGTGGCCGCGTGCGCGTCGCTGGTGAAGCCCGGCGGCTGGGTGTTCTTCTCCACGCTGAATCGCAATCCGAAGGCCTATCTGTTCGCTGTGATCGGCGCCGAATACATCGCGAGGATGCTGCCGAAGGGTACGCACGACTATGCGCGCTTCATCAAGCCGTCGGAACTCGCCGGCTTCGCGCGCACGGCCGACCTGCAGCCGTGCGACATCAAGGGCATCACCTATCGGCCGCTCAGCAAGCACTTCGGCCTTTCCAGCGACACGAGCATCAACTACCTGATGGCTTGCCGCCGCGAAGCCTGACGCCATGAACCACGACGATTTGACGGGCACACAAAAACAAACGGTCACGCTCCCCGACGACCCCACTCCACTGCCGCAACGCCTGCTCGACGGCGATCGGCTCGGTCTGTGTCAGGCGGTGCTGTTCGACCTCGACGGCACGATCGCCGATACCGCGCCCGACCTCGTCGCGGCGGTGAACAAGATGCGCCACGACCGCGGTCTCGAAATGCGGCCGCTCGAAACACTGCGGCCGTTTGCGTCGGCTGGGGCGCGGGGGCTGCTCGGCGGCGCGTTCGAGATCGGGCCGGAGCATCACGACTTCGCCGTGATGCGCGACGAGTTCCTCGCGAACTACGAAGCGGACCTGTGCATCGAAACGACGCTCTTTCCCGGCATCGACGAATTGCTCGACCAACTGGACGCCCGCGGCGTGCGCTGGGGCATCGTGACGAACAAGATCACGCGCCTCTCGGCGCCACTCGTCGCGCTGCTGGGTCTCGATACGCGCGCGGCGTGCCTCGTCTGCGGCGATACCACGCCGCATTCGAAGCCCCATCCCGCGCCGCTTTTGCACGCGGCCGAACTGCTCGACGTCGCACCGGAGCGCATCGTCTATGTCGGCGACGACCTGCGCGACGTGCAGGCGGGTTTCGCGGCGGGCATGATCACCGTCGCGGCGGCCTACGGCTATTGCGGCGACGACATTCCGCCGCGCCGCTGGCATGCGAATCACGTGGTGAATTCGCCCGTCGAACTGCAGCATCTGCTGCGCGACATCGGCTGAGACTTTCCGGCGATAGGGCTTGAAAGACAAACCGATTCGCCTCACCTCCGCTTCTGTGGGATAATTTACATTCGCTTTGGGGGCGACCTGGTTTCGACAGGGGTTGCAAAGCGGCTAGGGCATACCGAGGACCCGTCACCTCGTTAATCAATGGGAAAAACGTAACTGCAAACGACGAAACGTTCGCACTGGCAGCCTAAGGGCCGCCTGCCTCTCCCTAGTTCACTGACGGGCTAGAGTCGCAAGACCGGTAGCAATACCGAGAGAGGTCATATACGTCAGTTAAGCCTTGGCGGCGTCACGACGTCCGGGTCGAAAACCTAGTGAATCGCTGTAACGAAGCGTGTTCGTCCGCGTCGTTGCGGCTAAATCAAATGACAGAACTAAGTATGTAGAACTGGTCGTAGAGCGCTACTGGACGCGGGTTCGATTCCCGCCGCCTCCACCATTTTTTTTGAAAAAGCCTCATAAGTTCAAAGACTTATGAGGCTTCGCTTTTTCTAGCCCATCAAATAGCCCATCAGCAGGCAGATTAGAGGCGCGCTTGCCGGAACATGGCGGACTTCCTTATGCTTTGATCGTATGAATCCGCTTCGGAGGCGAGATGACCTCGTATTCGTACAAAGACATCAATCCGCTATGGAGCCTCGTCGATCCGCTGACAGTGGATCAGGCGGCTGCGCTTATCGCCGGGTTCGATCCGTACTCAATCGACAAAAGCGGCGACTTCTTCCAAGACGGTGAGACCGGTCTCACCGATAGCGATGGCATCGCATGGGTATGGACCGCCCATGCAGCGCTTGCAAACGCCATCAACGCGCGGAAGTTGAAGGCAACGGTTCGCCGTTCCGCGTGGGAGCGGGGATGGGATGAAGAACCAGCAGACGATGAAAGGTTGACGAACCAAGTTACGATCCGTCCCGAGGACGAGGCTGAGGCTTGGAATGTCGAGCCGCACCGGCTACGGGTTCGCGGCATCGTTTATCGCGTTCATCCAGATTGGGGTTTGACAACGGTTGCAGTTGATGACGTTCGTGCATGGTTGATGTCCCGCGGCTTCCGAGAAGGCTTTTTCTTTCCCGATGCAACGGATGCGCCGGACTATCTCAATCCCAGTGACCCACGTTACGCGCCGAAACTCGCAGCAGCGGTAAGCGCATGGCAGGCGAACCCGAACCCGAAGGGTCGGAGCGTGAAAGACGCCCTGAAAAAATATGTGCGCGAACACGCCGCCGAGTTCCGCTTGACAGACGAGGAAGGCAAGCCGAACGAGACCGGTATCGAGGAAGTTGCGAAGGTAGCGAACTGGCAGGACAAAGGCGGCGCACCGAGGACGTAGCCCACCCTCCCCTGAACGCCACGCCAGTATTCAGTCTTGCGGGCTTGGCGTATCGAACCCGACCACCCATTAGCCCCAAACCCACCTACCCTTTCGGCCGATCTTCGGGTGCGTTTTCTGAACCCGCCCTCCTATTCAATGCCGGTGCGCCGCCCTTCAATAAGCCATGCCGCGCTATTCCGGCGCGCGCCTCATGCTTCGAGGTGTGAACATGGCCGATCCAGTCATCCCCGTTTTGATTCCGCGCCGCCGCGTGTCCGAAATAACTGGCCTTGAACGTAGCGCGCTTTACGAGCGCATTGCGCGCAACGCTTTCCCAAAGCCGGTGAGGATCGGTAGCGCCGCCGTGCGCTGGATCGAGGCCGAAGTGTCGGCATGGGTTCAGCAACAAATCGACGCTAGCCGCCAGCAAACCGCACGCGGAAAGCGCAATGTCCACCGCTGATCCGTGCAACGTGCCCCGCGCCGACGATGCCGATTCCCTTGACGCCGCGCGCTCGGAATTCTGGATGCGCTGGCGCGGAGAACTGCCCTCCTACGCGGAAGCGCGCCGCCAGACAGCTACGAACGGGCGCGCCAACAACAAAGGCGAGCATACGAACGGCGATGATCAATCGCGCGCCGCCGTGCGTCCTCCGCCCGGTTTCGCCGTCAATCATCTTGGTGTGTTTTTCAAGGACGACGACGGCGTACCGCATCGCGTCTGTTCGCCGCTGCACGTTACGGCCTTGGTACGCGACAGCAGTTCGGAAAACTGGGGCCGCGTGCTCGAATGGAAAGACGCAGACGGCACGGCGCATATCTGGGCGATGCCGATGGAACTGCTCAAGGGCGACGGCGCAGACGTGCGCGGCGAACTCGCGCGCCTGGGTCTCGACCTCGCGCCCGGATACAAGGTGCGCAACAAGCTGATTGAGTACATCACGAACGCCCGCCCGGACGAGCGCGCCCGCTGCGTGACACGTACCGGCTGGCATCGACATGTGTTCGTGCTGCCAGAGCGCACGATCGGCGAGTCGTCCGAGCGCGTCCTGTTCCAGTCGGACACCTTCCAGCGCCACTACTCGCAAGCCGGAACGCTTGCGGATTGGCGGGCGCATGTCGCGCGCTACTGCGTGGGCAATTCGCGTCTGCTGCTCGCGGTATCGGCCGCGTTCGCTGCGATGCTGCTGCATCCGGCTGGACAGGAATCGGGCGGGCTGAACTTCGTCGGACCATCCAGCACCGGCAAGACAACGGCGCTGCATGCCGCATCGAGCGTGTACGGCGGCGCGAGTTATCTGCAACGCTGGCGCGCGACGGCGAACGGATTGGAAGCGCTCGCCGCCCTGCATAACGATGCGCTGCTCGTGCTGGATGAACTCGCGCAGGTCGATCCGCGCGAAGCGGGCGAAATCGCCTACATGCTCGCCAACGGCAGCGGCAAAGCACGCGCCGCGCGAACGGGAACGGCGCGCCCGCGCCAGTCGTGGCGGTTGTTGTTCTTGTCGGCGGGTGAAATCGGACTTGCGCAACATATGCGCGACGGCGGCAAGAAGGTTAAGGCGGGGCAGGAAGTCCGATTGGTAGACATATCCGCCGATGCAGGCGGGGGTCTGGGACTTTTCGAACATCTGCACAAGTGCGAGAACGGCGGCGCGTTGTCGGCCGTGCTGATCGAAAACGCCGCGATCTACTACGGAAGCGCCGCGCCCGCGTTTCTCGAAGCCGCGACCGGCGATCTCGCAGCGTTGTCCCAATGGCTGCATGACGAGATACGTGCTTTCGTTGCCGAGCAACTTCCGGCAAACGCGGGCGGACAAGCCCAGCGCGTATGCCAACGATTCGCGTTGATCGGACTGGCGGGCGAATACGCGACGGCAAACGGCATTACCGGCTGGACGGAAGGCGCGGCCTACGCGGCGGCGGCGCGCTGCTTTGCCGAATGGCTGGATGCGCGCGGCAGCGCGGGCAATCAGGAGCGCGCCGCCATGCTCTCGCAAGTGAAGGCGTTTTTCGAGGCACACGAAGAAAGCCGCTTTTCCGATCTGGGCGCAGCCGATGATCGTCGCACGATCAACCGGGCTGGCTTTCGCCGTAACGATGGCAACGGCGGCGTTGAATATCTCGTTCTTCCCGAGGTGTACAGCCGTGAGATATGCGCGGGCTACGAGCCGAGAGCCGTCTCGAAGGCGCTGATCGAGACGGGCTGGCTCAAACCCGCAAGCGATGGACGCTCGCAGCGAACCGAGCGCATCGGCACGAAAGGACCGACAAAGGTGTATGTCCTGACTGCCGCGATGTGGGGGCACGCATGACGATCCCGCGAAGTTTTATTTCCCGTACAAAAAACCGGGTGACACGGGTTACGGGGTTACAAGATCCGCCGAGCCTTGCGTCACAAGGGTTTGAGCGTAACCCGGTTTCGTCGCTAGCGTTACCCCGTAACCTGGATGGGGTTACGTCAACCTCTGCCTGTAACCCCGCGACGGGTTACGGAGTTACGTTTCCCGCAAAAACGGGTAACGCGCAAACGCCCGCCAGTCAAGGCGCAGCGGCGGGCGTAACCCATGTAACCCGCGTAACCCCGATTTTTGAGCGCCCCTCAAAAGTATCCGCCGACGCGTCGTCCGATTGCGGCGGGCTGCCCGTTGAAGATGGTCCGTTTTTTCCGTGGGGACCGTACCTGTCCCCGGATGACGTGCGCCAGTTGCGCGACGAACTGCGCGCGACAGTTGACGAACTGGCGGCGCGTGAAGGTTGGCCGCTTGCACATCAGGACGAAATCCTGTCGCTGTCGATGAATGGCTCACTGGCAAACCTGTTGCATGACCTTGCGCACTTCGGCGCACGATTGCGAGAACGGCGCGCGCAAGCGGCGGAGCGCGAGCGATTGGCGGCGCGCGCTTGGCGCGGCGAAGGGTTGGACGACCGGCGAGCCTGACGCAGAGCGGCGCGGTTGCTTCATCGCGCCAGCATGTCGAGGATTATTCAGGTCAACTCGAACGAGTGAGACGAAACGATGGCGACGAAATCAAAGGCGAAGTCAGAGCCGCAGAAGCAAATCCCGAAAATACCAGACAAGGCTGTCGATCCGGTCAAGCGCACAGCGTTCTTTGCGGCAAGCCCGTTCATTCGCGGCGGCGCGGCGGCGGAGAAGTACGCACAGCCCATGTTCGGGGACGTGATGCTGGACGCCTATCTTGCCGAACTACGCGAGCAAACGGACGCAGTAAAGGCGGGTGACATGTCCGGCGTCGAAACGATGCTTATGACGCAAGCGAACACGCTGGACATGATCTTCAATCAACTGGCCCGCAAGGCGGCAGGCTGCGAATTCCTGAACCAGTTTCAGGCGCATCTCATTCTGGCGCTGAAGGCCCAGGCGCAATCGCGAGCGACACTCGAAGCGCTGGCCGAAATCAGGAATCCGCGCCCGGTCGCGTTTGTCAGGCAGGCGAACATCGCCAACGGCCCGCAGCAGGTGAACAATGGGGCGAAAGACAGCGCGCCGCCCGACACTCGCGCGCGCGGGCAAAACGGCGAACCGACGAACGAACTATTAACGGACGAACGCGATGGGCAGACATTGGACCCCGGATCAACGGGCGCAGCAGGCGAAAGCCATCCGTCATTGGCGACCGTGGGAAAGCTCAACCGGCCCGCGCAGTGAAGCCGGAAAAATGATCGCTTCGCGTAACGCACGCACACACGGGATGCGTTCAGCAGGATGGCGAGAAGACGCGCGCTGTCTAGTCGACCTCTTGCGCGAGTGTCAGGAGCGTCTTACGGGCGTCGAATAATGAGGCGCTGGTGGTCGCGCGTATAGCAGCGACCCGTCCCCGCAGAGGGCACGGGGTCCTTCCTAGCGACCGATGCGATGCGGAAGCGAAGACCCGCGCCATTCTTGTAGCTGCGTCGGTTTTTTTCCTAACGCACCATTACGCACTTGTGAACCGTGCGGTTGCAATTGGCGGGCGCTGCGCGATTTATAATGCGATCGCCGTCGAGACTCGACGGTCAGGTTTGGAAGCCTGTTATCGCTACACCCGCACACCTGCGCAAGCAGGTGCTGCGTTGCTTCTGCACGTCTATGGGCGGGCCGTGGCAGGGGAGCCGAAAGGCTCACCGGTTTGGTGTAGCGCCGGTCTTCCAACCTTGTCACTGTGCCCGCTCACCCGTTTGGAAGCGAGTGAACGGGCGTAACGCAGGAGCACACCATGATTCACGAAATCGTCAATGCCGCCCTACAGGCCAATCCCAATTCCTCGTTCCTGAATCGTCAATCCGACAAAGGTCGCGCGGCGTTGATTGAGATGGAACAAATCAATGCGTCGCGCGTCATTGCTTGCGGCTTTCTGGTAACAGCCAACTGCATGTTCTTCGTGGACAAGTTTTACGATGAACTATGGGTTCAGCGGAACGCCCGGTCAGAACAGACGCGACGGTTGGTCGGCTATGTTATCGACGGTCTGAAGGCATACAAGGAAGAATTGAAAACGCTTCGCGCGGAAATCGCCAGCGCGGCGGAGCAATACCTGACGCCACTCGAAACATTGACCGAACCCCATACCCCGCTGCACGACGAAGACGCCAAAGCGTTGAATTCAACGAGGCTGATCGCCATCGGGTTCAAGGTGGTCATGCGCTCGGCGCTGCTGGTGGACGAACTAAGCACGCAGACGAAGCCCTTTCTTGAAAAGGCCATCAATGCAGACAAACATCATGGGCATTCGATCATGTATCACATTGATGAGTTGCGCGATCAAATACAGCGGGAGCAACGCCGCATCGTTGAGACGGCGTGTCACTACCATCTTTTCCCACGCGAACGTCCGCGACACAAATTGACCGATGCGAGCTTGGATCGCGTATGGAGTGACCTGATCGCGAAGACGCGTCCGAATTCGGGCGTGGCGCTTGGCGGCTGAACAAGCGCGTTCAATCATTCCAAGCGGCGGCGCGCGATAAAGACATTGACCTTGCGCGCCTCCTGAAACTGCGTCTGATCGTCAGACAGCCGAGGCCAGCGCTGACTGGCGTGTGGCCCGCGCGGTTTGGCGGGCCGCTTGTTCAAATAGACCCGCATCGACAACATGGCGCGCCCATGCGTCCATCAGCGGGCGGCGCTGCTCTAGCAAGTCCGTGCGGTGGTAAGCCGCCTCCACCTTGTTTGCCACGGTATGCGCGAGTGCCCGCTCGGCAAGGTCGCGGGCGTATCCGTGTTCGCTGGCCCAATCGCGGAAACTGCTGCGAAAGCCGTGCGCCGTCGCTACGCGTTCAGGCGTGTCGCTCTTTGCCTCCACGCGGCGCAGAAACGACGTGAGCACCATGTCACTGAGTACCTTTCCGCGCGGTGACGGAAAGACCAACGTCTCATGTAGCTTCTGCTCTTTCAGGGTCTTTGCAAGTGCAAGCGCCGGGGCCGACAAAGCCACGCGGTGCGCTTCCTTGGCTTTCATCCGCTCGGCGGGAATGCTCCAGACACCTGCGTCGAGGTCGAGTTCGCTCCACGTCGCGCCGCGTACTTCGCCGCTGCGCGCCGCCGTCAGTATCAGGAACAGCAGGGCGGCGCGCGTGCCTTCGCCTTGCTTGAATCCGACAACGTGATCCTTCACGAACTCAGGTACATCGCGCCAAGGCATCGCCGGTTGGTGTTCCTTCTTGCCCGTCTGCTTCGGCAGGATGTGATCCACTACCGTAACGGGATTCGCCGCGACATGCCCATGTGCCCACGCCCATTGCATGACGGCGTGCATCCGCTGCCGCGTGCGACTGGCGGTTTCCTGTTTATCGAGCCAAATGGGCCGCAACACGTCCGCGCAATCAGCGGGAGTGATCGCGTCGAGACTCTTCGCGCCGAGCTTTGGAAACACGTAAGCCTCAAGCGAACGAATCCAATCATTCTGATGCTTTTCGTTGCGCCAACTCGGCTTCAATTCTGCGTGAACTTCGCGCGCCGCCTTCTCGAAGGTGAGCGCAGCGGCAACAATCGACGCCGCTTCGCGCTCGCGGTTACGCTGTTCAATTGGATCGTCGCCAGCGTCGAGGATTCTGCGCATAGCAAGCGCTTTTTCGCGGGCGTCTGCAATTGACGTTTCGGGGTAAGTGCCAAGGCCCGCATCGCGCCGTTTGCCCGTAATCGGGCTGGTAAAGCGCAAAGTCCATTTGCTACCGGCTTTGGTGGGTGCAAGAAACAGCCCCGTTACCTTGCCATCGAAAACCGGCTTGTCATCCGGTCGCAGTGCACGCGCTTGTTTGTCTGTCAGTGCCATCTTCAGCCCATCATTCAGCCCATCGGCGGACGCCGGAAGGTGCCGGAATATTATAGACTTCAACGGACATGTTTTCGGTCTAACTTACTGACTATAAATAGCTTATCTGGATTGCAGAGGAATATGGCGGAATCGAATTTGGCGGTCGCCGCCTCCACCAATATTCAGTAGCCGACAGCACACCGTCAGCACGAGCCCCGCAGAGCCAACCCTCTGCGGGGCTTTTGTTTTTGGTCGACAGCCGCGCCCCTCTCGTCGAAACTTCATACATGTTCGGTCGGACACCGACGACTGCGCCCGCCGACGGCAAGCTTTTCGCTTTTCCCGACTAAACCAGCGCTTACGGAGGCGTCATGCGCAGAGGCAGGTCGACGTCGATCGCGTGGCTCGTATGGCACGCACTGCTGTTCGCCCTCTCCGCGGTGCTGGTCCCCCCGCAACGCGCGCTAGCCGCCGAACCGAACGCCGACTGTCACGCCGGCACGCTCGTGACCGTCGTAGCGCACCTCGACGACGACCTCCTCTTCGTCAACCCCGGCATCAGCGACAAGATCGACGCCGGCTGGTGCGTCACCGTCGTGCATTTGATCGGCGGCGCGAACGGCGCCAAATTCGACTACGTGCTGCTGCGCGAAACCGGCACCAAGCTCGCCTATGCACGGATGGCGGGGGTTCCGAACGAGTGGCTCGAATCGAACGCGACGTTCGCCGGCAAACCGGTACACGAACTCGTGCTGACCCATCAGCCGAGGGTGAAGCTGCTCGAATTGCGTCTGCCCGGCGGCGCCGTGCGCGGCGGCAAAGTCCCGCTCGGCCTCTTGTGGGACCGTGGCGAGACGCTCACCACCTATCCGATGAACACCGACGGCACCGGCGCCACAACCTACGACCGCCGCGCCCTCATCGCCACGCTGCGCGCGATCCTGACGCCGGCCATCGAGGTGTACACGCTCAACCCGGACACGGTTCCGTTCATCGAACATCCCGACCATATCTACGCGGCGCGGATCACACGCGTCGTCGCGCAGGGCCTGAACAAGAACCTGCCGATCGGCTATCACGTCACCTATCCGACCGCCGGCCTGCCGAAGAACCTCAGCACCGCCGAGACCTTGCGAAAGCGCGACACCGTCGGCAGCTACTTCGCGGTCGATGGCAACGATGCGGGACACGTCTTCGGCGAGTATCAGTGGGACGGCAACTGGGTCGCGCGCCGTTACTTCAGCGCCGCCCGCACGAGCGATCCCGGCGCGGAGTTCCAGCCGCGGCCGACGCGCCTCGTGAACGAATACTCCAGCCAGTGCCTCGATTCCGGCGGCGGCGCGGGGAAAAGCCCTCGTCTCGCGGTCTGCTCCGACTCCGCCTCGCAAGACTGGATCTGGCAGCCGCTGCCGGTCAAACCCGGCGACAAGAACGACGCGCAACTCGTCAACGACAGCACGCATCGATGCGTCGCCGAACGTGATGGCCGGCTTGTCGAGGAAGCCTGCAACGCGGGCGCCGCGGCCCAACGCTGGACACCGTGGGATTTCGGGCTCGTCTACACGCCGCTCGGACATTGCCTGGGAGCCGTGAACGGCGCGCTATCGATCGGACGCTGCTCGCTTCTGACCGCCGAATTCCGCTGGGCGACCACGCCCCGCTCGCAATGGTCCGACACGCGCGAGGAAGGCGCGCTCTATGGCGACGTCCGCGGCTCCGGCCGCGCCAGCACGGTCTACGTGCAACGCCGCAAGGACGGCCCGGGCTTCAACGTGTGGGTCGCGGAGATGTCGCGTTTCGAAGGTGCGATGCCGTGGTACCTGAATGCCGTGCCCTTCGATCCCGAAGCCACGGCGCCTACCTGCCGTGCCGACACGCTGTGTTTCGACGGCGCGCGCTTTCTCGTCGCGGATTTCGACGGCGACGGCCGCGCCGATCTGATGGTCGTCACGCCGCGCAATGGCGGCACGGCGTTCTGGCTGTTGCGCAGCAACGGCAGCCGCTTCGAGGCGCCGCGTCTCTGGTACCAGACGAGTTCCGCGTTCACGCCGGACACGGCGCAGCAATACGTCGCCGCCGACTTCAACGGCCACGGCCGCGCCGACGTCATGATCGCGCAAAAACGCGACGACGCCGGCCTCGACCTCTGGGTGCTGACCGGCAATGCCGCTACCGCGAACGCGCCAGTGCGCTGGCTCGAGGCGCCCCAACTCGACGCCGCCGCGCGCTTCCTGCCGGCCCGCCTCGCGGGTTCGTCGCGCGAGGGATTGCTGGCCGTCGAGAACGTGAACTCGGCGCTCGCCGTCACGCAGATCGCGAGCACCGGCAGCGCGTTCTCGGCCGGCGAGCGTGGCACGCCCTACCCGCAGTTCCCGCGTGCGTCGGTGAAAGTGGCGGCCGGCGACGTGGAAGGCACCGGCATCGACGATCTCGTCGTGCTTCAGCCACGCGGCGACAACGCCAGCATCGACGTGTGGAAGATGAAGGGCGGCAAGACCTTCGGCCCGCCCGTTCGCGTCGGGACGCTCGCCGATACGTCCTACGCCGATACCATGCCCGCGCTCATCCGCCGCAACGATCGCACGACGCTGATGCTGTTCAGGCGCGCCAACGCGACACTCGGCGAGTTCTATTTCACGGGCGGCGCGCCGAGCCTGTCGGGCTATGACTTCGACCCGTCGTCGAAGTTCGGGCCGGTGCAAATCTGGGGCAACCTGCCGGGTCTGTATTCCGAATCGCTCTGGCTCCGGTCGCTCGCGCAGTAGCCGATTTGCGCGGACAAAAAGACGCGGCGCCGTCCAGAACCTGGAACGGCGCCGCGTTTTTGCTATCCCGCCGCGATCATCGCGGCATCAGGGCTTCAACTCAATCCCACCCGCAAGTTCAGCACATCGCGCGCGATGGCGAGATATCGGTCGGCGGTGCTTTGCAGCGTGAGCCCGGTGAGCGGACGCGTCGCGCGCGGCTGCGACAGCGATTCGAGCAGCGCGCGGCCGTACGCGTCGGCATCGCTCGTATCGAGCAGTTGCACGCCGGGGAAATTACCCGCGAAAGCGAACGACTGAATCGCGTTCGCCACGACCGGAATGCCCGACGCCAGCGCCTCCAGAAAGCCGATGCTGTGCGCCTCGAAGCTCGACGGCATCGCGAACGCCGCCGATGCCCGCAGGATCTGCGCGACATTGGACTGCGGCCCCTCGATCACGACGCGCTCCTGCAGCCCGAGTTTCGCGACGAGAGCGACCACCGCCGCGTGATACGCGACGTTCTCGATCACGCCGCACAGCAGCAAGCGCGCGTCCGGATCGGCCTTCGCGACGCGCGCGAAAGCGTGGACCGTCTGCAAATGGTTCTTCTCCGGAATGTAGCGGCCGACCTGCACGATCTGCTTGTAGGCGACCGGCGTCACGGGCACGTCGTCGGTGAAGCGCGAGATGTCCACGCCGTTCGGCACCACGATCATCGACGGATGCAGGCCGATCTCCTTCACGTATTCGTCGATATTCTTCTGCGACACGCCGATCACCGCTTTCGCCCGGCCCGACAACAGGCGTTCGGCACGCAACAGCGCGCTGTTCGAGAAGTCGTTGGCGCCGGAGTGCATGACCCAGACGATAGGCACGCGCGTCGGCAGCGCGCGCACATAGAGCGCGGCAATGGTCGCGTGGGCGAAGATGATGTCCGGCTTGAACGTGCGGATTGCCTGAAAGAGGAACAGCAGCCTGCCCAGCTTGCGATAGTTGCGCTTCGGAAAGAGGCACGTCACACCATGCGACCGGAGCTCGGCGCTGATGTGTTCGAAGTCGCTGTGCTCCGGCATCAGGGACGCGATGCACACACTGTGTCCGCCCCGCTGGTGCCCGATCGCGACCCCCTTCGCGAGCACTTCTGCCCCCGACAGGCGTGGTGCCAGTATGACCTGGAGAATTCGCATTTATGCTGTCCCTCGGCAATTCCGAAGCGTCGCCCAGCGGCACGGCCGACGATGCGGGACGCCGTCGTCCCAATCGCCGAGAGCCGCGCTGGTTCGCGGATGCCGGGCACCGACGCGCTTCTTTTATTGTTTATGACGGAAGAGTCGCTTTATATGAGTATGTCGTCGAATACGCTCAACGACGCCCTGTTAAGGTACTCCAGCCGTCATACCAAACGCCCGCCATCTCGTAGTGTTTTTCGGTCCATGTGCACCGTTTGTTGAACGAAACGGACGCAATGCGTGCGGCTTCGCCGGCGCGCTGGACGGCTTGATCGGGGCGTGGAGTCGGGAGGGTGAAACGGCGGAATCGAGGTGACGTGGACCGCGATTCCGCGCTGGAAGTTCTACTCGGCGTCTTTCGGGCACTGCAGATTGCAGCCGCTCGAATCGCCGTTGTCAGCACGACGGCGCGCCTTCGACTTGCCCTGCTGATATTTGTCGCTGGGCGCCGAGGCGGCGAACTGCATTTGCGGGTGTTCGTTCAGGCGGAACTGGTCCTGCAGGATTCCGCCCGGAATGCCCGGCGAGTTTTGAGCGAAGGCAACGGGAGCGAGATAAACCGCGCCGGCGATGAGCGCGGCGCAGGTGGAAGCGGTGAGAAACAGTTTCATGGCAATGTGGCGCGGCGTGACCGGCGCTCCAGACGTAGACGGCAAGCCGCTAGGTTAACGTAATTTGGGACGCATGGCAGTTTCTGCGGGAATGCCAATTTTACCGTCCATTTCCGGCGCCTCGCGTCGACGGTCCCGGCCGGGCAATTCACGCGCCGCTCAAGCCCTTCTCCACGCCGACGAGTTCGCCGCAGCGGGCCGGGTCATAGCCTTCCAGATGCGCCACGCTGTCATTGAACGCATCGCTCTTCAGGATCTCGATGACCCGGCCGAGTCGCCCTTCTTCCAGGCGCGCGCGCTCGCAGGCGAAAAAATAGTCCTCGTCGATGACGGGAATGAAGTCCAGCGCGAAATGCTGCGCTGCGGGCTGCACGCCGAAGCCGAGATCGGCCATGCCGCTCGCGACGAACGCGGCAATCGCCGAGTGCGTGAGTTCCGTTGTCGCGTAACCGTTGATCTGGTCCGGATCGACGCCGATCTTTCTCAGCGACAAATCGAGCAGCATGCGCGTGCCGGAACCCGGCTGGCGATTGACGAAACGCACGTCGCTCCGCGCGAGGTCGCGCAATCCTTCGATGCCCTTCGGATTGCCCTTCGGCAAGAAGAGCCCCTGTGTGCGCCGCGTCAGATGGATCAACTGATACCGGTCCGGATCGAGCAACTGCCGGTAGACCTGCGCGCAGGTCGCACGGAATTCGCCGATCGGCAGGTGAAAACCCGCCAGTTCGCATTCGCCGCGCGCAAGCGCGCTCACCGCTTCGGCGCTCTCGCGGTATTTGATGTCGATCGGAATGTGCTTCGCGCCGAGCGCCCGCACGAGCGTGGCGACCGCGTAGCCATGCGACGCGTGGATGCGCAGATGAGCGGCATCGCGCGCAAGGCGGCGGTTCAACTCGCTCGCCACTTCCGACGCAACCGACTGGAGCGGCGCGACGAGCCGCTCGCCGGAGATGCGCTGCGCGCGCAGCACGGCCTCGCCGAGTTCGGACAAAACGGAGCCGCGTCCGCGCGACTTGGTGATCAGCGCGCCGCCGAGCCGCGCCTCGATTTCGCGCAACAAACCCCACGCGTGCCGATAGGACAAACCCTTAGCCGCCGCGGCGTTCGCGATGCTGCCGGTTTGCGAAACCAGCAGCAGGAGCGGCACAACCGCGCTGAGACTGGTTTCCCGGCCATCGGCGTCGCGCAGCACGAGTTCGGCACGGCATTGCACGTCGACCATATGCACTCCTTGTTCCTATTGCCAAGATATATCACGGGGCCTATTGTTCACTTCATCGACTCGGTGCAACGAATTATAAGTCTTGAATATGCACACGATAAACATATACCGAGCGCTGGAGGAGCCCCATGACTCACCCGCAACAAGCCGTTCCCGCACCCGACGAACTGGTGCGCCGCCACGCGACCCAGGGCGCCACGCTGATGGTCATCCTGCATGCGATCCAGGACGAAGTCGGGTATGTGCCGCCCGCCGTCGTCCCGGCGCTCGCGCGGGCGCTGTCGCTGTCGCGCGCCGAGGTTCACGGCGTCATCACCTACTACCATCACTTCCGCTCGGAGCCGCCCGCGCGCGTCACCGTGCAGTTGTGCCGCGCTGAAGCCTGCCGGAGCATGGGCACGGAAGCGCTCGCGCAGCATGTGGAAGGCCATACCGGTTGCAAGTTCGACAACGGTCATCACACCGAGACCGAGCTCGAATCGGTGTTCTGCCTCGGTCAATGCGCGCTGTCGCCATCGATGATGATCAACGGCGAGCTTTACGCGAAAGTCACGCCGCAGAAGTTCGACCGGCTGTACGCCGACGCCCGGGCGCGCACCAACGCCGGCACGGAGGAAACGGCATGACACGCATCTACGTTCCCTGCGATTCATCGGCGCTCGCGCTCGGCGCAGAAGCGGTCGCCGCCGCCATCGCGAACGAGGCCGCTCAGCGCGGCGTCGAAGTCCAGATCGTGCGCAATGGCTCGCGCGGCCTCTTGTGGCTCGAACCGCTTGTCGAAGTGGAAACGGCGCAAGGCCGCATCGGCTATTCGAATGTCGAGGTCGAAGACCTGGGCGCGCTGTTCGAGGCCGGTTTCATCGACGGCGGTGCGCATGAGAAAAACGTCGGCGTCGTCGATGAACTGCCTTACCTCAAGAACCAGCAACGGCTGACGTTCGCGCGGATCGGCATCACCGACCCGCTGTCCATCGACGACTACGTCGCGAACGGCGGCATCGAAGGCTTGCGCCGCGCGCTCGACATGAACGGCGACGCCGCTTGCGAGGCGCTCATCGAATCCGGCCTGCGCGGACGCGGCGGCGCGGCGTTTCCCGCCGGCATCAAGTGGCGCACGGTGCGCGGCGCGCTGGCGGACCAGAAGTACATCGTCTGCAACGCGGACGAAGGCGATTCCGGCACCTTCTCCGACCGCCTCGTGATGGAAAGCGACCCCTACGTGCTGATCGAAGGGATGATCATCGCGGGCGTCGTGACCGGCGCGACGAAGGGTTACATCTACGTGCGCAGCGAGTACCCGCACTCGATCACCACGCTCAACCGCGCGATCGACAAGGCGCGCGACGCCGGCTGGCTCGGCCAGAGCGTGCTCGGCACGTCGCACGCGTTCGAACTCGAAGTGGCGAAAGGCGCCGGCGCGTACGTCTGCGGCGAGGAAACAGCGCTGCTCGAATCGCTCGAAGGCAAGCGCGGCATCGTGCGCGCGAAGCCGCCGGTGCCGGCGCTCGTCGGTCTGTACGGCAAGCCGACCGTCATCAACAACGTCATCACGCTCGCGACCGTGCCGATCATCTTCGCGAAGGGCGCGTCGTTCTATCGCGACTTCGGCATGGGACGCTCGCGCGGCACGCTGCCGTTCCAGCTGGCGGGCAACGTGAAGCACGGCGGGCTCGTCGAACTCGCGTTCGGCGTGACGCTGCGCGAGCTGATCTACGACTACGGCGGCGGCACGGCGAGCGGCCGGCCGGCGCGCGCGGTCCAGGTCGGCGGCCCGCTCGGCACGTATCTGCCGGAGAGCCAGTGGGACATCCCGCTCGACTACGAAGCGTATGCGGCGGTCGGCGCGGTGGTCGGCCACGGGGGCCTCGTGGTCCACGACGACACCTCGAATCTCGCCGATCTCGCGCAGTACGCGATGCACTTCTGTGCGCTCGAATCGTGCGGCAAGTGCACGCCGTGCCGGATCGGTTCGACGCGCGGCGTGGAAGTGATCGCGAAGATCCGCGCGGGCGATACGTCGCCGAAACAGGTCACGCTGCTGCGCGATTTGTGCGACACGATGGTGTCCGGGTCGCTTTGCGCGATGGGCGGGATGACGCCCTTCCCGGTGCTGTCGGCGCTGGAGCATTTCCCTGAAGACTTCGGCCTTGCCAAAGCGCCGTCTCAAAAAGCGGCTTAAAGGAAGCGGCAATTACATTGCATGGGACCAGAGTAAGGCGCTAAACCGCCAACTCTGGTCGACCGCGAAGCATGGGACCAGAGTAAGGCGCTAAAGCGCCAACTCTGGTCGACCGCGAAGCATGGGACCAGAGTAAGGCGCTAAAGCGCCAACTCTGGTCGACAGGAGAGAGACAACATGTCCAACACGAACAACGGCTGCGGCTCCGGAAATTGCGCGTGCAAGAGCGCGGCATCGGTGCAGCGGCGCGATCCCTTCGACTTCACCGACTACGGCACGCCGCTGCGCCACGCCGACATCGACGTGACGCTCGAAATCGACGGCGAATCGGTCACCGTGCCGGCCGGAACCTCGGTGATGCGCGCGGCAATCGAAGCCGGCGTCAACGTGCCGAAGCTCTGCGCGACGGATTCGCTCGAACCGTTCGGCTCGTGCCGCCTGTGCCTCGTCGAGATCGAAGGCAAGAAGGGTTATCCGGCGTCGTGCACGACGCCCGTCGAAGCGGGCATGAAAGTGCGCACGCAAAGCGACCGCCTGCAGTCGCTTCGCAAGAACGTGATGGAGCTCTACATCTCCGATCACCCGCTCGACTGCCTCACCTGCCCCGCCAACGGCGACTGCGAACTGCAGGACATGGCGGGCGTCGTCGGCCTGCGCGAAGTGCGTTACGGCTACGAAGGCGCGAACCACCTGAAGGACAAGAAGGACGAATCGAATCCGTACTTCACCTATGACCCGTCGAAGTGCATCGTCTGCAATCGCTGCGTGCGCGCCTGCGAGGAAACGCAAGGCACGTTCGCGCTGACGATCGCCGCGCGCGGCTTCGAATCGAGGGTCGCCGCGAGCGAGAACGTGCCGTTCATGGAATCGGAGTGCGTGTCGTGCGGCGCGTGCGTCGCCGCGTGCCCGACCGCGACCTTGCAGGAAAAGACCGTCATCATGCTCGGCCAGCCCGAGCATTCGGTCGTGACGACCTGCGCGTATTGCGGCGTCGGCTGTTCGCTCAAGGCAGAGATGAAGGGCAGCGAAGTCGTGCGCATGGTGCCGAACAAGAACGGCCAGGCGAACGAAGGCCACGCGTGCGTGAAGGGCCGTTTCGCGTGGGGCTACGCCACCCACAAGGACCGCATCAAGAAGCCGATGATCCGCGCGAAGATCACCGATCCGTGGCGCGAAGTGTCGTGGGACGAAGCGATCAACTACGCGGCGAGCGAATTCCGCCGCATCCAGGCCAAGTACGGCCGCGATTCGATTGGCGGGATCACGTCGTCGCGTTGCACGAATGAAGAAACCTATCTCGTGCAGAAGCTCGTGCGCGCCGCGTTCGGCAACAACAACGTCGATACCTGCGCACGCGTCTGCCATTCGCCGACGGGCTACGGCCTCAAGACCACGCTCGGCGAATCGGCCGGCACGCAGACGTTCGCGTCGGTGGAGAAGGCGGACGTGATCGTCGTGATCGGCGCGAATCCGACCGACGGCCATCCGGTCTTCGCTTCGCGCATGAAGAAGCGCATCCGCGAAGGCGCGCAACTGATCGTGATCGATCCGCGCCGCATCGATATCGTCGACAACCCGCACATCAAGGCTTCGCATCACCTCGCACTGCGCCCCGGCACCAACGTCGCGATGATCAACGCAATCGCGCACGTGATCGTGACCGAAGGACTGGTGAACGAGCCGTTCGTCGCCGAGCGCTGCGAGGCGCGCGCATTCGGGCAATGGCGCGACTTCGTCTCGCACGCCGATAACTCGCCCGAAGCGATGGAACCGGTCACGGGCGTCCCCGCGCACCTGGTCCGCGAAGCCGCGCGCATCTATGCGCGGCCGGGCAACTCGGCGATCTTCTACGGCTTGGGCGTCACCGAGCACGCGCAAGGCTCGACGATGGTGATGGGCATCGCGAACCTCGCGATGGCGACGGGCAACGTGGGGCGCGAAGGTGTCGGCGTGAATCCGCTGCGCGGCCAGAACAACGTGCAGGGCTCGTGCGACATGGGCTCGTTCCCGCATGAATTGCCGGGCTACCGCCACATCAGCGATGCCGCCACGCGCGCCCTCTTCGAGGAAGCGTGGGACGTGAAGCTGCAATCGGAGCCGGGCCTGCGCATCCCGAACATGTTCGATGCCGCGACGCACGGCACGTTCATGGGCCTCTATTGCCAGGGCGAGGACATCGTCCAGTCCGATCCGAATACGCAGCACGTCGCGGGCGCGCTGTCGGCGATGGAATGCATCGTCGTACAGGACATCTTCCTGAACGAGACGGCGAAGTACGCGCACGTGCTGCTGCCGGGCTCGACCTTCCTCGAAAAGGACGGCACGTTCACCAACGCCGAGCGCCGCATCTCGCGCGTGCGCAAGGTGATGCCGCCGCTCGCCGGCTACGCGGACTGGGAAGCGACGATCCTCCTCTCGCGCGCGCTCGGCTACGAGATGAACTACACGCATCCGTCGCAGATCATGGATGAGATCGCGCGCCTCACGCCGACCTTCCAAGGCGTATCGTTCAAGCGCCTCGACGAACTCGGCAGCATCCAGTGGCCCTGCAACGAGCACGCGCCCGACGGCACGCCGACGATGCACATCGGCGAATTCGTGCGCGGCAAGGGGCGCTTCGTCATCACGAAGTTCGTGCCGACGCCGGAGAAGGTCACGCGCAAGTTCCCGCTGCTGCTGACGACCGGGCGCATCCTGTCGCAGTACAACGTCGGCGCGCAGACCCGCCGCACGGAGAATTCGCGCTGGCACGAGGAGGACCGGCTCGAGATCCATCCGCACGACGCCGAGGATCGCGGCATCAGGACGGACGACTGGGTCGGCATCGAATCGCGCGCGGGCCAGACCGTGCTGCGCGCGAAGATCACCGAGCGGATGCAGCCGGGCGTCGTCTATACGACGTTCCACTTCCCCGAATCCGGCGCGAACGTGATCACCACCGACTCCTCCGACTGGGCGACCAACTGTCCCGAGTACAAGGTGACCGCGGTGCAGGTGCTGCCGGTGGAACAGCCGTCGCAATGGCAGAAGGACTACTCGCGCTTCAACACGCAGCAGCTCGAATTGCTGGAAATGCGCACCGACGCGAAAGCGGATGCGCTCGTCACGACCTCGGGGAAATAGACATGGACGTGGACAACCTGATCGACATGGCGAACCGGATCGGCGAGTTCTTCGATTCGCTGCCGGACCAGCACGAAGCGACCGACTGCATCGCCGATCACATTCGCCGCTTCTGGGAGCCGCGCATGCGGCTCGCGATCCTCAACTCGCTCGATAATCCCGAAGCCAGCGCGGCGATGGAGCCGATCGTGCGCGAGGCCCTGATCGAGCATCGCAAGGAGCTGACGCCGGCATCGGCCACGGCCTGAGCGCGGCATAAGCGCGGCACAAGCAGCGCTCAGTCCTGCCGGTACTCGTGCTCCGGCGGCTCTTCGTCGGCGACGCTCGCGTTCGCGCTGAACCACGTCTCGCAGTGGCGCAGCAGGCCGTGAACGTCCGACGGGGCCCGCCCGCGCGCGGCGATGTAGCCGTCCGGGCGCATCAGGTAGAACGACGGCCGCGTGCGCCCGTAGTTCTCGGTCAGCGACTGCGCGCCCTCGCCCTGCATGATGTCGGTGATGCGCCATACGCGCACCGCGTTGGGCAATACTCTTTCCACCTGCTCCGCGAGTCCGTTAAGGTCCGGATCACGCAATGCGTGCGCGATCGTGATGGTCGCGGGCGCGAGTGCGACGTCGTCCGCGCCCTCGGGAAGAAGGAGCAGGAACAGCGAGAAATAGCCCGGATCGTGCAGGTCGTACAGGCAGCAAAATCCCGGCGCGCGCCCGAGCGGACCATCGACGACATGCACCCGCGCATCCGGCGCGCGCTCGCCGGCGCGCGGGCCGCCGTCGAGCAGGCGTTCGAGCGTGAGCGGACTGCGCCGGTACTGAATCGACAGTTCGCTCACCGTGCGCCGCATCGCGTCGCGCAGCGGGCCGATCGCGGAGAGCGCGGGCATCACGTGGTCGCGGATCAGCTTCATCGGACCGTGGTCGGCGCCGGCCATCTGCGTGAGCATGCTCGACTGCCGCAGCACGTCGCGCTCGATCGGATGACGCTCGACGTGATACGTGTCGAGCAGGCGGTCGGACGCGCCGCCGGAGAGCATCCGCGCGATCTTCCAGCCGAGATTGAGTGCTTCCTGAATGCCCGTGTTCATGCCCTGCGCGCCGGCCGGGCTGTGGACGTGCGCGGCGTCGCCGGCGAGAAAGATGCGGTCGACGCGCAGCCGGTCCACCATCCGGCTATTCAGCCGGAAATACGACGACCAGCCGATGCTCGACAGCGTCACGCGATGATGGATGCGCTGCTCGACGATCGCGCGGCAGTCGTCGAGCGTCGGGCCGTGGTCGGAGTCGGGCGGCGTGTGCAGGTCCGCGATCAGCCGTGCGCGCGAGTCGCCCATCGGGAACAGCGCGGCGAGGCCGGTGCCCGACGCGAAGATGTGGAACTCGTCGTCGGGCCAGTCGGAGTCGGCCTGCAGGTCGGCGAGCAGGAACGTCTGTTCGAAGGTCTTGCCGGTGAAACCGATGTCGAGCCGATGCCGCACCATGCTGTGCGCGCCGTCGGCGGCGATCATGTAAGACGGTCGCAGCACTTCGTCGCGTCCGTTCGGATGGCGCAGCGACGCCTGCACGCCCGCCGAGCCCTGCGAGAAATCGCACAACTCGACCCCGCGCTCGACCCACACATTGAAGGTCTTCAGGTGCTCGGTGAGGAGCCGTTCGGTTTCGGACTGGTCGAGGAAGAGCAGATAGGGGTAACGCGTCTGGAGCGGATCGAAGTCGAGCCGCGCGAGCCGCTGGCCGTTCGAATAGAGATTGGCGACCCGCGCGCGATGGCCGCGTTCGAGAAACGGCTTGACGATGCGGTGCTGTTCGAAGAGTTCGAGCGTGCGCGCCTGGATGCCGATCGCGCGCGAATAGGGAGACGGCTCGCGCGCCCGGTCGATGAGCCGAACCGGAATGTGCGCACGCGCGAGACTCATCGCGGCGGCAAGGCCCGTCGGTCCCGCACCGACGATCAGGACCGGCGCCACATCGAGCTTGTCGTGCGGATTCAGCTTTGGGGCGAACATGCACTCCTCCCTGAAACGTCACGTCCTCCAGTGTACGCCGCTCGTCCGCGGTTTCGTCGTACCGAGCCGTGCGCAGCGAATCGCGCGGAAATCAGCTCCGCGTGTGCAGCGCACAAGCGTGATGCGTCGTGCCGAGCTCGACCTGCAGCGTCGCGTGGTGCATCGCGTAGTCCTCGCGCAAGGTCCGCACGATGCCATCGACGAACGCGTCGCCCGGATGGCCCTCGCGCATCACGAGGTGCGCGGTCATCGCGTTCTCGGTCGTGGACAGCGCCCACACGTGCAGGTCGTGCACATCGTCGACGCCCGGAATGTCCGACAGGTACTTCTCGATGCGCGGCATGTCGACGCTCGGCGGCACGGCCGCCATCGCGAGGCGCATCGCGTCGCGCCCGAGGCCCCAGGTGCCGTACACGATCACCGACACGACGACGAGGCTCATCAGCGGATCGATCCAGCTCCAGCCGGAAAACAGGATGACGAGGCCACTCACCGCGACGGCGGCGGAGATCGCGGCGTCGGCGGCCATGTGGAGGAACGCGCCGCGCACGTTCAGGTCGTCCTTGCTGCCGCGCATGAAGAGCCAGGCCGAGAAGCCGTTCACCACCAGCCCGAGCGTCGCGACGATGAACACGTCGAGGCCCGCGACCGGCGCCGGGTTCAAGAGGCGCTGGATCGACTCGAGCACGATCGCGCCGCAGGCGAAAAGCAACAGCGCGGCGTTCGCGAGCGACGCGAGAATCGACGAACTGCCGAGGCCGAACGTGTAGCGCGGCGACGGCTGGCGCTTGCCGAGCCACACGGCGGCCCAGGCGAGCAACAGGCCCAGGACGTCGGAGAGATTGTGGCCGGCGTCGGCGAGGAGCGCGGTCGAGTGCGCGATGAAACCGTAGATGCCCTGCACGATGACGATCAACATGTTCAGCCCGACCGCCAGCGCGAACGTGCGGCCCTGGCCTTCCTGCGGCGCGTGATGGTGATGATGCTGATGGCCGCCGCCGTGACCATGGTCGTGGCTGTGCGAGTGGTCGTGGTCGTGGGCGTCGGCGTGCCCTTGCTCATGGGAATGCGGCGTATGCGTGGTCATGACTCGTTGTCCGGTCTGAAGTCGGTTTGCGGCTCGGCGACGTGTTCGAGCAACTCGCCGAGCATCGCGCTGATGTGCCGGTCGGCCGCGAGATAGAAAACCTGCTTGCCTTGCCGCTCGGCGCGCACGATCCGCGCCGCGCGCAACAGGCGCAAGTGGTGGCTGACGAGCGACGCCGAAAGCCCGAGCGTCTCCGCGATCGCGCCCACCGCCCGCTTCTCGTCGACGCACGCGAGCACGATGCGCAAGCGCGTCGGATCGCCGAGCAGGCGAAAGAGGTCGGCGAGCGGGACAACGCGCTCGTCGGAAGCGCTGAAGGGAGAGGCCACGGTGTGTCCATCCGATAACATATGAATACCTGTTCATATGTTAGATGCTTTGGACGCCCGCTGTCAATTCGGGCGAGGGGCGCCGAGTGTGTGGGAAAATGCGGGGTTTGCATTCGATTCCCGTCATGGACACTGTATTTGCCCGCGGTTTCGCGGCCCATCGTGACGGCCGCCTGACCGAAGCGGAACGCGACTATCAAGCCGCGCTCGCCGCCGAACCTCGCCACGTCGACGCCCTGCATCTGCTCGGCGTGCTGCGCCACCAGCAAGGGCAGCACGCGGAAGCGGCTGAACTCGTGCGTCGCGCGGTAGACCTGCGTCCGACCGACGCCGGCCTGCAACTGAACCTCGGCAACGCGCTGAAGGCGCTCGGGCGCATCGACGACGCCATCGAGCGCTTTCGCAATGCGCTCACGCTGCAACCGGGCTTTCCGCTTGCGCAATACAACCTCGGCAATGCGTACACGGCGGCGGGCCGGCACGAAGACGCCGCCGACGCCTTCGAAAAAGCCCTGCGCCTGCAGCCGAACGACGCCCCGACGTGGAACAACTTCGGCAACGCGCTATCGGCGCTGCGCCGCTTCGACGATGCCGCGAAGGCGTTTCGCCGCGCGCTCGCGATCCGTCCGCGGCATGCCGGCGCGCATAACAATCTCGGCATGGCGCTCAATGCGTTGGGCGACCTCGAAGGCGCGATCGGGCAGTTCCGTGCCGCCATCGACGCCGAGCCGAACTACGTCGCCGCGCATTTCAATCTGGGCAACCTGCTCGACGCGTCCGGCCGGCCGGCCGAAGCCGTCGAGGTCCTGGAAAAGACGGTCCGCATGCAGCCGCAATTCGCGCCGGCGCATTTCGGGCTCGGGCATGCGCTCGCGACGCTCGGCCGCCAGAAAGAAGCGCTGCCGCAATTCGAGCGCGCGGTCGGGCTCGATCCAAAATATGGCGTCGCGTGGCTCGGCCTGGGCAACGCGCATCTCGCGCTCGGCAATCATCAGGCGGCGATCCGCGCGTTCGACCAGGCGTTGCGCCTCGCTCCCGATGAACCCGCCGCGCGCCTGAACCGCGCGCTCGCCCTGCTGGCGCTCGGCGAATACGCGCGCGGCCTGCCCGCCTACGAAGCGCGCCTCGACACGCCCGGCAGCACGCCCGCGCCGCCGCTGCCGCGCTGGAACGGCGAGCCGCTGCCCGGCCGCACGCTCCTCGTGCGCGCGGAGCAGGGTTTCGGCGATACGCTGCAGTTCATGCGCTTCGCGCCCTACGCCGCGAAGCTCGCCGGGCGGCTGGTGCTGCAAGTGCAACCGGCGCTGCTGCCGCTGCTGGCGCCCGCGGCACAGGCGGCGCGCATCGAACTAACGAGCGCGGCCGACTCCGCGACGAAAGCCGACGCGTTCAGTCCGCTTCTCAGCCTGCCGCTCGCCCTCGGCATGACGACGCTCGACGCGATTCCCGCGCGAACGCCGTATCTGGTGATTCCGGCTGCGTACCGGCGCAAGTGGCGCGGCTCGATCGGCGGGCAGGCGAAGCGCAAGATCGGCATCGCGTGGTCGGGGCGCCTGCAGCCCGGCGAAACGCGTTCGATACCGCTCGCCATGCTCGATCCGCTCTTCGCGCTGGAAGGCATCGACTGGATCGCGCTGCAGCCGGTCCTGACCCGCGACGAACGCGCCGCACTCGACGCGCACCCGCACGCGAAGTCGATTCACCGGCTGGACGGCCGCCTCGACGATTTCGCCGATACCGGCGCGATCGTCGACCGGCTGGATGGCGTGGTGTCGGTGGATACGTCGGTGGCGCATCTGGCCGGCGCGCTCGGCAAGCCGCTCTGGCTGATGCTGCCGCACGCCGCGGACTGGCGCTGGGGCATCGACGCGCCGTCGAGCGCGTGGTATCCGAATGCGCGATTGTTTCGCCAGCCCGAGCCCGGTGGGTGGCGGGAAGTGATCGAAGAAGTGGCTGCAGCGGTGCGCACCGGATAAATGCCGCTCGTTTCCGGTGAGCTGCGCGCCGGAGCGTTCGATGGGTGTCCGACTGGGGCGCGGTTCACAGCGACGGGTCTTTCTTGTTTTCGGATCACTCCGTCTTGTCTTGATTCGATAGCCCGACGCGCACCGTCTCGATCAGAATCGCCGACAGCTTCAGTCCTTCCTTCGCCGTATCGGGCGTCGGAACGGGCCGTCTTTGAAATCCAACGCTAAGTGAGCGAGCGGTTTCCGCGAGGCGGAACATCGTCTAATTTCGTCGATACAATCGCCAACAGCAGCCTACAGATGTCAACCTCAAAGCATATGCAAAACATACCCGCCTTGCGCCTGCGCAAAGCAACGCCCGCCGACGCGGCGCTCGTCGCGCGGATGCACGCGCAAAGCTGGGCGGCCGCGTATCGCGGCATCCTTCCCGACACCTATCTCGACGACGAAGTGCCCCGCGAGCGCGCGGCCCATTGGGCCCGGCGGATGGACGAAATCGACGCGGGCGACGGCCTCGTGCTGATCGCGGAACTGGACGCCGCGCCAATCGGCTTCGTCTGCCTGGCGAATCCCGACGCGAACGGCAGCGCGCTCGTCGACAATCTGCACGCGCTGCCGGGCTCCCGGGGCGCCGGCGCGGGCAGCGCGATGCTGGCCGCAGCCCAGGCGTGGGCCCGAGAACGCGGCGCGCGGCAGTTGCACTTGTCGGTGCTGGAAGCGAACCGGCCCGCAATCGGCTTCTACGAATCGCGCGGCTGGCGATTCGCCGCACGCGAAAACGACCGGATGGGTGGAATCGACGTGATTTCGCTGGTCTATACGTTCGCACTCGACTGACTGAAACACCGGTTCCGTCACCTCTTTTCCGCTCGTCGTCAAGCGTCCCCGTTTCCGCAGGCGAACTCGGACGGTTCTGATCGTTTTCGACTTCCTTGCTCCGTATGATCGCGGGTTGCTTTCGTCGCTGGTCCGGGTGCTTTGCATCAGGTGCCCGTTGTCTGGCGGTTGGCCAGTTGACTTTACGGGCAGGCCGCTCGACCTACGCGGCCCCGACGCACGAATTCGGAATAGAGAAGACCCATGACCGCTCCCATGATCGATGTACAAGGCCATCTACTGCTGCCGACCTTGTATCCGCTGGCCAATCAGGCTGTTACTTTCGGTCGCGAGTGGGCATCGACTCATGCACGACCCGTATTCTCCGAATACGAAGTTCCGTTCTACGCGGCCAAATTGCTCACGGCCTATGTGAGCGCGCTGTCGATCCGCGAAGCAACTTTCCCCTACGCGCCCGCCAATCTCTGGCACAAGCTTTCCCGCACGGATTTCGAAGCCTTCATGCCGCGAGCCGCCGCGGCAGCGTTCGCGACAGCGGCGGCCGCACCGGCGCCCGCCGCGTTCGAGCCGTTCACGGCGGATGCTCATCGACGCAGCGCGATTCCGCCGGCGAAGCGCCCCGGTAACAGGAAGCTCGCGGGCGGCGCGATCGCGCTTGCGGGCGTGGGCCTGCTGGCCTGGCTGATGTTCGGCGCGGAACACAGCCCGAAGGTCGACGAAAGCACACGCACCCGGCCGATGCAGGCCGCAACGCCGGTGGTGCCAGCCAGCGCCGCGCAGGCGGTTGCGCGTGCCTATCCGGCGGCGACCGAACCGGTGGTCGCGAAGGTGACGAACAGCGTCGCGCAGGGCGCGCCGGCTCCGGTGAGCGTTCTTCCGAAAGCGACTCAGGCGACTGTTCGTGCCGCCGCCGGCGCCGTCGTGGCGCCGGTGGATTCGCAGCAGGCCATGCGCACCGGCAGCATCAGGACCGGCGTGGTATCGCAGCGCTCGAAGTCGAATGCCGACGAGGTTTATCCCGCGCCTTCGCGCAAGGCGACGAAGGCGGTGCGGACCTCGCGTCGCGCGGGTATCGAGCAGCTACGTGGTAAACGTCGCGGCGCGGCGACTTCGGCGCGCAACGCCGCCTACGACAGGCTCGTCGCCGTGCGCGACGCCGATGCCAACACTCAAGGCGCGTATCGCCGGCCGACGCAGTCCGCCGCGCGTCAGACGGAAGCGCCAGTGGCTCGACCAGCGGCCCGTCCGCAGATGAGCGTCGCCGAGATGTACAACATGCTCCAGCATTCGCCGACGCTCGACGACAACAGTTCCCTCGCGCGCTCCGCCTCGCGCAGCCACACAAGTGCCGGGGACGCGGCGAACGCGAACGTGCAACTCTCGAAGCGGCGCGTGACCGACGCGCCCGGCGATTTCACGAAGTGATCCACCCCTCGATGCAACCCGCTCTCGCCTGCCGTGATCGCCTCTCGGGCACCGGCAAGCGAGCGCGTTCCGACTTGCCTCTTCAACTCTTTCGGCGCCCGGCCACCATGACGTCTACCATCCATTTCCGGCACGCGACGCTTGCCGCCGTCCTCGCCGTGTGCGGAGCGCTCGCGCCCGCCGCTCACGCACTCGAACTGCTCGCTCCTCCGCTTCCGGCGCATGGCGCGGCTGCGTCGAAGGCCGGGTCGCCTGGGCCGGGTGCGTTCCCGTCCACCGACGCCGACGACACTTCCGACGACGTCTCCGCGTCGCAGGCGCAGGGCAACGTCGCGGAACTTAGGCAGATGGTGCAGACCGGCCAGTTGACCGAACTGCGCACGACCTACAACGCCAGCTACGGCGCCACGCTCTTTTTCTATCCGCAGGAGATGGTGTATTACGTCGCGCTGTTCCAGGAAAAGCGCTTCTGGCGCGTCGTGAAAACGCAGGACGACACCCGCGCCGACACCGTCTATGCCCAGTTCGCGCGCAAGAGCTACGATCTCGCTGCGAACGAAATCCGCCGCACGCAGTTGCAGGCGCAGAAGGCGCTGCTCGAACGCGTGATCGCGGTATCGGACGACCGCGCGAAGCGGCTCTCCGCCGATCTTTCGATCGCGCGGGCGCAGGACAGCGAAGTGTCGCAGCGACAGCAGTTGCTGCAGGCGGAATCGGTGGCACTGCAAGGCGACAAGCTTTCCGCCGAACGCAAGCTGCGCGCGTTGCAGCAGCAGGTCGAGCAGCTTCAGCACCAGACCGAAGCCGGCTTGCCGTCGCTGGGAACGTCCGAGCGCTGATCGCCTGACACCCGCAGGCTCCGCCAGCAGCCATTCAAGAAACCCGCCTATAAGCAAAAATGCCGTTCAGTGAAGCACTGAACGGCATTTTTTTGCTATGGGAGCAGGACTTTCAACTCCGCACGCAATCGACAAAATACTCGATGCGCCCGTTGATCATCTCGCCCACCAGCCCGTGGATATCCGTATGGAAGCCCGGGAAGCGCTCGTTGAACTCGCGCGCGAAGCGCAGATAATCGACGATCGTCCGGTTGAAGCGCTCGCCCGGAATCAAGAGCGGAATGCCCGGCGGATACGGCGTGAGCAGGATGCTCGTCACGCGCCCTTCGAGTTCGTCGATCGGCACCCGGTCGATCTCGCGGTGCGCGAGCTTCGCGAACGCTTCGGACGGTTTCATCGCCGGCTCCATGCTCGACAGATACATCTCGGTCGTCAGCCGCGCGATATTGTTCGCGCGGTAGACGCTGTGAATCTGCTCGCACAGGTCGCGCAGGCCGATGCGTTCATACGACGGATGCTGCGCGATGAATTCCGGCAGCACGCGCCAGAGCGGCTGGTTGTTGTCGTAGTCGTCCTTGAACTGCTGGAGTTCGGTGACCATCGAGTTCCAGCGGCCCTTCGTGATGCCGATCGTGAACATGATGAAGAACGAGTAAAGCCCCGTCTTCTCCACGATGATGCCGTGCTCCGCCAGATACTTTGTCACGATCGCGGCCGGAATGCCGGTCTCGCCGAACTCGCCGTCCACGTCGAGCCCCGGCGTGATGATCGTCGCCTTGATCGGGTCGAGCATGTTGAAGCCTTCCGCGAGCGGGCCGAAGCCATGCCAGCGGTCGTTCGGCTTCAGGATCCATTCCTCGCGGTCGCCGATGCCTTCTTCGACCAGCGCGTCCGGGCCCCAGACCTTGAAGAACCAGTCCTCGCCATATTCGGCATCGACCTTGCGCATCGCGCGGCGGAAATCGAGCGCTTCCGCAATCGATTCCTCGACCAGCGCCGTGCCGCCCGGCGGTTCCATCATCGCCGCGGCCACGTCGCACGACGCGATGATCGCGTACTGCGGGCTCGTCGACGTGTGCATCAGGTACGCCTCGTTGAAGCGATGGCGGTCGAACGTGCTGTTCTCGCTGTCCTGCACGACGATCTGCGACGCCTGCGAGATACCCGCGAGCAACTTGTGCGTCGAGTGCGTCGCGAACACGAGCGCGCCGGTGCGCGGACGGCCCGCGCCGATCGCGTGCATGTCCTGATAGAACGAGTGGAACTCGGCGTGCGGCAGCCACGCTTCGTCGAAATGCAGCGTGTCGAGCAGATCGCCGAGCAGGTCCTTGATCATCTCGACGTTGTAGACCACGCCGTCGTACGTGCTCTGCGTGATCGTCAGGATGCGCGGCTTCAGGTTCGGGTTCTTCGCCAGCGCCTCGCGCGCGAACGGATTCGCCTCGATCTTCTTGCGAATGTTTTCCGGCTTGAACTCGTCGCGCGGAATCGGGCCGATCAGGCCGAAGTGATTGCGCGTCGGCGTGAGGAACACGGGGATCGCGCCGGTCATCGTGATCGCGTGCAGGATCGACTTGTGGCAGTTGCGGTCGACCAGCACGACGTCGCCCGGTGCCACCGTCGCGTGCCACACGATCTTGTTCGACGTCGACGTGCCGTTGGTCACGAAGAACAGATGGTCCGCGCTGAAGATGCGCGCCGCGTTGCGTTCGGAGGCCGCGACCGGCCCGGTGTGGTCGAGCAACTGGCCGAGTTCGTCGACGGCATTGCAGACGTCCGCGCGCAGCATGTTCTCGCCGAAGAACTGGTGGAACATCTGCCCGAGCGGGTTTTTCAGGAACGCGACGCCGCCCGAGTGCCCCGGACAGTGCCACGAGTACGAGCCTTCCTCGGCGTACTGCACGAGTTCCTTGAAGAACGGCGGCGCGAGCGAATCGAGATAGACCTTCGCCTCGCGGATGATGTGGCGCGCGACGAACTCCGGCGTGTCCTCGAACATGTGGATGAAGCCGTGCAGTTCGCGCAGGATGTCGTTCGGAAGATGGCGCGAGGTGCGCGTCTCGCCGTAGAGGAAGATCGGGATGTCGGCGTTGCGGCGGCGCACCGCCGTGACGAAGGCGCGCAGCGCGACGATCGCCGCCGCGAGTTCCGGCGTATCGCCGTCGGCGACCACGACGTTCTCGGCATACGGCAGCAGTTCATCGTCGTCGATCGAGAGGATGAAGCACGACGCGCGGCTCGACTGCTGCGCGAACGAAGTCAGGTCGCCGTAACTCGTCAGGCCGAGCACTTCGGCGCCTTCGCGCTCGATCGCCTCGGCGAGCGCGCGGATGCCGGAACCCGAGATGTTCTCGGAGCGAAAGTCTTCGTCGATGATGACGACGGGGAAACGGAACTTCATGGGGCGAATCTCCAAATGGAACGACCGCTGGCCGGGCGTTCGATGCCTGGTTCCAGCGGTCTTTCGGCAACCGGTCGCGGTTGGCGTTGCTTCACTGCGGCTTCACTGCCTTGCGCGCGTCAGGTCTTCGGCAGCGTCACGCCGCGCTGCCCCTGATACTTGCCGCCGCGATCCGCATACGACGTCTCGCAGACCTCGTCGCTTTCGAAGAACAGGACCTGCGCCACGCCCTCGTTCGCGTAGATTTTGGCAGGCAAAGGTGTCGTATTCGAGAATTCGAGCGTCACGTAACCTTCCCATTCCGGCTCGAATGGCGTCACGTTCACGATGATCCCGCAGCGCGCATAGGTCGACTTGCCGAGACACACGGTCAGGCACGAGCGCGGAATGCGGAAATACTCGACCGTGCGGGCGAGCGCGAACGAGTTCGGCGGAATGATGCAGACGTCGCCCTTGAAGTCGACGAACGATTTCTCGTCGAAGTTCTTCGGATCGACGATGGTCGAATTGATGTTCGTGAAGATCTTGAATTCGTCGGCGACGCGGATGTCGTAGCCGTAGCTCGACGTGCCGTAGGAGACGATCTTGCGGCCGTCCTCGGACACGCGCACCTGGTCGCGCACGAACGGCTCGATCATCTTGTGCTCTTCGGCCATGCGCCGAATCCACTTGTCGGATTTGATGCTCATAAGGGACTCACTTGGGTCGGCTCATCGGGGTCGCGGCCCGGGGTCGCGGCACGTCCGCGAGCGGCCCGGGTCTGCAACCCCGGCCGTGCTTGGATCGGGCATGGCCGGAGGCGCTTCGGGCGGCGCCGGCCAAACGAAAGCGCGTATTTTACTTGAATGACGTGACAGCCCGCGTGTCGTCGCGCTATTGCCGGATGACGCCGCACGCGAGCGCGGGACCGGCGCTGTGCGGGGCCATCGCGTAAGCGTCGGAGGCGTCGCGATGGAGCAGGATCGCGCGCCCGACCACCGAGCGCACGCCGTCGAGCGAGACATCCGGCGCCACGATGAAGCCGGTCGCGGTGCCGTTCGCGTCGGCGCGGATATTGGCGAGGTCGCCTTCGAGACGCGAACCGGACTTCATGCGCTCCGCCGCCGGGGCGAACACCGGTCCGGCGTCCGGCTGATTGATGACGATGCAGTCGCCGCGCTCGTGCACCTGCAACGCATGTTCGCTGTTGGGCGGCATGCCCGAGAGGTTGTACGAGACCTGCACGCCGTCCGCACGTTCGATGAGCGTGACGGTCCCGCCCGAGGCATTGCCGGGCGTGGGCAGCAGGGTCGCGTCGGCACGCTTTTCGTGATTCTGAAAAATGATGCCGCAGCCGCTCAGCAGCAGAGTGCCTGCAGCCATCGCGAGCAAGGCGGACAGCGTCCACCCGTCGAATCCGTGTCTCATGCGATCCTCTTGGCGGCCGCGCAAGCCCAATGCATGCGCGCTGCCGCACCAATCGAAGGCGACATGATACCGCGAGCCGCGCGGCGCTTGGCTCACGTTGGAGGGACCTGTCAGGTGTTCTGCACGACGATGCTCGGGAACTTCGAGGTCATGTCGCGCTGGCGCTCGGCGATCGAGATCGCGACCTTGCGCGCGATCGCGCGATAGATCTCCGCGACCCGGCTGTCCGGGTCCGATACCACGCTCGGCGCGCCCGAGTCGGTGCGCTCGCGGATCGCGATGTCGAGCGGCAACTGGCCCAGTATCTCGACGCCATATTCCTTCGCCATGCGCTCGCCGCCGCCCGCGCCGAAGATGTGCTCCTCGTGGCCGCAGTTCGAGCAGACGTGCGTGCTCATGTTCTCGACGATGCCGAGAATCGGAATGCCGACCTTCTCGAACATCTTGAGCCCCTTCTTGGCGTCGAGGAGCGCAATGTCCTGCGGCGTCGTGACGATCACCGCGCCCGTCACCGGCACCTTCTGCGAGAGCGTGAGCTGGATGTCGCCGGTGCCGGGCGGCATGTCGACGACGAGGTAGTCGAGGTCCTTCCAGTTGGTCTGGCGCAGCAGTTGTTCGAGCGCGGACGTGACCATCGGGCCGCGCCAGATCATCGGGTTGTCCTGCTCGATCAGGAAGCCGATCGAGTTGGCCTGGATGCCGTGTCCGACGAGCGGGTTCATCGACTGGTTGTCGGGGGACTCCGGGCGACCGGTGATGCCGAGCATCATCGGCAGCGACGGGCCGTAGATGTCGGCGTCGAGCATGCCGACCGATGCGCCTTCCGCCGCGAGCGCGAGCGCGAGGTTCGCGGCCGTCGTGCTCTTGCCGACGCCGCCCTTGCCCGATGCCACCGCAATGATGTTCTTGACGTTAGGCAGCAGTTTCACGCCGCGCTGGACCGCGTGCGCGACCACCTGCGACGAGACCTCGACCTCGACCTCGCCGACGCCGCCGACCTGCCGCAGCGCATCCGCGACCAGCGCACGGATCGCGCCGAACTGCGACTTCGCCGGATAGCCCAGCACGATGCCCACGCTGACTTTCGCCCCTTGCACCGCGACGTTGCGGACACTCTTGGTGTCCGCGAACTTCCGATGGGTGTTCGGATCGATCAGCGTAGCGAGTGCGGTGTCGATCTGGGCGCGGTCAATACTCATCGAGACTCCATGGAACGGTGGTTGCTTGCGCGGCGTGGCCACACGCGACACCGCGAAAAAATGAAAGGAATTGTTAAGTGCGGTTGCGCATGACACGCTCGCATTGCACTATCCGACGCGGCAAGGTTGCAGGGACGTATCGCCCGGTCTCTTTGCGGATGCTAAAACCTTATTGTAGTGTCTGCGGCGTGTGACCGCCGGAAGACCCCTCGCGCCTCGTGCGCCGGTGTCGCCGGATCGATTGTTGATTATTGGAGAATATTGAAAATGAACGCAAAATTGTTGACCCGTATCTCGGTTTTCGCCGTAGCAGGCGCGCTCGTCGCAGGTTGCGCTTCGCAACAGGGGACCAACACGGCGGTCGGCACGGGCGTCGGCGCGGCGACGGGCGCGGGTCTTGGCGCGATCTTCGGCGGCGGCAAGGGCGCGGCGATCGGCGCGGGCGTCGGCGCGGCGGTGGGCGGCATCACGGGCTACAACTGGCAGGCCATCAAGGGCAAGATTTCGGGCGACGCGAAGGGCACGGGCACGCAAGTCACCGAGCAGCAGGACGGCTCGCTCAAGGTGAACATCCCGAATTCGATTTCCTTCGACACGAACAGCTACGCGATCAAGCCGTCGTTCGATCCGGTGCTCGATTCGGTCTCGCAGACGCTCACGCAGCATCCGGAACTGATCGCCTCGGTGGTCGGCCACACGGATAACACGGGTCAGCCGGCTTACAACCAGACGCTGTCGCAGAACCGCGCGCAGAGCGTCACGCAGTATCTGGCGGGTCACGGCGTGGCGGCGCAGCGCCTGTCGGCGCAGGGCATGGGCCAGAACCAGCCGATCGCGGACAACTCGACCGAAGCGGGCCGGGCGCAGAATCGTCGCGTGGAAATCTACCTGCGCGCGACGGCTCAGCCGGGTCAGGTGCAGTAAGGCGGCTGGCCGGAAAGGACAAAAGGCGAACGAAGCGGGCGCCGCGAGGCCATGTTCATCGGGTCGAAAAAAATTTGAAACTTGGCCGCGCGTTGTTTGTCTGTCTTTACGGTGGGTGGCTGGCGATGCCGCCACCCGCCATTCTCCTCTTGTCGTTGTTGCTCCGGGGCCGTTTAAAGCCCCGGTTTTTTTTGGGCGAGTGGAATTCAGCGAACGCCCGCTCTCAGGCAATCGACACTTCCAGCCGCTTGCCAAGCTTGTTGAACGCGGCTTCGATCGCATCGAGCTTCGAGGAGTGCCGGGGGTTCAGCAAGCGATCCACCTGCGGCATATGAACATCCAGACGCCGCGCGAGTTCGGCCTTGCGCACGCCCTGCCGGACCATCTCGTTGGCGAGCAACACCTTCGCCACCACCAGCGCCGGCAACCTCACGACGCGCTGACCCTTCTTCGGCTTCGATGGCGGTGGAACCTCGCGCTTTTCGTCGAAGTAGATTTCGATGGCGCTTTCGAGCGCATTGAGCGCGTTGAGCAACGCCTCCTCTTCCTCGTCTCCGACGGACACCGCCTCCGGAATGTCCGGGAACGTCACCAGCAAGGTGCCGTTGGAATCCGGCATCAGGTTCACGGGATAAGACAACATGGTTTCAATTCTCCGATTCTCGAATTCGATTTAACGCGCGACGAACCGCGATCCGCGCGCCGGCATCGCGCATTCATTTCAGTCCGAGTTGCTTCTTGATCTGCTCGACCAGACCCTTGCCGATTTCCCTGCTTCCGTGGTCAGGAAAGATCGTCGTCCTGCCGTTGAGGGTGACCCGGAAGTGGCTGCCCTTCGCTGGCGTGAACACGGCGCCCCTGGTTCTTGAGCCATTTTCTGAACTCGCTGTATTTCATGTGGCTCCCTCGACCTCGTCGGAGGAGCAAAAATACAACATTTATGTTGTATCAAGCGATGATTAAACGCAACATATTTGTTGTAAATAGTGACGCCCCGCCGCAGTCACGGTCGTCAAAGCCGAGACCGCGCCGCAAACCGCCTGCCGGCCCCCAACCCCCGCCCCTGCTAGAATCGTGATTCCGCTTTTCACGCAATCACCCCAACCAGCCCGCAGGCCCGCGCCTTTATGTCAGCACCGATCTCCGCCACCGCATCCGCCGCGGCCCCGGCTCACGCCGGCCGTCGCCAGATTCTCGTCACGTCCGCGCTTCCCTACGCGAACGGCCAGATTCACATCGGCCACATGGTCGAATACATTCAGACGGATATCTGGGTTCGGGCGCTGCGAATGCACGGTCACGAGGTCTACTACGTCGGCGCCGACGACACCCACGGCACGCCGGTCATGCTGCGCGCCGAGAAGGAAGGCATCACGCCGAAAGCCCTGATCGACCGCGTCTGGCAGGAACACAAGCGCGATTTCGACAGCTTCGGCATCTCGTTCGACAACTACTATTCGACCGACGCCGAGGAAAATCGCGTCCTGTGCGAGAAGATCTACGCCTCGCTCAAGGAAGCGGGCTTCATCGACGCGCGCGACATCGAACAGGCCTACGACCCGGTCAAGGAAATGTTCCTGCCGGACCGCTTCATCAAGGGCGAGTGCCCGAAATGCGGCGCGAAAGACCAATACGGCGACAACTGCGAAGTCTGCGGCTCGACCTATCTGCCGACCGAACTCATCAACCCGTACTCGGTGGTGTCGGGCGCGACGCCGATCAAGAAGATCTCGACGCATTATTTCTTCCGTCTCTCCGACCCGCGCTGCGAAGACTTCCTGCGCGGCTGGGTGAGCGGCCTCGCCCAGCCGGAAGCGACCAACAAGATGCGCGAATGGCTCGGCGACAAGGGCGACGCCAAGCTCGCCGACTGGGACATCTCGCGCGACGCGCCCTACTTCGGCTTCGAGATTCCGGGCGCGCCGGGCAAATACTTCTACGTCTGGGTCGATGCGCCGGTCGGCTATTACGCGAGTTTCAAGCAGCTTGCCGATGCGCGCGGCATCGATTTCGACGCGTGGGTGAAGCCGGATTCGACCGCCGAGCAGTATCACTTCATCGGCAAGGACATCCTGTATTTCCACACGCTGTTCTGGCCCGCGATGCTGCAGTTTTCCGGCCATCGCACGCCGACCAACGTGTTCGCCCACGGCTTTCTTACAGTCGACGGCGCGAAGATGTCGAAGTCGCGGGGCACGTTCATCACGGCGCAGAGCGTGATCGACACCGGCATCAATCCGGAGTGGCTGCGCTACTACTTCGCGGCGAAGCTGAACAACACGATGGAAGACATCGACCTCAACCTCGAAGACTTCCAGGCCCGCGTGAACAGCGATCTGGTCGGCAAGTACGTGAACATTGCGAGCCGCGCGGCGGGCTTCCTGATCAAGCGCTTCGACGGCCGCGTGCAGGACAGCGCGATGAACCATCCGCTCGTCGACCGCTTGCGCGCGGCGGTTGACCATGTCGCGGCGCTTTACGAATCGCGCGAATACAGCCGGGCGCTGCGCACGACGATGGAACTCGCCGACGCGGTCAATCATTACGTCGATGCCGCCAAGCCGTGGGACCAGGCGAAGGACCCGGCGAATTCCGTCGCGCTTCATGAGACGTGCAGCGTGAGCCTGGAGGCGTTCCGGTTGTTGTCGCTGGCGTTGAAGCCGGTGTTGCCGAAGCTCGCGGAATCGGTCGAAGCGTTCCTCGGCATCGCGCCGCTTGTCTGGGCGGATGCCGCGCAGCCGCTGAGTTCACAGCAGCCGATCAACGCCTACAAGCACCTGACCACGCGCGTCGATCCGAAGCAGATCGAGGCGTTGCTGGCGGCGAATCGCGAGTCACTGCAGCCGGGGCAGGAAGGCGCGGCGGCGGCGTCAGCGGCTACCGCTGCAACCACCAAACCCGCCAAGGTCGCGAAGACGAAGGAACCGGAAGCCGAAGGCACCATTTCCATCGACGACTTCGCCAAGGTCGATCTGCGGATCGCGAAGATCGTCGATTGCAAGGCGGTCGAAGGATCGGACAAGCTGCTGCAACTGACGCTCGATGTCGGCGAGGAGAAGACGCGCAACGTGTTTTCCGGCATCAAGTCGGCTTATCAGCCGCAGGATTTGATCGGCAAGCTGACGGTGATGGTCGTGAATCTTGCGCCGCGCAAGATGAAGTTCGGACTGTCTGAAGGGATGGTGCTGGCCGCGTCTGCCGCTGATGAGAAAGCCGAACCGGGCTTGTATATTCTCGAGCCGCACAACGGCGCGAAGCCGGGGATGCGGGTGAAGTAAGGTGCTAAGGCAGCACAACAAAAAAGGGCACGCCGAACGCGTGCCTTTCTTTTCGCGCCGGCGGCCCCGGTCAGCCCGGTTAAACCGCGCGGCTCACGGCCCGCCCCGCCGGAACCAGTGGTCAAACCGTCGCGTATACGACAAGTCGACTCCATCGAACGTGCCGCCGTAAGCCGTCACCGACCAGAACCGCGAGAGGCTGAGCGTCGCCTTGATCGCGTTGCTCGCCGATTGCAAACCCTGCTCGTAACCGAGCACGAGCCGCTCGTTGATCGCCTTCGAAATCATTACGACCTGCGGATCGGTCAGCCCGACCTCGCTCGTGCCGATCGAAAACTCGTCGAGCCCGAAGGTCTGCGCGATGCGCTTGCCGCTGCTGCTGCCGAGCAGCGCGAGCGCACTGGTCATCGCGCTCTGCTGGCCGATGTTGTTGCCCTGGTCGGTGCCATGCCCGAACAGCAGCCACGACAGCTTTTCGTTGTCTGGCACGTTCGGCTCGGAAATAAGCTTGGCGGTCGGCGACTGCACCGTGCCCGTCACCTGCACGCCCGCCTCGATTTCCTGATTGCGTCGCATCGCGAGAATGTTGATGCCCGGATTCGCCACCGGCCCGTTGAACGTGAAGAACCCGTTCTCGATATTGAGCTTGCGCCCGAACGCCGTGTAGGTCGAACCCGGCGTCACGCGCACGTTGCCGACCGCGCGCAGCGGCATGTCCGGCGCGCTGATCGCGGTGATCGTGCCCGCGAGACCCAGATCGGCACCCGCGCCCCTGAAGCGGAATTTCTGCCCGAGATCGATATCGATGTTGGCGTGCGGGGCGAACTTCACCGGCTTGTCGGTGGCCGCGACGACCTGCTGGTTCTTGTCCTCGCCCTTCACGGTGCCGTCGGGCCGCACGATCACGACGTCGTCGCCGAGGCTCGGTGCCGACTTCTCCGGCAAATCGATGAGCGCGTGATCGACGGTGAACTTGCCGTTGATCTTCATGCCGCCCAGCACGCCGCCGTTCGCGATGCTCGCGCTGCCCGACAGCGATAACTGCCGGTCCGGCGAGGCGAAGATTTCGAGCTTGTCCGCGATGACGCTCGCCGTCAGGTCCGGCTGGTTCTGGTCGAGACGCACCTTGCCGGTTGCACGCAGCGTGCCGCTCGCGCCGTGGAACTCGACCTGCTGCAAGTCGACGAGATTCTCGGAGAGCGCGATGCGGATCACGCCGTCCTTCAATTGCACGCCCTGGCCGACCAGCGTCGCGGACAGTTCATCGCCGGTCAGCATGCCGGAGAGATTCGGCTTCGCGACGATGCCCGCGATCGTGAGTTTCAGCGCGAGCCGCCCGCCGAGCAGGTAGCTCGGGCCGAACAGGCCGCCGGTCGTGCGCAGTTGCGGAATGTTCGCGTCGATGGCGCCGGTGAGCGGCGCTTCGTCGGCGACCGTGAGAATGCCGTCGCGCGCGACGAGCGGCGTGTGCACGTTGGCATCGATCGAGCCGATGCGGGTCGCCTGCGCGTGGAACGTCGCGTTCAGGCGATTGCCGTTGGTGAAGTCCGCGCGTGCGGTGATGTCCGAAATGCCGAGGGCCGCGACACCGCGCGCCGCGTCGACCGAGACGTCGCCGGTGCGGCGCTTGATCTGGATGTGGCCGGTCGCCGTCGTGCCGAGCGAGAAGTTCCAGTCGCCGTCGAAGACGAGATCGGTCTTGATCGGCGGCTCAGCGCCAGTCAGTTCCTGGCGGATTTCGAGAATGCGCGGGATCGACAGGTTCGTGAGCGTGCCCGCCGACTGGATGCGCCCGCCCTCGAAAGCGAACGACTTCAGGTCGAGCACGGCGCCTTCCGCCGACAACCGCGTCGCGCCGAGCACGATGCGGTTGGGCGCATAGCTCACGGTGAGCGGCGATTCGAGATTCACCGACGGCGTTCCCTTGTTCGTGAGCCGCGTGATCGTGCCGTCCCAGTGCGGGCCGTCGCGGGCGTCCGTGAGCTTGCCGTTCGCGGCTAGCGTCAGGTTGACCGCCTCGCCGCGCACCTTGCCGGTCGCGGTGGCGTCGAGCTTATGCTGCGCGCGCGTGCCGGTGAGGCTGGCGTCGAGCGTCGCGAGTTCGACGCCTTCGGTGCTGAGATCGCGCGCTTTCGTCGTGAAAACGAGCGCGCCGTTCGCGCCGTCGCGCATTTCAGCGTGGCCTTCCGCGTGGCCGAGCCGGTTCGGGCCGAACACGACGCCGTCGGCCTGATAGTTCGCCGCGACGTTCGGATGCGCGAACGAGCCGGTCAGGTCGCCATCGGCCTTGACGAGACCCGCGAGGCCGAAGCCCAGCCGTTCGAGCGCCGGCGCATCGACGCGAAAGCGCAAACGGTCGCCGGGCGCGCCGAAGCTGCCGTTCAGGTCGATGTCGTTGCCCGCCACCGAGAGCTTTGCGTTGCTCGGCAGGATCCGCGTGCCGGCGACCTGCACGGTGCCGGCGCCCGTCAGCGGCAGGTTGTCGTAGACGCTCTCGCCGAGCTTGAATTGCGCCTTGGTGGTGAGCGTCGGCGCGAGCACGCCCGCGGCCGTCAGCGTGCCGTTCACGCGCGCCTCGATCACGCGCGCGGGCGCGGCCTTCTTGCCCTTGGGCGGTGCGCTCGCCACCTGCTGCATCAGCAACAGCGGATTGAACTCGACGAGCGTCGCCTTCAGGTCATAGCTCGAATTGACGTCCTTCTTCAGCGCGCCGCTCAATTCGACGCGGCCCTTCCCCACCGAGAGCTTCACGCCTTCGAACGCGGTCTGCTTGGCGTCGAGCTTCACCTTGCCCTGCGCGCGGATCGCCGACTTCGGATCGTTCAGGTCGAGCACGATGGTCTGCGTGTCGCCCGCGAGCGTGATGCCGATCGGCCCGGCGAACTGCGTCGGCCGGATGCTCGACTGGATCGCGCTCAGGTCGAGTTTCGCGACCTTCAGGTCGAACTGGCCGTGATTGCCCTTGAGCGACCCGCCGCCGGTGATCGTCGCTTCTTTCACGAGCCGCACGTTCAGATCCGTGATGGATTGCGCGGCGGCGTCGAGGCGCACGTTCGCGTGGGCGTCGATGAGCGGGAGCAACTGCTTGTCGACCGGTCCCGGCTTCGCATTCACGATCGACACCGGCCCGGTCACGACGAGCGAACCCGCCTTGTCCGGCTCAGCCGGCTTCACTTCGGCGCGCACGGCGAGATCGGCGAACGGCGCGCTCGGGCTGAACGCCTGCGGATTGACGTGATCGACGGTCACGATGGCGTTTTTCAGCGGCACGTCGCCGAACGGCAGCGCTTCGACGTGCGCGCGGCCGTTCAGCTTCATGCCGCTCGCCTGCACATCGGCGACGAGGTTTTCGAGCGATCCGGTCAGATGCGCCGCGACCTGCACCGACTCGCCGTTCACCTTGCCCGAGTAGCCGGCGTCGCCCGTCAGCGGGAACGGCCGCGCGCCGCCGTCCATCTTCACGGCCGCGTTGACCGCGCCGAACGGCGTGTCGAGACGCTCGACGGTCGCTTCGTGATGACGTCCGTCGCTGCGTCCGTGGAACAGCAGCCGCGAGAGTTCGGTCGTCGTCGCGCCCTGATGCAGGCGCAACTTCGCCACGCTCACGTCGCGGATCGCAAGCTGGATCGGCAGGCGCAAATCCTTTGGCAATTCCGTCTTCGTCGTTTCCTTGGGCGACGGCGCGATGCGCGCGTCGATCGTCCCGACATGCAGATAGTCGATCGTGAAGCGCCACGGCTCACGCGTCAGTTCCCAACGGGCGGAGACGCTGTCGACGGCGATGTCGGTGCCCTTGCCGTCGAGGCTCTTCCAGTGGACGTTGCGCAGACGCAGGCCGGTCGCGACCGAGCCGCCGTCGAGCGTGCCGCTGAGCCGCCCATCGAGCAGCGACGTCGCCGCCTGCCAGACGTAATGCGTGCCGCGCTCGCTCATGAGCGCATAGAAAATCATCCCGACGCCGAGCGCCAGGCACAGCACGAGCGCGAGCACGATCCCGCCGAGCCACTTCGCGAGCCGCCGCCAGCCGCCCCGGCGCGGCGGCTGCGCGTCAGGCGCACCCGAAGCTCCGGGCGCGTCGCCTCCCCCGCCGTTGCCGGGTTCGTCTGCGTTCGGATGGACTGTGGGGTCGGTCATGCGTGGCGGGGTTTCGCAAAAAGTTCAGAAGGCGATGCCGAGCGTCAGATACGGCTTGATGCTCTTGTTCTTGAAACCATAGGCCACGTCAACGTTCACCGGCCCGACCGGACTGCGCCAGCGCGCCCCGATGCCGACGCCCGGCTGGAAGACGCGCTCCTTCCAGGTATCGGTGGCGGTACCGATGTCGAAGAATGCCGCGCCGCCCCAGTCGTGCGTGAACCAGTGCTGATATTCGGTGCTGCCGGTGACGAGATACTTGGTCGGCAGGATCGATCCGTCGACGTTGTTGCCGATGCTCAGGTAACTGTAGCCGCGCACCGAGTTCGCGCCGCCCGCGCGAAACAGCAGCGACGCTGGAATGCCGTTCGACGGTCCGCTCGTGAACACGCCGCCGAATTCCGCGCGGAACACGAACAGGTCGCGCTTGGTGATCGGGAGGTATTGCAGCAGGTTCGTGTAGAGCCGCGCGAAAGTCTGCTCGGTGGCTATGTTCTTGATCGCAAAGCCCGCTTCCGCGCGGACCAGGTTGCCGCTGCGCGGGAACAGCGGATCGTCGACGTTGCGCCGTATCCACTGCCAGGACGGCATCAGCGCGCGCGCACTCGACGGGTTCGGCGCGTTCTGCGTCAGGCGGTCGTCGTAGAACATGAGGGCATACGTCGTGTCGATGTTCTGCGTCGAGCGCGAACGCTGCACGCCGACGCGCGCGCTGTAGATGCGCGTGTCCGACACGTTGGTGTTCGTGTACGAGGCGAGCACGCTGTTGACCCAGCCGCGCGCGCCCGGTGGCATCGCGAGTTGCACCTGGCCGTATTGCTGCGTCTGGTCGAGGCGGCCGGAGATCGTGAACGGATAGGCCTTGCCGAACGTATCGAGATAGCTGTACGCGCCCTGGATGTGCGGGCCGGTGTCCGTCGCGTAGCCGACGCCGTAGCGCACGCTGTTGTACGGGTACTCGCTGACCTTCAGGTGGATCGGCGTGTTGTCGGGCTTGGTGACGTCGTTGTCGGCGTCGATCGCGACGCTCGCGTAGTACGGCGTGTTCTGCAACTGGCGCTGGAGTTCGTTCACGCGCGCGATGTCGTAGATGTCGCCCGGATGGATCGGGTTCACGTTGTGGATGATCGCTTCCGGATAGCGGCGCACGCCGCTCACGTCGAGATCGCCGAAGGTGAAGGTCGGGCCGCTGTCGAAAGTCACCGACAAATCGGCAATGTGCGTGCGCGGATTCACCCGCGCCTGCGAGCGCGTGATTTTCGCGCCGAGATAGCGGCGCGCCTGCAAGGCTTTCAGCGCGGCGTTCTTGGCGTCGCTCCAGGCGTCCTGCGAGAACGCGTCGCCTTCCTGCACCGAGAACGCGAAGCGCGCGGTGTTCTCCTGCTTGGGGTCCTCGGTCGTCACGGCGCCCTTGAACGTCAGCGAGACCGACGCGACGGTCGTCTGCGGACCCGGATCGACGCTCACGGTGACGGTTTTCTTGTTGTCGACGACCTTGACGTCCGTGCGCACGACCGGCGTGAAATAGCCCTCGGTCGCGACGAGATCGCGGACGTCCTGCGGCGTCGCGGTGACGAGGAACTGGAACTGTTCGTCGCTGACGTCGTCGCGCTTGGCGAAGCGCGCCAGGTCGAGATGGTCCTTCAGCAGCGAACGCACGCTGCGCGGCGCGTCGATGTCGACGGTGTACTTCGCCAGCGCCGACTGCGCCGCAGCCAGGAGGAAGAGCGCGCCGCAGATTCGCGCGATGCGGCGTCGTGGCGGCGCAGCGGGCCGTCGCGAGCCGTCCGGCCTGCGCATCGTCCGCAAGGAATCTAACAGGCGCCCCGCCAAACGTGACCTCCGGAATTGATTGGTGTGTTTATTGCAATTCACGGCATCGAACGACTTGCCGGTTTGCGACCGAGGCGCATTTTGCCTGTTTGCGTCGATGTCGATGGCGACGCGTGTTCGTCGCGTTCGAAAATCGCGCAGGCGCTATTTCACCACATCGACCGCTGGAGCCATCCCAAAATGACCGACGCACGCGCTGCGGCGACGGCGGCAAGGACATCGCGCAGCGCGCTTCGGAATGCGCTGAAAACGTTGGTGGAAACGCCGGCCGCCCGCCTTGGACGGCCCGAAGCGGCGCGGGTTCCGGCCGCGCAGGCCGTTCAGGCGCCGTAGCCGCCGTTTTACGACGATTCCGATAGGCCATTCGGCCAATCAAGCGGATTGCAACCGCCGATATCGAACCGCGCCGGAGCGCTTGCGGTAAAATTGCATCGAAATCGCAGCTGCCAATGGACAACCCAACGGACTACCCAACGGGCTGCCCACCGGATTGCCGCCCCCGTCGAATTGCCCCGATCCCAACGGAAGTCGAATCATGTACCAGTCGGACATCACCCAGTTCATCAATCAGTTGAAAGCGCAGAAGCCGTCGCTGGAAGAAGAACAGCGCAGCGGCCGCGCGCTCCTGTGGGACAAGCAGCCGATCGACCTCGACGAACGCGCGAAGCAGAAAACGTCGCGCGTGGAACAGACGCCTTACGTCTACTACCAGAACTTCTGAACGTGAGCGCCGCCCGCGAGGCGCATCCGGCATCGGACCAGGCCGTGCAGGAGGCGCGCGAGGACAGACGCGCAAAGCTCGCCGCGCCCGCGACCGATTCTACGCCCGACGTGATTGACGGCGTCGCGTTCGCGCATCTGTACGGCGAGCCGCTCTGGAAGCTGCCGACGGACCTCTACATTCCGCCGGACGCGCTCGAAGTCTTTCTGGAGGCTTTCGAAGGTCCGCTCGATCTCTTGCTGTACCTGATCCGCAAGCAGAACTTCAACGTCCTCGACATCCCGATGGCGGACGTGACCAAGCAGTATCTCGGCTATGTCGACCAGATCCGCGAATCGAATCTGGAACTTGCCGGCGAATACCTGCTGATGGCTGCGATGCTGATCGAGATCAAGTCGCGCATGTTGCTGCCGGTGAAAAAGGCCGACACCGGCGAGGAAGCCGAGGACCCGCGCGCCGAACTCGTGCGTCGCCTGCTCGAATACGAGCAGATGAAGCTCGCCGCGCTGAGGCTCGACCAGTTGCCGCAACTCGGGCGCGACTTCCTGCGCGCGGACGTCTATATCGAGCAATCGCCGGCGCAGCGCTTCCCCGACGTCGAGCTGATCGATCTGCGCGCCGCCTGGGCCGATGTCATCAAGCGCGCGAAGCTCGTCCAGCATCACAAGATTTCGCGCGAACAGTTGTCGGTGCGCGAGCACATGAGCGTGATCCTGCGGCGCCTTCAGACCGCGCGCTTCATGGAATTCTCCGACCTCTTCCAGACCTCGCGCGGCGTTGCGGTCGTCGTGGTGAATTTCATCGCGATGCTCGAGTTGTCGCGGGAATCGCTGATCGAGATCACCCAGGCCGAGCCGTATGCGCCGATTTACGTGAGGCTCGCGTATTCGCCGGCCTGAAGGCTCCCATTTCCCCTTCCCTTACCCTTGCCTCGGAGCAGCCGGATAAAGCTGCCCGCCAGGAGACAACCGCTAGATGAAAGTCATCAGCTCCATCCATGAACTGCGCGACCAGTTGCGCGGACAGAACCGAACCGCCTTCGTCCCGACGATGGGCAACCTGCACGAGGGCCATCTCTCGCTGATGCGGCTCGCGCGCCAGCACGGCGATCCGGTGGTCGCGAGCATTTTCGTGAACCGGCTGCAGTTCGGCCCGAACGAAGATTTCGACAAATACCCGCGCACGCTGCAGGACGACATCGAGAAGCTGCAAAAGGAAAACGTCTACGTGCTGTTCGCGCCGACGGAACAGGACCTGTATCCGCAGCCGCAGCAATACCGCGTGCATCCGCCGCACGATCTCGGCGATATCCTCGAAGGCGAATTCCGCCCGGGATTCTTCCAGGGCGTGTGCACGGTCGTGATGAAGCTGATGTCGTGCGTGCAACCGCGCGTCGCGGTGTTCGGCAAGAAGGATTACCAGCAGTTGATGATCGTCCGGCAGATGTGCCACCAGTTCGCGCTGCCGACCGAAGTGATCGCCGCCGAAACCGTGCGCGACACCGACGGCCTCGCGCTCAGTTCCCGCAACCGCTTTCTCGCGGCCGCCGAACGCGCCGAGGCGCCGGTGCTCGCCGCGACGCTGAATCGCGTGCGCGATGCCGTGCTGGCCGGCAACCGCGACTTCCAGGCCATCGAAAAAGACGCGATGGATTCGCTGGCGGCGCGCGGCTGGAACCCCGACTACGTCGCTGTGCGCAAGCGTTTTGACTTGCTGCCGCCCGGCCCCGCCGACGCCGACGCGCCGCTCGTCGTGCTCGCCGCCGCGAAGCTCGGCACGACCCGCCTCATCGACAACCTGGAAATTTGAGAGACGAAGCCATGCAGCGAACCATGCTGAAATCGAAGATTCACCGCGCGACGGTCACGCACTGCGAATTGCATTACGAAGGCTCGTGCGCAATCGACGAAGATTTGCTCGAAGCGGCGAATCTCGTCGAGAACGAGCAGATCGACATCTGGAACGTGAACAACGGTGAGCGCCTGACGACTTACGCGATCAAGGGCGAGCGCGGCAGCGGAATGATTTCGCTCAACGGCTCGGCCGCGCGCCGGGCGCAACTGGGCGACCTGGTGATCATCGCGGCGTTCGCTTCGGTCGACGAGGCGGAATTGAAGGCGGGCTGGAAGCCGGATCTGGTATTCGTCGACGAGAAGAACCGCATCAAGGGCAGCCGCGATCACGTGCCGACGCAGAACTGGACGTAGAGAGCGCGGGTATTTTTTCTGCGAAGGAGATTTTAAGAAGTCTCCGAAAATCCCTCTAATACCATGCGGCGAAACGAAAGATCGCAAACAGACAATGGCCGGCCTCCCTCTCTACTTCCCCGCCCACTCCACGATCGGCTGCCACTGTTCCAGGTCCTTCTCCACGCGGCTCTTCGCGACATCCCAGATCGTGAGCCCGTGCGCCGCAAGCTGCACATAATTCTGCGTATCGCGCACGAACCCGAGCACCGGCAGTTCGAGCCCCTCGACGAACCGGTGCAACTGGTCTGCCGAGCGTGTGCGGGCATCCACCCGCATCCCGACCACGCCGATCTCGATCGCGCCCTTGCGCACCGCCTTTTCCTTCGACAATTTCTGCAGGAAGTCCTGCGTCGCGAGGATGTCGAACATCGACGGCTGAAGCGGCACGATCACCTTGTCCGCCAGTTCCAGCGCGAGCGCGAGCCGGTTGCCGTGAATCCCGGCCGGCGTATCGACGACGGCTTTTTCCAGACCTTTCGGCGGCTTGGACGGCGCGTCGATGTCCACTTGCCACTCTTCGATCCTCGGCAGGGTATCCGCCCGCAATGTGAGCCAGGCGTGGGCCGAGCGCTGTTTGTCGAGATCCGCGAGCGCGACCCACTCGCCGTTCGCCGCGAAATACCCCGCCAGATTCGTCGCGAGCGTGCTCTTGCCGACGCCGCCCTTCGGATTCGCCACCACGATCACCGTCATGAAGTTTCCCGAAATGTTCTGCCCGACAGCCGGAAATGGTGAAATCCCGCTGGCCGGATCGTTGTTTTGAAACCTGCAATGTTCGAGCCGTTGATATTATCGGTAAAACCGGCCGCGCCGGATATCTTGCAAACAGCCAACGTTCTCCTGCCCATGACGACACTACGCCCCGATGTCACCCTCGATTTCCTGCGCAATCGCCAGCGCGGCTGCCTGCCGGAGCTGCTCGGCATCGAACTGGTCTCGCTCGACAGCGGCGCGCTGGTCGGCGAATTGCCGATCCGGCCCCAGCTTCTCGCTCCGAACGGCTTCCTGCACGCGGCCAGCGTGATCGGTCTCGCCGATACGTGCTGCGGCTATGCGTGTATCGCGCATCTGCCCGAGGGCGCGAAGAACTTCACGACCGTCGAGCTGAAAAGCAATCATCTCGGGACGGCGCGCGAAGGGAAGATCGTCGCGCGGGCGACGGCCGTGCATCTCGGGCGCAGCACGCAAGTGTGGGACGCGATTGTGACGAACGCGGACGGCAAGACCGTCGCGCTGTTTCGCTGCACGCAGATGATCTTGTATTGAGGCGAGCGCGGGCAAAGCGCGGCGTCAGCCGAACGCCGCGCCAACCGCATCCAGATCGAGCGATTCAGCGAGCGCATCGGCCAGCCGATCCAGCGACGCTTCCCTGAGCGCCGGATAATCGAGCGCTTCCGCTTCCCCGACGCCCGCCCATTCCAGCAGCGCCGCGCAGGCTTCCGGCGTATCGAAGAGGCCGTGCAGATACGTCGCCGCGATCTGGCCGTCGTCCGAAACGGCGCCGTCCGGCCGGCCGTCGTCGAGCAGCACGGCGGGCCGCGCGAGTGCCGCGCCGCTCGTGCGTCCCATGTGAATTTCGTAGCCGCGCACGGGCGCCGTTGCGTCGCCATCGAGCGCAAGTCGCCCGGTCACGTTTTCGAGCAGCTTGTGCGGCGTGAGCGTCGTCGACAGATCGAGCAGGCCGAGCCCGTCGATCCGTCCCGCCGGACCTTCGATGCCGTCGGGATCGTCGATGTCGCGCCCGAGCATCTGCATCCCGCCGCAGATGCCGAGCAGCTTGCCGCCATAGCGAAGATGCCGCGCGATCGCGCGATCCCAGCCGTTATCGCGCAGCCACGCGAGATCGCGCTGCACGCTTTTCGAGCCGGGCAGCACGATCAGATCGGCCGGCGGCGGCGCGATCCCGGCTCGCACGTATTGAAAGTCGACCTGGGGGTGCGCGCGCAGCGCATCGAAATCCGTGTGATTGCTGATGCGCGGCAGCGCCGGCACGATCACCTTCAGCGCGTCGCGGGCGCCGCGCGTGTGCTTTTCGCTCGGCAGCATGTCTTCGGCGTCGAGCGTGAGGCCGTGGAGGTAAGGCACGACGCCGAGCACCGGTTTGCCGGTACGGGCCGTGAGCCAGTCGAGCCCGGGCTGCAGCAAGCCGATATCGCCGCGAAACCGGTTGATCACGAAGCCGCGAATGCGCGCCCGCTCGCTTTCCGACAAGCACGCCAACGTGCCGACCAGATGCGCGAACACGCCCCCGCGGTCGATATCGGCAACCAGCACGACCGGGCAATCGACGCGCTCCGCAAAGCCCATGTTCGCGATGTCGCGCTTGCGCAGGTTGATCTCCGCCGGGCTTCCCGCACCCTCGACGATGATCGAATCGAAAGCCGCCTTGAGCCGCGCATACGAAGCCAGCACGGCCTCGAACGCGACGCTCTTGTATTCGTGATACGCCCGCGCATCGAGATTCGCGTGCGCGTGGCCGTGGATGATGACCTGCGCGCCGCGATCGCTCGTCGGCTTGAGCAGCACCGGATTGAAGTCGATCTGCGCATCGACGCCGGCCGCGATCGCCTGCAACGCCTGCGCACGGCCGATCTCGCCGCCGTCGACGGTCACGGCGCTGTTGAGCGCCATGTTCTGCGGCTTGAACGGCGCGACCCGCACGCCGCCGCGCCGCGCGAGCCGGCACAGGCCCGCGACGAGCGTGCTCTTGCCTGCATCGGAGGTCGTGCCCTGGATCATCAGCGTGCCGCGCGGCGCGAAGTGCATGAGGTCGCTTTCCCTATAAGGCCATGGATGGCCCGTTATCTTAGCCCGCCGCTACAATACCCCGATGACCTCCTCTGCTCCATCGCGGGACCTCACCTTCATCCTCGGCGGCGCGCGCTCGGGCAAGAGCGCGCATGCCGAACGGCTCGCTGCCGAAAGCGGCCTGCCCGTCACCTACGTCGCGACCGCGCGCATCGGCGATGCGGAGTTCGGGGAACGCATCGCGCATCATCGTGTGCGGCGGCCGGCGCACTGGTCGCTGCTCGAAGCACCGCTCGATCTCGCGGGCGCGCTCTCCTCGGTGGCCCGCGACGGACATTGCGTCTTGATCGACTGCCTCACGCTGTGGCTCGCCAACCTGCTCTGCCCCGCCGATTACACCGAAGCGCACCCGGCGCCGCACGAAGCCCTAAACGCTTTCGACGCCGCCGTGTCCGACGCGCGCGGCAAGATCATCATCGTCAGTAACGAGATCGGCCTGGGCGTGGTGCCGCTCGGCTCGGTGACGCGTCGCTACGTCGATGAACTCGGGCGCCTGAACCAGCGCGTCGCCGCCGCGAGCACGCGCGCGACGCTGATGGTCGCGGGCCTGCCACTCGCGCTCAAAGGCTGAGCGCCCCATGCTCCTCCTCTCCTTCTACGCGATGGCGATGCTCGCGATTGCCGGCGTGATCGTCGATCGCGTGATCGGCGAGCCGAGTGCGCGTCATCCGCTCGTCGGTTTCGGCACGCTCGCGACTCGGCTGGAAGCGCGCATGAACAGCGGCTTTCGCGCGCGGCCGGCCGGCATTCTCGCGTGGCTCGTCGCCGTCGTGCCGCCGGTCGCAATCGCCTGGCTGCTGGTGAGCATCCTGCCGTTCACGGCCGCGTGCATCGTGCACGCCGCGCTCCTGTGGTTTGCGCTCGGCGCGAAGAGCCTGCGCGATCACATCGCACCGATCGCCCGCGCGCTCGGCTTGGGCGACCTCGCCACAGCGCGCGAGCTGACGGCGCGCATCGTGTCGCGCGAAACCACCGACGCCGACGAAGGCGCGCTCTCGCGGGCAGCGGTCGAATCGGCGCTCGAGAACGGCAACGATGCGATCTTCGGCGCGCTCTTCTGGTTCGCGGTCGCGGGCGGCCCGGGGGCGCTGGCGTTTCGCCTCGCCAACACGCTCGACGCGATGTGGGGCTATCGCACGACGCGCTATCTGCGATTCGGCTGGGCGGCAGCCCGCTTCGACGACGTGCTGAACTTCATTCCTGCCCGCCTCACGGCCGCGAGCTACGCGTTGCTCGGCGACACGCGCACCGCGTGGCATTGCTGGCGCACGCAGGCCGCATCGTGGGACAGCCCGAACGCGGGGCCCGTGATGGCGTCGGGCGCGGGCAGCCTGAACGTGCTGATCGGCGGCCCGGCGGTTTATAACGGCACGCTGGAGTCGCGCCCCGTGCTCGGCGCGGGACGCTCCGCGATGCCGGTGCATGTCGTCGCGGCGTTGCGGCTCGTCGAACGCTCGACGCTGCTCTGGCTTGCCGTGTTCCTGATCGCGGCTTTTCTCAGCGTGGGCGCTCATGGCTGATCCGGTCGAACCGATCCGGCACGGCGGCAACCTGCGCGAGGCAGCGCGCCGTTATTCGATACCGCTCGAAGACTGGCTCGATCTCTCGACCGGCATCAATCCGCGCGGCTATCCGGTGCTGCCGGTCCCGCCGGATGCGTGGCGCCGTCTGCCCGAAGACGACGACGGTCTCGCCGCCACGGCCGCGCGTTACTACGGTGCGGAGGCGGTGCTGCCCGTCGCGGGGAGCCAGGCTGCGATTCGCGTGTTGCCGTCGCTGTTGCGGCGGGGCGTGGCCGCCGTCGCGCCGCTGACGTACGCGGAATATGCGCCTGCGTTCGAACGCGCGGGGCATCGCGTGGTGACGCTCGATGTCTCCGCGCGTGACCTGCCCGCGGAACTGGATCACGTGATCGTCGCGAACCCGAACAATCCGACGACCGAGCGCATCGCGCCCGATGTCCTGCTTCGCTGGCATGAACAACTCGCGATGCGCGGCGGCACGTTGATCGTCGATGAAGCCTTCGCCGATGCCGACGAACCCGGTGCATCGCTCGCAGGGCAAGCGGACCGCGACGGTCTCGTCGTGCTGCGTTCGGTCGGCAAGTTCTTCGGCCTGGCGGGCATTCGCGTGGGTTTCGTCCTCGCCGCCGAACCGGTGCGCCGCGCGCTGAACGATGCGCTCGGCGCGTGGACGGTGAGCGGTCCCGCGCGTCACGCAGTTCGGGCCGCGTTCGACGACCACGCGTGGCAGCGTGCGACCCGCGAGCAACTGGGCAAGGACAGCCAGCGCCTCGCGATGCTGATCGCGAGCCACGGTTTCGCCAGCGTGCATGCGACTCCGCTCTTCGCCTGGTTCGAGACGCTGGACGCAGCGTCGCTGCAAGACGCGCTTGCGACGCGCGGCATCTGGACACGTCTGTTCGATCGCGCCGGCACGACGCCGAGCCTGCGCATTGGCCTGCCCGGATCGGAAGGCGACTGGGCGCGTCTCGCGCGCGCGTTCGCGGAGCTTCGCGCATGACGTTGCGGTGCTTGCTGGCGATTGCAGTGCTGGGGATATCGGCGCATGCCAACGCTAACGCCACGCTCTCCGTCACCGACGACACCGGCGCCACCGTCACGCTCGACGCACCCGCGCAACGCGTCGTCAGTCTCGCGCCGCACGTCACTGAACTGCTGTTCGCGGCGGGCGGCGGTGCGCGCATCGTCGGCGCGGTGACGTACAGCGACTACCCGCGCGAAGCGCAGTCGATACCGCGCGTCGGCGATAACAAGGCGCTCGATCTCGAACGCATCGTCGCGCTGAGGCCTGATCTGATCGTCGTGTGGCGGCATGGCAATGCAGCGCGGCAGATCGACCGGCTGCGCGATCTGCACGTGCCTCTCTACTTCAGCGAACCTCGCAAGCTCGACGACATCCCCGTGACCATCGACAAGCTCGGCACGCTGCTCGGGACCGCGCAAACGGCAGCCGATGCATCGAATGCGTTTCGCCGCGACATCGCTTCGTTGCGCACGCGTTATGCGAGCCGACCAGTCGTCGGCGTGTTCTATCAGGTGTGGGACGAGCCGCTGATGACGCTCAACGGTGCGCACGTCTTCAGCGAAGTGATCGGCTTGTGCGGCGGACGCAACGTGTTCGCCGACCTCAAGCCGCTCGTCCCGACGGTCTCGACCGAAGCCGTGCTCGCAGCGAATCCCGAAGCGATCGTGACCGCGACAGCAGGCGCGACGCAGCCGGACCATCCGCTGCCCGCGCTCGACCGGTGGAAGCAGTGGCCTTCGATGACGGCGGTTGCACGCGGCAACCTGTTCGGCATCGACGGCGACCTGATCAACCGCCCGACGCCGCGTCTCGCGCTCGGCGCGGCGCGCTTGTGCGAAGACCTCGAAACGGCGCGCGAACGGCGCCCGAAGTGATCACGCGTTCCAGCGCACGAGCAACCATTCGTCGCGCACGCGTTTGAGCCATACGATCGCGCCATGGTCGAGCGGCCATTGCAATACGCTCGCCTGTTTCGCATCGAGCAAGCGCGCCGTCAGCACGCGGATTACGCCTGCATGCGTCACGACGTGGACGGACGTATTGCTTCGAGCGCACGTATCGTCGAACCAGTGCATCACCCGCTGGCGAAACTGCGCCAGACTCTCGCCACCGTGCGCGCGAGCGTGCTCCAGATCATCGGCCCATGCATCGAGCAGCGCGCGATCGATGCCGTCCCATGCGTGGCCTTCCCATCTGCCGAAATCGATTTCCTTGAGGCGCGCATCGGCGTGCGGGTCACCTAGCGCTCGTGCAAACAAAAAGCATCGTTGCAACGGACTCGTATGCCACGCTTCAACGCACTCCGGCACCTTCAACACGCGCATCCGCTGCAAGAGCCCGCGCGCCGATTCATCGACATCGCCCGCAAGCGGCACGTCGGTTTGCCCATAGCAGATGCCCGCATCGATCGCGACGGCGGGATGGCGTATCAGGATGAGATCCATCCGAGTCCGGTCAGGTAGATCGCGAGTTCGAAAAGCTGTTGCGCGAAGCCGAGGCAATCGCCGGTATAGCCGCCGATGCGCCGCACGAAATATCGGCCGATGAAAAAGCGCATCACGACGAGCACGGCCACGCATACGCAGCCTGCTTTCCAGTCCGGCCAGAACAGCCACGGCAGCCCGCACATCGCAGCGAGCGCGAATGCCGCGTAGCTCATGCGTTGCGCGACGGGTTTGGCCTTGCCCTCGGCGCGCACGTATTCGAGCGTGAGCAGATAGCTGATCGCGAACGTGCGGCTCGCGGCGTGCGCGGCGATCATCAGCCACACAGCGCGCATCGGCGGCAACGCGGCGAGCGTCTGCCACTTCAACGCGAGCGCAACGACGAGCGCAATCGCGCCGAATGCGCCGATGCGCGAGTCGTGCATGATCCGCAGCGCATCGTCGCGCGTGTAGGCGCCGCCGAATGCATCGAAGCAATCGGCGAGGCCGTCTTCGTGGAACGCGCCGGTCAGCAGCAAGGTCGCGGCCATCGAGAGCAGCACCGCGATGCTCGCGGGGAACACGCGCAACGCAATGAGATAGACGAGCGCGGCCACCGCCCCGACCATCAGCCCGACGAGCGGAAAATACCGCGCCGCCGCGTTCAGGTAGTGCCGCTCGAATCCGACCCAGCGCGGCACCGGCACGCGCGTGAAATAGCCGAGCGCGGTGAGGAAGTAGCGCAGTTCGTCGAGTGGCCGGAGCATCGCTTCAAGCGTCCTGGTTCGACACCCCCGCCGATTCGAAGCTCGCCATCTCGCCGATGAAGGCAACCGCCGCGCGCAACAGCGGCAACGCGAGCGCGGCACCCGTGCCTTCGCCGAGACGCAGGTCGAGTTGCAGGAGCGGCGCGGCGTCGAAGTATTGAAGCATCCGCGCGTGTCCCGCTTCGTTCGATGCATGCGCGAACACGCAGTAGTCGAGGACATCGCGCGAGATCGCATGCGCGACGAGCAGCGCGGACGTCGCGATGAACCCGTCGACGAGAATCGTCATGCGTGCTTTCGCAGCGGCGAGAAACGCGCCCGCGATCATCGCGATCTCGAAGCCGCCGAAGGTGGCGAGCGTATCGATCGGATCGGCGCTCTTTGCATGACGTTCGAGCGCGGCCGCGAGCACATCGCGCTTGTGGCTCACGCCTTCGTTCGACAGCCCGGTGCCGCGCCCGACGCACACGTCGATCGGCAATGCACACAGCCTGCTCATCAAGCACGCCGCCGCCGATGTATTCGCGATGCCCATCTCGCCGAAACCGATCACGTTGGTCCCGAGCGATGCGTGATGACGCACGCGTTGCGCGCCGCGTTCGATGGCCTGCAAGGCTTCGTCGCGCGTCATCGCGGGTTCGTGCGCGAAGTTGCGCGTGCCGCCGCGCCGGATCGCGATGTCGATCAGCGCATCGGATGCGGGCGATGCCGTCGCGACACCCGCGTCGACCACTTCGAGCGTCATGCCGGCCGCACGCGACAAAGCATTGATCGCCGCCCCGCCCGCCAGGAAATTCGCGACCATCTGTACGGTCACTTCCTGCGGATAGGAACTGACGCCCTCGGCGGCGATGCCATGATCGCCCGCGAACACGATCATCGCGGAACGTTCGATGCGCGGCTTCGTCGTCTGCTGGATCAGGCCCATTTGCAACGCGAGCGATTCGAGGCGTCCGAGACTGCCCGGCGGCTTCGTCTTCGTATCGATGACGTGCTGGAGTTCGGACTGAAGCGAGCGGTCGAGCGGTTGCGGCAAGTCGTGAATGAGAGACATCGTTTCGTCCTGTGAGGATTACAGTTCTGGCACGCGCATCACGGGCACGAGCGCCTCGTGATCGCCCTGGTGAATCAAGATGAGCGGATAGCCGAATGCAGCGCTCGCGCGCTCGGCACTGAGTACGTCGCGCGCTGGTCCCGCATGCGCGTGGCCCGCGCCGTCGAGCAGCAGCGCGTGCGTTGCGTAACGACGCGCGAGATTCAGATCGTGACACGAGAAAATGATCGTGCGCGAGTCGCTGCGATACCGCGCCCAGGCAGTGAGCACATCGAGGCATTCGATCTGGTGATGCAGGTCGAGATGCGAAAGCGGTTCGTCGAGCAGCAGCAGCGGCGCGTCCTGGCACAGCGTCGCGGCAAGCGCGACGCGTTGCCGTTCGCCGCCGGACAATGACAGCACGCCGCGCATCGCGAATGATGCAAGCCCGAGCACGTCCAGCGCCGCATGCGCGGCGTGCAGATCGGCATCGCTCTCCCAACCCCAGCCGGTCAGATGCGGGAAGCGATTGAGCATCACGATGTCGAGCACGGTCGCGTTGAACGCATCGTGCGTGCTCTGCGGCATCAACGCGCGGCGCCTTGCGAGATCGGCTGCGCGCCAGTCGCCTACGTCGATGCCATCGAGCGACACCGAACCCGCCGCAGGCTTCGACAGCCCGGCGAGTGCTGCAAGCAGCGTCGTCTTGCCCGCACCGTTCGGTCCCGCGATGCACCACACTTCACCGGGCGCGAACGCCTGCGTGAGTTCCGCGACCAGCGTGCGGCTTGCGGCGCGCAACGAGAGCCGGTCGACCCGAAGGCTCGCATTCATCGCGTCCTCCGCAGCAGCATCCACAGGAACACCGGAACGCCGATGAGCGCCGTCATCACGCCGACCGGCAACTGCGCCGGCGCGATCACCGTGCGCGCAACGAGATCGCATCCCATCACCGCGACACCGCCCGCGAGCGCCGCCGCCGGCAACAGCATGCGCTGATCGTTGCCGAACGCGAGCCGCAAACCATGCGGCACGACGAGCCCGACGAAGCCGATCGTCCCTGCCGTCGTCACGGCGGCGGCGGCCGCGAGCGAAGCCACCAGATAGACGCGCAAACGCAATCGCACGACCGGCACGCCGAGCGCTTGCGCCGTGGCATCGCCGCGCAAAAGGACGTTGAGTTGCGGCGCAACTGGAACGACGCACACAAGCGCGACGGCCATCGCGATCAACGCGGTCCACGGCGTCGCGACGCCATTCAGGTCGCCGGTCAGCCAGAAGACCATGCCGCGCAATCGGTTCTCGGGCGCGACGGCGAGCATCAGCGTGATCAGCGCGCCCCAGCCGGCAGCGATGACCGCGCCCGTCAGCAGCAGACGCGGCGATGCGTCCTGCGGCTCACCGCGCCAGAGTTCGCGCCGCGCGAGTCCGAGCACGAGCAGGATCGACAGGAACGCGCCGATGAACGCAGCCACGTCGACGCTCCACCACGGCAACGATGCGAGCATCGCTGCAAGCGCGAATGTGGCCGCGCCGCCGGATACGCCGAGCACGTAGGGCTCGGCCAACGGATTGCGCAACAGCACTTGCAGCAGCGCGCCGGCCATCGCGAGCAATGCGCCCGACGCGAAGCCCGCGAGCGCGCGCGGCAGCCTCAGGCTCAACACGATTTCATCGATGACATCGGACGAAGACGCGCGCGCATGCAGCAACGCATCGATCACGCGCGACGGCGCGAGCGCGATGCTCCCAAGCGCGAGCGACGCCACGAACACGACGAGCGCGGCCGCCGCGAGGACCGTCCATATCGCGGTGGCGCGGCTGACGGTCATGCCGTGCGAAAGCGCGCGCTCATCGATCACAGTTGCCGCCACCCGAGCGTGAGATACGCGCCGCGACGCGGCGTGTTGTACGAATAGGCGAGTTCATAGTCCTTGTCGAACAGGTTGTCGATGCGCGCATCCACGTACCATGACTTCGTGATCTCATAGCGCGCCGACAGATTCACAACGCCATAGCCCGCCAGCGTCGAGTCGTAATCGCTGCGCGCGCCGCTCACGATCCATTCGCCGCCCACGCGCCAGTCGCCGATCGAACGATGCGCGGTGAACGAAGCAAACCGGCGCGCGCGGCGTGTCAGGTCCTCGTGATTCGTTTCGTCGACGGGGTTCTGCAACGTGAAGCTCGCGCGCACGTCGGTGGCGCCGACGTGCCCCGCCCACGCGCCCTCGATGCCCTGCACCTTCGCCCGCCCGACGTTCTGGGCGATATAGAAGCCGCCGCCATCGGCGACATAGTCGATCAGGTTCGAATAGCGCGTCTGGAACGCCGTCAGACGCAGCACGCCGAGCCTGCCCGATGCATATTGCAGCGCCGCTTCGATCGAATGGCTCCGCTCGGGCTGGATCGACGGATTGCCGCTGAACGGATAGTACAGATCGTCGAAACTCGGCGCGCGAAACGATTCGGCATAGCTTGCAGTGACCTTCCAGTGGGCATCGAAGTAGTAGCCGTAGCCGAGATAGTAGCTGTTCGCTCCACCGAAATCGGAGTACTGGTCGTGGCGCACGTTCGCCTGCAACTCGTTGCCGCCAATACGGCCCACGTATCCCGCGAAAACGGAATTCACGTGCCGTGCGGGTGCGGCGAACTGGTCGGAATCGAGCGTCTGGTCGAGGTGCTCGTAGCCGAACAAAAGCTTGTGATCGGCGCCGAGCAGGAAGTCGTTCTGCCACAGGTATTGGCGATTCTCCGAATCGAACTTGCTCGTATAGACGCCGTTCTGTTCGATGTTCGCTCGGTCCTGTCCCTCTGCGACTGTTACGTGCGTCGTCAAGCGGTCGGTCAGCTTGCCGTTGGCGAACACCGACGCCGAACGCACCCGGTCGTGCGATTCGTTGAGATCACTCGGCACGCCGTATGCATCGTCGAAGCTGTTGATGCCATTCGACCGCAAGAATCGTACGCCGCCGTCCCACTTGTCCGTGAACGCGTGCCGCAGCGTCGCCGCGACGCTCTCGTTCAAATAACCGTTGGCGTTCGGATTGGCGTTCGGCACGATGGCCGGATCGATCGACGAGAAGCCGTCGGTCTTTTCGCGCGATACGGTGACGTCGAACGTGGTGCGGCCCTCCTGGTCGAGCGCACCGTTCACACCGAACTGCTGACGCTGCGTGCGATAGCTGCCGTACTCGGTTTCGAAGTTGAAGCGCGGCGGATGGTTACCGCCCTCTTTCGTAAAGATTTGCACGACCCCGCCGATCGCACCCGAACCGTAGAGCGCCGACACGTTGCCGTTGACCACTTCGATGTGGTCGATTTCAGCGAGCATCATCTGCGAGAGCTGCGCGGCGCCGAGTCCCGCCGACTCGACGCGCACGCCGTCGATCAGCACGAGCGACTGCGCCGACGACGCGCCGCGCAAGAACATTCCCGACGACGCACCCGGCCCGCCGTTGCGCGTAATCTGCACGCCGGGCGCGAACGCGAGCAGGCCGATTGCATCGGTGGAATTTGTGTCGGCGATGTCCTGCGAATCGAAGAGCGTGGTCTGCGCGATCGCATCGGCGAGGGGGGCGGGCGCACGCGTCGCGGTCACGACGACGGGCGCCAGCGCGGAAGGTTCTACGGTAGCAACAGATTCAGCGGGCTCAGCAAACGCCGCGTGCGGCAAGGCGCCGGCGAGCAGCAACACCGGCCCCGCGGCACGGACAAACGGTGAAGACATGTGTGAAGCGTTTCCTGTCGATGGCAAGCGCGGCCCGCTCCCCGCAGGCTTCATGCGCAATCCGCGCGGCGCCGTGCATGAAGCTTGGGGCGACGCGCGTGACCATTGGCCGGTATCCGGGCTGGCGACGAGATCGTCCCGCCTTCCCGCGCATTCGCGCAGTGGCGTCGACACGTGTGCCGCGCATGCGATCTTCGATGACGAAATCTGAAGTGCGATGGCGGACAAACGCGTCCGGGACGACTTGCAACTTGCGTTGCGGTCGCTTACCGTTGCGGGGGCAGCACAGGTTGGCTCGGCCCTGGGGCGTCGCTCCCTGTTTCCCGTTTGACTGCGCACGCATTGAATGCGCGCGCGAGCACCAAAAGTGCGGCAAGTTTAGGAGCCGCACTTGAGAGCGTCAAGGAAACGAATCGGCGCGATTGGTGCATGGCAAAGACATGGCAAAGGTTTGCATGCATGCAAAAAGACCTGCGCTTTCCACACACGAATTGCACGGGCAAGGCCGCTTTTAGCGCATCAATCGCGTGCTGTTACGTCTCGAAACGAGACAATTGTCGGAAGCCCGGTTGAACCGCGCTAAAATGCGAGGTCTTTAGAGGACGCAGCACATGCTCAACGAACTCGAATCACTTTCACAGAACATCGGCCGGCTGATCAAGATCAGCGAACGTCATCATCAGGCGCGGCGCGCACTCGAAGAGCAACTCGAACAGTTGCGTGCCGAGCACGCCGGCGTGCAGAGCGAACTCGCGCAAGTGCGCGAAGAACGCGACACGCTGCAGGCCGAACGTGACGGTCTCTCGGCGAAAATCGACGACGCGCAGGTGCGCCTGAACGCCATCCTCGAAAAACTGCCGCGAGCAAAAGCCGCGCCCGAACCCGACAACCAACTGGATCTTCTTGGCCCCGATGCCCACGATGCGCATGAGCACGCGCATGCGGGCGAGATGCACGGTGAGCACAGCCACGGAGAAAAAGCATGACGACCAAGCAGATCGAAGTCTCCATCCTCGGCCAGCCGTACCGGCTTGCATGCTCGGCTGAAACCGAAGACGCGCTGCGTGAAGCCGTGGCCCGCGTCGATGCCGAGATGGGCAAGGTGCGCACTGCAAGCAACGTGCGCGGTACGGATCGCATTGCGGTCATGGCGGCGCTTTCGCTGGCGTCGGAATTGCTTAAGCTGCAAAACAGCGTGCGTCACGGCGAAGCGTTCCCCGCCGAAGAGATTCGCCATACCGTGCACCAGATGAACGAACAACTGGGCGCCGTCATTGCGCAATATGAAGCGCAATGATGTAAGCATGCATGTCGTGGGTGCGGATCGTCCCTGATTCAAGAAAGATTAAAGTCGTTGCTGCATCCGGCACACGATTGGTGTAGAGTTAGTACTCCCTGCCTGGTTCGCCAAGGTCATATATTCCTTGAACCAATGCCATTGTGCACGGTTGCGGAAATTTGTAGCACGGGCGCGCGCGTCACTCTGTCTGATGTACCCGAAGTGCTGCCTACTGCGACCAATCTTGAACCCAGGTTCAGGATGCCGGCCTAGCGGCTGAGGCGGGGACCTTCTTCAACGGCATCGGTTTTTCCGATGCCGTTTTTCTTTGGTCGCTCACTCGTCATCACATCATGCGTTACTGGCTGATGAAGTCCGAACCGGACGAAGCAAGCATCGATCATCTCGCTCACGCGGCGAAGAAAACCCTGCCGTGGACCGGCGTGCGCAACTATCAGGCGCGCAACTTCATGCGCGATGCGATGCAGGTCGGCGACGGTGTGCTCTTCTATCATTCGAGCTGTCCGCAGCCGGGCATCGCGGGCATCGCCGAGGTCTCGTCGAGCGCTTATCCCGATCCCACGCAGTTCGATCCGAAGAGCCCGTACTTCGATCCGAAGTCGACGCAGGAAACACCGCGCTGGCTCCTCGTCGATGTTCACTTCGTGAAGAAGACGCCGCTCGTGCCGCTCGCGACGCTGCGCGAGCACAAAGAGCTTGCCGACATGCAGGTGCTCGCGAAGGGCAATCGCCTGTCGATCACGCCGGTCACCGAGGCGCAGTGGCGCTTCATCACCGAGCATCTCGTCTAGTCGCGGAGGGAACTTCGCGTGCACGCGAAACGCCTAAGTGGCGTCGCGAATCACGCGAATTCATGCCCTTGGAGTTCCTCGATGATCAAGAAGAAAACCGCGTTCGCGCTTGCAGCAGCCGCCCTTTCTTGTGCGGCCCTCACGATGTCCGCTTCAGCCACCGCGCAAACCGTCGTCACGCAGCCGCAGCCTGCGGGCGTGCTGTCGCTGTCGGCCGAGGCGAGTGCCGAAGTGCCGCAGGACACCGTTAACATCACACTGTTCTACGAGCAGCAGGCACCGGATGCATCGTCGCTCACGACGACGCTGAACCAACGCGCCGATGCCGCGTTACGCCAGGCAAAGGGCGTCGATGGCGTGACGGCGCGCAGCGGTTCGTTCACGGTGTATCCGTCGACGGATCGCGATGGCCGCATTTCCGCATGGCGTGGCCGCACCGAAGTCGTGCTGGAGTCGCATGATTTCGCGGCAGCATCGAAGCTTGCGGGCAAGATGAGTTCATCGATGCAGGTCGGCAATGTCGCGTTCTCGCTGTCGCCGGAAGCGCAGCGCGCCGCCGCGCAGAAGCTCTCGACGCAGGCGATCGACTCGTTCCGTCAACAGGCGCAGGCGTCCGCGCAAGCGTTCGGCTACAGCAGCTATACGATCCGCGAAGTCAGCGTCAATCACGATGGCAGCTCGCCGCCGCGTCCGGTCATGATGATGCAGGCGCGCGGGATGAGCGCCGACGCGAAGATGGCTGCGCCCATGGCCCTGGAAGCGGGAACGTCGACGGTGACGGTCAACGTGTCGGGATCGGTGCAGATGGGGCGTTGATCGAACGCCTTGCTTCAAGCAAAAACGCCTCGCTGTGGCGAGGCGTTTTCGTATCATCAGGCCGCGTTGGCGGGCGCGGAAGGCAGCCGCCGGTCGCGCCGATAAGCCCATACCATCAAGCCGATCCCCGCGACGATCATCGGCATCGAGAGCCATTGGCCCATCGAAAAGCCGAACGTCAGCAGGCCGAGGTAATCATCGGGCTCACGCGCGAATTCCACGGTGAAGCGTGCAAGGCCATAGCCGATCAAAAACAGCGCCGAGCCCGCACCCATCGGCCGCGGCTTGCGCGAGAACGTCCACAGCAGGATGAACAGCACGAAGCCTTCCAGCGCGATCTCGTACAACTGCGACGGATGGCGCGGCAGCATGTGATAGCGCTCGAAGATCTCGGTGAGGTGCCACTGCAGGTCGGCTTGCGAATGCTTCGCGAGCCAGATCGCATCGTCGTTCGATGCGCCCGGGAACAGCATCGCCCACGGTGCGTTCGGATCGGTCACGCGGCCCCACAGTTCGCCGTTGATGAAGTTGCCGAGGCGCCCCGCCGCGAGCCCGAGCGGCACCATCGGCGCGACGAAATCGGTGACTTGCAGCCAGGTGCGCTTTCTCTGGTACGCGAACAGGATCATCGCGAGCGTCACGCCGAGAAAGCCGCCGTGAAACGACATGCCGCCTTCCCAGACCTTGAAGATGTCGAGCGGATGCGCGGCGTACCAGCTTGCCTTATAGAAGATCACATAGCCGAGCCGGCCGCCGAGAATCGTGCCGAGCACGCCGTAGAACAGCATGTCGTCGATGTCGCGCGCGGTCCAGCCCTGGGCGGCGACGTGCGGCAGCCGCAGCCGCAACCGGCCGACGACGACCGCTGAAACGAATGCGACCAGGTACATGAGGCCGTACCAGCGCACGGCGAGGGGCCCCAGGTGAATCGCGACGGGATCGAAATTGGGATGAATGAGCATCGTAGATTGAATAAGCGGTTCGAGATGCGCGAACTATGAAGCGCGAACTATATTGCAGGCATCGTCGCGCCATAGGCGCGAACGATGTCGATGAAGCCGGCGAGCACGGGGCTCACCTCGGCCGCGCGCCACACCAGACCGGTTTCCACGAACGGTCCCGCGTCGCTGCCGGGCAACGACCCGGACTCGCTGAGCGGACGATACACCACGCCCGTGCGCCGCAGATGCCTGAGCGACTGCGGCACGAGCGCGACGCCCATGCCGGCGGACACGAGGCTCACGATGGTCTGCATCTGGATCGCCTCCTGCCCGATGCGCGGCGTGAGGCCGGCCGCGCCGTAGCAACCCATAATGATGTCATAGAAACCGGGCGCGAGCCGTCTCGGGAAGACGACCAGCGGCACGGATGCGAGTTCCTGCAGGCTGACGGGCGTCTCGGCCCATTCGTTCGCGCCCTGCCCCAGTTGCGCGGCGAGATCGGCGGGGAGTGCCGCCACCAGCGGCTCGCGCGCGATCGCCAGATACGACAGCGCCGCCGCGTGGCGCGGCGGCAGCGGCGGGATCACGAGCCCCGCGTCGATGCGGCCGGCGACCAGTTCCTCGATCTGCACGTCGCTCGTCGCTTCGGTGAGTTGCAGGCGCACGCCCGGATAGCGCGCGCCGAAATCGCGCAGCAGCGACGGCAACAGCCCGTAATCCGCCGTCGACACGAACGCGAGCGACAGCACGCCCGCCTCGCCGCGTGCGAGCGATTGCGCGAGCGGACGCAGCGCATCGGCGGCGGCCAGAAGGCGCCGCACCTCCGGCAGCAGGTCCGCGCCGACCGGCGTAAGCTCGACCGATCGCTTCGTGCGCACGAACAGCGCGACGCCAAGCGCGTCCTCGAGCGCGCGGATTGCCTGCGACAACGGCGGCTGTGTCATCGCGAGGCGCGCGGCCGCGCGGCCGAAGTGCATCTCCTCGGCGACGGTCACGAAATAGCGCAGCAGGCGCAGTTCGACAGGCGGATTCCGTTGCTCCATTGATACTTTCCGCGACCTAATAAAGCCTGAATAATATATTGGACAGACACTTGCCGACGCTGCATTCTTCCGGCACCAGACGAAAAAATCCTCAAGGAGCCCCCAAATGGCCTACAACCGCCGCTCGAAAAACATCACCCAGGGCGTGGCGCGCTCGCCCAATCGCTCGATGTACTACGCCCTTGGCTACAAGGAAGAAGACTTCGACAAGCCGATGATCGGCATCGCCAACGGCCACTCGACGATCACGCCGTGCAACGCCGGCCTGCAGCGTCTCGCCGACGCCGCCGTCGAGTCGATCAGGAAGTCCGACGCCAATCCGCAGATCTTCGGCACGCCGACCATCTCGGACGGCATGTCGATGGGCACCGAAGGCATGAAGTACTCGCTGGTGTCGCGCGAAGTGATCGCCGACTGTATCGAAACGGCCGTGCAGGGCCAGTGGATGGACGGCGTCGTCGTGATCGGCGGCTGCGACAAGAACATGCCGGGCGGCATGATCGGCCTCGCGCGCATGAACGTGCCGGGCATCTACGTGTACGGCGGCACGATCCGTCCGGGCAACTGGAAGGGCAAGGATCTGACCATCGTGTCGTCGTTCGAGGCGGTCGGCGAGTTCACGGCCGGGCGCATGTCGGAAGAGGACTTCAAGGGCATCGAGAAGAATTCGTGCCCGTCGACCGGCTCGTGCGGCGGCATGTACACCGCCAACACGATGAGTTCGTCGTTCGAGGCGCTTGGCATGTCGCTGCTGTATTCGTCGACGATGGCGAACCCCGATCAGGAAAAGGTCGACTCCGCCGCCGAATCGGCGCGCGTGCTGGTCGAAGCGGTCAAGAAGGACCTGAAGCCGCGCGACATCATCACGAAGAAGTCGATCGAGAACGCCGTCGCGCTGATCATGGCGACCGGCGGCTCGACCAACGCCGTGCTGCATTATCTGGCAATCGCGCACGCAGCCGAAGTGGAATGGACCATCGACGACTTCGAGCGCATGAGGAAGAAAGTGCCGGTGATCTGCGACCTGAAGCCGTCGGGCCAGTTCGTCGCGACCGACCTGCACAAGGCGGGCGGCATTCCGCAGGTGCTGCGCCTCCTGCTCGATGCGGGCATGCTGCACGGCGACTGCATCACGATCACGGGCCGCACGATCGCCGAGGAACTGAAAGACGTGCCGAGCAAGCCGCGCGCCGACCAGAAGGTGATCTACCCGATCGACCAGGCGCTCTACGACGAAGGCCACCTCGCGATCCTGAAGGGCAACCTGGCGCCGGACGGCGCGGTCGCCAAGATCACTGGCTTGAAGAACCCGGTCATCACCGGCCCGGCGCGCGTGTTCGAAGACGAGCAAAGCGCGATGGACGCGATCCTCGCCGACAAGATCAAGGCCGGCGACGTCGTGGTGCTGCGCTATCTCGGACCGAAGGGCGGCCCGGGCATGCCTGAGATGCTGGCGCCGACTTCCGCGATCATCGGCAAGGGACTCGGCGAATCGGTCGGCCTGATCACCGACGGCCGTTTTTCCGGCGGCACGTGGGGCATGGTGGTCGGCCACGTCGCGCCGGAAGCGTACGCCGGCGGCACGATCGGGCTCGTGCAGGAAGGCGACTCGATCACCATCGACGCGCACAAGCTGCTGCTCGAACTGAACGTGGATGCCGTGGAAATCGAACGCCGTCGTGCCGCGTGGAAGCAGCCGGCGCCGCGTTACACGCGCGGCGTGCTGGCGAAGTATGCGACGCTCGCGCTGCCCGCGAACAAGGGCGCGGTGACGGGCTGATCCTGCGGGTTCAAAGCGGATGAGAAGGGGCGCACGATGGGGATCGTGCGCCCCTTCTCTCTTATAATGCCGCGGAGTCAGGTCGGCGGAGACCGTATGCTTTCGATCAAGCCATCAAGCGCCCATTTTCTGGCATCGCTCGCGATGTGGTCGGTGTGCGGCGCAGCAAGCGCGCAGAACGAAAACCCGATGCTGTCGCTTGCGCAAAGCCGCAACTGCATGAGCTGCCACTCGGTGTCGCGCGTGTCGATGGGGCCGTCGTTCAGGAACGTCGCGGCGAAATACGCCGATGTCGAGGGCGCGCACGCGCAACTCGCGCGCAAGATTGTGGAAGGCGGTGTCGGCGTGTGGGGGCCAGTGCCGATGCCGGCGAATACGCAACTGACGCCCGCTCAGGCAAACGCCCTCGCCGACTGGATTCTCTCGCTTAAATAGGGTGCGCTGGCGCTTGGGGTGGGTTTGGTTGGGTTGGGTTGGGTTGGGTTGGGTTGGGTTACACCGTTTGATGCGCTTGGGCTTCCATGGAACTTGTTTTCTTCGTGGTTTATTTGCTCTGCCCCTGTCCGGGGCGGGACTCACTTTCTTTGCTGCTGCAAAGAAAGTAAGCAAAGAAAGCAGCTTTCAAACGCCAGCCCTAACACGTGTTCACTCGCATTTTGAACGGAGTGGTTCAACCGGGGGAGTGTCGTTAGCGGGGTTTCCCCGTTGTTGGCATGTAGAAACGGCGCGCGCGTCGCACCGCCATACGGGGTGGATCAGCAGTCATACATCCGGCTTCGCGCTACGCGCTCACCCGTCAGGCAAAACCAAAACCCATCGGTAAATCTGCGTCGTACTTCGTGCTGCCGCATGCTTCAATTCACCACCACTTGCAGACCTGTCGTCGGGCACGAAGTGCCAGGACGGATGAATGACTGCTGCTCCACTCCCTGTAGCGGTGCGACGTGCGCGCCTTTTCTACATGCCAACAACGATCAAACCCCGCTAACGACACTCCCCCGGTTGGACCAC